>CAXHZX010000004.1:0-122718 GCA_964022265.1 uncultured Oceanospirillaceae bacterium | reverse complement strand
GCGCCTTAATGCTCTTGGTTTCTTAAAAACTCTGATAATAATTTGCCAGTTTGATAGTAATGAGAAAGCAGTGTTTCAACGGCTTTATCGGCATCTCCATTGAGTGCATGCCTTAAAATGGTATCGTGTTCATCGCCCACTTTACGCTTAGCCGATACTTAGTAGCCAAAAACGATGTTAACCTGACCCACGCTGAATGGGAAACGGGAATCGAATTTTTGGAGCGCGCAGGCGAAATTTCTGATAAAGAACGCCATGAATTCGTGTTGTTATCCGATGTGTTAGGCTTTTCACCTCTGGTTGATCTGATCAACTCTCGAAAAGAAGGCACCTCTTCAAGTGTGTTAGGGCCTTTTCATATTACCGGCTCGCCACCACTTGCGATTGGCGGTGATATGAAGTGTGACTTTGGTGGCCCTGTGTTGCTTGTGCAAGGCATTATAAAGGACACTCAAGGTAACCCTATAAAAGGTGCCAAGCGTGACATCTGGCAGACAGCACCGAATGGCCTTTATTCAAGCCAAGACCCAGAGCAAGACACCTATTCTTTCCATGGGATCCAAACTACTAATGAAGATGGTCGTTACGCCTTCACAACAGTGCGCCCAGTAGAATACACCGTGCCAACTGATGGCCCATGGGGGATATTCTTAATGCCTGTGGCCGTCATCCATGGCGCCCGTCACATTTACATTTTATTGTGATTGCAGAAGGCTATCGTAACCTGGGACTGAAGTATTTGCAGCCGATGACCCTTATCTTGACCAAGATACGGTATTTGGCGTGCGTGAAGATCTAGTGATGGAATATCAGCCGATGGCAGCTGGCACTTTCCCAGAAGGTTTTGCCTTATCTGGCACTGTGCATGAAGATTACTTAAAAGTTGACTTTGATTTAACTTTGGTTGACAACTAATGACCCTAGGTTTGTTTGTTGATCAAATTCAGAACCCTTCATAGATAAATGATATGAATCAATGACAAGAAAAAGCACAAACGTTTTTGGTTTGACTTTCAAACAGCTTCTAATGAAGAGAATGACCCAGTAGCCAATTTAGCCTAAGAAGATGATATTTATAGGCTTGGCGAAGTTGCATTTTTAGTGGGTCAGAAACCATCATAGCCGCACCAGGTGCACTTTTTGAGCAAGTGAAACGATAGCAACAAAGCATAGAGCAACCACTATGACGACAAATACATACCAAGGTAACTTTTTAGGCCAACACCTACGCGCAGCATCCCTGTTGGATGCTCAAAGTCTGTTTGCTAAAAAACTTGATGGTAGCAAGGTGTCTTATCAGGAATTTTTTCTAGGCGCAGAAAACTATGCCAAAACCCTAATTAGTAAAGGTTTAAAACCTGATGATAGGGTCGCGGTGCAAGTGGAAAAATCACTGGAAGTGCTGCAGCTTTATGTAGGTACTGTGTTGGCAGGGGGGGTATTCTTGCCATTAAATAGAGCTTACACCACCGCTGAGGTTAGCTATTTTTTGGAAGATGCGGCGCCCAGCGTGTTTGTTTGTGATGCCAGTACTTATCAAGCATTAGCTCCTGTTGCCAAAAAGCTGGGTGCAGGTGCAGTGGAAACTTTGAATGCAGATAACACGGGTAGCTTAACTGAAATTGCCAGCACACTAACTAATGAACCTTTTCAAGCCATACCAAGAGAAGCTGATGATTTAGTCGCATTTTTATACACTTCGGGAACTACAGGACGCTCAAAAGGGGCTATGCTCACTCATAAAAATTTATGGAGCAATGCCAGCACATTGAAAGATTATTGGTCATTTAGTTGTGATGATGTGCTCATTCATGCGCTGCCTATCTTCCATACTCATGGTTTGTTTGTGGCCATTAATACCACGTTAGCTGCGGGTTCTTCGTTGATATTCATGCAAAGTTTCAATGCAGACCAGATTATAGATGCAATGCCTGATGCTACGGTATTAATGGGCGTGCCAACCTTTTATGTGCGTTTGTTGCAGCATCAAAATTTGTCATACGAAAGCGTAAGTAGCATGCGCTTGTTTATCTCAGGTTCTGCGCCTTTATTATCAGAAACGCATATTCAGTGGCGAGAAAAAACCAATACAGCCATTCTCGAGCGTTATGGCATGACCGAAACTAATATGAATACCTCTAACCCATACGAGGGTGATCGCAGGGCCGGTACTGTAGGTTATCCACTTCCTTTTGTTGAAGTGATTATCACTGATCCACAAACAGGTGAGCCGCTTGCCAATGGTGAAGTGGGTGCTATTGAAGTCAGGGGGCCAAACGTATTCAAAGGCTATTGGAATATGCCTGAAAAAACTAAAGAAGAACTGCGTGATAACGGCTTCTTTATTACTGGCGATTTGGGCAGGATTGATGAGCAAGGATACGTATCCATTATTGGGCGCTCTAAAGATTTAATCATTACTGGCGGCTACAACGTTTATCCCAAGGAAATCGAACTTCTTGTTGATGATATCGAGGGAGTATTAGAATCAGCGATCATCGGTTTGCCCCATGCTGATTTTGGTGAAGCCGTGAGTGCCGTCATTGTGCTTAAGCCTAATGCACAGGTTACCGAGCAAGACATCAAATCGCAGTTAAGTGCTAGCTTAGCTAAATTTAAACAACCCAAGCATGTGTTTTTTGTAGACGAGCTTCCCCGTAACACCATGGGCAAGGTCCAAAAAAATGTGCTCAGAGACGCATACACGTCGTAAGTGCAATGTTTTGACTCAGCCATCACCAGGCCTAACAAAGCTTCATGGCGTGGTGACTGGCCTTGCGGCTTTGCTGGCTATTGAATCAGCTTTGCTGATGATAATGATCTCAAAACCGGGGCCTAGGTGACTGCTTTTTTCTGGATAAACTGGGGTTGATTCCATTCATCACTGGCCATAATTTCCTTTAACGCCTGCACTGCATCCCACACGTCAATGTATCTTAAATAAAGCGGTGTAAAACCAAAGCGCAAATTATCAGGGGCCCTGAAATCGCCAATAATATTACGCGCAATCAATGCCTGCACAATGGCATAGCCTTTCGGGTGTCGCAAAGAGACTTGGCTACCACGCTTAGTTTCATCTTCGCAGCTGGCCAATTTAAAGGCTGGCACTTCTTGTTTAATCAATGCGATGAATAGGTTGCTCATTTGTTGGGACTTACTTCTTAGCACATTCATGTCTATTTGTAGCATCAAATCCACCGCAACTTCTAAGGCTGCGTAGGCAATGATTGAAGGTGTACCGCATAAAGTTTGTTGAACGCCACAAGCAGCTTCATAATCATCTTCAAATTCAAAAGGTTTTGCATGCCCAAGCCAGCCGGTTAGAGGCTGGTTGAAATCATCAAAGTGTCGTTTGGCCACGTACAAAAAAGCAGGCGAACCTGGGCCACCATTCAAATATTTATAGGTACAGCCCACCGCAAAATCAACATTTAGCTCATCCAAAGCTAACGGCATTGCACCCACACTGTGAGATAAATCCCACATCATGAATGCGCCATTAGCTTGCACTTGGCGGGTCACTTCGGCCATGTCCCACATCGACCCAGTTTTAAAATGTACGTGCGTAAGCAGCACCAAAACGGTGTCACTATCAACTTGGGCCAACACTTGATCTTTTGGCACGGCCACAATATCGACTTTGTCACCTAATAATTTAGCCAGCCCTTGCAGTAAATATAGGTTGGTTGAAAAGTTACCTGTTTCGGTGACAATTTTGCGTCTGCCAGGGCGCATATTTACGGCTGCGCCAGCTAACTTAAAAGTGTTAATTGAAGTGCTGTCACAGACCAGTGTTTGATCGGCTTTGGCGCCAATAAGTTGACCTATTTTATCGCCCAGGGTATTAGGCTTTGACATCCAGTGATGAGTATTCCAGCTACGAATGAGCCCCACACCCCATTGTTGGGTAATGACCTCGTTCACATGAGCTGCTGTGGCTTTGGGTAGCACACCCAAAGAATTGCCATCTAGATAAATAAGGCCTTGTTCAAGGCAAAAATGATCGCGAGTGTGTGCCAGCGGATCCTGCGCGTCTAACATTGCAAAATAGTCACGATTTAAAAACGTCGTATTGGTCGTCATTGAATAAAATGCTCTTTTAGCTGCGCTATAAAAACGGATGTGTTGGCAGTACTTCCAAGAACTGTATCATTTTTTAAATGAAAGGGTAATTTACTTGTTCATCGCTCTTAATGAGCTGCGAAAAGTAAAAATATTAGGTAAAATCATGGATTAATTTGTCATAGATACCTTGTCACCATGTCTTTATCTTTTAATGTGCTAGCCACTAATGATGATTTGCCCATCGATACACATTTACCTGTCCACAGTGGAAAAGTAAGAAGCGTCTATTGGTTAAGCGATAAGCAAAGCCAGCGTTTGATTAAGTCTAAGGGCTATAACGTCGCCCAGGATGCACCTTTGGCAGTAATGGTGATTAGTGACAGAATTTCAGCATTTGACTGTATTTGGCATGGTGAAGGCGGCTTAGCAGGTATTCCTGGTAAAGGTGCGGCACTTAATGCAGTGGCCAATCATTGGTTTGCACGGTTCAAAGAAGCAGGCCTAGCCGATAGTCATATTGTAGACACGCCACACCCTTTAGTTTGGATTGTTCAAAAAGCAAGGCCTGTGATGGTGGAAGCAATAGCGCGCCAATACATTACAGGCTCTATGTGGCGTGCATACTCACTTGGCGAGAGAGAGTTTTGTGGGCTCACCTTACCAGAAGGCTTAAAGCAAGATGCTTGCCTTCCAGAACTTCTAATTACCCCTTCAACCAAAGGCATCTTAAAGGGCATACCCAACGTGCCAGAGGCTGATGATGTGAATATTAGCCGGGCCGATTTGGTGAATAATTATCAAGCCTTTAACTTTGCAGCACCTGCAGACATAGATCGCTATGAAACCCTACTTAGAGATGGGTTTAAATTAATCAGCCAAGATCTTTCGGCACACGACCAAATTTTTGTCGACACTAAGTTCGAATTTGGCTACATAAAAGACGCACGTGGCGATGAAAAGTTAATCTACATGGACGAGGTGGGCACGCCTGATTCGTCTCGCATATGGGATGGGCCGGCCTTTAGAGAAGGTAGGGTGTTAGAGAATTCTAAAGAAGGTTTTAGGCAGTTTTTGCTAAACCATTTTGAAGACCCAGATATATTACTGAATAAAAACAGAATGCCAGAACGTGAGTCGCTAGCACGCGACAACGCCTTGCCGGTTGCTGCGATGCAGGAAATTTCTGAGACTTATATTGGCATTGCTGAACGCATCACTGGCAAAAAGCTTGAAGTGAGCGAGAATCCAAAACAAGAAATAATAGAAGTGTTAGACCAAGAATACGGTTTAATCCGCTAGCCTTGCATTCACCTGGCGGTTTTTGTTACCCAAAACTTATTAACCCAGGTTTTTTGCTAAATACGCTAAGCATTGGCATGAGCAAACACCTCATGCTTCACAACCCCTGTAGACCCAAAACTAGCCCATTAAGTGCTGCAGTGAGTCAATGGTAGCCTTGCTCTTGGCACTTAAAGGCATTACGGGCAATCTGCTTTGCTCGCTGCATAAACCTAACAGTGATGCAGCGTATTTAACGCCTGCTGGACTTGGTTCACTGAACATAGCCACATGCAATGGCGATAGTTCATCATGGATTCGCTTAGCTTCTTTAAAATCACCGTTTAAGCAGGCTGTTTGCATCGCTGAACAGCGACTAGGTGCAATGTTAGCCGTTACCGAAATACAGCCGTTACCCCCCACTGCATTATAGGCCACAGCAGCTAGGTCATCGCCTGATAAGTAAGAGAAGCCATCACCTAAAGCCATGCGTTCTAGGCTAATACGAGAAATATCACCGGTGGCATCTTTTACGCCCACTACATTGGGTAATGCAGCAAGTTTAGCCATGGTTTCTGGCGCAATATCAACAATAGCTCGAGGTGGAATGTTATAAATCACCATAGGGATATCCACACCTTTAGCGATGTGTTCAAAATGGGCATAAAGGCCATCTTGATTTGGACGGTTATAATAACCGGCTACGCAAAGCACAGCATCAGCGCCCAATTCTTTGGCGTGACGCGCATATGCAAGCGCTTCCACTGGGTTGTTAGAGCCAGCGCCAGCAATCACGGGAACGCGGCCGTTAGCCTCTTCAACCACAATTTCAACAACGCGTTTGTGTTCTGCTTCAGACAAAGTAGGGGACTCACCGGTAGTGCCAACCGGTACCAAGCCGTGAGTGCCTTTGTCTAATTGCCAGTTAACGATACGACGCAAGGCTGTTTCATCTAACTTTCCGTTTGAAAAAGGCGTCACTAACGCGACGTATGAACCACTGAACATTGAATTGTCTCCTAAGACTCTATGAGAGTAATTTTAAACCTATGTTAGAGCATCAACAAGCTTGAATAGAGGTTATTTTTGTCGGTCTATACTTTAGTCAAAAAAGATGACAGAATCTTTACAATCGATGACTTGGTATCTAGTGATTGATAATTTTAAAAATAACAATAATTAGAGATCTAAGGTCTCTACAAGAGTGAAAATGATATGACAAACTCGAATTCTTCGGTTTACACCGATGCGAACCAAACCCCCCCAATGAGTGAAGCGATTCCTCTTGGAGTACAGCATGTTTTAGCCATGTTTGCTTCTAACGTAACGCCTTCAGTTATTGTAGCTGGCGCTGCTGGGCTGGCTTTTGGCGGTGAACAGCAAATTTATTTAATTCAAATGGCGATGTTGTTTGCAGGCATCGCGACTCTATTTCAAACCGTTGGATTTGGACCGGTTGGCGCAAGGTTGCCAATTATGCAAGGTACAAGTTTTGCGTTTGTAGGTGTGCTTGCAGGTATTGCGGCTACCCAGGGTTTAGACGTTGCTTTGACCTCTTGTATCATCGCAGGCCTAATCCACTTCGCATTAGGTTCAGTGATTGTTAGGATCCGCAGCTGGTTCCCACCTTTAGTAACAGGTCTTGTGATCTTGGCGATTGGTTTGTACCTGATCCCTGTGGGCATTAAGTACGCCGCAGGTGGTGCTGCAGACTTCCAAATGCAAGCCGATAGCTTTGGTTCTCTAAAGCACTGGTCTGTTGCTCTAACAGTTATTGTTGTGGCTTTAATTGTTAAGTTTAGAACCAGTGGTTTGTTGTCTAACGCTGCCATCTTAATTGGCTTAATTGCAGGTTACGTTTTGGCTTACGTTTTGGGCATGGTGTCTTTTGGGGCTGTAGCCAAAGCAAGCTGGATTACTGGTCTACAAGTACTTCCATACGGTTTTGAATTTAACCTAGGTGCTGTGATTGGCGTAACACTTGTATCAATCGTATCTGCTGTTGAAACAGTAGGCGACGCATCAGCCACCACTAAAGCAGGTGCTGGCCGTGAAGCAACTGATGCCGAAATTTCTGGCGCTACCTATGCCGATGGTCTGGGAACTGCGGTTGCTGGCGTATTTGGTGGTTTGCCAAACACTTCGTTCAGCCAAAACGTAGGTATCGTAGGCATGACGGGTGTAATGAGCCGCCACGTGGTCACGATTGCCGGTATCCTAATGTTACTTTGTGGTTTGTTACCTAAAGTCGGTGCAACGATTGCATCCATGCCTTTACCAGTATTAGGTGGTGGCGTTATCGTAATGTTTGGCATGGTTGCTGCAGCGGGTCTTAACGTCTTGTCTGAAATTCAGATGAGCCGCCGTAACATGATCATCATTGCTATCTCACTCACAGTAGGTTTAGGTTTAAACTTAGTGCCAAGTGCAGTGCAATACTTACCTGGTATTTGGAAAACTCTTGCTACTTCAGCCGTTGCCCCAACTGCTTTCTTAGCCATTGTGTTGAACCAAATTTTGCCTGAAGATTCATAAGGTAATGTAAAGATACATCTCTAATTGATTGATTAGAGTAACTTATTAAGAGGGCAACTTAGGTTGCCCTTTTTTGTACCCCAAACGATGAGGCTCAGCTAAAAAATATAATCCAAAAGATATAACTAAAAAGGGTTGCAGCTGCTATTTTTAATAAAACCTTTGTTAGTATGCAACGCTAACAATGATTAGATTTCTGCCCTGCGTCGGCTAGGGTTAAGAGTGCCAATTTAAAATGGATGGAGTGATTGATGTTATTTGAATACAGCTATCTGGAATCGCCGTTAGGGCCTTTATTGCTAGCAGGCAAAGCTAATGTCTTGCACTATATAGGGTTACCCAACGGCAAGATGAAATTATCTGCTCAAAAAGATTGGCAGCATATGCAAAGTGCCTTTGAAGAGGCTAAGCAACAACTAAACGCTTATTTTAAAGGCGGCCTTAAAGAGTTTGATTTAGCGATTGCACCGCAAGGCACGCCATTTCAAATGCAGGTTTTAAGCGCGTTGCAAGACATTCCTTATGGCCAAGTACGCAGTTACAAAGACATTGCCCATGCTATAGGCAAGCCAAGTTCAATGAGAGCTGTAGGGGCTGCAAATGGTCGCAACCCACTGCCTCTTATCATCCCTTGTCACAGGGTTATAGGGGCGGATGGAAGCCTTACCGGGTTTGGAGGAGGCATGGACGCAAAAGCTTTTTTACTGCGCTTAGAAGGTGCTATAAGCTAGGGCTTAAACTGATATCCCTAAGGCGATTGTGTTTCAGATACCTGCACTACAGGTTTGCTTTGTTTAAAATAGGTGTATACCCCTGCAAGAGTGACTGAGCTTCCAATTAACTGCCAGAAAGTGAGCGTCTCGCCAAAGATAAAATAACCAAAAATTAAGGTGAATATCGGCTGTAACAGGATAAACCCAGCCAGTTTACTCATGCCGTGTCGATGTACCAATTGATACCAGATACTGTAAGACAAAATAGAAGAACATAGCACCACGTAGGTGAGTGTAAGAATGGCGCTCATGGTGAATTGGGCTAGGATGGGTTCACTGTTTGCCTGCACTAAAAACGCGATGAAACATAAAGGGGCTGTGATAATTGAAATCCAAAACTGGATGGCAAGCACCGGTAATTCCTTTAATTTACGTATTTGCACGTTGCCAATAGCCCACATAAAGGTGCTAATAATCACGATTAGCATGCCCCATTGAAGCTGACTTTCGCCAATCAACAAACTGGGTAACATCGCTCCCAAAGTCGCTAATATGATGGCGATTGTTTGGATAGGCGTGATGCGATCATTAAGAAATACATAACTTAATAACGCAGAAAAAGGTGCAGCTAACAAAAAACAAACGCTCGCTAAAACACCAGGTACAATGGTGAGGCCCACGGCTAATAGGTAAAAATGCCCAAGCCCCATGACAAGCGCAATAGGCAACAATGGCTTTAACTGAGACATAGAAATTTTTACAAAAGGCAGCAGCACAAGAGCTAACAGTGCAAATCGTGCAGCAGTAAACAAAAGAGGATCCATGTGCGTTAGTGTTGCTTTCATAGCAACCATATTGAAGCCCCAAAGGGCTGTCACAATAATAGCGCCTAGTGCAGGGTTTACGAGCCAGTCATTTTTTTGCAATGCTTAATCCTTAATCCTTAGCAAAAATAAGCCGTGTTGGCGGCTTTTTAGATAGATGAGTCTATCATAGAGAAAGCATCATTGGTGGATACGCAGGTATAAAAAAGCCCTGGCATGCAGGGCTTGTTAAGGCAGTTGTGTAAGAGTATTCGCGGCCTATGACCAGGGGAATGGGCTGCTAGAAACAGGGTGCAATTGACCTGCTTCATAACGCCCTAAACGAAAAGGCTCTAATAAACGATGGCTTTGACCTGTGACAATCTCGTTGGCCACCAATTGACCGACACCCAGCATTTTGTAACCATGGTTTGAGTCTGCAATGAAGTATGCATTGTCGTGGAACACATCAAAAATTGGAAACGAATCGGGTGTAAAACACCCTATACCACCGCTTGGCTCATCTTTAAACCTAGGCATGGTGCCTTCAAACCGCTTTTGACAATGCGCTAGTGCAGAAACCCACATGTGGGCGAATTCAGGACCGACTACAAATTCGGGCGAATCTGGTCCGTAAGGGTCTACAGCAACTTTGTCTGGGTTCGTTTTTACAGGGAAGGGCGCCGCACCGCCTTGAACGCCACCAAAATGAAAATCTGGCTTGTAATAAATTCCCCACATTTCATCGGTCACTAAACTGCCATCTACGCAGGAGTATAGTGGCTCGTCTGAGTCAACATGGATGACCGGTGGCATGTTGCCTTGGTTGTCCACTTGCAGCTTTGGATCAACGCCCAAGGTGCCTTCTTGCAGTGACCAATAAATCCACATCGGAATATCGGTGTGAATTACGTCATCTGCACCTTTGATGCTCACTGTTTTAGGTAGTTCCAACATTTCCCATAAACTCTTAGCCCATGGGCCTGCCCCAATCACAACATAATCACAAGCAACATTGCCTTTGTCTGTTTCAACGTGAGTCACACAGCCTTGGTTACGCGTGAAGCCTGTGACCCTTGCACCAGAGATAATACGGATACCCTCGTTCTCTGCCTTGCGCGCCAAACCATACATGGCCTTAGTGTTGTTGGCATATCCCCCCTTTGCTTCGTGTAATACCGAGGTAATTCCCTTGGCCTGCCAATCGTGAAAGATGCTTTGCATATACTTGGTACAATCAGCCTTGCCTTCTATAAATCGAGAAGGATAGCCAATGGCGTGTTGTTGTTGGTAAATAGTGGCCACATCTTCATGCATAGATTCTGGGCTGATCTGCATATAACCCACTGGATGATATGCATAGGCTTGCATATCAGATTCCCAAACTTCTACTGAATGAGCCATCAGTTCGCGCATAGCAGGCTGAAAGTAGTTGTTGCGCACCACGCCACAAGCAATCCCTGTTGCGCCTGCGGCAATGCCATTTTTATCGAGGATCACAATGTCGCGACCATCGCCTTTTCCGCTCGCTTTTAGCTCAAGAGCAAGGTGATAAGCCGTGCTTAAACCATGGATGCCTGCACCTACAATGACGTAGGTTGAAGAAGAGGGAAAGGCCATAACCGGCTCCTATTGGGTTAAAAAATATTGATCTTTTGAAATCATAATGCGCTTTCAACTTAAAATAAAAACCACTTGAGGCGACTTTTACAAAGACAAAACCGACAATTAGAGATAGGCTAGTTTGGATTTTATACATTAATTAGCTTCTTAAAGGGAGTGTTATGCGACGCTTTGGTTTTCTTTTGGTGCCTGGTTTTTCTATGCTTTCTCTTGCATCAGCGGTTGAACCTTTGCGCATGGCTAATGCACAAGCTCAAAAAGAGCTCTATGAGTGGGAGTTTTTAAGCTGGAATAGTTTGCCTGTTGATGCCAGCAATAAGATGGCCACTGCGCCAACTATGAAATTAGAAGACATAAAAACGTTAGACGTATTGCTGGTGGTGGCAGGGGTGAATGTTGCCAAATATGGCGATCAGGATTTTTTTGCATGGTTGCGCCAAGCAGCGCGGCAAGTGAGCCTCTTAGGGGCTACATCTACAGGTACTTTGTTGCTTGCTAAAGCTAAATTGTTGCGGCACAAAACCTGCACCATTCACTGGGAATATGTAGATAGCTTTCGCGAGCAATTTCCAGATGTTTGGATGAGTGGCGAATTATATGAGTTTGATAGTGACTTACTCACCTGCTCAGGAGGCTCTGCTGGGTTGGACATGATGTTGCAAATTATTGCTGATCAACACGGCCATGAATTGGCGCTATTGGTAGCTGAGCAATACATGCATCCGCATATTAGACCACCCCACCAAGACCAGAGGATGCGCTTGCAGTCTCGCTTAAATATTAGTAACCCGCGGTTAATCAAAGCCATTGATATAATGCGGCAAAACCTAGAGGCACCATTTACCTGTCAGCAATTAGCGCAGGCCTCTAATATGTCCTCAAGACAAATGGAAAGGCTATTTAAACAACATTTACAACAAAGCCCGGGTCAGTATTACTTGCACTTGCGGTTAGAGAAAACACAACAACTTCTGCGTCAATCTAGCCTTTCAGTGCTTCAAGTTGCAACGGCATGTGGCTTCACATCTACTTCATATTTAGCCAGGTGTTATCAGAAAAAATTTGGATGTTCTCCACGCCAAGAAAGGGCGCGCATTAGCAATCGATAAATAAATCGCGAAACTGCCTAATTAGCGCGGCTTATATAGTAGGTTTATAAGCTAGTTTTAGGGCTTTTAACCCCGTATAATTAAGCTTGAAAAATCTTTGTGTATTTACCCTTTAAGTTATTCCTTAGGAGTTCTGTGTTTCATGTTTGAGTTACTGCAACCTGTGCCTGCCGATCCAATTCTTAATTTGTCAGTATTGTATCGTCAAGACACCAATCCAAACAAAGTCGATTTAGGCGTTGGCGTTTATAAAGATGAAGCCGGTCACACAGCAATCATGAAGGCGGTTTCGCTTGCCGAAGAGCGTCTATTGGTCGATGAAGACACTAAGGCATATGTTGGTATGGCAGGCTCTAAGGTCTATTGTGACCTTTTGGCTGAAGTGACCTTAGGTCAGGGTCATCAAGTGCTTGCAGAAAACCGAGTTGCCGTTGCCCAAACCCCGGGTGGCAGCGGTGCATTGCGGGTCTTGGGTGAGTTTATTAATGTGGCTAAGCCTGGCGCTTCGGTTTGGGTCGGAAACCCTACATGGGCTAACCATATTCCAGTTATGAAAAGTGCTGGTTTAAACATTAAAACCTACCCTTACTACAGCAAAGAAACTAAAACAGTTGATTTCGATGCCATGATGGAAACCTTGGCAGCCCAAGCCCAAGCGGGTGATATTGTGTTGCTGCATGGCTGCTGCCACAACCCATCAGGTGCAGACCTCACTCTTGAGCAATGGGATGCGATGGCTGACTTTGTCAATAGTAAAGGTTTGTTGCCATTTGTTGATATCGCTTATCAAGGTTTGGGACAGGGCATGGATGAAGATGCTGCGGGCCTGCGCTTAATGGCTAGCCGTGTTTCTGAAATGGTGATTGCAAGTTCTTGCTCTAAAAACTTTGGTTTGTACCGTGAGCGCACAGGCACCGCCATTATTATTTCTCAAACGCCAGAACAAGCAGCGGTTTCTCAAGGCCAAATGAATGGTGTCATTCGAGCCAATTATTCCATGCCACCTTCTCACGGTGCATTGGCAGTAGAAACTATTCTTGGGGATGACAAGCTCAATCAAATTTGGCGTGACGAGCTAGCCGTGATGCGCGATCGTATTGCAGATTTGCGTGGGCAATTAGTTGCAGCTTTAAAAGCAGAAGGAGTTGAGCAAGACTTCAGCTTCATTCAACGCCAAAAGGGCATGTTCTCATTCCTAGACATTAGCCCAGAGCAGGTCGATAAATTAGTCAATGAGCACAGTGTATATTTGGTTCGTTCAAGCCGCATTAACTTAGCGGGTTTAAACCAAAACAACATTGGTTACGTTGCAAAAGCGATTGCTGCGGTTCTATAACTGCGCTTTGTACTTTATTGATATCAGCGTAAAACAGCTTACGGCAGAGAATATTTCTGATGACTAATCCGTATCAGGAATTTGGTGAACGCACTGGTAAAACAGTGTTGTTCGCCCATGCCAATGGTTTTCCTCCAAGCACTTACCATGCGCTTCTAACGCAGCTAGGTAAAGACTGTCATATATTGGCACCCCACCTTAGGCCATTATGGCAAACTCTTAGCGAATTTCGTTCACAGGCCTCTGAACGCTCTATTTGGCACCAAATGGCAGAAGACCAAAATGCCTTTATAGAAGCACATAATTTGGCGCCAGTCACTTATGTTGGCCACTCCATGGGTGCTAATGTGGGTGTGTTAGCGGCCAACTTAAAACCCCATTTGTACCAGCAATTAATCTTAGTTGAGCCTGTATTTCTGCGGAAAAAGATCTTTCGCCTGATTCGTTTTGCGCCAAAGTTTTTAATTCAAAGAGCCCCTATTGTTGCTAAAGCGCTGGGTCGCCCTGATCGTTTTGAATCGCTGCAAAGCGCCTTTGATTTTCATCGTTCTAAACGGGTTTTTTCTGGTCTAACTGATGAAGTGCTTTGGCACTATATCAATGCTGCTATTGTGCCTGATGAGGATGAAGTGACCTTGCTTTACACCAAGTATTGGGAAGCCCTAATGTACGCTAGCGTGCCTAACGTATGGCCTTATCTGAAACAATGCAAGGTGCCAATTTCGGTGCTTCGAGGCGAGCTATCTGACACTGTAGACGATGTGGCGTGGAAACGGTGGCGTAGGCTAAAACCAAAAACTGCACTTGCACATCACACAAGGGCGATTAATTTCGCAGACGCAGGCCACTTGTTACCACTAGAAAAGCCTCAAGAGTTGGCTCAGCAAATTATTAAATGTAAGCTTTAGTCGGCTTCATTTATTGCTGTTTGAAGACCAAGCATCGCATTAACAAAGCTCGCCTTAGCTCATTAGCTCCAGCGCAAAGCTTCATTTCTTCGTCTAATTTTCGCCTTGAATTTGTGGCTATAAATTGCCTCAACGATTAAATTGCAGCTCACTCAACTGTTTGTACAAAGGGCTCGATAAAAGCAATTCAGCATGGGTGCCTTGAGCCTCTAACTGGCCTTCGTTAAACACCATGATTCGATCTGCATGCATCACCGTGGCTAGCCTGTGGGCAATAATTAATGTGGTACGCCCCTGCATGAGCTCTTTCAAGGCCGCCTGTACTTTACTCTCGCTAGTGGCATCGAGTGCGCTTGTGGCCTCATCTAATAATAAAATTGAAGGGTTTTTCAACATGGCTCGAGCAATGGCGACCCGCTGGCGCTGGCCACCAGAAAGCCTTACCCCTTGCTCTCCCAGGTAGCTTTCATAGCCCTCAGGTAAGCGATCAATAAACTCATCGGCATAGGCTTTTTTAGCGGCTTTTTTAACTTCTTCCATGGATGCGCTTGGGTCACCATAACGAATGTTGTGGGTAACATCTGCGCTAAAGAGAGTGGGCTGTTGCGGCACTAGGCCTAAATGCGCTCGTAAATCTTGGGGGTTAAGTTGTTTAATGTCATGCTCTGATACTGCAATAGCGCCGTTTTGCGGATCATAAAAGCGTTGTAATAATTCAAATAAAGTACTTTTTCCAGCCCCAGAAGGGCCTACAATTGCCACAGTTTCGCCAGCCCTTACACCAAAGGAGACATTGTTAAGCGCTATTTGATCAGGCCTTGAGGGGTAGCTGAAGCTTACGTTATTGAAACTAAGGGACAAAGGTCCATTTTCTAGTGTCTTTGGATTTGATGGCGAAGCGATAATAGGTTGCTCTGAGAGTAGCTCTAATAGCCTTTCGGTGGCGCCAGCGGCACGCTGCAACTCACCATACACCTCAGAAATAGTGGCCACCGAAATAGCCACCATTAAGGCATAAAAAACAAAAGCTGCAAGCTCCCCTGAGGTGATTTGGCCACTGGCTACATCATGTGCACCTACCCAAATCATAGTAGAAAGCCCAGTAAAGACCAACGTCATGGCCACCACAATCAAAATGGCGCGCTGAAGAATGCGTTTTTTGGCCACATTGAATGCTTTTTCTACTTCTTGCCCAAAAGCATTGGTTTCTTGTTGCTCGCGGGTAAAGCTTTGAACGACTTTGATGTTTTGTACAATTTCACCTGCATAGGTGCCAATGTCTGCGACTCTGTCTTGGCTTAAACGAGATAATTTTCGTACCCGTTTTCCGTACCACATCATAGGAAATACAACTAAAGGCACACTGGCCAAAACGATAAAAGCTAATTTTGGGTTAGTCACTAGCATCATCACCAACCCTCCCACAAAGGTAAGACTATTGCGCAGTGCCATAGAAATGGATGAGCCAATAATAGACTGTAACAAGGTGGTGTCGGTTGTGAGCCTAGCGTTTATTTCGCCACTTCGGTTTATTTCAAAATAATGCGGGTCTAGGGTGAGTAAATGGTTAAACACTGCCAGGCGAACATCATTACTGACCCGTTCACCAAGCCAAGACACTAAATAGAAACGAGTAAAGGTTCCTGCAGCCATCACAAAGGTAATGACTGCAAGGATGATCATGGCTTGATTCAGCAGGCTAGAATTAGAGGAACTAAAGCCTTGATCCACCAATAATCGAATGCCTTGGCCAAGAGCAAGTGACACACCCGCAGTAATAATCAGCGCAACCGCCGCACCGAACACCATCTTCTTATAGGGTGTGATAAAGGGTAACAAACGCAATAGTAAACGTAAGTCTTGCTTGGTGTTGGTCTCTTTAGTTGCCGCCATAAGGTGCTCAAATAGTTTTTGACTGTAAGATTATGAGGGCGATCTTTAGATTTGCAATTGCCAATTGCTAAATACCAATAAAGAATAGTGTGGGGTGTGCGCGTTAGAGTATTCAATAGCTGTGAGCTATACTTAGGCAAAATATTAAGTGACCGATTCATTATGTTCCAATCCCTTTTAAAACACAGAAATAGCATGACTCAGGTGGGTTTGTTAAAAGTGATGACCCTTGCCATGCCATTTAGTTTTGGAGTTTGGATGGCCGTATTTAATAACTTTGCGATTGAACAAGCAGGCCTAGATGGATCCCATATTGGTATTTTGCAGTCGTGGCGAGAAGTGCCAGGCTTCTTATCCTTTGGAGCTGTTTTCTTGCTGCTTGTGTTAAAAGAGCAGCGTTTAGCCATTTGGTCACTCATTATATTAGGAGTGGGTACTGCACTTACAGGCTGGTTACCTAGTTTTAGTGGCTTGATGGTGACGACTATGCTGATGTCTATTGGCTTCCACTATTATGAAACTATGAAGCAATCTTTGGCATTGCAATGGTTTACAAAACAAGAAGCACCTTTGCAACTGGGTAAACTAATGTCTTTAGGTTCCGCTGCATCTTTATTGGCCTATGGCTGGGTGTGGCTGTCGCTACAAGTGTTTAACTTGCCGTTAGAGTGGGTCTACTGGTTTGCAGGTATGGTGACAGTGGTACTGGCATTGTATGCACTGGTAATGTTTCCCCAATATCAATCCAAAGTGACACAAACCAAAAAATTAGTGCTTAGAAAACGCTACAGCCTCTATTACGCTTTGGTTTTTATGGGAGGAGGGCGTCGTCAGATCTTCGTTGTGTTTGCTGCGCTGATGATGGTTGAGCGGTTTGGCTTTGGTGCAGACCAAGTCGCATTGCTGTTTTTAGCCAACGGGTTAATGAGTATGTGGCTGGCACCAAAAATAGGCGCGTTAGTTGGACGTTGGGGTGAGCGCAAGGCCTTAAAAGTAGAGTATATAGGCCTTATTTTTGTATTTTTAACCTATGCCGTGGTGGATTGGGCACCTTTAGCCATCGCCTTATACATGTTTGACCATGTCCTTTTTGCGATGGCGATTGCGCATAAAACTTACTTCCAAAAAATTGCTGATCCAGCCGATATGGCATCTACAGCCGGCGTATCCTTTACCATCAATCACATTGCTGCAGTCATATTACCGGCACTCATGGGGCTCTTGTGGCTTGTTTCGCCTGCATGGGTATTTGTGATGGGTGCGATCATGGCACTCATGTCATTGGGATTAGCATTTTGGGTGCCCACTGCGCCTGAAAATGGCAATGAATGGCAAAGACCGTTTGGCGTTAAAACCAAAGTTTTGGGAAGTGATGCCGTTTAACCATGAAAATAGAATTCAATCCAGAAGAAAAACGAGATCTTGTTAGGCGTTTACAAAGTTATTTCGAACTCGAGCTTGATCAAGAATTAGGTCAGTTTGAAACTGAGTTTCTATTAGATTTTATTAGTGAAACCATGGGCCCTTTTTATTACAACCAAGGCATCTATGACGCCCAAGCGCTGTTGCAAGAGCAACTGGAACAGGTGGGCGATGCTATTTTTCAGTTAGAAAAAACTCCCCCTAAGGCAAAGCACTAGCGGGTAAATGTGCCTCTATATCGCTGAATAAAGGGTCATGAATATCAAGCTTTTTTAAAAGCTGTGAGGTGTTGATAAAGTAATCAATGTTTCTGCCCCTGCCACCTTTGGCTTTATGGATCATGGTTGCACATTTTTCAGCGTCAAAATCGACGAACTGCTCATGCTCAGGGTCCGCAACAAAGGTGATGGCTTTGATAGCCCCCTCTGGCGTGTCTACTACACATTCATGGGGTCGATAAAACATGGTGACCATTTCACGCAACCACAAGTGTTTAAAGTCTTGCGCTTGGGTGGCTTTTGAAATTTTAAGGGCCACACCTTCACAGTGACCCCCTGCTCTTAGTGATAACACTAATCCTGGATCATCATCAGTACCTCGATGCACTGTAGATAACAAGTTAAAACCTCGTTGAAATCCATTCAGCTCAGCTTTTCGGCTTTCTACCACGCTCATTTCTGGATTCCAAAGCAACGAACCATAAGCAAAAATCCAAAGCTCATCTGGTAATGGAAAGTCGGTAAGGTAGCGATCAAGAGCCGCTAAAATATGTTCTTGTGAATAATGCGACATGACATTTCCTGTGGTGCGCTGGCAAGCGCTCAATGCGTTGCTTATGCTGGCACATCTGCACCAATAGTTCCAACTTATATTAGAAATTTCTCTTTAAACCGTTGCTATAGCTAAGCCATAGAAGGCCTGCACAAATAACGCGCTCATGCCTTGTTATACAAGCTTTGAGTGTGACACTATGAACGCCGAAAAGATCTGCTTGGAAGGGCTATGTCAACATCGTTAACTTTGTTTTTCGTGCGCTTAATGCCATGGGTCTTTGTGTGGGTATGGAGCACAGGTTTTTTAGTCGCAAAATTTGGTAATGCCTATGCCGAGCCTTTCACTTTATTGAGTTATCGTTTTAGTTTGGCGCTTTGTGTGCTTTTTTTGATCATTAAATTGGCAAAGGTTGCGTGGCCCTCATCTTGGCGTATTGCGCTGCACTGTATGCTGGTTGGATTGTTGCTACACGGCATTTATTTAGGTGGCATTTTTCAGGCCATTTTCTTGGGAATGCCAGCAGGGCTTAGCGCTATGGTGATTGGTTTACAGCCGTTAATGATGGCGGTGTTTGCTGGCATCATGCTGGGTGAGAAGGTGTCAAAGCGTCAATGGTTGGGTTTATGCATGGGCCTTGTAGGTTTGTTTTTAGTTTTAGGAGACCAGTTCTCTATTGACTCCAAAACCCTATTTGAAGGCTTTTCAGGTTGGTCTACCGTGTTTGTGGCAGCATCACTGTTAGCCATTTCCTTAGGTACTCTGTATCAAAAAAAATATTGTCATAACGTAGAATTACTGGCTTCGATATGGCTTCAATACGCAGCGGCCTTGGTGCTCAGTTTAGCGCTTGCATTTGGATTTGAAACTCGTCTGGTAGACTGGCAATGGCCATTTATTATGAGTTTGTCCTGGCAAGTATTGGCCTTGTCGATAGGCGCCATTTTTCTATTAATGATAATGATTCGACACGGTGGTGCTGCCAAAGTAGGCAGTCTGTTTTATTTGGTGCCACCGGTGGTGGCTCTTCAGGCTTGGTTTTTGTTTGATGAGACTCTTGGTATGCAAGGCTTGATTGGCATCTTATTGATTGCTACTGGGGTTGCTCAAGCTAGTGCTAAGTTATCATTTCTAAAATGACAGTTGGCCTGGTTTAAACCCAGTGTGATGTGATAAAAAGTTTGGATGAGTTTAATTATAAATACGGTAGCACTTTTTAATGCAATTAGAGTACTATCATTAGCAGTTCAATTATCATGTCCTTACAGGACAATGGGGATGACACATGCACGTTGTAGGACACTTTATAAATGGTGAATTGGTCGCAGATAGCAGCCGTGTTCAGGACGTATTTAACCCAGCTACAGGCAAAGTGGAGCGCCAAGTTGCTTTGGCAAGTAAAGCCACAGTAGAAGATGCCATAGCAAGCGCCCAGGCGGCTTTTCCAGCATGGCGTAATACCCCAGCTCATAAGCGCGCTAAGGTCATGTTTGCCTTTAAACAGCTGCTAGAAGAGAACGCAGATAAAATTTGTGCTGCCTTAACCAATGAGCACGGCAAAGTACTCGATGATGCTAGGGGTGAGCTTATTCGCGGTATGGAAGTGGTGGAGTATGCGTGTGGCGCACCTAATTTTCTCAAAGGCGAGCACAGCAAAAATGTAGGTCCAGCGATCGATAGCTGGTCCGAGTTTCAGCCATTAGGCGTGGTTGCAGGCATTACCCCGTTTAATTTTCCAGCGATGGTGCCCATGTGGATGTTTCCGATGGCGATTGCCTGTGGTAACACTTTTGTGCTCAAACCCAGTGAAAGAGACCCAAGTGCGCCTTTACTGATTGGCCAGTTGTTAAAAGAAGCAGGCCTACCTGATGGTGTGTTTAATATTGTTAACGGCGATAAACTAGCGGTAGACACCATTCTTGAAGATGAGCGCGTGCAAGCGGTAAGTTTCGTAGGCTCTACGCCAATAGCGCAATACATCTATGCCACAGGGACCGCTAATGGCAAGCGAGTACAGGCGCTAGGGGGTGCTAAGAACCATGCTGTCGTCATGCCTGATGCTGATATAGATAATGCGGTGAACGCGCTTATGGGAGCTGCATATGGCTCTTGTGGCGAGCGCTGCATGGCAATATCAGTTGCCGTGTGCGTGGGCGATGCGGTGGCAGATGAGCTGGTGGCAAAATTAAAGCCGCAAGTACAAGGACTAAAAATTGGCAATGGTACCGATGTTAGCAATGAAATGGGCCCTCTAATCACAAGTGCAGCTCAAACAAGAGTGCGCAGCCTTGTCACTCAAGGTGTGGAGCAGGGTGCAGACTTAGTGGTTGATGGGCGTGATTGGGTTGTTGAAGGCTTTGAAGAGGGTTTCTTCGTTGGCGGCTGTTTGTTTGATAAAGTCACCAAAGACATGGTCATTTATCAAGAAGAGATCTTTGGCCCAGTGTTATGCGTAGTCCGGGTAGAGTCCATGCAAGAAGCCATGCAGCTTATTGATGATCATGAGTTTGGCAATGGAACCTGCTTGTTTACTCGAGACGGCGAAGCAGCGCGCTACTTTACGGACAACATTAAAGTCGGCATGGTCGGTGTTAACGTACCCTTACCAGTGCCTGTGGCTTATCATAGCTTTGGAGGCTGGAAACGCTCATTGTTTGGTGACCTAGGCGCTCATGGGCCGGATGGGATTCGCTTTTATACACGACGTAAAACCGTAACCCAACGTTGGCCCTCAAGTGGCGTGCGCGAGGGTAAGCAGTTTGCCTTTCCTTCCTAACCTATTGTGCAATAGCTATTAATAACGATTAATAACAAAGCCCGGCATTAGCTGGGCTTTTTTGTTTTGTTCAATGGATCCGCTTTATTTAAATCGTGTGACTTAAAGTTTGTGCTGGTTTACTTTAAAATTACACCAACAAAAATTTAGCTAAAGGCCTAATACCATGGGATTACTATCAAGCATTAAACAAATTTTTTCTGGTTCAGCAAGCCAAAGTGGTGAAAATAAAGGTGCTAAAACTAGCCAGCATCATGAACATAATGGCTACAGCATTGAGACTAACCCTTTAAAAGAGGGTAATGGCTATCGTGTGCAAGGCTGGATTCGCCTGGATGGCCAAGAGCATCATTTTATACGTGCAGATCAGTCTCATAACCTTGAAGCAGGGCACGAACTAAGTTTGTTCAAAGCCAAACAATGCATTGATCAACTTGGGCAGCGGATGTTCACTAAATAATTTATGGCTTTTGACGAGGGCCTAGCCCAACGAGTAAGGGAATTACTTTTCGAAAACCCATACACCACCGAAAAGAAAATGTTTGGTGGTTTGTGCTTTATGATATCTGGCAACATGTGTGTGGGCATTTTGGGCGAAGGCATGGTGGTAAGGGTTGGCCCACCGCAGCATGATTACGCATTATCTTTGTCTCATACAAGAGTCTTTGATTTCACCGGCAAACCCATGAAAGGCTGGATTATGGTGGATGCGCAAGCTCTAACGGAAGATGACGAGCTTAAATTTTGGGTCAGCTTTGGCGAGCAATTCGCCTCAGCCTTAGTGCCTAAATAACAAACTAAGCATCCTTAAATGGGCGAAACATAAATCACGCCAAACTAAATTTCTATTTTAGCTTAGGCCTGTATGGTCTGGCCCATGGTAGGTTTACCGGTAGCCACTGCGCTAATCTTAGCTTCTACAAACAAATCACCATCTAGTTCAGACTCAACGTGTTTGTTGTCCTGGCGAATGCTGACTTCAACGTTGGTTGCGCCAGCATTTGTGGCTAATTGAATGGCTTGCTCTTTGACAATGGCTTCAGCTTGGCTTAGGGCTTCATCTAAGTGAGTGCAATCAAAAGGATCTGCGCCGTTAAAGACACGGAAGATGCCTTGTGAAGGCTGGGTAATGATAATTTCCGAACGTTGCACAACACTTCCCATCACAGCGCCAATAGCATTGGCCACATGGCCATATTCTGGCAACACTAAATCTAAGCTTAAGCTTTTGGCGGCATTAGGGTAGTAAGTTGCCGCTGGCGCACCTACAGCAACTAATGGATGACTTTTGCCGAAGTTAATGCCAAATAAGGCATTTTTGTCATCTTTTTCACCATTTTTAATAATTAACTTGCCCATTAATTCAGCCAAGTGGCGTGATTTAGCCTCATTTAAAAGGTTTTCTTGGTGTAACCCGGCTTCCAATAAAGTTTGGCAAATGGCGTTATTCATAAGAGTAAATACCCGCTGTGCAGGCTCGGCGGCGTTGCCTTTCTCCCATGTACCCAAGCCATAGAGGTGGCGCATTTGACGTGCCCATATTTGGGCCGCTAGTTTTGCACCTTCCACGCTCCAATGATCACTATGGCCTAACACGTGGGCTGCATCAGAGGGGGTAAAACCTGAGTAAATCACCATGCCTTTGCGCTCTAGGCGAGCTAATGCTTTGGCTATATCTTGGTCTTCAAAGACTAAGGTTTCCATTTCAGCAGGGCCATCTTCAAGTAGGTCCCAGGCTTGATGTTCGATCGGCGTGAATTGATTGATAAACGCTTGATTACGCTCAAGACGAGTCACAAAACGGTTATGGCGTGGTGTAGGCCCATCATCTAAGTGGGCTTGCAAGCGCTTCAAAACGTTAGGGTATTGCTTTGCTAATAGGCTAAGCGGCACTACCCGCCTTGGCCCAAGTGTAATACTGCCAGCTTCAAAGCGCACCTCACTATCACCGCCTAAGCCGATAGAGTATACCTTTACCGTTTCTACCATGGGTTGCCAGTCACCAACGCGAGCGCCTTCACTAGCAAGTTCAGGCAGTCCGTCAGTTACAATTGCGATGTCTGTAGTGGTGCCGCCCATGTCTGCGATAATGGCATTTTTGCTACCAGACAGAGCACAAGCACCAATCACACTTGCCGCTGGGCCTGATAATACCGTGGTTACAGGGTGCACCAAGGCAGTGTCAGCGTTCACGATAGAGCCATCGCCCTTAACGATCATTAAAGGTGCGGTGATTTTTAGCTCAGCTAAAATGTCTGTCACAGCCTTTATTAAGTCTTGAATAAAGGGAATCATGCGCGCATTAAGCGACGCTGTTAAAGCACGCCTTGGTGCTCCGAGGCTTGTTGCTAGCTCATGCCCGCAGGTGACTGGCATGTTGGTCAGGCTTTTTACCAAATTTTGTAAACTAATTTCGTGGGCTGGGTTTCTTACCCCAAATTGCGCTGACACTGAAAAAGCAGAGACTTTATCTTGGTTAGCTAAAATAGCTTGTCTGGCCGTCTCAATATCTAAAGGCTTTATTTCTTTACCAGAAGCATTATGACCGCCATCTAAGCGAATGATTAAACTGTCGTCTATAATTTCAGTTAAACCGCTTTTTTTAACTTGGGTTTCACTTAACCCGGCCACTAAAGCGCAAACGGGTGCGCCATTGCCTTCTACAACAGCATTAGTGGTTAGGGTAGTCGATAAAGAAACCATTTCTATGTCGTTAAGGAATTCTGTTGGCACTTTGCCAATCGATTCACCAATACCAATCGCCAAGTTGTGTCTTGTGGTGAGGCTCTTAACGGCCACCAAAACTTGGTTTTTTTCATTGATGATGACAGCATCGGTGTAAGTGCCACCGGTGTCGATTCCTAAACGTAGGGACATGTAAGTAAAACTCTTGAAATTGAATCTAGACGCGGCATTTTGCCTTGAGTCAAAGCCTAACGCAAGTGTATCTATAACAGGCACAAGGATGCGTCTTTTGGGGTTTTAAAAACGGCGTATAGGTTTACTTTTGAAGGCCTTGAATAAAGCTTGTTTTACACAAGTGATTACCCTTTAATGGGTTGTGATTTTTGACATACAAAGGATACGTAATGAGCAAAGTAGCGTTTATTGGACTAGGGGTTATGGGCTTTCCCATGGCAGGGCACTTAATGGCTCAGCAACATGAAGTGTGCGTGTACAACCGTAGCAGTGAAAAAGCTAACGTATGGCAACAAACCTACAAGGGTGATACCGCACCGACTCCCGCAAAAGCCGCACAAGGTGCTGATGTGGTGATGGTGTGTGTGGGTAATGACGATGATTTAAGAAGTGTTGTGTTGGGCGCCGATGGCGTACTTGCCTCCATGGCTGCAGGTTCTGTTTTAGTTGATCACACTACCGCTTCAGCTGAAGTGGCAAGAGAAATTGCAGCGATTGCAGCTCAGCAAGGCGTGGGCTTTGTAGATGCGCCAGTCTCTGGGGGCCAAGCGGGGGCGCAAAATGGTGTACTAGCTATTATGTGTGGCGCTAGTGAAGAAGATTTTGCTAGGGCACAGCCTGTGATGCAAGCCTACGCTAAAAGCATTAGTCATTTAGGCCCTGTAGGTAATGGTCAGCTTACCAAAATGGTCAACCAAATTTGTATTGCAGGCTTGGTGCAGGGTTTAGCCGAAGGTGTGGCTTTTGCGGTGAACGCTGGACTAGATCCTAAACAAGCGCTTCAAGCCATTGGTGGAGGAGCTGCTGGGTCTTGGCAGATGCATAACCGAGGCAGCACGATGGTTGATAACGAATTCGATTTTGGTTTTGCCGTGGATTGGATGCGCAAGGATTTAGGCATTTGTCTTAATGAAGCTAAAAGTAATGGCTCATCATTACCCATAGCAGCATTGGTTGATGACTATTATCAAGAGGTACAAGCCATGGGAGGCAGTCGCTGGGATACTTCAAGCTTGCTGCGCTTATTACCAAGAAAAGATATTGATTAATTTGCTTGGTCAATAAAAACGGGCTGTATTTTCCTCTTAAAGGCAACGCAGCCCGTCAAAGCTTAAAGAACAAGGTTATTCTTTAGGAGGTTCGCCACCATCATAAACGAGCCACTGATGAGATAGCCAATAATAGTTTTTCTGGCCCCAAATCGGTGCCGTGCAGTTGTATCTATTACGGCCTTTACCCATGGGCTTAGCGGCTTTTATCGTAAAATTCATCTTGTCTTGCCAAGTTGGCGCTGTTCGATCACCTAATATGAAGCATGAAAGTTGTTGGCGCACCCCTAATCTCTGGGCCTTGGTGAGGGCTACGTCCAATACCGGCTGCACAGATTCACCTTCATCAGTTCGGATTACCGGATTGTTGAATTTGCTGTAATCAGCTGGAAAAGGTTGCGATGCGAGTTTAGTTTTAAGGCTTTTTAGGTTGCTGTATATGCCCGCTGCAGGGAACCTAGGTAGGGCTTGCCAATCTGAAAAACCTGCTACGCCGCCTGACTGCTGACCAAATGCTAGATAACCTTTTTCTTTTAACGCATTTTTAAGCAGGTCGTTATATTCGCCATAAGGGTAGGCAAGCCATTTAGGCACTTCACCGACTTCTTGTGTGAGCCTTTTTTGGGCGTAATCGATATTGGCTAACGTTTGTGTAAGCCAGGCTTCATCATAGTGAGGCTTTCTTACAAGATAAGCATGATCACGGGTATGGTTAGCAAGGGTCACACCATACTCTTTTAGTTCTCTAAGCATATCCCAGGTCATAGCATGGCGATTCTTTTGATCAATTGGGTCGGTGTTAACAAACACTGTAAAAGGGTAGTTGTACTTTTTTAGCAACGGAAAGCCTTGTTGGTAAATATTGCGCCAAGCATCATCAAAGGTGATGACGATGGCTTTCTCTGGCAAGCTTGTGCCGCCTTGCACGGCTTCAAGGGCATCTGCCAAAGCCACGACTGTGTAGCCATTATCCTTTAAAAATTTTAAGTGGCCGTCAAACTCTTGGGCTGTCACTGAGGTTGAACGTGGCATGGTGGAGCTGATGTGGTGATACAACAAAATGTTGAAACTATCAGCGGCTAAAGCCTTTAAAGGCGCCAAACCAAGTAGTGCTAAGAGATAGGTGAGTATTGTTTTTTTGATAGTCATGAGCTTATTTGTCCGGAAACAAATCGCTGCAAAGTTCGCCGCCAAAACCCCAGTTAGATTTTGGCACATCGCGAATCATCACTTGCACTGCGCTCTCTTTGCCGCCTGTGATTTCACACATGGTTTTGGTAAGGCCTTCTACAATTTGACGCTTTTGTTCTATTGAACGTCCTTCAAATAATTCTACGGTGATAAGAGGCATATTGATTTCCATTGGTTGCTTGTGAGAACACAGCGTGTGGGTAGAGCTTTATTTTATCCTTCAGGCAAAGCCCTATGCAAGGCTCAAAAGCTGGGCTAGAGTGGCTTTAACACCATAGACTCTGGCGATAGGTAAAAAATAAAGTGCGAACGCAGAATAAAAACCCACTAATCGGGATAGGCCTGATGCTACTGGCTATGATTTTAGTCCCCGTGTTAGATTTATTTGCAAAGCTTTTATCAGCAGATTACCCCGTGCTTGAAATCACATGGGCAAGGTTTGTATTCCATGGTTTATGGCTATTACCCATTTTGTTGTATAAAAAAATTGTCTGGTGGCGGATGCCTAAGCAGCCTAAATACCAACTGCTTAGAAGCCTGATGCTCACCACTGCTACCATGACTTTTTTTGTTGCCATTAAAGATAACCCCATACCGACCTCCTTGACTTTGTTGTTTGTATCACCACTGGTGGTTGCTGTGATCGCACCTTTTTGGCTTGGTGAAAGTTTTGATGTGTATCGTGGTATCGCAGTAGCGTTTGGTTTTATGGGTGTAGTGGTAGTGCTGCGGCCAAGCGCAGAAGGCTTCTCACCAAGTATTTTGTGGGCTTTGGTAGCAGGTGTAGCTTACGCGTTTTACATTATGTTTACGCGCAAATTAAGTGCTTCCTCGCAGCCTTTATTAACCTTGTTTTACACCGCTATTGGGGGTGTTGTGGTTATTACACCTTGGGTGGGTTTGGTGTGGGTTACACCAGATTTAAAAGGCCTATTGATGATGGCAAGCATGGGGTTATTTGCTGCCCTTGGGCATTTTTTTATTATTATGGCGTGTGAGTACGCTACTGCATCCCAGCTTAGCCCGTTTAATTACTTTGAAATTGTCGCTGCTAGCGTGATTAGCTTCGTTTTTTTTGGATTCTTACCCGATCCTTTAGTTTGGGTGGGCATTGCGATTATCTGCTTAAGTGGTGCTTATGTTTCGTGGCGCGAATTACGCTTAAGTAAAACTGCAAGGGTGGCAGAGGATGGCCGAATAGAAAGGCTCTAAACGGCTTTACAGCGATGGTTTTGGTTTGTGTTTCGGTCGGGGTTTAGGTTATCGCCTATTTTTGCCCCTAATTTTGCCCCTAATCTTGGGTGGGTTGCATGTCACCAAGATCATAAGGCGTGGCTTGATAGACACAATAGTTGAGCCAGTTGCTAAAGAACAGGTAACCATGGCTGCGCCATGACGCGATGGGTGTGGCGCTAGCATCGTCATTAGGAAAGTAATTAATAGGCAGCATGGGGTTAAGACCTGCACTTTGGTCGCGGCGGTATTCATCCGCCAAAGTTGTAGGGCCATATTCTGGGTGGCCGGTAACATAAACCTGACGTCTGTCTTTACTGGTCATTAAATAAGCCCCAGAGGCATCTGATTGAGCCAAAATAATAAGATCGGTGTTGGCTTTGATAAAATCCACTGGAAAATCTGCAGTGCGAGATTGCGGCGCTAAAAACTGATCATCAAAGCCGCGGGTTAGCGCATCAAAACCTGGGTTTACAGTTTGGCGGTAGACGCCAGAGAGTTTTTGGCTGCGTGTTTGTTTAGGTAAGCCGTATAAAGATTTTAAAGCCGCTTGCACCGCCCAACACAAAAATAGAGTAGAGGTCACATGGGTGCGCGACCACTTTATAATTTCATCCACTTGCGGCCAATAGGTCACATCTTCAAAGGCAACTAAGCCAAGTGGGGCACCCGTGATGATGAGACCGTCATAGTTCTTGTCTTTGATTTGCTCAAAATTACGGTAAAAGCTATTCAAGTGCTCAGAGGGCGTGTTTTTGCTGGTGTGGTTGTCTACCCGCAATAGCTCAATATCCACCTGCAAAGAAGAGTTTGATAACAAACGCATAATTTGCGTTTCTGTCTCAATTTTTTTAGGCATCAAATTAAGAATGAGTATTTTTTGCGGACGAATGTCTTGGGTTAATGCCCGGGTTTCAGTCATTACAAACACGTTTTCTTGTTGCAACACACTTGTGGCAGGTAAAGCATCTGGAATACGAATTGGCATGGCAAGCTCTTTTCAAAAAATAATAGGTGGGTATTTATGCTTCGCTATTGTAGCAGAATAGTTTGGCCAGACTGAAGCATCGCTATAGGCATAGGCATAGCTTACCAACAAAAGCTAAATGCATCGTCAAAAATGACAGCTGTGCATATACATAAGTTAATGTCGTAATAAAGGTTTGAAATTATTATGAACTAGCGGATATACTGCGAACTTCGCTGCAGTTAAAACCTGTAAGACGATAGGCAGTAGTTTTGTGATCTCAATATACTAGTTTAACTACTGAGTAGCTTTCAAACCCAATGAAAAATACTCGTGCCATTATCATAAATATAAAATTCCAAGAGGAATAAGTTAATGAAAAAGACATTTAAAAAGACGCTTTTAGCCACTGCAGCTGCTTCTTTGATCGCAGGTACTGCCCACTCAGCAGATCACGCGATCAATGTAGGCGTAATTCTAGGTTTCACAGGCCCAATCGAATCTTTGACGCCAGTGATGGCAGACAGTGCTGAATTGGCCTTCGCTGAAGCTTCTAACTCTGGTTTATTGCTAGATGGCCATTCAATCACTTCAGTGCGTGCTGACTCTACTTGTGTAGACGCCTCAGCCGCAACAGCCGCTGCAGAACGTTTGGTAAACTCAGACAACGTAGTTGCTATCATGGGTGCTGACTGTTCTGGTGTAACGGGCGCAATTGCTAAGAACGTAGGTGCTCCAAACGGCGTAGCGATGGTTTCTCCTTCTGCTACATCTCCAGGCTTGTCTAACATTGATGACAACGGTGTATTCTTCCGTACTGCGCCATCTGATGCTCGTCAAGGTGTGGTACTTGCTGAAATCGTTATGGCACGTGGCATTGACACAGTGGCTGTGACTTACACTAACAACGACTATGGTAAAGGCTTAGCCGATGCGTTTGCTAGCGCATACACAGCTGTTGGCGGCACCATTACGATTGAAGCTGCTCACGAAGACGGTAAAGCAGACTACTCTGCTGAAGTAGGCGCTTTGTCTGCTTCTGGTGCTTCTGAGCTTGTGGTCCTTGGTTACGTTGACCAAGGCGGCCGCGGCATTATCCAGTCTTCTTTAGACTCAGGCGCATTTGATCGCTTTATTCTTGCTGATGGCATGATTGGTGATTCGCTACTAGACGTAGACGGCGGCATTGTAGGTACTTTTGGTACGCTACCTGGTTCTGAATCAGAAGGCGCAGCAATGTTTAACGATGTTGCTGCTGCTGCTGGCCTTGAAGGTACTGCGCCATACGCTGCACAGTCTTATGATGCAGGTGCATTGATCGCGCTAGCCATGCAATCTGCAGGATCTTCTGATCGTGCGGGTATCGTTGCTCACTTAAGCAATGTTGCTAACGCTCCAGGTGAGATTATCCTTCCTGGTGAACTTGCTAAAGGCCTACAGATTCTTGCTGATGGCGGCCAAATTAACTACGAAGGCGCAACTAACGTAGAATTTGACGCAAACGGCGACCCTGCCGGTTCTTACCTAGAGCAAGAAGTGACCGATGCAGGCTTCACTACTGTTAAGGTTCACTAAGCTTTAGCTTAAGCCATACGAAAACCCAACTTAATTCAATTTAAGTTGGGTTTTTTTTGGTTTTTTTTTTGGTTTTTTGTGGATGATTTTGATTGTTTTTAGCGACCAAAGCTCGTTTTAAACTTGACTCACCTAATATAAAAGATTCTAATTAGACATTGAAACAACCGTTTTAATTTTGAATGATTGAAGCAAAATAAAAAAAGAGGCAAACATGAAGCGCACATTAATTAACATGGCTGTTCTTGGGTCTATCCTAGGCGCCAGCATGGCTCACGCAGGTGGTTGGGATCGTTCTGGTCAAGATACGTCGATTATCTTAAAAGAAGGCAATCTTTTAGAGATCTCTTCAGCGTCAGTAAGTCCTAAAGTAACAGGCACTTATACTGGTACATCTGTAAGTACCGGAGACGGTGTTCCAAATTACAACCTAACTAGTCTAGCTTTTAGATCTGATGTTTCAGACGATATTGCATTTGCAGTAATTCAAGACACACCTTTTGGCGCCGAGGTAGATTGGGTGGATGGAACACGCTTATTGTCCTTTAGAGACATTAACGCGAAAGTAGAATCTTCCGCTATCACTGCTTTGGTAAGCTACGATGTTGAAAATCTAACAATATATGGGGGGCTCAAAAGCCAATCATTTAAAGCTCAAGCAGCTAACCCATTTGTTGGTCTCTTATCAGATCCGGCTGATACCACCAGCATAATAGGAGATGGCACGGGTTATAGCATTACCTCTGAGGCTGCTGATCAAAGCATTGGGTATGTTTTAGGCGGCGCGATTGAAAAACCTGAGATTGGAATGAAAGTTTCTCTAACATACCACGCTAAGGTAAAACATGATGTTTCTGTCGTTGAAACTGTAGGCGGAAACGTCTCCGACGCAGAGATTTTATCTACAACAACACCAGATTCATTTAATTTAGATTTTCAAACAGGTGTTGCAGAGAACACTTTGGTATATGGTTCTGTTCGTCATGTAAAGTGGACTCAGCTCGAACTTAGGCCAGATCAATATGCATTATTTACGGGCGGTCTTAGCTTAAAAACGTTTAAAACAGATACTACCTCGTATAGCTTAGGTGTGGCACACAAGCTTAGCGATCAATGGTTAGCTTCTGCATCTTATGGTACAGAATCCCCTGAGGGAGGGAATGGATCACCATTAGGCCCTACTGACGGCTATAGCAAAATGGGACTTGGATTAACTTACATTGGTCAGCAGGCGACTGTCACCGTTGGTGTTCAACAAATCAACATGGGCGACACTTTAGCGGTAGTTTCAGAAACACTTACTGCATCAATGGCTGACAACACTGCTATTGTAACGGCTGTTAAAGTTGGTTATAAGTTCTAAGAGACGTTTAACATAGGATTTAAAAGCCCAACTAGGCGAAAGCCAGTTGGGCTTTTTTGTGCCTATAGCTTGGCTTATTTGTGAGTCATTAGGGCTTTGTGTTTGCTACACTGTTGCCTTTAATACCCAGTAAGGCTTTATTTTGATGGACCAAGCGCCTCTAGAGATTATTTATCAAGACCAAGAGTTGGTAGCCATTAATAAACCCAGCGGGTTATTAGTGCACCGCAGTCCCATTGATAAACATGAAACTCGCTTTGCGGTACAAGAGCTTCGTAATCAGCTAGGCCAACACGTATACCCACTTCATAGGCTAGATAAACCCACATCTGGGGTGTTGGTATTTGCCTTGTCCAGTAGTGCAGCTAGCTTTTATGGTGAGCAGTTTCGTGAGCATAGCATTCAAAAAACCTATGTTGCGCTGGTAAGAGGGTATGGGCCAACTAAGCTGAGTATTGATCATGGTTTAGTGGATGAAATGGATGACCCCAAGGGTGAAAAAAAGAAGGGCGAGGCTAAAACTGCACTCACTCATGTAAGCTGTCTTGAGCAATTTAATATCCCACTCAATGTAGATCGGTATCCCAGCACGCGTTTGTCTTTAATGCGGTGTGTGCCTGTGACTGGGCGCAAGCATCAAATAAGGCGCCATTTAAAGCATATAGGGCACCCAATTGTGGGTGACTCGCGCCACGGCAAGGGTAATTTAAATAGAGCCTGTGAGGCCTATTTAGGGGCAGGACGCTTGTGGTTGGCCTGCACGCAAATGCAATTAACTCATGCAAATGGCCAAGCCATTGTGATTAATGCAGATTTAGCTTCAGATTTTAAAAGCGTGCTAGCACGGCTTCAAGAGGAAGCTTAACTTAACTTAACTTTACTGAACACAGCTAATGGGCAGGTTATTCACCTGCCCGTTAGCCTAGTTAGGCCACGCTATGCAGGCGCGTGCGCTCTGGGATAATGCCTTTTGGCATGAAACGCATGGTTAAAAGTAATACCAAGCCCATTATGAACAAACGCAGGTGCGGTGCACTTTTTAGTAAGTGAACCCGAAGGGCGCTGTTTTCATCCATGCTGGCCGTCACAAAATCCATGAAAGCAAGAGAGAGTGGTTCTGCTTCAATCCACATGAACCAAATAAAGAAGCCACCAAAAACAGCCCCTAAATTATTACCGCTGCCCCCAATAATAACCATCAGCCATACCAAAAACGTAAAGCGCAGAGGTTGGTAAGAGGTGGGTGTAAATTGACCATCAAGGGTGACCAACATAGCGCCTGCAATGCCTACCACAGCACTACCTAATACGAACACTTGCAGGTGCTGGCGAACCACATTTTTGCCCATCGCGTTAGCCGCTTCTTCGTTGTCACGAATAGCCCGCATCATGCGGCCCCAAGGCGAGTTCAACGCTTTAATGCTAAGCATAAGTATGGTGACCAAAACAAGCGTAAAGAGGCCTGTGTAACACAGCTTTACAAACACGCTGGAGCTTTCAATCACCAGTTGTTTAAGCGCAGCAACTTGGGCATCACCTGTTAAGTTAGCTAAGCGGCTATTGAATAGCGTTTCCACTAAATCGATAAACCATGGGGTGGTTTGTAGGTTGAGTTCATAGGGAACGGGGCGATCCATCCCCGTTACATTTTTTACGCCACGGGCGAGCCAATCTTCATTTTTTAGCACTGCAATAATTATTTCAGAAATACCTAAAGTTGCAATTGCCAAATAATCAGAACGTAAACCCAAAGTGATTTTGCCAACAATCCAAGCCACACCAGCGGCCATTAAACCGCCTACAATCCAGGAGAAAATAATGGGCATGCCCATGCCGCCTAAGAAACCAGAAGTGGCCGAATCTACTTTTTCAATAGCCTGTACTGCGGGGCTATAAAAGTGATTGATCACAAAGTAAGCGCCCACATAAAGCACTGCCAAAGTGGCTCGGCGTTGCCAGCTAGGTTGCATACTGCGGTAAACTAAAATGGCTAAAATAATGGTGATTACTACCAAGACAAAGCTTACGCTCATGCCTTGTCCACCAACGGACCAAGCTTCAAGCACGGGTGCTTCAGACACCAGCACTGCCGCTAAGCCACCTAAGGCTGTGAAACCCATTACCCCAAGGTTTAAAAGCCCAGCATAGCCCCACTGAATGTTCACCCCAAGCGACATAATGGCCGAAATAAGGCACAGGTTTAGAATAGCTAACGAGAGCCCCCACGATTGCCCAATACCAACAATGGCAAGTAACAATGCCATTACGGTGAAAGCGATAGGGGCGCGATTATTTTGGTTGGTTAAAAAGTTCATTAGATTGATTGCCCCTTAAAGATACCCGTTGGGCGAATAAGCAGTACCACCACTAGAATGATAAAAGACACTGCAAACTTGTAGTCAGTTGATAAGAATTGCATCAATCCAGAGGGCTCAAGAGATTCTGGTAATAAATACATAAACACTTTCTTGTAAGCGTAGGTGACAATCACCTCAGAGAAAGCAATTACAAAACCACCCACAACCGCGCCTACTGGATTACCTATGCCACCCACAATAGCGGCAGCAAACATAGGCAGCAGCAGCATAAAGTAAGTGAATGGTTTAAAGCTTTTATCCAAACCGTACATAGTACCAGCGGTTGTGGCCAGTGCAGCCACAATAATCCAAGTGATAAAGACTACTTTGTCAGGGTTGATGCCTGATAATAAGGCCAGTTCTTTGTTATCTGAAAAGGCTCGCATGGCCTTGCCGGTGCGAGTTCTTTTCAAAAAGTAAAACAATGCCGTTACACAAATAATTGCCACAGTTACGGTAAGCACTTGGGTAGATTTTAATGCCAAACCTTCACTTAAACCGGTGAATTCTTTAAATTCACGCGGCCTAAATACAAATTTTGTGCCATCCATAAAACGCTGATCGCCAGGGCCAATAATGAAACGCACAATGGCGTTTGTCATAAACATCACGCCAGTGGATACGATCACAAAAATAACCGGATCACTGTTGTTGGTGCGATAAAACTTATACACGGTTTTATCAAACATAAGGCTTAAAGCGATGGCCCCTAATATGCCAAAGGGCAGGGCTAGAAGAGCTGTAGGCAGCGGCCCAAAGCCAATACCCATAGATTTAAAGCCCCAGGTCACAAGGATGGTTGTCATGGTGCCAAACGCCATAAGGTCGCCATGGGCAAAGTTTGAAAAACGTAAAATGCCATACACTAACGTAATACCCAATGCGCCAAGGGCTAATTGAGCACCATATGAAATTGCGGGTACTAATACAAAGTTTGAGAAGAGTACGAACGCATTTAAAATATCTACAAATTCAGGCATCAATTAACCCCCCAAGAAGGTGCGTCGCACCACAGGATCTGCCAGCAATTCGTCGCCGCTGCCTGTATGTTTGTTAGAACCCGTGACTAGTACATAACCACGATCGGCAATGTTAAGCGCTTGAGCGGCGTTTTGTTCCACCATTAATACGGCAATGCCTTGTTGCTTTACTTCCAAAATTCGGTCAAACAACTCATCCATTACAATAGGTGAAACGCCAGCAGTAGGCTCGTCTAGCATTAACACGCTAGGTTTTGTCATCATCGCTCTGCCTACCGCCACTTGTTGTCTTTGGCCACCAGAGAGTTCACCCGCATTTTGGCGTCTTTTTTCTTTTAGGATAGGGAACAGCTCGTAGACCTGTTCCATAGTTTCGCTAAAATCGTCTGTGCGCAAAAATGCGCCCATTTCTAGGTTTTCTTCCACACTCATACCTGCAAACACGTTGTGGGTTTGAGGCACAAAAGCAATGCCTTCACCCACCCGGTCTTGCGGTGACATGTGAGTGATGTCTTTACCACCCAGGGTGACAATGCCTTCACGTAAAGTCAGCATGCCTAATAAGGCTTTCATGGCGGTCGATTTACCGGCACCATTGGGGCCTACAATAACGGCAATTTCGCCTTTGTCTACTTCTAAACTACAACCATTTAAGATATCAGCGCCGCCATAACCACCGCGCAATTGATCTGCAATTAAGTAACTCATGCGCTAACCTCTGGCTTGTTCTTTAGGCCGGTGCCTAAATAAGCTTCGATCACGGCTTCATTGGCAATCACTTCTTTTGCCGTACCTTGGGCTAATACCGAACCTTCTGCCATGACAATCACTGGGTCACACAAGCGGCCAATAAAGTCCATGTCGTGCTCGATCATACAAAAAGTGTAACCTTTCTCTTGATTTAAGCGCACGATGGCTTCACCAATTTCTCTTAGTAAAGAGCGGTTTACTCCAGCACCCACTTCATCAAGCAACACTACTTTGGCATCTACCATCATGGTTCGGCCCAGTTCTAAAAGCTTCTTTTGCCCACCAGAAAGGTTGCCTGCAAGCTCTTGTGCAACATGACCTAGGTTTAAAAAATCGATCACCTCTAGTGCTTTATCTCGCACTTTGGCTTCTTGTTCGCGCACAAGTGAAGGGCGAAACCATGCGTCCATCAATTTTTCGCCGGCTTGTTGAGAGGGCACCATCATTAAATTTTCAAGCACGGTGAGCGTGCCAAATTCATGAGCAATTTGAAAGGTGCGCAGTAGTCCCTTATGGAATAACTCGTATGGCGGGGTGCCTGTGACATCTTCACCATCTAAATAGATGTGGCCAGAGGTTGGCGTTAAATTGCCCGCTATCATGTTAAATAGAGTGGTTTTACCAGCCCCGTTGGGGCCGATCAGTCCAGTAATAGACCCTTTAACGACTTCAATGGAGGCGTTATTGACGGCGTGTACACCCCCAAAGCGTTTACTCACCGATTCGACTTTGATCATGGTTGATCCTGTAGTTTACAAATTCTCGTAGTTCAGCTGATGCTTACAGCTTTTTATGCGTGTCTTAAAACCGGTCAAGTATACAAAGATAGCCTAGCTAAAAAAAGTAAAACACTGCCTTATTGATGCTCAAAGACGTTATTAGGATAAATGCCGCCGCAACCAGGCGCCTTTGTAGAAAGGGCTTGTAGGCTAAATATTGTAGGAGCCTCTTATAAGCGGAAAGAGCTTTGTTCTTGGTCTAAAATAGCCATGATTTCATTTAAGTGTTGCTGCGCAAATTCTGGGCCATAATTTTGCCATTGCTGGGCCGTTTTTTCGGCAATACCATCACTGACTGGATCAATGTCTTTACCTGTAGCATAACAATCTAACAAGGTGCGACAAGAGCGCTCAAAGTAATATAAATCATCAAAACACTGGGCAATGGTGTTAGCAATTACAAGTATGCCGTGGTTACCCATTAGCAAAATGCGCTTATCGCCCAAACAAGTGGTGAGCCTTTCAGCTTCGTTACCCAAACCCATGCCATCATAACTTGTATCGATAGCGACTCTGTTAAAAAAGCGCATCGTGTTTTGGTCGATCGGGTAGAGGGTTTTATCTTTCAAACAAGCTAGCGCCGTAGCATAGCGGCTGTGCACGTGCATGATGCAGCGTGCTGCTGGTAACTTGCGATGCAAGGCGCCATGAATCGCCCAGGTGGTAGGGTCTGGTGCATTTTTTTGATCCATCGTAGTTTTGTCATTAGCATCTAAAAGAATCATATCGCTTGCTTTTATGGCGCTAAAATGGCGCCCTTGTGGGTTGCACAAAAACTGCTGGCCATCCTCTGACACGGCTACACTAAAGTGGTTGGCAATGCCTTCATGCATATCCAACCTTGCAGTCCACCTAAAACAAGCGGCCAATTCAATTCTAGCGCGATCGATGCTGTTATCTAAGGGAAGGGCCATGGTTTACCTGTTGTTTAGTGATTGTTTGTTAGCGATAATAAGGCCATTACTGAGTCGTGTGAACTAAATTATGAATCCAGAGCAACCTCGTAACCCACTGCATGGGGTTAAGCTTGAGCAAGTCGTCACAGACCTTGTAGACACTTTTGGTTTTGAAGTGTTGGCCCAACAAGTCAACTTAAATTGCTTTAAAGCTAATCCTAGTGTGAAATCTAGCCTTAAATTTCTTCGCAAAACGCCCTGGGCCAGAGAGAAAGTAGAGTTACTCTATGTTTATGCCATTGTGCGTGGCAAACCGCTTAAATCTCAAGCTGAATTTAAGGCCAAAGCTAAGCCAACAAAACCTTCTTCGAAAAATACCCAGGCCAATGGGGAAAATAAAGGCGCCAAAGTTAACGCCTCCATTTGGAATAGCTAACTTTTTGGGTTGTCCTTTTTTTCTTCGCAAAGGTTAAGCTTTTGATGTTAATTGCTTGCCAACACTGCGCACGTGCGTTAATAAACGATCAATATCTTCTTGCGCAGTATCAGTGTTAGCCAATATTAATCGAATACCTGTGCGGCCTTGATACTTGGCATAATCCACAAAGGCACCACCTTGGGCCTGCATGGTTTTACAAATATTAATATTTAACGCGCGCAGCTCTTCTTCATTAAGCCTTTGTTCAGGTTGATACTGAAACAGCACATTTAAATAAGGCGAGGGGCCAATCATGTTGAGGCATGGGTCTTGGTTGATTGCGTTAACACACGCATCTTTTATGCTTTGTAAGTGGTCTACTTTGGCTTCAAAACCATCACTTCCTATGGCTTTCCAACTTAGCCAAACTTTTAGCGCATCGGCTCTTCTGCCGCATTGGATGGACTTTTGGCCCAAGTTATACGCTGCATTTTCGTCGCTATGAAAAAGGTAATCGCCACCGCCACCGCCACAGGTTTGTTCGAGCAAATGAGGGTGGCGAGTCAGTATGACAGCGGCTGTAATCGGTACATTCATTAGCTTATGTGCATCCCAAGCAAATGAGTCTGCTAGCTCGCTGTCTTTAAGCAAGTGTTTATGCGCAGCCGAAAACAATACCGGCGCGCCCCAAGCGCCATCAATGTGCAACCAAAGATTGTATTGATCGGCAATTTCTCGGCATTGTTTAATAGGGTCAAACGCCCCAATGACTGTCGTGCCTGCCGTTAGGCCGATGTAAAAAGGCTGGTCGCCATTTTCTATACTTAAAGCGATGGCATCAGCTAAGGCAGAAGGGCATATTCTACCTTGCTCATCACTTGCCACAGCCACCAAGTTATCAGTGCCAATACCCAGTAAGTTAGCTGCTTTTTGGCCGGAGTAGTGGGCTTGATCAGACACAAAGGCGACTAGTTTTTTGCCAGTAAAGCCTTTCGTTTTTATATCTGGACAAGCTTTATGACGTGCCATCATCATGGCAATGAGATTAGCTTGACTGCCGCCTGACACCATAATGCCATCACCGGTTTGAGTGGTGTTGGTAAAACCTACTAAACGGTTCCACTGATAAATAAGCTCTGCCTCCATAAGGGTTGCGACCGGGCTCATCTGGTAGGTATGCATGTTGGCATTACTAAGGCTTGTCACCCAGTCACCTAATAAGGCAGGATCGTTTCTGCCTGAATATAAAAGCTTAAAGAAATCCACTTGGGCGCTATCAGGGTGATATTTCAAAAACTGGCCTGCAGCAGTTTTTAGTTCTTCATGTTGACAACCTTTGGGACCCAAACCAAAGTCTACAATCTTAGCAAGCTCTTTTGCGCTAATAGGCTCACTCACAGCCCTTTCTTGGTTGTAATGATCTTTTGCAAGTTGCTGAAAAGTGTCTAAATACTGCTGCATTTTAGGTTCCTAGTCATTTCAAATTTCATTGAAGCGTGAGGGCGTTTGTGTTACTTTTTCGCCATCTAAAAGCCCCACAAAACAGGCGTCGTTCATGACTGAATCATCTTCAAAAAACCACTCACTTTCATTGCCAAGCTTTGAAAAGCATGGAAAGGTTTCAGTGTGGTGCTCAAGTGTGAGTTACGACACTATTCCAGATCGTTATTTTGAAGAAGATGAAGACGGTACTGATGCGTGGTCACGCGGCTTTGCGATTTCTCAATACGAACATGAGAACATGGAAACCAACGGTGTGGCAAGCGGCACGGCTGCTGTAAAAGATATCGTTGAGCAGTGTTCTTATTCAAGTGCCTATGGATTAGGCGTTGTGCATAAAATTAACAAGATGGGGCATCAACAAATAAGTTGGTTAATCTTGCTGTTTGATTTTGAGTATCGCAACAAACTCACCAAAATTCATGAAGATGAGTATGTGCAGTACGTGGGTTCGTTTGTCTATGACATGGACGCTTTAACCCTAGCTGAACAAGAAGAAATTGAAGCAGCAAGGCAGCTTAAACTCGCGCAAGAAGAGCAGTTTTTAAGAGAAACAAAGGGCCAAGATGAGCAAGCAGTGCCGACTAATGAAGGCACTGTACCTATGGCCAAATCAGAAGCAAAACCAAAACCAAAACCAAAACCAAAACCAAAACCAAAACCAAAACCAAAACCAAAAGCTCAGCCTGCTGCCAAAACCAAACCAAGCCCTGATCAAGGTGCTAAGCGAGAACCGAAGCAAGAACCAAAGCCTAAAGGTTTTAACCCATGGTTAAAATAAAGGGTTTAGTCACTGCTTTTTTTAGGCTCGTTTCTTAAACTTTTTATTAGTTTCTCTACCATTAGGTGTGCGCTCAAAGGGCAACAAGCTCTTGCGCCATGCCTGTCCCTGCACGTCTTGTAATAACGCCAATTTTTCGAAAATGTGAGATTCTGATGATGACTCCATTCGTGAGATACAAGGCGAATTTATGCTTTTATTTGGCAGATCGAAATTATCAAAATTATAATAATTTATTATGATTAAATTAATTTTATTAATTTTACTAATGCGTTAGATTATGACTAAATTGCGACAGAGGCTTTATGAGCAGCTTATCCATGCAGCAGTAAAGCGAGTTGCGAACTTCTAATGATAATAATTAGGTTAAAATCATGAACCCACAAAATATGCCACGTACGATTGAAATTCCAAACGGCCAAAAGGTAGTCGCTACATTTTCAAAGCAAGAGCTTAGCCAGCGTTTGGCCAAGCTTCGGGCCCACATGGCGAACGCCAATGTTGATGCCGTAGTGCTAACTTCGTATCATAACATTAACTATTTTTCCGATTTTGTATACTGCCGATTTGGTCGCGATTACGCTTTAGTCGTCACTCAAGATAACTACACAACAGTGACAGCAAACATTGATGGCGGCCAACCGTATCGTAGAAACCAGTTGGGCGATAATGTGGTTTATACCGATTGGCAAAAAGGCAATTTTTTTGTCGCTGTAAAAAATCTCATTAAGCCTGGCAGTCGCATTGGCGTTGAATATGATCATATGCCTTTGGCCACTTTAGAAATCATGAAAAACACCTTCCCTGGTTCAGAATTTGCTGATGTGGGCGTGCCAACCATGAAAATGCGAATGGTAAAGTCTGCCGAAGAAATTGAAGTGATTAAACATGGATCTAGGATCGGTGACATTGGTGGGGCCGCTATTCGAGATGCTATTGCTGTGGGTGTGCCTGAATATGAGGTGGCGTTAGCAGGCACTCAAGCGATGATTCGTGAGATTGCTAAAACTTTTCCAGAGGGTGAGTTAATGGATACCTGGGTGTGGTTCCAGTCTGGTATCAACACCGATGGTGCTCATAACCCTGTGACTAGCCGTAAGATTGAAGCAGGCGACATATTAAGCCTTAACTGTTTTCCAATGATTGCAGGCTATTACACCGCCCTTGAGCGCACATTGTTTGCAGAGCATGCAACGGATCGCCATTTAGAACTGTGGGAAATTAACTGCAAAGTACACAGACGCGGCTTAGAATTAGTCAGACCTGGCGTCAAGTGCAGCGACGTAGCCCATGAACTGAATGAAATATTTGCTGAACATGACGTTTTACAATATCGAACTTTTGGTTATGGTCACTCATTTGGTACGCTTAGCCATTATTACGGTCGCGAGGCAGGCCTTGAATTCCGGGAAGATGTAGATACGGTATTAGAGCCTGGCATGGTGGTTTCCATAGAACCTATGATCATGTTGCCAGAGGGAATGGCGGGCGCAGGCGGGTATCGTGAACATGATATTTTGGTAGTGAGCGATGATGGTGCTGAAAATATTACCAAATTCCCATTTGGGCCAGAGCATAACATCGTTAAAAACTAAACTGCTTGGTTGCAGAAAAAAGCCCGCTAAGAAGATTCTGAGCGGGCTTTTTGGGTTTTAATAAAAGTTAAGCCGTTAAATTTTGGCAGCCAAACTTTTGGCACAGGCACTATGTTGGCTGAGTAAAGGCGCTACATCTAGACCTTCAATCACTCCTGCAATGACACGCCATTTGCCTGCCACCATAACGTGCTCAGCCTTATGCGCGCCACATAAAAGCAGCGCAGCTAGTGGATCGTGACTGCCACTAAAGCGCATTTCATCTAGCTTAAAACAAGCAATATCAGCCTGCAGGCCGACTTCCAAAGCACCGATGTCAGATCGGCCGAGCATTTTTGCACTGCCAGAGGTTGCCCAGCGGTAAGCATCGAAATGGCTTACATGAGCACCGTATTTTAAGCGTTGTAAATAAAGCGCTTGGCGCACTTCTTGGATCATATTAGAACCATCGTTAGAAGCTGAACCATCTACACCCAAACCCACAGGGCAGCCTGCCGCTTCTAGCTCCTGCACCGGTGCCATACCAGATGCCAACATCATGTTCGAAGTGGGGCAATGGCAAATGCCGGTGCCAGCTGCACCTAAACGACGAATTTCATCTTCGTTGAAGTGGATGCCATGGGCAAGCCATGTTTGAGGCCCAAGCCAGCCCACGCTATCTAAATAATCTACGGTTCTAAGCCCGAATCTTTGTAAGCAGAAATTTTCTTCATCAATGGTTTCGGCTAAGTGGGTATGTAACATCACCTTATGTTCATGGGCCAAAGTGGCTGAATTACGCATGAGCTCTTGGGTGACAGAAAAGGGGGAGCAGGGCGCTAGCGCCACTTGCAGCATACTCCCTTCACTTGCATCGTGATAACGCTGAATAACACGCTCACTATCCGCTAAAATCACATCTTCTTGTTGCACCGTAGTTTGAGGGGGTAAACCCCCATCTTCAACGCCCAAGCTCATTGAACCACGCGTCATCGTCATACGGATGCCTATGCTGGCAGCGGCTTCTGCTTGAATGTCCATGGCCTGCGTCAGTGCTTCTGGGAATAAATAATGATGATCAGCAGCGGTAGTACAGCCTGAAAGTAATAGCTCTGCTAGGGCTAAACGTGTCGCTTGGTAAAGCATGTCAGGCTCAAGGCCTGCCCACACTGGGTACAAGCTAGACAGCCAGCCGAATAAGGGTTTGTTCAAGGCTTGCGGCAAGGCTCTGGTGAGGGTTTGATAAAAATGGTGATGGCCATTAATCAGCCCAGGCAGTATCACCAATTCAGAGCAATCCATCACTTCATCAATAGAACTTTTGGGTTGTTGATGTTTGGGCACCAGTTCAACTATCTTTTGTCCTTGCACCACAAGCCCTGCTTCTGCATCTTCTGCCAAGATGGCTAATGGGTTTTTTAGCCAAATAGTTGGGCTTGGCTTAGTGTTGTTATTGTCTGTAGCAGTTGTTGTCGCAGAGGTTTGCAGTTGCATAAGGCAGTAGGGTCCAGATTACAGCAAGTTTAGGCGCTTAAAAATATATTAACTTGCTGTTAATTGCTAGAAATACCGAATTTTTTTGCTTTAAGATTAAGCACGAATCATTAGCTTAGAAGTGTGTTGATCGCCAAGGCTTGGCTATTTAAGTTATTCGTTTAAGGGGTTTGCAGCGCTATATTATATAGGCACAATAGCAACCTAAATATAGAAAAAAGTAGATGCAAAGGTGGTTAGCCATGCAGTTATTTGCCCATCGTGGGGTCAGTGATTTAGCGCCAGAAAACACAATGCAGGCGTTTGCCTTAGCCTTAGAACAAAAAGCCTGTGGTATTGAGTTGGACGTTAGGCTTATGTCTTCAAAGGTTGTGGTAATGCATGATGCCACAGTAGATAGAACCACCGATGGTTCTGGTTTGGTGAGCGAATTTACCGCGCAACAATGGCAAGCGCTTGATGCTGGTGATGGTGCGCCACCGCCATATTTAAAAGACGTGCTGGCACTGGTCGATGGGCGGTGCAATATTAACATCGAACTTAAATCAAATGATTTAGTCAACCAAATTGCCTCTGACATTGACTATGCGTTGAAGCATTATAAGTTCAGCTTAGATCAGTTTTGTGTATCCGCTTTTGATCATCGTTTACTTAAAGCTTTGCAAGCATTGATGCCCAAGCTTGAAATAGCACCTTTAATTAGTGCTTGCCCCATTTCTTTGGCTGCCTTTGCGCAGGATATGGGCGCACAAGCTTTGCATAGTTACACTGAAACCACTGATATTCAGCTGATCAATGATGCTAAGGCGCGAAACCTAACCATACGCACCTACACAGTCAAAGATGCTGCTGACCTTGTGCGTTTGCAAAAACTTGGCGTAGACGCGGTGTTTGTGAATGATATTAATTGGGCTAAAAAGCGACTTAAACGACCTGTTTAGACTTTTGATGGCTCCAGAGAATGACGCCAAGCAAGATAACAAGGGCTGGAACACTCATTAAATTCATGCTCTGCCAGCTTGTCATACTTAACAACCAGCCCGCAGATAATGAAGCCATGGCTTGAACGCTAAACATAATGAATTCATTGAACCCTTGAGCACGGTATTTCTCATCCTCTTGATAAGTAGTGATCAAAAGCGAAGTGCTGCTTACAAACAGGAAATTCCAACCTAACCCTAAGCTGAAAAGGCTAATCCAGTAGCCCAGTAAACTTTGGTCAAATTGGCTGACACAGATACACACTAAATTGGCTATAACACCTGCCAACATAATGCTTTTGTGGCCATATTTGATGATTAACTTACCCACGAATAAAGACGGTAAAAACATCGCCACTATGTGCCACTGAATCACAAAGCTAGTGTGATCAACACTGTGGCCATCCATAACATGCATACTCATAGGGGTTGCTGTCATTAAGAACACCATTAATGCATAGGCCACGGTGGCCGCAAATACCGCTAATATAAAATCGGGTTGTTTCGCTAGCTCAAAAATGGTTCGTCCTGAAGAATTTGGTTTGGAGGCTTTACTTGGGCTTGGCGATTGCAGCCAAAGTAGCAGTATGCAAGGGATAAACAGCAATACCGCTAAGGCAAGATAAGAACCTACAAAGGTGTGTTCGGGGATCCAATCATGTGCGTAATTTGCCACGTTAGGACCCAAGAATGCGCCTGCAATACCTGATATTAAGATCGCCGATATGGCCTGTGGGGCGCGTTCTATAGCCACACTTTCAGCTGCTGCAAAGCGGTATTGCTGTACAAAGGTGTAACTTAAACCAAGCCCAAAACACGCTAAGCAGTATAACCAAAAGTGGCTTTGCCAAACCGCTATCGCTCCCAATAGCGAAGCACCCACTGAAAAGACTGCGCCACCGATAAAACCGGTTTTACGGCCCATCCTTTGCATGAGTCGTGTTGCAGGAAGAGTGCCAACAGCGGTGCCAATAACACACACTGCAACGGGCAAAGTGGCTAAGGCCAACGAGGGAGCGAGTAAGGTGCCAATAATACCTCCCAGCAAGAAGGTTACAGATGCACCAGCAAATGAAAGAGCATGAGATACAGAAAGTAACCAGACATTGGGATGTAAACTTCTTAGTTGCATAAAACGGGGATAGTGGCTGAAGTGGTGAAGCATGGTAACTGATCTTTTGCAGACTAACTAGCGATGCGTTTTTATGGCGTTCACATCATGCAGCAAAGCTTGGTGTTGGGTTGATAGCTTGGGCAGGCCATGTTAGTTTTAAACATGTGTTTTAAACAATAGAGATTATTAATTTAGTAATGAGTAATGCCACAATTGATCGAATACTAGATGCCGCAGAGGCTGAGTTTGCGGCTCATGGCTTTGTAGAAACTTCACTAAGAACCATAACGGCCAAGGCCAAAGTGAACCTTGCTGCAGTCAATTACCATTTTGGCTCTAAGAAAGGTCTGATCCAAGCGGTCACTGACAGGTTTTTAGGCCCGCTCACGCAGCAGCTTGAAATAGAATTAACGGCATATGAAAAAGCCAATTTAAGTTTTGATTCTAGTGAACAAGAGCTTCAGCATTTGTTACATATATTGGTCCGTTCTTGTCAGCAAGTGGCCAGCCAAAATGAGCACAGCTTGGCGGTGCTTTCGCGTTTGATAAATACTGCTTATAGTCAGTCACAGGGGCATTTACGAAAACATTTAACGCTCAAGTACGGGGCGGCATTTATGCGCTTTATGGCCCTACTTAGAAAGCATATGCCCGTTATGACCAACGAGCAGTTTTTTTGGCGCTTCCATTATTTATTGGGCATTTTGGTATTTTCTATTTCAAGCAGTGAAGCATTGTTGGCCATTTGCGAAAGAGAATACGATAATACTCGAGATGTAGATCAAATCATGGCAGATATCATTCCTGTCATGGCAAGCGCAGCACAAGCAGAAGTTAAAGGAGCAGGTTAATGGATTTGGTTAATGAAGTACTGGAAACGGCAGGCTTAGAAACGTCCCAGTCATTGTTACTAGCCAAGGTGTTTTTATTAGTGCTGGGTGTGTTGGTATTTAATTTTTTGGTCAGAAGGGCTTTTGGTAGGCTTGCTCTGCAGTTACAAAAAACTGAAAACGAATGGGATGATGCGCTGTTAGACGCCACCAGAAAACCCTTAACTTGGGGCGTTTGGGTGGTCGGCTTGTCATGGGTAGTGGACGTTGTAAGCTATTCCTTTGACGCAAGCACACTCTCTTTAGTGAGCGATGCAAGAAGCGCACTACTGATCATTTTGGTGTGTTGGTTTTTATTGCGAACGGTCAATGTTGTTGTAGCGATGCTGGCACTGCCTGGGAAAAATAGAGAAGCATGGGATAAAACCACGGTTGAAGCCATCGGCAAATTATTGAAAGCTGCCATTATCATTACGGCTATTTTAACCCTCATGCAGCACTTTGGTTTTTCTATCTCTGGCGTTTTGGCTTTTGGCGGGGTGGGTGGTATTGCCATTGGTTTTGCGGCGAAAGACCTATTGTCTAACTTGTTTGGTGGTTTGATGATTTATATGGATCGTCAATTTTCGGTAGGCGATTGGATTCGCTCTCCTGATAAAGACATTGAAGGCACAGTTGAATACATCGGTTGGCGAATTACACGTATTCGTACTTTTGATATGCGCCCTTTGTATGTCCCTAATGCAACCTTTGCAAGCATTTCTGTTGAAAACCCATCGCGTATGTCTAACCGACGCTTTTACGAGACCTTTGGCTTGCGCTACCAAGACCAGGATAAAGTGCAAAAAATCACCGCGGCTGTGAAAGCCATGCTGATGGAGCATGACGCGATAGATACCCATAAGACTTTGATGGTAAATGTGAATACGTTTAATTCTCACAGCGTCGATTTTTTTGTCTACACCTTTACCAAGACCACCAATTGGGTGACCTTTCATGAGGTGAAACAGGAACTATTAGGCACCATCGCCGACATAGTGAGTGAGCATGGTGCGGAATTTGCCTTCCCAACCCAAACCATACAAATGGAACATCAAGTTCAGCAAAACGAGGGCGCTTAATGGCCCCTAAGCATTATATCTTTGGTTATGGCAGCTTAATTAGTGCCAGCAGTCGGCGTATAACGGGCATCGCGGGTGATTCGGTAGCGGCAAGGGTGTCAGGCTTTGAGAGGTCTTGGGTCAGTTGGAAGGGCACTCAAATGCGCGCCGTTGCCGTAAGTGCAAAACCAAATAGCCAATGCAATGGCGTATTGTTTGAAGTGCCAGAAACTGAGCTACCCAAATTTGATGCGCGTGAAATGAATTATGTGAGAATGAGTTTGGATCATTCCCAGCTGTCTTATCTGCATCCAGCCCAAGCAATCAAGCCAGACTCTTTAGTGTGGGTTTATGTTTATGATAATAATGAGCAAGGTTTAGATAGCACACCGATTGTGCAATCGTATTTGGACGTTATTTTATTAGGGTGTCTAGATATTGCCCCAGGGTTTGCTGAAGAATTTTTACAAAATACCAATAACTGGCATGGCTTAGTGGATGATCGCCATCGGCCAGTGTATGCAAGGCCCCAGCAGCATACACAATCAGTGCAGCTTGATCAGCTATTGCAAGAATACTGCCCCAAGGCCTTTAGCCAGCGTCGCCTGTCAGAGTAAGGTCAATCGTTATAGGTTCATTGGCAGCAGACGCTTGTGGCTTTATTTCTAAAACCGTCTCTATTTCATCCTCAAGCATGGTTTGAGCAGGCGTATAGGGAATTATTTTTACCAAAAGCACAAGTTTAGGATGATCTAAATAGTGCATTTCATTGCTGCGCATTTTTCGCCTTTGATTGAGGCTATAGCGTGTTTGAACCGCTGGGGTGATGACTTGATCAAGGGGCAGTAGCTGGCTTAGATCCTGTTTCGATGACACTAGGTTTGAGTTAGTGACCTGATTCAAATGCAAGTCGCTGTGAATGTGTAAAAAACGCCCTTTACTAAAACCTAGCCTACCTTCAAGCTCTGTTAAATCGCCAAAGCGTTCTCCAGCAGCCACCTTAATCCAATTAATGCGTTGATTATTATCCAAAATTTGGCGCCAGCCTTGATGCAGCAACACCTCATATTTTGAATTGCTCTCTAGGGTTCGCACTTCAGCATTTAGAATGCGACTTTCACTGGGTAAGCTAATAAATTCCTGATTATCTAGCTTATCCATGTTGAAAGTTTTGGGGTTGATTTGAGTGAGCGTGAGGCCTTTAGCTTTGCTTAGCTGTTCAGGAAGAGCAGGAAAAGCCTCAAGACTTGGAATGTCTTGCGAACGTTTTGCGATCACAACTTCGATCTGATACCAAGTATCTTGAGCGATGCTTTGGCTTGAATAGGCCATGATCATCGTGCACACAAGCGTCGCCCTCATTAACGAAGGATGCACGCCTATGGCATGGCTAAGCTGCTTTAGTCTGGTCATTAGCTAAGTTGTTTAATTAAATCTTCCACTTTTTGGAAGCGAGTTTCTGTTTTTTCCATAGGTAAAGTAAACCTTATATTGGTGCCGCCATCAAATCTGAATTGTTTTGGCTTGGACTGAACAAGTTTTACCAACACCATAGGATCAATGTGAGTTTGTTTACCAAATTCAATACGACCACTGCCACTTGAAGCTTCCAGGCGAGTTACACCTAGCGCTTGAGCCTTAAGCTTAAGCTTATTTTGACGGAAAAGGTTTTTAATCGAATCTGTGAGTAAGCCAAAGCGGTCTATCATTTCAACTTGTAGCTCTTTTAAGGCCGCATCCGTTTGTGCATTAGCAATGCGTTGATACATGACCAAGCGATTGTGTACATCTGGTAAATAATGCTCGGGGATTAGCGCTGGTATATGCAAATTCACTTCTGTACCGCGAGTCAGAGGTTGGTCCAAATTAGGCGTTTCGCCTTTTTTCATGGCCTCAACAGTTTGGTTTAGCATGTCCATGTACAAACTAAAGCCAATGCCTTGCATTTGGCCACTTTGTTCTTCGCCTAAAAGCTCACCAGCGCCCCTAATCTCTAAATCGTGGCTGGCTAGCGTAAAGCCTGCACCAAGGTCGGCTGTGGCTTCTATCGCTTCTAGACGTTTGACCGCGTCTTTGCTTAATAGCTTATGGTGAGGCGTCATTAAGTAAGCGTAAGCTTGGTGATGTGAGCGACCTACACGCCCTCGCAACTGGTGCAGCTGGGCTAAACCAAACTTATCGGCCCGTTCAATAATAATGGTGTTGGCGGCTGGGATATCGATGCCCGTTTCAATAATAGTAGAACAGACTAAAACGTTTGAGCGTTTGTGATAAAAATCGCCCATGATTTGCTCAAGCTCACGTTCTCGCATTTGTCCATGGGCAACGCTCACCCTGGCTTCAGGCACTAACTCTCTTAACTTTTGAGCGCTGGTTTCAATGGTTTTAACTTCGTTATGCAGGTAGTAAACCTGGCCACCACGCAGTAATTCACGCAGGATCGCTTCTTTAACCAGTTTTCTATCGTCATGGCGCACAAAGGTTTTTATTGAAATGCGCCTTGCAGGTGGGGTGGCAATAATAGAAAGGTCGCGCATGCCTGCCATAGACATATTTAAAGTCCTTGGTATTGGCGTAGCCGTCAGGGTGAGGATGTCTACTTCTGAGCGCAGCTTCTTAAAAGACTCTTTTTGCTGCACGCCAAAGCGATGTTCCTCATCGATAATCAATAACCCTAAGCGTTTAAACTTCAATTTTCCCTGCAATATTTTGTGGGTGCCCACCAAAATATCAAGCTTTCCATCTTCAGCTTGAGCCATGGTTTTATTCTGTTCGCTAGTGCTTTGAAAGCGCGACATGACGCCCACATTGACAGGCCAATTGGCAAATCTGTCACGCAAGGTTTCATAGTGTTGCTGGGCCAAAAGGGTAGTGGGCACTAATAAAGCAACTTGTTTGGCACCGTTGACGGCCATAAATGCTGCGCGCATGGCCACTTCAGTCTTACCAAAGCCCACATCGCCGCACACTAATCTATCCATTGGCTGATCAGCCATCATGTCGCTAAGCACCGATTTAATCGCTTGTTCTTGATCTGGCGTTTCTTCAAAAGGAAAAGCATCACAAAAAGCTTGGTAGCTTTCATCGGGTCTTGGGAAAGCATGGCCATCGCGGGCCTCACGCACGGCGTAGATGTGCAACAGTTCTGCTGCGGTATCTTTGATCTTCTCGGCCGCTTTGCGTTTAGCCTTAACCCACTGTTCACCACCAAGCTTATGCAGTGGGGCATTTTCACCCCCTGAATAACGTGACAATAAACTGATGCCACTCACCGGCACGTAGAGGGTGGCTTCATTGGCATATAATAGTACTAAAAATTCTGCTTCTTGATCATCTATGCTGAGAGTTTGTAAACCGTTATAACGCCCCACACCATGGTCTTGATGCACCACGGCATTACCAATATTAAGTTCAGCTAAGTCATGGATCGCCGTATTTGGGTTTTCTGTGGCTTTGTCTCTGCGTCTTCGTTGTAGCACTTTTTGGCCAAACAACTGAGCTTCACTGATCACTAAAATGTTTTGCTCAGGTAAGTTTAAACCTTGCTCTAAAGAAGCTACGCAAAGACCAAAAGATGGCTTTTTGGATAAAAAATCAGGCCAGTCTTCAATTTCAAAAGGTGAATAGGGCAAGGCTTTGAAAAGATCTGATAGCGCTTCTTTTCGGCCTGCAGTTTCAGCACAGACCAATACCTTTATGCCATCGCTTTGCAGTGCGGTTTGAAGCGCCATCAGCGGATTAGGTAGCTGGTTGTTGATGGCTAGGGCAGGCGCTTGGGCGCCTCCTAAATTATAACGCCCTTTTTTTGCGTCAGTAGTTTCTAGCGCACCGTCTTGAATTTCAATATTAGGAAAGTTTTTAAGCTGCCCAAACATTTCGTCAGCTGCCAAGAAAAGCTGTTTGGGAGGCAAAAGTGGGCGTTCTAAGTCATGCCCATAGTCATCATAGCGAGCTTGAATGTCTTGCCAAAAATGTTCGGCCTGAGATTCTATGTTGCCTTGTTTAACCACCAGCGCTGAAGTTGGCAGATAATCTAGTAAAGTGGACATAGTGCTAAAAAAGAGTGGAATGTAATATTCGATCCCAGCAGGAGCAAAGCCTTGGCTTACGTCTTGGTATATCGGACAGTTTTTGGGGTCTAAATCAAATTGGCCGGTAAAATTTTGCCTAAAATGACTAATAGCGCCATCCGTTAACGGGAATTCACGTGCAGGCAGCAGGTGAAAATCGTTAATCACAGCCGTAGTACGTTGGCTGTCGGCGTCAAAGTAGCGCAAGCTTTCTATTTCATCATCAAACAACTCAATTCTTAAAGGAGCGTGGCTACCCATAGGGTAGAGGTCTATTAAACCTCCACGTAAAGCATATTCACCTGCTTGGGACACGGTTTCTGTGAGTAAATAGCCTGCTTGATCTAAGCGTTGCCTAAATTGGCCTTGGGGCAAGGATTGGCCTGTTGTCAGCGTAAAGCTATTGCCCGCCAGGTAATTCATGGGCGGCAAGCGATGGAGCAGGGTGGCAAGTGGGACGACCACAACACCTTTATCCATTTGGGTGATTTGGTTAAGGGTGCTAATGCGCTCAGAAATAATATCGGGGTGAGCTGAAAAACTGTCGTAAGGCAGAATTTCCCAATCTGGCAAGAGTAGGCACTGTTGCCCAGTTCCAGCCATAAAAAAACTTAACTCATCCCTTAGCTTTAATGCGGCGTCAGTATCAACGACCAAAGCAAGAATAGGCCCTTGGTGCACATTGGCTGCTTCAGCGATAGCAAGTGCTGAGGCGGCACCGTGGCATTGTCCCCACATATTTTTGTTGCCGGGCTTAGAAGGTGTAGAAATAGATTGTAATAACACTAATGAGTCCTAAAGCGTTGGCTAAAAAGGTATTTTTATAAGCGTGCTATTGTAGTGATTTCTGGCTTGGGATGCATTAAAACACTCATAATTGATGATTTAAATATTGGGCGCTTTGTTGGCTGCTACATGGCGCCCGCAAATCTGTATCTGCGCACTTTTAAAAGTGCGTCAGTGGTATAGAACTAAAGCCTTATAAAAGCGCAAAGCGCACCGGCTATTGGTTTTTAGAATGACCAACATTCACTAAAACAGCATTACTCATAGGTGTTGTTAGGCTATAGTCCATAGCGAGTGGCCATGTGTCATTGGCCACCGCCTAAACCTCAAATTTTCCGTGCAGTGACGGTTAAAAAAGGATTCAGTGTGAGCCAAGATCAAGTATTTTCAGATTGGAAACAGCGAGAAGCGTTAGCAGAAGCCATGATTCCCCTCATCGGCAAAGTCTATCGTGAAGATAACGTAGAAGTATCTGTGTTTGGCCGGTTAGTAGTTAATCGATCGGTTATCAATATCTTAAAAGCCCATCGTGCGGCAAGAATGCTAGAGCACACTGATGTTAGTGTCCATGAGACTTATCCCATCATCAGCGCTATGCAAAGCTTAGAGTTATCTAATGTACATGTTGATATTGGTAAGCTTGCAGTGGCGTATCGTGCCCATAAAGATGCAATCAATTTAGAAGACTACCTTGCCAGCGAGCTTGGTTCAGCTAAGCATAAAGCCAGTTCTAAAACACAAACCGATGTTATCTTGTATGGTTTTGGCCGTATTGGTAGGTTACTAGCTAGGTTGCTCATTGAAAAAACCGGGGGTGGCCAAAGCTTGCGTTTACGCGCCATTGTCGTTCGAAAGGGCAGCGATAATGACTTAGTTAAAAGAGCCAGTTTGTTAAGGCGCGATTCGGTGCACGGCTCTTTTCTTGGCACCATTACCGTTGATGAAGAGCAAAGTGCGATTATTGCTAATGGCAATGTGATCAAAGTGATTCATGCCAATGCACCTGATGAAATCGATTATAGTGCCCACGATATTCATAATGCGGTGGTTATCGATAATACCGGTAAGTGGCGAGATGAGGCAGGCTTGTCTTTGCATTTGAAAGCCAATGGCGTCTCTAAAGTCATGCTCACTGCGCCTGGTAAGGGCATAAAGAACATTGTGATGGGTGTGAATCAAGGTGATATTGAAGCCAGCGATACCATATTATCTGCAGCATCATGCACCACGAACGCCATTACACCTATTCTTAAAGCCCTTAATAAAGAGTATGGCGTAGAAAACGGTCATGTAGAGACAGTTCATGCCTATACCAATGACCAAAACTTGATCGATAATTATCATAAAGGTGACCGCAGAGGGCGGGCTGCGGGTTTGAATATGGTGATTACTGAAACAGGCGCTGCTAAGGCTGTGGCTAAAGCGCTGCCTGAGCTTGAAGGTAAGCTTACTGGTAATGCCATTCGCGTACCCACACCCAATGTGTCAATGGCGATTCTGAATTTAAACCTTAAAGCTAATGTTGAGCGCGAACAGCTCAATGGCTTTTTAAGACGCACGGCCTTACATTCAAGTTTGCAAAAACAAATTGATTACACCGATTCACCAGAAGCGGTATCCAGTGATTTTGTTGGCTCAAGGGCAGCAGGCGTGGTTGATGGTTTGGCAACGGTTGCAACAGGTAAAAACAATTGCGTGGTCTACGTTTGGTATGACAATGAATTTGGCTACTCTTGCCAAGTGATTCGAATGTTACAACATATGACCCAGACGTCATTACCTGCCTTTCCCATAGAAGCCGAGTGAAGAAGCCTGATGTCTAAAAAAAGCAATTCATTTTGTCTATTGGCCTTTAGATGGAGTGTGGCTAGGCAGTGAAAGATGCGTTTTGTAAAAGGCTGCCTGAGGGTGGCCTTTTTTGTTGATAAGACTGGAAAATTTGGGAATGTTTTCGTATAATAAGCCCGATTTTTTCTAGGGTTTTAGTTGAGTCCGGTTTTATGTAATACAGGGCCTCTAAAACTAACCAACAACGCTATCAATTGGGTACGACTTATGATCAAAATCAGACGCGGTCTGGATTTGCCATTGTCAGGCGCTCCGCAACAACACATTGAAGATGCTGTAGCGGTAAGCCAAGTGGCTGTGATCGGTGCTGACTATGTGGGTATGAAGCCAACAATGTCAGTCAAAGTAGGCGATCGAGTGAAGCTCGGGCAACCATTGTTTTCTGATAAGAAAACACCTGGGGTGCACTATACTGCGCCAGCTGCTGGAACAGTAAGCGCCATTAATCGAGGCGCTCAACGAGTGCTGGAATCAGTAGTCATCGATGTCGATGGTGATGAAGCCATTGAGTTTGCGACTTGCGCTGCTTCTGACTTGGACGCACTAACGACTGAGCAGGTTTCACAAAACCTTCAAGCATCAGGCCTTTGGTCGGCGCTTCGCACACGACCTTTCAGTAAGGTTCCACAGCCAGGTTCTAAACCTAATTCTATTTTTGTCACTGCCATTGATACGCATCCTTTAGCTGCAGATCCTGCGCCTATTATTAGCGCACAAAAAGATGCTTTTGCCCAAGGTTTGGTTTTGTTAACCAAGCTAACTGATGGCAATGTATTTGTCTGTGCTGCGCCAGATACAAAGGTGCCAGAAGTGCAAGGCACTCAAGTAGAGCGTTTTAGTGGAGTTCATCCAGCTGGTTTAGCTTCTACTCATATTCATATGCTTGACCCAGTGAGCGCAACCAAAACTGTTTGGGCGATCGGCTATCAAGACGTTATTGCTTTTGCGCAATTGTTTGCTACTGGCAAACTGCCTACCGAAAGAGTTGTTGCTTTAGGTGGCCCAATGGTGAATAACCCTCGTTTGTTACGCACCCGTTTAGGCGCAAGTTTGACTGAGCTTTTGCAGGGAGAAACTGCACAAGGTGAGTTTGAAAACCGTGTGATTTCGGGTTCTGTATTTGGTGGAACCAGAGCTAGCGACGCACTCGCGTTTTTGGGGCGTTACAACAACCAAGTATCAGTGCTTGAAGAAGGTAAAAAGCGCGAATTTATGGGTTGGTTGTCTCCTGGTAGTAAAAAGCACTCGGTGATGAACATCTACGTATCGGCGATAGATCGGGCGAAGAAATTGGCACTCAACACCTCTACCAATGGCTCTCAGCGTGCCATGGTCCCAGTAGGTGGTTTCGAGCGTTTGATGCCGTTAGATATTCTTCCAACTCAGCTGCTTCGAAGCTTAGTAGTCGGTGACATAGTGACGGCACAAGAATTGGGTTGCTTAGAGCTTGAAGAAGCCGACTTGGCATTAATGACCTATGCCTGTGCAGGCAAATACGAATACGGCGGTATTTTGCGTGACGTATTAACTCGTATAGAGAAGGAGTGCTAAGCATGAGTTTACGTAGCATATTAGATAAAATGGAGCCCCACTTCCATAAAGGTGGTAAGTACGAAAAGTTTTATGCTTTATATGAAGCTGTCGATACTATTTTTTATACCCCCGGCTATGTCACTAAAACTGGCGCTCACGTACGCGATGGTCTTGACCTAAAGCGTATGATGATCACAGTATGGATGTGTACTTTCCCAGCCATGTTCTTTGGTATGTACAACCTAGGCTTCCAAGCTAATACAGCAATGGATGCCATGAACATCGCCCAAGCTGATGGGTGGCGTGGTAGTTTGGTTGCAAGTGTTGCAGGTTTCGACCCAGCTAGCATTTGGCACAATATGGCACTTGGTGCCAGTTACTGGTTACCTGTATATCTAGTGGTGTTTGTGGTCGGTGGTTTCTGGGAAGTTCTATTTGCCTCTGTGCGTGGCCATGAAATTAATGAAGGCTTCTTTGTAACTTCTGTCTTATTTGCCTTGATTCTTCCACCTGATATTCCTTTATGGCAAGCAGCCCTTGGTATTACCTTTGGTATTGTTGTAGGTAAAGAAATTTTTGGCGGCACCGGCATGAATTTCTTGAACCCGGCGCTAACAGGACGTGCATTTTTGTACTTTGCCTACCCAGCACAAATGTCTGGTGATGCGGTTTGGACTGCTGTCGATGGTTTCTCAGGTGCAACTGCGCTTGGCTTAGCCAATGCAGGTGGTGTTCAAGCCCTAGCGGATGCCGGCATTACTTGGAGCGATGCATTTATCGGTAACGTTCAAGGTTCTGTAGGTGAAGTGTCTACGCTTGCAATTGCTGCAGGTGCAGTGGTTCTTCTTTGGACTCGCATTGCTGCATGGCGCATCATGGCGGGTGTTATGGTGGGAATGATCTTGATGAGTGGTTTACTTAACCTCATCGGTTCTGACACTAACCCATTGTTTGCATTGCCTTTCTACTGGCATTTAGTTGTGGGTGGTTTTGCCTTTGGTATGGTGTTTATGGCAACAGACCCTATTTCATCTTCTATGACTCATGCGGGCAAGTGGTACTTTGGCGCTTTAATCGGGGTAATGACGGTGCTTATCCGTGTACTTAACCCAGCGTTTCCGGAAGGTATAATGTTGGCAATCTTGTTTGCCAACCTATTCGCGCCTTTGATTGACTACTATGTCACCGAAGCCAACATTCAGCGGAGGGTAGCACGCAATGGCTAATCAAAAAGATTCTATTTCAAGCACTGTGATTGTAGCGTTAGTGCTTTGTGTGGTGTGTTCAGTCATCGTTTCAGCAGCGGCAGTAGGGCTTAGAGATAAGCAACAAGCTAATGCTGTTAATGAAAAGAAAATGAACATCCTGGCGGCTGCAGGTATCGAAGTTGTTAACGGTGATGTGGCTGCAGCTTTTGCAACCATTACACCTAAGCTTGTGGACATGCGCACAGGTCAGTTTAGCACTGAGCAAGATGTTGAAACTTACGACATGCGTAAAGCTGCTAAAACGCCATCTCTAGCTCGCGCTTTAACCGCTGAACAAGATATTGCCAGCATTCGCAAGCAGTCTTTATATAGCACGGTGTACCTTGTTGAAGGTGAACAGGGAATCGAGCGTATTATCTTGCCAGTACATGGCTATGGCCTTTGGTCTACCTTGTACGGATTCATCGCCCTTGAAAGCGATTTGAATACCGTTGCTGGCCTTGGTTTCTACGAGCACGCTGAAACTCCTGGGTTGGGTGGCGAAGTAGATAACCCGCGTTGGAAAGCAGTGTGGTCGGGCAAGCAAGTTTACCCACAAGGTTCAAGCGAGCCTGCTATTGGGTTAATTAAAGGTAAAGCTTTAGCTGCTAATGTACATGACATTGATGGCCTAGCAGGCGCCACGTTAACCAGTAACGGTGTCACTAACCTAGTTAAATTTTGGTTAGGTGAAAATGGTTTTGCACCGTTTTTAACGAATCTTAAAGCAGGGGGTGCATAACCATGGCTAAGACAAGAGAAATTTTGCTAAGTCCAATTTTCGCTAACAACCCAATTGCCCTTCAGATCTTGGGCGTTTGTTCTGCATTAGCGGTAACAAGTAGCTTAAGCGTAACTTTTGTAATGTGTATTGCATTAACTGTGGTGACCGCTTTTTCTAACTTCTTTATTGCCTGTATCCGCAATAAGGTACCCAGTAGCATTCGTATCATCGTTCAAATGATTATCATTGCCTCGTTGGTGATCGTGGTTGACCAGGTGCTAAAAGCCTACGCTTATGATGTGAGTAAGAAGCTTTCAGTATTTGTAGGCTTGATTATCACCAACTGTATCGTAATGGGCCGTGCAGAAGCGTTTGCGATGCAAAACCCACCGATTCCATCATTCTTTGATGGTGTAGGTAACGGCTTAGGCTACTCAGTAGTACTTTTGTTTGTTGCAACAATTCGTGAACTAACAGGTTCTGGCACCTTGTTTGGCTATGAAATTTTACCTTTGGTCACCAACGGTGGCTGGTATTATTCAAACGGCTTGATGCTTTTACCTCCAAGTGCGTTTTTCGTGATCGGCGGCTTTATTTGGCTTCTTCGTAACTCGAAGATTGACCAAGTTGAACCGGTTGAATACAAGCTTGCTTCACACACTAAATAGGATCTGAGACAATGATTGAAGATTATGTAAGCTTATTTGTGAAAGCGGTGTTCGTAGAGAACATGGCTTTGGCATTTTTCCTTGGTATGTGTACCTTTTTGGCGATTTCTAAAAAGGTAAAAACTGCCATGGGCCTTGGTATTGCGGTGATCGCGGTGTTAACCATCACGGTACCTGTCAATAATTTGATCTACACTTATTTTTTGGCAGACGGCGCACTCGCTTGGGCTGGCCTACCTGGAGTTAACCTAAGCTTTTTGGGTTTGATCTCTTACATAGGTGTTATTGCAGCGATCGTTCAGATCATGGAAATGCTGTTAGATAAGTACATGCCTGCGTTGTATAACGCTTTGGGCGTGTTTCTACCATTGATTACGGTTAACTGTGCCATTATGGGTGCGGCACTATTTATGGTAGAACGTGAATACAATTTTGGTGAATCAGTAGTATATGGCATGGGAGCAGGGGTTGGCTGGGCGTTAGCTATCGTCACTCTTGCTGGTATTCGTGAAAAGCTTAAGTACTCAGATGTTCCTGCTGGCCTTCGCGGCTTGGGAATCACCTTTGTTACTGTCGGGCTTATGTCACTTGGTTTTATGTCTTTTTCCGGCATCCAACTGTAAATTTCACAAGCTAAGGTATTGATGTATGAATAATGAAATTACCCTCGGTGTTTTAATGTTTACAGCCGTTGTACTCTCTTTAGTTGCGATTATTTTAGTTGCACGCGCTAAATTGGTGAGTTCCGGTGCGGTTACAATTTCAATTAACAACGATCCTGAAAAATCGATCACAGTCGCAGCAGGCGACAAGCTACTTCAGACCCTATCTGCGCAAGGCATTTTCTTAGCCTCTGCCTGCGGTGGTGGCGGTACTTGTGCCCAGTGCCGTTGTGTTGTTAAAGATGGTGGCGGCTCTATGCTTGCCACCGAAGAAAGCCATTTCACGATGCGTGAAGCTAAAGATGGCTGGCGTTTATCATGTCAGGTTGCTGTGAAGCAAGACATGGTGATCGAAGTTGAAGAAGACGTGTTTGGTGTTAAGCAATGGGAATGTACTGTTGAATCAAACCCTAACGTAGCGACCTTCATTAAAGAATTAACCTTGCGTTTACCTGAAGGTGAGAACGTGGATTTCCGTGCTGGCGGTTATGTGCAGCTTGAATGCCCACCACACACCATCGATTACAAAACCTTTGATATTGAAGAAGAGTACCGGGGCGACTGGGATAAGTTTAACGTCTGGGACAACAAGTCTGTCGTTGATGAAACCACTATCCGTGCTTATTCAATGGCCAACTACCCAGAAGAGCAGGGTGTGGTTAAATTCAATATTCGTATCGCTTCGCCACCTCCAGGTAGCACAGGCATTCCTGCAGGCAAAATGTCTTCCTATGTCTTTAACCTGAAACCAGGCGATAAGATGAAAGTGTATGGCCCATTTGGTGAGTTCTTTGCTAAAGACACTGAAGCTGAAATGGTGTTTGTAGGCGGTGGTGCCGGTATGGCGCCGATGCGTTCTCACATCTTCGACCAGCTTAAGCGTTTGAAGTCGACCCGTAAAATCTCTTTCTGGTATGGTGCTAGAAGTATGCGTGAAGCCTTCTACGGTGACGAATACGATGCGCTGCAAGCAGAAAATGAAAACTTCGAATGGCATTTAGCCCTGAGTGACCCTCAACCAGAAGATAACTGGGATGGTTTAACAGGCTTTATCCACAATGTTCTGTTTGAAAACTACTTGAAAGACCATGAAGCTCCAGAAGATTGTGAGTTTTACATGTGTGGTCCACCAATGATGAACGTTGCCGTTGTTAACATGCTAAAGGACTTAGGTGTTGAAGACGAAAATATTCTTTTAGATGATTTTGGCGGATAAGCTAAGCCAGTCAAAAGTTATCAGCCTAGCCATGTGGTGTGCATTATTGCCCACCATGTTGCTGGGCTGTTCTGTGTCTGAGGCTCCTGAAATTGAGGCGGTTACTGGCTTGTCTATGGGCACCAGTTACACGGTTAAGTGGTTTCAGAATTCAAATCAGATCAATGAAACGGATATCGTCGATAAAAAACAAAATCATCAAAGCATTGAACAAGGTGTTGCTTTGGAGTTGGTTAGAGTCGAAAGAAGCATGTCGACCTACATGGATTCTTCAGACCTAAATGGCTTTAACGGTGCCTTAGTTGATACTTGGTATCCTGTACCTTTGGAAATGGCTACCTTGGTTTCCAAGGCGATAGCATTGGGTGAAAAAACAAAGGGTGCATTTGATATTACGGTTGGGCCCATTGTTGATTTGTGGGGTTTTGGTCCTGACCCGGTACCTGAGTACATTCCCACCAACGCGCAGCTTGAGCTGTTGCGCCCTTTAATTGGTTTTCAGAATCTCACTGTGCGCCAAGAACCTCCCGCTTTACGTAAGAGTGCACAAAGCCGTATTGACCTGTCGGCCATTGCAAAGGGGTATGGTGTTGATGCCGTTTCAAACTGGCTGGATGCAAAAGGCATCGATAATTATTTGGTTGAGGTAGGCGGAGAGCTACGCGCTAAAGGTTTTAAACCCGATGGCACACCTTGGCGCATTGCTATTGAAACACCGACCATTGATGCTGGCCAAATTTACCAAATCGTTAATGTTAGTAATATGGCTGTGGCTACCTCGGGTAACTACCGCAACTACTATGAGCTAGAAGGCGTGCGTTATTCACATACGCTTGATCCCAAAACACTCATGCCTGTGACCCATAATTTAGCTTCTGTCACTGTCCTAGATGAGAGTGCCGCTAATGCTGATGCTATGGCTACGGCATTAATGGTCATGGGACACGAAGAGGGTGTTAAATGGGCATCTATGCACCAAGTGCCCGCATACTTTATAATTAAAGAATCGACAGGGTTTGTGGCTCAAGATACCGCAAATTTTATGGATTATTTGGAGAACTAAATGGAAACGTTAGTGTTATCTTTTGTGGTTTTGTTGTTAATCGTGGTTGGAATGGCTGTGGGTGTACTCATGGGCCGAAAACCGATTGCTGGGTCATGCGGTGGCATGACGGCTTTGGGCATGGATGTTGCATGTGATGTCTGCAAGGGTGACCCTGAAGTTTGCGAAACTGAACAACAAAAGAATTTGAAAGCGGAAATGGCTTCCAAAAATAATTCATCAGATTTGGGATACGACGTTAGCAAATAATCTAAGGCATAGCATTAGCAATGGCTAAGGCATTGTCGGGTTCACGTTCTAATAATAGTGGGTAGTAAAGAGATAAAGACATGGCAGATTATGATTACGATTTAGTAGTGATTGGCACGGGGCCCGCTGGTGAAGCAGCGGCTATAAATGCTGCTAAGTTAGGTCGTAAAGTGGCCGTTGTGGAATCAAGGGCGCAAGTGGGTGGTGGTTGTACCCACAAAGGTACAATACCTTCTAAAGCCCTGCGCCACGCGGTAAAACAAATTATTGAGTTTAATACCAACCCACTATTTAGGGTGATTGATGAACCTAAGAATTTCTCGTTTCCTCAAGTATTAAAAACAGCCAGTGAAGTCATTTCCAAACAAGTGATGTTGCACACGCAATTTTATGCCCGTAATCGGGTGGATGTGTTTTTTGGGTTTGCCAAGTTTATTGATAAAAATAACATCGAAATATTAGGCAATGAGACTCGCGAGCAATTGCGTTTTGACCAAGCGGTGATTGCCACAGGTTCAAGGCCCTATGAGCCAGCGGACATCGATTTTTCACACGATAGAATTTATACCAGTGATAGCGTGCTCACTTTAGAGCATACGCCAAGAACACTGATCATTTATGGTGCAGGGGTAGTGGGTACAGAGTATGCGTCTATTTTTGCAGGCCTGGGTGTGAAGGTGGACCTTGTCGATAACCGTGCTAACTTGCTTGAGTTTTTAGATGTAGAAATATCTGATTCACTCAGTTATCACCTGCGCAATAATGGCGTGCGAATTAGGCACAATGAATCTTATAAAACAGTGACTGCAGATGATGAATCTGTGACGCTTGAGCTAGAATCTGGGAAGCGCCTTAGGGCTGATATGTTACTGTATTGCAACGGCCGTTCTGGCAATACTCAAGGCTTAGGTATAGAAAACCTAGGCCTTGAGACCAATAGCCGTGGTCAGTTAGAAATAGATGATCGGTATTCTACGGGCGTAGAGGGAATCTATGCTGCAGGTGACGTTGTGGGCTGGCCAAGTTTAGCATCAGCTGCATATAACCAAGGCAGATCCGCGGCCACAGACCTTTTGGGCCTACCAGGCTTTCGTTTTGTAGACGATGTGCCCACAGGGATATACACCATTCCAGAAATCAGTTCTCTGGGTAAGACTGAGGAACAGCTCACAGAAGAAAAGGTGCCTTATGAAGTAGGGCAATCATTCTTTAAAGACCTAGCAAGGGCGCAAATCAGTGGCGAGGTTGTGGGCATGTTAAAGATTTTGTTCCACCGAGACACCTATGAAATTTTAGGCATTCATTGCTTTGGTGACCGGGCTTCTGAGATCATTCATATCGGCCAAGCTGTAATGAACCAAAAGGGTGATGCTAATACCATTGAATATTTTGTGAATACGACCTTTAACTTCCCCACTATGGCAGAAGCATACAGGGTAGCAGCGCAATTAGGGCTTAACAGAGCCCGCCAAATTAACCCTTAAGCTAGGCCACATGCTTGAATTGAAACTAGCGTGTAGCGGGCTTAACTGACAGGAAACTTATGTTTCAATCAATCGCTTTGACAGTGGGCCTAAGGTACACAAGGGCGCAACGGCAAAACCATTTTATCTCCTTTATATCGCTAATCTCTATGCTAGGCTTAGTGCTTGGGGTGACGGTACTTATTTTAGTATTGTCGGTTATGAATGGTTTTGATCGTGAGCTACGTCAACGCATTTTGGGCATGGTTCCCCATGCCATTGTTCAAACCAGCCAGCCGATTATGAATTGGCAAGAACCTGCCTCTATAGCCCTGCAAGTAGAGGGTGTTGTTGGGGTGGCGCCTTTTGTTCATGGACAAGGTATGTTCAACAACCGTGGGCAGGTGCAGCCTGTGCTATTAAACGGGATCGAACCAGCGGCTGAAGCTAACGTTTCCATTTTACCCGATCACATGGTGCAAGGCCGAATTGATGATTTAGTGGCAGGTGAATTTAATATCCTGATGGGTGACCTTCTGGCGAGGCAATTAGGCGCGAGAGTGGGTGATAAGGTCACTTTGTTTTTACCCGAGGCTTCGTTAACAGTAGCGGGTATAGTGCCTCGTTTAAAGCGTTTTACGCTGGTCGGAATCTTTAAAGTAGGTGCTGAATTGGACGCTAACCTTGCGATTATGCACATTAGCGATGCCAGTAAATTAAAACGTTTAGGTGGCGGTGTCGAAGGTTTAAGGTTAAAAGTTGATAATTTGTTTGAAGCACCAAGCACAGCAACGCAAGTTGCACTAGAATTGCCGGGCCAATTTTGGACCAGTGATTGGACAAGAACCCACGGCAGTTTATTTCAAGCCATCCAATTGGAGCGGCGCATGTTAGGCCTACTGCTGATGCTTGTAGTGGCTGTAGCTGCGTTTAATATTGTGTCTACGCTAGTGATGCTGGTAGTAGAAAAACAAGCTGATATCGCTATTTTAAGGACCTTAGGTGCGAGTGAACGTGAGGTCATGGGTATTTTTATCGTGCAGGGCAGTATTATCGGCTTTTTAGGCACGCTAATTGGCACTTTAATCGGGGTGATACTTGCCCTGAATATTACTCATATTGTGTCATACGTGGAGCAATTATTTGGCTTTCAGGTCCTCAGTGCGGATGTTTACTTTATTAGTTATTTCCCATCGCAGGTAAAACTTGAGGATGTACTTTTGATTAGTATCAGCTCGTTTTTTTTATGTGTACTTGCAACATTATATCCAGCATGGCGCGCATCTAAAGTGGAACCTGCACAGGTACTTCGTCATGAGTAAATGGGTATTAGAGGCATCTGGCTTAGTCAAATCTTTCAAAGACGGCGAGCGCAAAGTTGATGTGCTCAACTGCCTAAACTTGCAGTTAGCATATGGTGATAGTCTGGCCATTATAGGTAGCTCAGGCTCAGGTAAAAGTACCTTGTTGCAGTTATTGGCTGGCCTAGATACGCCTGATGCAGGACAGGTAAGTGTGGCTGGAGAGTCTTTGTCCACTTTAACTGGCAATGAAGCGGCTAAGCTTAGAAACCAACAACTAGGTTTTGTATTTCAGTTTCATCATTTGTTGGCGGAGTTTAGTGCCATAGAAAATGTGATGTTGCCAAGTATCATGGCAGGCCAAACGCCTAAAAATGCAGAGCAAAAAGCTAAATTGATGTTAGACAAGGTAGGGTTAAGTGCGAGGGCTTCGCACCGCCCAGGTGCACTTTCAGGCGGTGAAAGACAACGCGTAGCCATCGCTAGAGCATTAATTAATGAACCTCAATGTCTGCTGATGGATGAGCCTACTGGCAATTTAGATCGCCATAACGCACAGCAAATTTTAGAATTGTTAAAGCAGTTACAAATGGATCTGGGTACCGCATTTATAGCAGTAACCCATGATTTAGATCTTTCCAGCCAACTTGATTCAACTCTTCGCCTAATTGATGGCAAGCTAGTGGGCTAAAGCTTTCGCTTGACCCAGTTGCGCTTCACCCGCCAACTCCAGATCAGATGCACTAAGTAGTAGGCCAGCAAAGCAAATACGATGCCGCTTACAAAGGATCCGGCAAACAGGGGCTTCCACAACAAGTGGAGCTGACTGACAAACCAATGTGCGCTCCATTCAAACTTCAAATTTAAGCTAGGTGAATTTAACATCCACGCTCCAAACTTGTAGTTGGCATAGAACATGGGTGCCATAGTGAGGGGGTTGCTGATCCAAACTAAACCCACCGATAGTGGCAGATTCGCGCGCCAAAAGAAGGCCAATGCAGCCGCTAGCAGCATCTGTAATGGGGTTGGAAGCATGCAACAAAAAACACCCACAGCGCAGCCCTTAGCCACACTTGAACGATTGAAACCCCATAGCTGGGTATCATGTACTAAACGGGTGGCCCAGCGCAAAGTGTCGTACTTTTGGAGTCGTTCTGGATTTGGGCTGATTTGTTTAAAAAACTTGCGCGGCATAGTCTAACCTTATGAGTAATAGCAGCTAAGGCGTTTTCTTGTTGCACGCTTATATACAATTATGCGCTTATATAGAAACTAAGCCAAGACCTAGTGAGCTCAAGGATGAGACATTATGTATACCAGAGGCCTATTATTTCTATTTTTTTGGACTCTGGGCTTTTCTAAGCTAGGTTTAAGCTACTTTGGCGTTATTGTGACGGCCCTTTTGGTGTGTCTTTTGCACCGGCCATTCCAAAAAAATGCGCTGGTGTATTTGTTTGGGTTTGTTGTTTCTTGTGCGGTACAAAACAGCCTTTTAAATGGGCAGTTTCCAAAAAGCTTAGAGTCCAAGGACCTGCGGGTAACAGGCTGTATCGCTGGCATAAGCCAAGACCAGGGCGTTCTTGGTTTGCGTATAGAGAACCTGTACATTGAAGTGCCTATTATCAAGAATACCCGTAGACGCATGAGTCAAAAGCTGGCCTTTCAAGGCGCCACAGCCAAGCTCGGTGTGGCTAATAAGTCGGTTAAGGTGAATGTTTATCCTTACGTAAAAGCTGCACAAATACCCATGCAGGCTCAGTCTAAAACGACTTCAGCTACCTCACTGATTGGCCAACGTGTGACGTTAATTTTGCGCTTAAAGGGAGCTAAAAACTACCTTAATGAAGCCTCATTCAACTACACAAGGTGGGCGGCGTTAAAAAATCAGTGGGCTACCGGCTACGTCAAAGAATGGGTCGATCATGCTGGCACATGCCGGTTAGACATGCAGCCGCATATAGCCATAGAAAAGCTTCGCCAGCGCCTATTAGATAGATTAAACGAACATCCTTATGCTAGTCGGATTGCGCCCATTACGTTAAATATGTGGAGTGCTCTTGTGCTGGGGCAAACTTCGGCATTGACGACATCACAATGGCAGTTATTGGCAGCCACTGGCACGACCCACTTATTGGTTATTTCAGGTTTACATGTGGGCTTAATGGCCTTGTTGGTTATGCAGCTGGTGCGACTGATACTAATGCCAGTGGGGATAACTAGTGCGTTTGGCATAAGAATGTGTGCTTGGGCAGGCCTTATGGGTGCTTTGGTCTTCACTTTGATCAGTGGTTTTGGTTTACCAGCCCAAAGGGCACTCATCATGCTTTGTGGGCTCATGTGGGGAACACTGTGGGGGCTGCAGCTTAGTTTTACCCAACGATTTTTAGGTGCCTTTTGTATTACGCTTTTACTACAGCCCTCTAGTGCTTCTAGTTTGGGCTTTTGGCTTTCTTACACAGCTGTCCTTGCGTTAGCATTAGTTTGGTACAGGTCACAAGGCAACTTTTGGTGGCACAGAATCATAAAACTCATCGCCGCCCAGGGCGCCTTGTCTATTTTGCTTGCACCTGTGATTGCACTAGGTACTGGTAGCTTAAGTTTAGTGGGTCCATTGTTGAACATAGTGTTGGTGCCATTATTTGGTGTATTTATTATTCCAGTGATGTTGGTATTAAGTTTTGTTCACTTTTTTGTGCTGCTTCCAGAACCCGTGTATATCATTATTAATCATGTGTTCATCTTTATTTGGCAGGCTTTAGAGTGGGCGGGTGGGTTTAAAGTGTCGCAAATATTTCTTGGGAACTTACCTAAGGCAAGTTTAATATTTGTTCTCGTGATAGCCTCTTTGAGCCTTTTGATACGCCATATCCATTGGCCTTTAGCTATTTTAAGCTTACCTCTGTTTTTAGGTGTATTAATGTTGGTGTGGGATGAAAAGTCCCAACATAACTTGTTAAAACCGAAAGCAATAATTTTAAGTGTCTTTGATGTGGGCCAAGGTTTAAGTCTTGCGGTTCAACAAGGTCAACACACGCTGCTTTACGATGTTGGCAACCGTTTTAATAGTGGTTTTAGCCTAGCTAATGCTGTGGTTGTGCCAGAGCTTTTGGCACAAGGGGTATCCAATATTGATATGCTCGTCGTGAGCCATTGGGATATGGATCATAGCGGCGGTCTAGAAGACGCCATAAAAGGGCTCAATGTAAAACGGTTAATGTTGCCAATTAAAGTAGATCGCCAGCGAGAGCGTTTTTTACGCGATCTAAGCTTACCGACGCAGCGCTGTGAAACTAGTCAGTGGGAGACACTTTGGAAAGAGGGCGATTCGGCTTTGATGTGGAGAACCCTATCTCTTACAGGTGATCACCTTAACGCTAACAATGCTTCGTGTGTCATTGTGCTAGACTTATTTGGCCGCAAGCTTTTTATTGCTGCTGACATAGAGGCTAAAGCTGAAGCTATGTTAGTTAACAGAGCGCTCGCATCTGATGCGGACTCATTAACCAGTGATATTTTGATTGCTCCGCATCACGGTAGTAAAACCTCCTCTACAAAAGAATTTTTAGGCGTGGTTAATCCCAGTTATGTTTTGGTTTCCAGTGGAAAAAACAATTCTTATGGGCATCCGCATGCGGCTGTTACAAAGCGTTATTTTGAGCAGGGTAGTCAATGGTTTAACACTGCACGCCATGGGAAAATTAAAATTGTGTTTGAACCCAACGGAAGTTACCAGGTGAGTCTCTTCGTTGATTAGACTTTTAAAAAATGAACACCCTTTTGGCGATATTTATTTGCTTGATAGCGCTTGGGTGTGAGTTATAATGACAGTCGTTATAATATGCTTTTGCAATATGGATCCTGAGTGACGCAGATAATAATCAATGCATGGTATCAAGGGGCATGGTGGCTTAAGCTACTTAAACCCTTAGCGAAGGTGTATCTTTTTGTTAGGCGTTGGCATATTAGTCAACAACCTACGCCAGAACCCAATCCCTTACCTGTTATTGTCATTGGTAATTTAAGTGTGGGTGGTACAGGCAAGACTCCGCTAGTGGTTGCCTTGGCTTTGCAACTTAAACAAAGGGGTTATCGCTGCGCTATTATTACCAGAGGCTATGGTGGCAAGGTAGGTCAGGGACCACACTTAGTCAGTGAAAAAGACACTGCGCAGTTAGTGGGCGACGAACCACTTTTAATAAGCCGTTTAACCGGTGTTAGTGTGGTGGTTGGTGTGTCTAGAAAAGCAAGCATTGCATGGCTTGCCAAGCAAGAGCGCTTTGATGTGATTATCAGTGATGATGGATTGCAGCATAGCAGCGTGAAAGGTGATATTGAATGGTGTTTAGTGGATGGAAAGCGCGGCCTTGGTAATGAGCAGTGTTTACCCGCTGGGCCGTTAAGAGAACCAGCCGATAGGCTTTTATCGGTGGATCAAGTATTTACCACAGGCCAAGCCAGTGACAAAGTAGCAGAGCAACTAGGGCGTGCCTTAGGTCATCAACGCGTGTTTGCACTGCAGCCAGAATTAGATCAACTAAGGCGTGTGGCTAATGATGAAGTTGTGCCTTGGCCGGCTTTGAATACTGAGGTTTTGGCAGTGGCTGCAATTGGCCATCCACAGCGTTTTTTCCAAGACCTTAGCCACAAAGGGTACCAAGTGAATGGGCAAGCTTTTGCTGATCATTATCAATTTAAAGCCCAAGACCTGCCTGCAAAAGAATTGATCATGACGGCTAAAGATGCCGTTAAATGTCATGGCTTAGCTCAAGCCACCAGTGAAAAACAACAAATGCCTTGGTTGTACGCTACGCAAAGTTTAACAATAGATCCGATGCATATCGATGCTTTGTTAAGACAACTAGGTATATCCTCGACCAATGAAACGACAAAATCAGTTAGGAATCATAATGGATAAGAAATTATTAGAAGTTTTAGCTTGCCCAGTTAGCCATGGCCAACTGTTTTATAATGCCCCAACCAATGAGTTATTTTGCAAAGTTAGCGGTTTAGCTTATCCGGTTGATGCAGGTATTCCCGTATTACTTGAAGATAAAGCTCGCCCTATGAGCGAAGAAGAGAAGCAAGCCTGATGTCATTTTGCGTTGTCATTCCAGCCAGGTATCACTCTAGCCGTTTGCCTGCAAAGCCTCTAGTGGATATCTGCGGGATGAGTATGCTAGAAAGGGTGTATGTCCAGGCCTGTAAGAGCAACGCTAAAAGGGTATACATAGCTACAGATCATGCGCAAATTTATGATCATGCAATTACCTTTTGTGAAAATGTGATCATGACTCGAGAAGATCATGCGACAGGTACGGATCGCTTAGAAGAAGTCGTGACCTATTTAAAATTAAAGCCAGAGGAAGTGGTGGTCAATGTTCAAGGTGACGAGCCATTGATCCCGCCAGAGCTGATTAACCAGGTTGCTGAAAACTTGATTAGCCAGGGCCAATCCTCGATTGCAACTTTGGCTGAAAAAATTGAAACCATCCAACAATTGCAAGACCCCAATGCCGTTAAGTTAGTGCGCAACGCAGCTAATATGGCTATGTACTTCTCACGAGCCCCCATACCATGGGATAGAAACTGGTCGGTTCAAAGCGCTAATGAACTGCTTGACGATGGATATCTGCGCCATATTGGCCTTTATGCGTATAGGGTAGAATTTTTAAAGCGTTATGTCACTTGGCCTCAAGCTAATGCCGAGTCACTTGAAAGCCTTGAACAACTTAGGGCTTTGCATCATGGTGAAATGATTCATGTTGAGATAGCCAAAGCCGCTATGCCTGGCGGAGTAGACACAATTGAAGACCTTGCATTAATGAGAAAGCATGTGGCTGAAAAAGGCTTGGTTGACCCATGAGGCTAGAAGCTAACGTCAGTCTACAGCGTTTCAACACTTTAAACTTGAAGGTGCGAGCACGACATTTTGTTGTCATTAATAATCTCGAAGATCTACGTGAAGCGCACGCATTTTGTGAACAAAATCTTTGTCCATGGTTGTTGTTAGGTGGTGGCAGTAATTTGGTGTTAACCAAAGACTTTGACGGCCTAGTGATGTTAATGGCGATGAGCAATATCGCCTGGCCTAAAGAGCCTTTGGGCGAGAGTGATGCAAAGTTTGAAGTCGTTGCAGAAGCAGGCTTTGACTGGGATTTATTGGTTCAACGAAGTATTGAAGCTGGCGCTAGTGGACTTGAGAATTTATCGCTCATCCCAGGCCAAGTTGGTGCTGCGCCAATTCAAAATATTGGTGCTTATGGTGTTGAAATAAAAGATTGTCTTAAAAGTGTTGAAGTGTTCGATTTTAAAAGCGCACAGGTGTTTACTCTGCTCGCAGATGAATGTGAATTTGGCTACCGAGACAGCATCTTTAAACGCAAAAAAAATTGGATAGTCACCCAAGTAACACTGGGCTTAGATCGCCAACACGAGCCTAAAATTGGCTACGGTGTTATTAAAGATACACTGGCTATGCTCAACGATGTTGCGCTTAAAAAACCTTCAGCACAGCAAATAAGAGAGGCTGTAATACATATAAGGCGTGAAAAACTACCCGATCCTAAGACCATTCCTAATGTAGGCAGCTTCTTTAAAAATCCATTGGTAACCGATAAAAAGTACCAAGAGCTAGCCAAAAACTGGCCTAAGTTAATCGCTTATCCTGTGCAAGGCGATGGGGAAACGCAATCCTATAAATTAGCAGCGGGTTGGCTAATAGATCAATTGGGTTGGAAAGGTTTTAACAAGCAGGGTGTAGGTGTACATGCTAATCAAGCCTTGGTATTAGTCAATACTGGGGTGAGCTCAAAAGGTGTCGATGTCATGGATTTGGCACAGCGCATTAAAGAAAATGTGGCTGCTAATTTTGGTGTAGAACTTGAAGTAGAGCCTCGGCTGTTTGGCAGCCGAGGCGAGATTTACCTTTAACTAAAGGTTAGGCTTTTTTCGCAGCTTCTTCAGCAGCTGCTTTTGCTCTGCGACGTTTCTCGCGAGGATCATTGTGAGCACGTTGTTTAGGTGCTTTTGGTTTAGGCGCTTCTTGAGCCTGTTTTTCTTCAGCTTGCAAAGCTTTCGCCTCAGGTTCAGCCGCAGATGCTTGTGTAACCGAGGCAGTTGAAGGTTTTACTGGGTCTTCTACTTTGGCTTCTAAGGTTTCTTTTGCTGCAGCTTTGGCACTTGCACTGGGCTTTGCCTCAGCTTTCTTTGGCTTAACGGCCTCAGTTTTTTCTTCCTTAGTTGCAATATCATCAACTTGCACGTTATCTGCTTTAGCTTCTTTAACTTCGCTAGCACCAGCAGATGCATTAGCTTGGGCTTGTTCGCTCACTTCAACTTGAGCAATCTCTGAAGAGACTGCCTCAGCCGCATTTGGCTGCTCGCTCTGAGTTGTTTCAGCGTTAGCTTCGACACTGACATCTTTGGATTTGCGCTGGCGTGGTTTGCGTTGGCGCGGCTTCTTTTCAGAAGTTTCTTTTGTTGACGCGACAGATTCATCTGTCATCGTTTCAACAGCATCAGTGTTAGCTTGCGCAGTCACTGAGTCTTCAGCACCTGTGGCAAGTTCAGTGATTGCTTCAGCGTTTACTTCTACAGGCTTCTCAGCTGATTTTCTTGGGTTGCTACGCTTACCACTGCGATCTCTGCGACGCTTTTGATCACGCGTGCGATTAGCGCTAGATTCATAGGCTTCTTCAGGCACTAATGGCGCTTCTGCTAGCTTTTCGATTTGATCTACTGGCTTTGGATCACGGTTCTTTTTGCGATTGTCCTGGCGGCGTTTGTTGCGCCTGTCTTCGTTATTTTTTGTGTCTTCGTGCCTTCCTTGGTTTTTCGTATCAGCAATTGGGTTATCCACGCGCTTGTCGTTGCGTGAGTCATTTCTGCGGTTAACGTTACCATTACGGTTACGGTTACGGCGACGGTTATCATTTTGGTCGCCAGTAGCGTTCTTTCTAGAACCTTTACGCGCTTCATTGCGTGAGTCTTGAGGCTTAGGTGCAGCAGCGGCTTTGTTGGTAGGTTTTGGTGTGCTACCAAATAAGCTACCTAAAGCACGAATAATGCGCGCACCCATACTGATTGTCTGAGGCTTCTTGCCAACAGGATTTTTAGTCGTTTTTGATGCGTTGTCAGTTGCAGCTGGCTTTTGTTTTGCAGGCTGAATACTTGCAACCGCTGGTTTTTCCATTGCAATTGGGGTTTTGGCATCAAACTCTTTGGCATCAAAATGGTGTTGAACTAGGTCGATCTCATAGCTTGTTTCAGAAGCTTGTACCGCTTCATGGTCATCGCGTAAACGACTCACTTCAAAATGAGGTGTATCCATCTGTGGGTTAGGAATAATAACAACTCGAACGCCCACGCTCTTTTCAACTTCTAAAATTTCAGCACGCTTTTCATTCAGTAAGTATGTCGCCATATTGACAGGCAAGACAACTCTAATTTCTGCCGAGCGATCTTTACTAGCTTCTTCATTAATTAACCTAATAATCGATAATGCTAATGAAGCTACGTCACGGATACTGCCTTGGCCGCTGCATCTAGGGCAAACTATGCCGGAAGTTTCTCCAAGTGATGGGCGAAGACGTTGGCGCGACATTTCCATCAAGCCAAAACGTGAAATACGACCCACTTGAACGCGAGCACGATCTAGCTTTAAGCTATCACGCAATTTGTTTTCAACAGCGCGTTGGTTGCGCATCGGTCCCATGTCGATAAAATCGATCACCACTAAACCACCCATGTCACGCAAGCGAAGTTGGCGAGCAATTTCTTCTGCAGCTTCTAGGTTAGTGTTGAGTGCTGTTTCTTCGATGTCACTACCCTTGGTTGCACGAGCAGAGTTAATGTCGATCGAGACTAGAGCTTCGGTAGGGTCAATAACGATTGCGCCACCAGAGGGTAGGGTTACTTCGCGCTGAAAGGCTGTTTCAATCTGTGACTCAATTTGGAAACGATTAAAGAGCGGGATTTCTTGTTCATAGAATTTAATCTTGTGCTCGTAACTTGGCATCACCTGCTGCACAAAAGTTACAGCGTCTTGATAAACTTTTGGTTCATCAATAAGCACTTCACCAATGTCTTGGCGCAAGTAATCTCTCATTGCGCGAATGATCACATTACTTTCTTGGTAGATTAAAAATGGTGCAGGTTGCTTGCTAGAGGCACTTGTAATCGATTCCCACAGCTGTTGTAGGTAATCAAGATCCCATTGGATGTCTTCGGCACTGCGGCCAATGCCAGCAGTACGCACAATCACACCAGACTCAGACGGAACCGTGATTTGGTTCATTACTTCGCGCAGTTGGGTACGTTCATCACCTTCTATACGGCGCGAAATACCACCTGCTCTTGGGTTATTAGGCATGAGCACTAGGTAGCGGCCAGCAAGGCTGATAAAGGTAGTGAGGGCGGCGCCCTTATTGCCACGCTCTTCTTTGTCTACTTGAACGACAATCTCTTGGCCTTCTTTGACAAGCTCTTTAATGCTTGAACGACCACTTTGAGATGGGTCTTTAAAGTATTCGCGAGAGATTTCTTTAAGCGGTAAAAAGCCATGACGCTCAGCACCATAATCTACGAAAGCGGCTTCTAAGCTTGGCTCGACACGGGTGATGCGGCCACGGTATATATTGGCCTTTTTTTGTTCACGAGCGCCAGATTCAATATCTAGGTCGTACATACGCTGGCCATCGACCAACGCTACGCGCAACTCTTCAGAGTGAGTTGCATTGATTAACATTCTTTTCATGGTATTCAATTTCTTGAAGCCCATTTACCCTACGGCAATTAATATTTTTATGTGTGCAATCAGGCTAATAAGCCCACACGGTAAGGGAAACCGCTACCTTCTCGGATAAATATGCCTACACCTTGTAAGCGATACTATGTTAATGGTCTGGCTATCTAACAATACGCATCCAACAGGTTAACCTTTATGTCAACTCACCAGCAGCTTGTAACCTAAGAAGCTCTGTTTATTCTATTGTTTGCTAAACTGTTCTAATGTGCTTACTTCAGCACTCTAATCTTTCTTCAAACCGATCCATGGGTAGGGTACATCTTCACCTAAACACCAAGCATAAATTAATTCGCCGTAACTGGGTAAAACGGGTGGTTTTACGTTAAATAACTGGAAATACTCCAAGTTACAGCCTATTTCATTTGGATTTTGCGATGCTCGTTAAATAGCGAGTTCAAAAGGCAAAATCGACGGGTTGGGTTTGTCAGGCCCCACCTAAAAATTCGTTCACTGATTCGGGATAATAAATAACTCCCAACAACTGATTTTTTCTCAGTTTCAGCTGTCTGTATGTTACCATTCGCGCCTAAGTCCCGCAATTACTAAAGCGATTAGTTTGTTATTTATGCCACAAAAGCCAAACCAACCCCCAGAATTGACGGCCTCCTCTGTAAACTACGTTCACATTGACGAGGATCGTGCGGGTCAAAGGATAGATAATTTCCTTATAACCCAGCTTAAAGGGGCCCCAAAAAGCCTGATCTATAGAATTGTGAGAAAAGGCGAGGTGCGCGTTAACAAAGGCCGTATTAAACCTGAATATAAACTTAAACCGGGTGATATCGTTAGGGTGCCCCCTGTTAAGTTGCCAGAAGCCAACACTCCAACCCCTGTGGGTAAAGGCTTGGAAAAACAGCTTAGGGAAGCCGTTTTATATGAAAGCGCGGGGTTAATCATCATTAACAAACCACACGGTTTGGCTGTTCATGGCGGTAGTGGCGTAAATTTGGGCTTAATAGAAAGTTTACGCCAAATATACCCAAATGAGCGCTCCTTAGAACTGGTTCATCGTCTAGATAGAGATACCTCAGGCTGCATCATGGTCGCCAAAAAGCGCTCAACCTTGCGTGCGATCCATGCTCAGCTTCGTTCTGGTGGCATTGATAAAATATATCAAGCTTTGGTCATTGGCGGCTGGCCTAAATCATGCCAAAAGGTGGATGCTCCCTTACAGAAAAATGTGGTTCAGTCCGGCGAAAGAATGGTGCGAGTCGATCAAGAAGGCAAGCGCAGTATTACGGCATATCGAGTGTTGAAAAATTTTGGGCAATTTAGCTTAGTTGAGGCAAAACCTATCACCGGAAGAACCCACCAAATACGTGTTCACTGCCAACACATGGGACACCCAATTGTTGGAGACCCAAAATACGGTGTTGATCAAGTGAACCAAGCTCAGCGGCAATTAGGATTAAATCGACTCTTTTTGCACGCGGCGCAGCTCAAGCTGATTGACCCAAGCACAGAGAAGAAAATTGATGTTAAGGCACCGCTAGATGCGAAGCTTTTGCATGCTGTAAAACGGTTAAGTTAATTACCGGACTTATGCGTCCTACCACTGGTGCTTATCGACATGTTTGGTTATGCTGCAATGCATCAGAAATGACCTAGGAACCTCTCATGTACAACACCGATCTTGATATGAATCAGGCAAATTTCCAAGCTTTGTCACCTTTATCTATGCTAAAGCGCGCGGCTCAGGTATACCCTAGCGTAGATGCCCAAGTATATGGAGACCTCCGGCGCACTTGGTTGCAGACTTATCAGCGCTGTTGTGCGATGGCTGATGCTCTTAACAAAAGAGGTATCGGTCTTGGTGACACTGTGTCTGTTGTTGCACACAATGGCCCTGAATTATTTGAGGCTCACTATAATATTCCTATGTCAGGTGCGGTCCTGAATGCGATTAATACCCGATTAGATGCAGCCACCATTGGCTTTATCTTTGATCATGCAGAAACTAAAGTTGTGTTTGTCGATAGGGAATTCTCTGAAACTGTTGCCAAAGCGCTAACACTTTGCAGTGTTAAGCCATTGGTCATCGATATTGATGACCCAACATTTGAAGGCGGTCGCTTAATAGGAGAGCTTGATTATGAAGCTTTGTTAAGTGAAGGCAACCAAGAAGCACAGTGGCATATGCCGGCTGACGAATGGCAGGCGATTAGCTTAAATTACACTTCTGGCACCACAGGCAACCCCAAGGGCGTTGTGTACCACCACAGAGGAGCTTATCTTACCGCGATGAACATGGCTCTGACTTGGGACATGCCTAAATACCCAATCTTTATGACGGTTGTACCAATGTTCCATTGCAACGGTTGGTGTTTCCCTTGGACCACTGCGCTACTAGCCGGGACTAATGTGTTTATACGCCACTTAAAGCCTGAGATGATGCTGGACTTAATTAGAGCGGAAAAAGTGACCCACTTTGGCGGCGCACCCATTATTCTTAATATGATTAATAATCTTGATGCTAAGCACAAACAAGGCATCCAACATCAAGTGAAGGTGATGACAGCTGGGGCAGCGCCTCCGGCTGCAGTTATTGGTGCGATGGAAGAGCTAGGCTTTGAGGTGACACACGTTTATGGCCTTACAGAAACTTATGGCGCGTGCGTCATTTGTGAATGGCAGCCACACCTTTGGGGTGATTTGAGTAAGCCTCAACAAGCGGCACTTAAATCTAGGCAAGGCGTGAGGGGACCTTCCCAGGAAGATCACTGTGTAATGAATACAGAAACCATGCAACCTGTACCTAAAGATGGTGAAACCATTGGCGAAATTTGCATGCGGGGTAATATGGTAATGAAAGGTTACCTTAAAAATCCAAAAGCGACTCAAGAGGCGTTTGAAGGTGGCTGGTTTAGGTCAGGCGACTTAGCCGTTTGGCACGAAGATGGTTACATGGAGATTAAAGATCGAGCCAAAGATATCATTATATCAGGCGGTGAAAATATTTCGTCGATCGAAATTGAAGGTGTTCTTTACAGCCATGAAGCTGTTTTAGAGGCTGCTGTGGTTGCTAGGCCTGATGAAAAATGGGGCGAGACGCCCTGTGCGTTTGTAACTTTAAAACCAGAGGCAAGGGCCACCGAAGAAGATTTGATTGGTTATTGCAAAGACAATATGGCTCGCTTTAAAGTGCCCAAACACATCGTATTTGGGCCTTTACCGAAAACGGCGACCGGTAAAATACAAAAATTTGTGCTGCGTGAAATGGTGCCTGCTTAAGTTAAATGGGTTAGACTTTAAATGAGGGCCAAATAAGGATTCATTTGGCTGATTATAACCAGTGGAGAAACGTGAACCCTATGGGTGAACATATTGATAAAGCACAGATAAGCTTAGTGGCTAACGAGTTAATGCTATCTGGTAAACATATAAGCGTAGATTCGGTTGCGCGGCACCTGGATGTTGAGGTGACTCAAGAACTCACTGACGCTATCGAGCAATGGTGGTTAGAACATGAGAGCCTAGTGAGTCTGCCTAGCAAATATAAGAAGCAAAACCGTCCAAGTGTTCCTGAAACGGTGTATCAATCTGTACAACTGATCTGGGAAAATGCCCTTAAAGATGCCAAGCTTGAACTAGAAATTGCGTCGCAACAACCGGATAACTCAAAGTCTTCTTCGGCGTCTATAGAAGACGAGCTTTATTTATCTAAAGCACAGCTTGAAGCGCTAGAAGAGTCCAATCAAAGGTTGCGTGGTCAGTTAACCGAAACTCAGCATAATATAAAAAATTTGGAAGCAGAGCGGGCGATGCTTCGCAGCAACCTTCAAGCTGCAGAAACCAATATTTCTGCCATGACCCATAAAGTGGCAGAGTCAAAGGGTGAAATGCAACGTGCACAAGCCAGTAGTGAAGAAGCAAAGAAACAACTTGAAACACGTATGAAGGAAGAGGGTGCTCATCATCAACAGAGCATTAGTAAAGTAAAAAACAAGATGAGCTATTACAGTCATCAGCTTGAAAAACTAAGGGATGAGTGGGGCAAAAAAGAAACGGCCCTTAATTCTCAAATACAAGACCTTCAGGGTGAGCTTGCAAGGGGCGCAGTGACCCAAGATACCCAATTCAGTCAAATTAGAAGTCAAGAAGAAGAGCTTAGAAAATACCGGGGTGAAATTACGAGTCAATCACGTAATATGTCTAAGTCTACCAGCCAGGCGTTGGCTTCAACTAATCGTTTGAAGCGTTTAGAGAGTGAACTTCAGCAACGAGAGTTTGACATTAAAGAACTTAAAAACCGAATGTTGGTAGATAAAGCAGATACCACAAGGCGAGAAACTGACCTTAGAACTTTGTTGAAGACAAGAGACGCCGAAAACTTTGAAATGAACAGCAAAGTTAATGAGCTTCAGCGCGCTTTAATAGCGCGTGAAGAAGAGATTAGACGTCTTTCGGCCAAACTATAAAGGGCGCCTAAGCCCTTTTATCTACCATCATTGAAGCCATCCCATCGGCGACGACTTTACCATTAACAAGGCATTGGGTCTTAAGTGTGACTTTGCTTCGTCGTGTGTTGATTTCTTCAACGCTTACAGTAGCAACAACAGTATCTCCAATGTAAACCGGTGCTTTAAATTTAATCTGTTGATCCAAGTAGATACAGCCAGGTCCAGGTAATTGGGTGCCTAATACGGTAGAAATCAGCGAGGCGCTTAGCATGCCGTGGGCTATTCTGGCTTTGAATGGTGTTGTTTTGGCATAGGTTTCATCTAAATGCACGGGATTTGTGTCACCGGTAATTTGCGCGAAAGCTTCGATGTCCTTGGCCGTGACTGTTTTTTCGTAGCTTGAAGTCATGCCTTCTGAAAGGTCTTCTACGTAATATCCGTGTTTGTTGTCCACTATAGGCTCCATTAGTTTTAGTCTTATGAGTTCTCTTTGGTACTCGTTGGTCAGCATGATAGGCATTATTTCGCCTGGCTACAAATGTCAGGCTAAAATTAACCTTAATTAGTACAAGCCTTCCTATATTTACACCTATACCCAAGAGCAAATGTTATGAGCGACTACCAAGCACCATTAGAAGATATGAATTTTGTAGTAAATCGTTTGCTTGATTTGGAAAATTTTGCAAAAGTCATTGGCAACGAAGATGCAAGTGAAGATTTGTTGCAGGCCATACTCACAGAAGCCAATAAGTTATCCAGCCAAGTTTGGGCGCCACTGAATGCGCCTGGAGATGTTGAAGGCGTCAAATTAACAGATTCAGGTGTGAAGTCGGCGACCGGGTTTAAGGATGCTTACACTGAGTATGCCAATGGCGGATGGGGTAGCTTATATTTTGACGAGCAGTATGGCGGCCAAGGATTACCTTTTAGTTTTGCGGTGCCGGTGGCTGAAATGACCAACGCTGCAAATATGGCGTTAGGCCTTTGTCCGATGTTGACTGCTGGCGCCATCGAGGCCGTCGCTGCACACGGCAGTGAGCAGCTCAAAGACACTTACCTTGCTAATATGATTAGTGGGCAGTGGACTGGCACCATGAACCTTACCGAACCCCACGCTGGAACAGACTTAGCGGTTATTACTACTTCAGCTACTGCCCATGGTGATCATTATTTGATCAAAGGCCAAAAGATCTACATCACTTGGGGTGATCATGATATGACTGAAAACGTGGTCCATTTGGTGTTAGCCAAACTGCCAGATGCACCCGAGGGTGTAAAAGGGATCTCTTTATTTTTAGTGCCTAAGTTTTTGGTGAATGACGACGGTAGTTTGGGGCAGCGCAACGATGCGTTTGCCATCAATGTAGAGCATAAACTGGGTATCCATGCCAGTCCCACTTGTGTGATGAGTTATGGTGACAATGGCGGTGCTGTAGGCTATTTAGTAGGGGCTCCTCATCAAGGCTTAGCAGCCATGTTTACCATGATGAACAATGAACGTTTGGTAGTAGGTATTCAAGGAGTAAGTTTGTCGGATAGGGCTTATCAAGGTGCCTTAAAGTACGCTCGCGAAAGAGTCCAATGTGCAGCTCCAGGAACCAAACAACGTGGAGCCATTATCCACCACCCAGATGTTAGACGCATGCTGATGACGATGCGCGCTCTTACTGAAGCAAGTAGAGCGATAGCTTACGTTGCGGCGGCGCAAATTGACTTAAGTCATAAAGCCAAGGATGACGCTTTGAAAGCCCTTGCACACAAGCGCGTAGGGTTATTAATCCCTATCGTTAAAGGTTGGTGTACAGAAGTATCACAAGAGGCAACCTCGCTTGGGGTTCAGGTGTTTGGTGGCATGGGTTTCATAGAAGAAACAGGCGCTGCACAGCACCAGCGTGATGCCCGTATTCTAACTATCTATGAAGGTACTACAGGCATTCAGGCACTGGATCTTGTGGGCCGAAAGACCTTGTTTGATCAAGGCGCTGCCATGGCAGACTTGGTACAACAGATGCGTGACGATCTTAATATACATGGCCACGCGTTAACCCAACCAAGGCTAGAGATGATGGCTGAGGCCATAGATGGTTTAGAATCTAGCTATCAGTTGCTGCTTACTAAAGCTTCAGGGGATGTCACTTTTGCAGGCTCTATTAGCTTTGATTTATTGATGTTGTGTGGGTATGTGTGTGGGGCTTGGCAAATGGTCAGAAGCGCAAGTTTAGTTGCTTCAGAACAAAACCAACAGTTTAAAGACAATAAGCTAGCAACGGTGAATTATTTCTTGGATCATTTGTTACCTCGCTCCGAGGGTCATCGCCGATCAATAGTGTGTGGCAGTGAGAGTGTCATGGCGATTAGTGCTGATAATTTGTAAAAACCAGGCCCATTTTTCAAAGCAAAAAAAACCAGACAATGTCTGGTTTTTTTATACCTTCCTTAACCTTAAACTATAAGTTTTGATCAAGTTCCGGCACGGCTTCAAATAAGTCTGCCACTAGTCCGTAGTCCGCCACCTGGAAAATGGGGGCTTCGGAGTCTTTATTGATCGCGACGATGGTCTTAGAATCTTTCATGCCCGCCAAGTGCTGAATGGCACCTGAGATACCCACGGCAATATATAGATCTGGTGCAATCACTTTGCCCGTTTGGCCTACTTGGTAATCGTTTGGTACAAACCCAGCATCTACTGCAGCGCGAGAAGCACCCACTGCCGCGCCTAGTTTGTCCGCCACACCTTCTAGCATTTGGAAGTTGTCGCCATTTTGCATGCCTCGGCCGCCAGAAATAACGATACCCGCAGAAGTCAGCTCTACACGTTCTGATTCTGACACGGAAACACCTACAAAACTTGAAATATCACTATCAGCTGCTGCAGAAATAGTTTCAATAGCTGCACTACCACCTGTAGCTTCTGCTGCGTCAAACTTAGTCACACGAATAGTGATCAACTTAACGCTGTCATTTGACTGTACTTTAGCGAGGGCGTTGCCTGCATAGACAGGTCTAACGAATGTGTCTGATGACACCACTTCGCTAATTTCTGAAATTTGGCTAACATCCAGTAAAGCAGCTGCTCGAGGCATAAAGTTTTTACCAAAGGTCGTTGCAGCGCTCAGTACGTGAGTGTAACTTGGCGCTAAAGAAACCACTAAATCTGCTACGTTTTCAGCCAAGAAACCCTCCAAAGAAGCATCATCAGCCACTAAAACGCGGGCAACGCCCTGAATTTCAGAAGCAGCCTTGGCAGCGTCTGCACAATTATTGCCGGCAACCAAAACATCAATATCACCACCAATTTGCATAGCAGCAGTGACGGTGTTTAAAGTAGCACCAACAAGATTGGTGTTGTCGTGTTCTGCAATCACTAAAATACTCATGTCTACTCCTTAGATAACCTTGGCTTCGTTACGTAACTTTTCAACCAGCTCTGCAACATTCTCAACCATCACACCTGCTGCTCTAGCGGGTGGCTCCATAACTTCAATGGTTGTCATCCGGTTTGCTGTGTCTAGGCCTAGCTCGCTAATTTCTATTTTTTCCAATGGTTTGCGCTTAGCTTTCATTACATTAGGTAATGATGCATAACGAGGATCGTTCAAACGTAAATCAGCTGAGATAACTGCGGGTAAGCTTACGCTAATGGTTTCAAGGCCTGAGTCTACTTCGCGCGTGACTTGAGCTTTACCATCTGCGATTTCAAGCTTCGATGCGAAGGTCGCTTGTGGCCATCCCAAAAGGGCAGATACCATTTGGCCTGTTTGGTTACAGTCGTCATCGATGGCTTGTTTACCAACAAGAACAAGTTCAGGGCTTTCTTTGTCTGCAATCGCCTTGAGTACTTTAGCGATGGCTAGAGGCTCAAGGGTGTCTTCAGTTAATACTAAAATAGCCCGGTCAGCCCCAAGGGCTAGCGCGTTACGAAGGGTCTCTTCGGCTTTAGCATTGCCTACAGATACCGCAACGACCTCTTCTACTGTACCTGCTTCGCGCAGCCGGATAGCTTCTTCTACGGCGTTTTCGCAAAAGGGGTTCATTGTCATTTTAGCATTAGTTAGGTCGATGCCTGACTTGTCTGCTTTCACACGCGCCTTAACCTGCGGGTCTAGAACGCGTTTTACACCAACTAAAACTTTCATTTTTATGATCTCACTTAAAAATAAAATAAAATATTAGCTTAAGCTAACATCACTATCTGCGGGCACAATATACCCCTTGTGTCATATGTCAACGAAATCCGCAAGGCTAAAATAATGTCTGGTTTAGTCCATTATTTCTAGCCCAGTGGATAGACGTTGGTTATGCTCTTAACTTCTCATTACTTGGATCAAAAGGTGATTCTTCAATCACAGTCGCCTGATACATTTCACCTAATATCTCAATCTCAACTTGGCTACCAATGGCCGCCAAATGAGGCTTAACCATTCCCAAAGCGAGTGACTTTCCAACGCGCCAGCCATAACCGCCAGAAGTTGTTCTGCCAACCACCTCTCCGTCTTTGTAGATAGCTTCAGAGCCCCTGGCATCGGCGTCTACAACGCCATGCACTTCAAGGGTTGCAAATGCGTTTTCAGCGCCGCGCTCAATCCACTCAGTGAGGGCTTGTTTGCCAATAAAATCGCCTTCTTTGTCCAAACGTACAAAACGATCCAAAGCCGATTCCATAGCCGAGTATTCAATCGACATTTCGCGAGGTATTAAACGGTAGGATTTTTCTAAGCGCATGCTGTCCATGGCTCTGATTCCAAAGGGTTTGATGTCAAACTCAGCACCGGCTTTCATGACTTCATCAAAAATGTAGTTTTGCATTTCGATCGGGTGGTGTAATTCATAACCTAGCTCACCCACAAAGTTAACACGCAGTGCTTCTGCAGTGGCGTAACCTACGTTAATCTTCTTACCCGTGAGCCATTTAAATTTATCATTTGATAAATCAGTGTCCGTGATTTTTTGTAATACTTCTCGAGAACGAGGGCCTGCTAGAACCAGTACGCCTGTATTCGTGGTGACGCGCTGTACGTCCACACTGCCATCTTTTGGTTTTAATTTAAACAAGTAATCATGATCATGGGTTTCAAAAGCTCCAGCAGATACTAAATAAAAGCTTTGCGGACCTGTCTTATACACAGTGTATTCAGAGCGAACGCCGCCGTTGATGGTCAGCATGTGCACTAAAGAAATTCGGCCTATGGTCTTAGGCATCTTGTTAGCAAAGATGTATTCCAACCATGCTTCTGCGCCTGGACCTTTCACTATTGCTTTTGCGAAAGCAGACATATCTAACAAGCCTACTTTTTCGGAAACATGCTTACATTCATTGCCTACAAATTCATGATAGTTTGACCGTCTAAAGGAGTTTTTCTCCACAATAGGACCACCATCAAGTGGCTCTGAGTAGTTTTGATTCCAAAGCACCTGATCAACGTTCTCTGTAGCAAGTTCTTGTTCTGTTAGAGCGTAATCTTTATGGGGTAGGAACCAGTTAGGACGTTCCCAGCCATAGACACTGCCAAAAACAGCACCCAGAGCCTTCATGCGATCATAACAAGGAGTTGTTTTAAGCGGACGGGCCGCTTCACGCTCTTCATCTGGGTAGTGAGTAGTGAATACGTTGGCATAGGCCTCTTCGTTTTTCTCTTTAAGGTAGCCACGGCTGGCATAAGGGCCAAAACGACGTGGGTCAACACCCATCATATCAACGGTAGGCTCACCATCAATAATCCATTCGGCAAGTTGCCAACCAGCACCACCAGCAGCGGTGATCCCAAACGAGTGGCCTTCATTGAGCCAAAAGTTCTTTAGGCCAGGAGCCGGACCTACGATAGGGTTTCCATCTGGCGTATAGGCGATAGCACCGTTATAAACTTCTTTTACGCCCACTTCAGCAAACGCCGGCACACGATTCATACAAAATTCGATGTGTGGCATTAACCGATCTAATTCTTCATTGAATAGCTCATACTCGCAATCATCGGCTGGGCCATCTACGTAGACACAAGGTGCGCCTTTCTCATAAGGCCCAAGTAACAAACCACCTGCTTCTTCACGTAGGTAATAACCGCCATCTGACTCGCGCAATACACCCATTTCAGGCAAGCCTTGTTGTTTGCGTTCTAAAATTTCTGGGTGTGGCTCAGTGACAATAAATTGATGTTCTACGGGAATAACTGGGATGTCTAAACCTACCATTTCACCGGTTTTACGGGCAAAGCTGCCGGTACATGAAACAACGTGTTCACAAGCGATGTCACCTTTGTCGGTCTTAACGATCCAGGTATTATCAACTTGCTGTTCAATGGCTGTTACACTGGTAAATCGGTAGATTTCTGCACCCATGTCTCTTGCACCTTTGCACAAAGCTTGGGTTAAGTCTGCTGGCTGAATATAGCCATCATCAGGGTGTTGGATAGCGCCTACCAAACCTTCTATGTTACACAAAGGCCATGCTTCTTTTACTTGTTCTGGGCTTAGAAACTTTGTTTCTACACCTACTGTCTTTGCGACGCCGGAGTAATACTTGTATTCATCCATGCGGTATTCACAGTTAGCCAAGCGAATGTTGGAAACTACAGAAAAACCCACGTTCATGCCGGTTTCTTTTTCAAGTTCGTGGTAAAAATTAACAGAGTACTGGTGTAACTTACCCACCGAATAGCTCATGTTAAACAAAGGAAGCAAACCTGCAGCATGCCAGGTTGAACCAGAGGTTAACTCTTTGCGCTCTACCATAACAACGTCAGTCCAGCCTTTTTTGGCTAAATGATACAAAGTACCTGCACCAACTACACCACCGCCAATTACGACGACTTTAGCAGATGTTTTCATGTGTTTGCTCCAGAAGAATAGGGTGGTTTTCTTAGAATAAAAATATGTGTCTAAGCGTAATTTAACGGGCAAATTTTACCCATGGAAATTATCGTTCACTTGTCAAAAAGCGACTCGCACTATCGAAGCATGATAGCTTTATTTATCGAGCGCTAAAACATTAAAGTGAACAGCTGGCTTGGCCTCGCTTTAAAAGGTATTTTTGGTGATACTCTTCACCTAGATGATACTTTGCAGCAGGCTCAATAATCGTCACAATCGGAGCATTAAATACGCCATTTTGGGTGAGTGCCGCGAGCATGGCTTCAGCTTGCTCTTTTTGGCTTTCACTGTGGTAAAAGATCACTGATCGGTATTGAGTGCCAAAATCTGGGCCTTGCTGATTTGGCGTCGTTGGGTTGTGGTTGCCCCAAAAAAACAACAATAAGTCTTCGTAGGTAATAACACTGTCGTCAAAGCTGAGTTGAACTACCTCAGCATGGCCTGTATCACCTTGGCATATGGCTTGGTAATCTACTTCTGGTGTATGACCACCCATGTAACCTACAGAAGTTTCAATGACGCCTTTTTTGGCTGCAAAAAGTGCTTCAACGCCCCAAAAACAACCTGCTCCAAATGTCGCTATTTGTTCCATCATAATGCCTTGGTTAAATTTTTATGAGACCTTACCTTAACCATGGATTAAGGCAGGTGCAAGCAATTTAATCGTTGTAATTTGAGGTCTTGTTTAATATGAATCATATGAATTATTGATGGCTATTTTTGGATTATTAAAATGTCGAATTACCATTGATTAAAGGTGCACATCTAATTGACGCAGTATTCTACTAACACAGGCATAAACGGCTGTGTATAATAGTTATTTTAACGTTTAAAGTAGACTCAATTCATGCAAGCCAAACAACGTGTGCTTACTGGTATCACCACATCCGGAACACCTCACCTTGGAAACTACCTAGGCGCTTTAAAGCCTGCAGTAGCTGCCAGCCAGCAACTGGACACCGACAGCTTCTATTTTCTTGCTGATTATCACGCGCTAATTAAATGTCAAAATCCACAAATGCTGCACCAATCTGGCCGAGAAATAGCAGCGATTTGGTTGGCGCTTGGTTTGGACACAGACAAGGCCACTTTTTACCGTCAATCGGATATCCCCGAAATTCCACAATTAGCGTGGTTTTTGACTTGCATGACGGCCAAGGGCCTAATGAATAGATCCCATGCTTACAAAGCTTCGGTTGATGAAAATCAGCGACAAGGTAGTAGTGATCTTGATCAAGGCATTAATATGGGTTTATTTAGCTATCCCATTTTGATGGCTGCCGACATTTTGATGTTTAATGCGCATACAATTCCTGTGGGTAAGGATCAAATTCAGCACATTGAAATGTGTCGTGACATTGCGATGCGTTTTAACCATACCTACGGTGAACATTTCGTTTTGCCAGAAGCTTTAGTTGAAGAAGGTGACTCCAAAGTACTTTCTGGTTTAGATGGCCGCAAGATGAGTAAAAGCTACGGTAATATTATTCCTTTGTTTGCACCTGCAGATGAGCTTAAGAAACTGATCTTCCAAATTAAGACCAACAGCCTACAACCAGGTGAGCCCAAGGACCCTGATACGTGTACTTTATTTGAAATATTTAGTGCTTTTGCAAGTAAAAACGAAACTTTGGCGATTAGAAACGCCTATGCCAATGGCATCGGCTGGGGAGAGATGAAAGGCTTGTTGTTTGAATATTTAAATGATTATTTAACCCCAGCTAGAAGCCGTTACGATGAAATTATGAAAGACCCTGGCTTTGTTGAGGCAGAGCTGCAAAAAGGCGCAGCTAAAGCCCGTGCTCATAGCCAGCCTTTCATGGATGAGTTGCGCTCAGCCGTGGGTATTATGTCGCTGGTTAATGACACCAGCAGCAAAAAATCAGGCCCTAAAGCTAAAAAAGAGCTCACTGCAAAAGAGCAAGCGAAGGTGGACGCAGGTAAGGCTAAAGCGATTGAAATTGCGAAGCAAAGAGCGCAGCAAGAACAACGTGAAATTGAAACTAAGATTGAAGAATTAATTAAACAAATTGAATCAAGTGATGATTTTAAAGCTGCAAAAGAAGCGGTGATGACTGATTTGAATACGCAAATTTCTGGGGCTAAGAAGAAAACTAAAAAGACCTTGCAACATACGCTTGAGTTACTTGAAAAACGTTTGCAAAGTTAATTGAACAAAGGAGCTTCATTTGGCAAAGCACATTGTTATTGTAGAAGATGATCCAGACCAAAGGGATAACTATCAATTTGCCCTAGAGCAGCGTGGTTATCAGGTGACCGCATTTGCCGGTAAACAGGCGGCCGAAGAGGGCATGCAAACGATGCGCCCTGATCTTGTGATTCTAGACATCATTATGGATGACAATATTGATGCGGGATTCCAATTGTGTGCTGCGCTACTCAAGCTTCACCCAGAACTACCGGTGTTATTTCTAACAGAACGAGTCGGGGAAATAGATCGTATCTTAGGATTAAGAATGGGTGCTTGGGATTACCAACCCAAACCCGTTTCGTTGGATTTTCTAGCCGAAAAAGTCGCAACGCTAGTGCGTTTAAGTGACATTAGAGTGGTTAATACTGACGCAGACGATCAAAAAATTAAAACAGTCGGGCATCTTCAAATGCTTGAAGAGAGCCGACAAGCTAGATGGATGGACGAAGAAATTAAGGGCCTCACCCTCACCGAATTTCGTATGATAGAAGCTTTAATCCATCGACCAGGTAATATTCTCACCTACGATACGCTTGCCCAAGCAACGCATCAGCACTATGTCTCTAACAACACCATCAGTACTCATATTCGCAATATAAAACGCAAGATTAAAAAAATCGATGCTAGTTTTGATGCAATAAAGTCAGAGTACGGTATGGGCTACCGCTGGTCAGACAAGTAATGTCTTTTTTCTCTAGGCGACTAAGGTTCAGGATCAATGCGCAAGTGTTGTTATTTGCCTTGGTGCTGGTGAGTATTCCATGGCTTTCGTATCGTTTTGTGGCGGAAACGCGGGTGTTCATGATTGAGGGCCAAACTCAAGCCCAAGAACAGCTAGCCAGGGGCATAGTGACCTTATTTCAAGGCCGAGATGATTTATTGGCAGAACTGCCTTACTTAGATAGCCAGCAGGTAGTATTTAGTCATTTATTAACAGGTCCTGCAAAGGTTGATGGTTACACCAGTGAATGGCTTGATTACCAATTATTTGCGAAGTATTTTGGAGCGGATGAAGGCAGTGAGGATGGTTATAGCCTATTGCTGGGCGAAAAAGATGACCGTATATATGGTCTGGTTCGTATTCAAGATGACGTCATAGTTAACCGCGTTAAAGGCACGTCAGAACTGGATGTAAGTGATCATCTGAGATTGACGTTACCTGACAGAAACGGTAATAAACGTCGCTTGGTGATGGTCGCAACACAAGCCGGCCCAATGGAAGTCTGGTATGTAAAAGAAGATTGGTCCACCTCACGATATGCTAATCCATCTTCATCTTTTATCATTCAAGCTGTAATGCGCCCCCTAGTAGATGGCTACTTGGTTGAGTTTGCCTTACCTAAGTACTTTTTGAATCAACGTCAAGAATTTGGCTTAGCGGTAGCGGATGTAGACAGCGAAGATGGATCGATGCGGCATTTAAAGACACTTGTAGGTGCCGATACTACGGTAGAAAGTCATTTTAATTTATTGGCTATGCGAGCCCCAGAAGCTAATAAAATTCTATCAAGTTTAAGTCGATCAGATTCTCAGATAATTATCTATGACAACAATTTGCAGGTGCGAGCTAGCGTGGGTCAAGTTAGCCCAGCCGTTGCTGAAAAAGTAAAGCCCCAAGGTTTCTTGGAAAGAGTTCAAAGCTTTTTGAATAAAGGGCTAGACTGGTTTATCGCCATTCCAGCCTACCTCAACCCAGTTCAAGCAGCCACCCAAGAGCGAGATTTGCTCAATAAGGCCTTGGATAAAAAGTTTGTCAGTGGGCGCTGGCATAAAGGCCCCACAGAACAAGTGTTTTCGGTGGCTGCACCCATAGTAGATCAGGAAGGTGAGCTTTTGGGGGTAGTGCTGATTAAACAATCCACTGCTCAGATTTTAGGGTTGCAGCGCCAAGCGATGGAAAATATCGCATTATTAAGTTTTTCTACCATGCTCGCGATTCTTCTGGTGTTGTTGTTGTTTTTATGGCGCCAAGCCGTGCGTATCCGACGTTTAGGTAAAGAAGCGCAGCAAATTGTTGATATCGATGGCAGGCTCAAAACCAATCGGTTATCCAATGAAATGGGTTCAGGTGATGAAATTGGTGATTTGGCTCGAAGTTTTTCTGGCGTAGTTGCAAGGCTGCACGAGCACCAAGAATTTATGAATACCATGCCGCGCACGCTGCGTCATGAAGTGAACAACCCCTTGAATGCGGCAATGACTTCGCTAGAGAATCTACAAACACATGGTGTAGGCGAAGGTCAGCAACGCTATATAGACAGCACGCAACGCGGTTTGGTGAAGATAAGTTCTATCGTAGAAAAACTAGCGGATGCGGCTAACCTTGAGCAAGCATTGCACGAAGATGAGCTAGAACCACTGAACTTACTTCACTTGGTAAAAACCTATGTGCATCACCAAAACCCAGGTACTTTGGGCGAGCACGCCGACGTGGTTTTTGAAGCTCATCAAAGTTCTATTTATATAGCAGGAGTCGATTATCGCATTGAACAACTGCTGGATAAACTGCTGGATAATGCGCGCGACTTTAGATCACCTGAGAGCTTGATTACAGTGCGCTTGTACCAACAAGATTACGATTGTTATCTAGAAGTAGACAACGTGGGCCCAAACATTCCACCCTCTCTTATTTCAGGTATGTTTAACTCTATGGTCTCAGCCAGAACAGCAGGTGCAGGCCACGCACATTTTGGGTTAGGTCTCTATATAGTTCGTCTTATTAGCCAATTCCACGGTGGCAGCGTTTCTGCCCACAATTTAGAGCGGCCAGAGGGCGTGATGTTTAGAGTTAAACTGCCCGTGTTGCTGGTGTAACAAAATGGCTGAAACTAAACCGGTTAGGTTAAGTGCTAAGATCCTGATCCAGCTTGTTAAGGGTTACCAGTATCTTATAAGCCCTATGCTTGGCAGTAACTGTCGTTATTATCCCACTTGTTCAAGCTACACCATTGAAGCAATAAAGCTACACGGTGCGGCTAAAGGGTTTGCAATGGGGAGTTGGCGCATTTTGAGGTGTCATCCCTTTGCTAAGGGCGGATATGAGCCTGTTCCAGGTAGCTGTGAGCACGCCAAGCTACACGGCCTAGACACGAATCCCAATAATGATTAGGGGGCGCTAAATTTAATAGAGTTTGAGCGCTTAATCTAAACCAGCAAAAGGGAATTCATCATCCTCTGCCTGCCAGCCACCAAGTTGTTTCCAACGATTGACAATGGTGCAAAACAAATCAGCCGTTTTTTCAGCATCATACTTGGCGCTGTGTGCTTCTTCATTGCTAAAGCGAATGTCAGCTGCCGCGCATGCTTTGGCTAACACAGTCTGGCCATAAGCCAAGCCAGCAAGAGTCGCTGTATCAAAACAAGAGAACGGATGGAATGGGTTACGTTTGTGCTGGGCTCTATGGACTGCAGCATTTAAAAAGTTCAAATCAAAGGCTGCGTTGTGGCCCACAAGTATTGCACGCTTGCATTCACTGGCCTTTAGCGCTTTTCGAATAGGTTTGAAGAGTTGATCAAGCGCATCTCGCTCGCCAATGGCTTCGCGGTTTGGGTCTGAAGGATCGATCCCAGTAAATTCTAGTGCAGCAGGCTCTAAATTAGCTCCTTCAAAGGGTTCAATATGACACTCTATGGTTTCTTTGGCATAAAGTAAGCCATCTTCATCCATATCAATAATGACAGCAGAGGCTTCAAGAAGGGCGTCTGTGTGGCTGTTAAAACCCGCAGTCTCAACATCAATGATAACGGGTAAATAACCTCGAAAACGATCTTTCATCATTGGATTAGGCCTCCAGTTTCCAATTTATAGTTTGGCCTGCACCCAGAGGAATAATCAATTCGTTGCCAAAACTTAAACTTGATGGGATCTCCCAGCTTTCACGCTTTAATGTGATGGTGTCAGTGTTTCTAGGCAAGCCATAAAAATCAGGACCGTTAAGGCTAGCAAAGGCTTCAAGTTTATCTAATGCATTAAATGATTCAAATGCCTGGGCGTATAGCTCCATAGCCGCAGGCGAGGAATAACAACCTGCACACCCACACGCGGACTCTTTGGCACCTTGAGCGTGGGGTGCTGAATCAGTACCAAGAAAGAACTTTTTGGTGCCTTCACTGACGGCATCCTGCAAGGCCTGCTGGTGAATATTGCGCTTTAACACAGGTAAACAATATAAATGGGTTTTAATACCACCAACTAACATATCATTGCGGTTGTACAGCAAATGTTGCGGAGTAATGGTCGCTGCAACAAGATCACTAGCACCTGCCACAAACTGCGCAGCTTCACGAGTGGTAATGTGTTCAAAAACGCATTTTAACTTGGGGAAGTGTTCTAGCAGAGGGACTAGATGTTGATCGATAAAGCTTTTTTCTCTGTCAAAAATATCCACATGGGCCTGGGTGACCTCGCCATGAACCAGCAAAGGCATCCCTAATTCTTCTAACCTTTGGATGGCGGGGTAAATGTTTTTAATGTTTGTGACACCCGCATCCGAATTGGTGGTCGCGCCTGCAGGGTATAACTTCACGGCTTTTACAACGCCAGAGTCATGGGCTTTTTGAATTTCTTCTGCGCTAGTGTTGTCAGTCAAGTAAAGTGTCATCAGCGCAGTAAGTGATGTGTTTTGTGCGTCTAGTCGAGCTTTATAGTCTATTGCCATTTGTGTGTTAACAACAGGTGGCGTTAAGTTAGGCATAACCACAGCGCGGCTGAACTGCGCAGCCGTATCGGCCACTGTGCGGCTAAGGACTTGGCCATCGCGCAAATGTAAATGCCAGTCATCGGGGCGGATTATCGTCAATGATTGCATGGAAGTTTCTCGAGTTCGGTGGCTTTGGAAGGATCCTTTCAAGCTCGCTATTTTAACAGGACTAACGGTAATAAAATACTCAAAAATGGCGTAATTTTTTTCTGCAAATGCTGCGCTATTCTTGACATCCATGTATAATTTGGCGCCAATTAACACAGAATATTTTTGTTACAGGAACCCACTGCTATGGCAGACATCAAAAAAGTAGTATTAGCCTATTCAGGTGGCTTAGATACCTCAGTAATCGTTAAATGGTTACAAGAAACTTATAACTGTGAAGTGGTTACTTTTACTGCTGATTTAGGTCAGGGAGAAGAAGTAGAGCCAGCTCGTGCAAAAGCACAAGCTTTGGGTGTGACTGAGATCTTCATTGAAGATTTACGGGAAGAGTTTGTTCGCGACTTTGTGTTCCCAATGTTTCGCGCTAATGCTGTTTATGAAGGTGAATACCTACTTGGCACATCCATAGCACGCCCTCTGATCGCCAAGCGTCTGATTGAAATTGCCAACGAAACTGGCGCAGATGCGATTTCACACGGGGCCACAGGTAAAGGTAACGATCAGGTTCGTTTTGAGCTGGGTGCCTATGCTTTGAAGCCTGGTGTAGAAGTGATTGCACCTTGGCGCGAATGGGACCTTACGTCGCGCGAAAGCTTGATGGAATACTGTGCCAAACATGAAATTCCAGTTGACTTCAAAAATAAGAAATCTTCGCCTTATTCAATGGATGCAAACTTGCTGCACATTTCATATGAAAGTGGCATGTTAGAGGATCCATGGCACCCATCTGAAGAAGATATGTGGCGTTGGTCAGTATCTCCAGAAGCAGCGCCTGATGAAGCTACGTACATTGAGCTTGGTTTCGAGAAGGGCGATATTGTTGCTATTAACGGCGAAGCAATGAGCCCAGCAACAGTGCTCACTTACCTCAACGAAGTTGGGGGTGCAAACGGTATTGGCCGTTTAGATATCGTTGAAAACCGTTATGTAGGTATGAAAGCTCGCGGTTGTTATGAAACCCCTGGCGGCACGATCATACTAAAGGCGCACCGAGCCATTGAATCGATTACGATGGACCGTGAAGCAGCCCATCTAAAAGATGAAATTATGCCAAGGTATGCGAAATTGGTTTATAACGGTTATTGGTGGTCAGAAGAGCGCCAAATGTTACAAGCACTTATCAATCGCTCTCAAGAATATGTAAATGGTACGGTAAAGCTTAAGCTCTACAAAGGAAATGTAGATGTGATTGGCCGTAAGTCTGATGACAGCTTGTTTGATGCGGCTATGGCCACTATGGAAGATGATGCTGGCGCTTATGATCAGCAAGACGCTGCGGGCTTCATTAAACTCAATGCTCTGCGCATGAGGATTGAAGCAAGTAAAGGCCGCGACTTACTAAAATAGCCGGCTTTTAGCTAAAAAACCAAGCCTAGGCTTGGTTTTTTTCGTTTAGGGAATAAAAAAAGCAAAAGATCCATTATTTCTCCATTGTTGGTGCGATGTTTATCCATCTTCCAAGTCCCTAATAGAATCTGTAATCATAAGGAGCTGGATATGCAGTGTTTTATTCCCTTTTCAGAAGAAGTTGTAGAGCAGCACCCAGAGTTGTTGGCTAACGGATTAGTCCCGTTTAGAGAAGAGTATCTCTATAACACAATGGAGTTTCAGGTTTTGTCTCCAGATGAAGCGAGCCAGCTTGCGCCAACAGGATTTATTGATAATAAAAGTGGAAAGAAAAAGGTTCAAGCCATTTAATTTTTGAACTTTATCTCAAACTAACAGTCCTAGTTATAGATTCATTGAAAACCCCGTGCCCTTTTCAGGTAACCGCTTCCCCTTCGGTTAACTTGCAAAGGGCATTTTTTTTGCCACGTGTTTAATCACTAACCACTTTCAAGCATAACCAGGGTTAACGATCATACAAAGCCTGGGTTGATTAGCGAACTGGGCGTTTGCTAGGGCCTTTTGGTTTGTTGCCCCAGGGGTTTTGTTTAGCAGGTTTAGAAGTGGCCGCTGAACTATTTTGAGATTTTCGTTGATTAGCAGTTGATAATGGTGATTTTATCTTAGGCTTTCTTTTCTTAGGCGCTTCAAGGCCCAACTGAGCAGATTTAAGCTTAGGTTTTTTAGGCTTCTTATTTCTCATTGCCCGAATGTCGGAAGATGCAGGGAGCTCATGAATAGGATGGAATCCATCAATATATTCACGGTCAATATGCTTTTGAATCAGCATCTCGATCGCTTCTAAGTATTCAATCTCATCAGCACACACTAGTGAGATCGCTTGCCCCGTCTGACTTGCTCTACCCGTTCTGCCGATGCGGTGAACATAATCTTCGGAAATATTAGGCAGGTCAAAATTTACCACTTGGGGTAACTGTTCTATGTCTAAGCCGCGCGCAGCAATATCTGTTGCTACTAATACCTTTACTTTGCCTGATTTAAACTCAGCAAGAGCTCTGGTTCGTGCGCCTTGGCTTTTGTTGCCATGAATGGCATCAGCGCTAACACCTCCACCAACAAGCCATTTAGCAAGTTTGTTACAACCATGCTTGGTGCGACAAAAAACTAACACCTGAGACCAGTTGTTGGTCACAATCAATTCAAGTAACAGAGCAGGTTTTTGTTTCTTGTCCACCGGACAAAGCCACTGTTTTACCGTTGCTGCGGTGCTGTTAGCAGGGCTTACGTTAATTTGGATTGGGCTGTTCATCAAACCTTTGGCTAATTCTCTTATTGGGTCTGCAAAGGTTGCTGAAAACATAAGGTTTTGACGTTGTTTGGGTAACAAGGCTAAGATGCGCTTTAAGTCGTTGATAAACCCCATGTCTAGCATGCGATCAGCTTCGTCTAAAATGAGTACTTCTAATTGATCAAATCTAACTGCTTTTTGCTGATATAGGTCTAAAAGCCTGCCAGGTGTTGCTATCAATACGTCTACACCACGGCGTAACTTCATCATTTGTGGGTTGATTTTAACGCCCCCAAAAACCACCGTAGACGTCAGGGGCAGTTCTGCGCCATAGGTGGCAACGCTTTCGCCAACTTGGGCTGCTAGCTCTCTAGTGGGTGTCAGGACAAGGGCCCGCACTTGGTTAGCTCGAACTCGATCGCCGCTGGATAAACGCTGTAATAAGGGTAGGGTAAACGCAGCTGTCTTGCCCGTGCCGGTTTGCGCAGCCGCCATGACATCATTTCCTGCCAAAATGGGGGGGATGGCTTTTTCTTGAATTGGGCTTGGAACGCTGTAGCCTTTGCTATCAATCGCCTTCAAAAGGCGTTGTTCAAGACCAAGTTCGGTAAATGACATGGTAAATCTCTTTATAAGTGCTAATGATGCGCGAGAGGATACAGGTAAAAGCCTTAAAACGCCATGCAAACCCAATGTTTAAGCGGTATTGTGTTTTTTTAGAATGGAAGAAAAGTCAGTATTGAGGTATCATTCAGGCTCTACATACGCGACAAGTTTCAAGACCAAAATGACGATTAAAGCTTCAATGATTGCGCCTCAGGAAAATTTTTTAAAGTTTTTAAACGAGCTAGAAAAAAGTGGCTTTTCTGGCGACATAACGCCGCAGCAAGCTGATAGGCTAATTGCATCCACAGACAACAGTGTTTATCAAGTATTGCCACAAGGGGTGCTCTATCCAAAAAATCATCAAGATTTAGAAGCCATCTTTAAGTTGGCAGCTAAGACCGACTTTAACACTATTTATTTTGGCCCAAGAGGTGGCGGTACAGGTACAAACGGGCAGTCTTTGAGCGATGGGCTTGTTATTGATTGTTCAAAATACCTCACCAAAATAATTGATATTAATCTTGAGCAAGGCTGGGTTAAGGTTCAAGCTGGCGTGATTCGAGATCAGTTGAACGATTATTTGCGCCCTTATGGGATGTTCTTTGCCCCCACGCTTTCTACCAGCAATAGGGCAACGATTGGCGGTATGGCAAACACAGATGCATGTGGCCAGGGCTCGCGTATCTATGGTCGAACCAGTAACCATGTTCTATCTTTGCAATTGGTGTTAGCTAACGGCAACCATGTGATTACCCAACGCCTTTCCCATGATGCATTAAGTAAAAAAATTGCAAAAGGTGGCGAAGAGGCTCAGTTATACCAGCAAGTCAGCAACGTAATCCATGAAAAACAAGAGGCCATTAATGCCCGTTTTCCTAAGCTGAATCGTTTTATGACAGGCTATAACTTAGCCCATGTCAGTGTTGATAATGAGTTTGACCTAAGTAAGCTAATTTGTGGTTCTGAGGGCACCTTAGCGCTGGTTTCAGAGCTTACATTGAAGCTAACACCCCTTCCTAAGGCTAAGGAACTTTTAGTGCTTAGCTATACTTCCTTTGATGCTGCGCTGCGTGATGCTAATCGTTTGGTAGAGCAGGATCCCAGTGCAATTGAAACGGTTGATGACACCATTATTGAACTTGCAAAAGGCGATGTTATTTGGCCTAAAGTCTCAAAATACCTAGATAATGACGGCGCTGAGCATGTGGCTGCTATTAACTTAGTTGAGTTTGGGGGAATGGAAACTGAGGCGCTTGGTAAAAAACTGGATAAAATTTGCGAAGATTTAGCCAAGCAGGGCGGAAGTTTTAACCGCATCACTGAAGCCTCTGACATGGCAAATTTTTGGGAGTTACGTAAGAAGGGCGTGGGGCTTTTGGGTAACAGGCCAGGTGTTAGGCGTCCGATCGCATTTGTTGAAGATACCGCTGTTCCTCCGGAGCATTTAGCAGATTACATTGTAGAGTTTCGCAAATTACTTGACGACATGGGCGTACCCTATGGCATGTACGGTCATGTTGATGCAGGTTGCTTGCATGTGAGACCAGCGCTGAACATGCGGGATCCAGAGGACGCACGTAAGCTTAAGATTATTTCAGATGCGGTGCAGACTCTGGTGCAAAAGTATCAAGGGGTTATGTGGGGCGAGCACGGTAAAGGCTTTAGAAGCGAATATACTGAGGAAACCATTGGCAAAGAGTTATATCAAGACATGCGCCAGATCAAAGCATGGTTTGACCCACACAATCAGCTTAACCCAGGCAAAATATGCACACCTTTAGGTTGCGACCATAAACTTGTGAAAGTAGATGATCCACGCACACGTGGCAGCCAAGATCGACAAATAGGCGAGGATGTCGTTCAAGAGTGGTTACCTGTTGTGGCCTGTAATGGCAACGGTGCTTGCTTTAATTATCAACCAGAAGCCACGATGTGCCCATCATACAAGGCGACCAAGGACAGGGTACAATCGCCAAAGGGCAGAGCTAGCTTGCTAAGAGAATGGCTGCGTCAAGAATCTCTAGGCGGTGCTGAGCCTGAATTTGAACATGAAGTGTATGAGTCCATGCAAACCTGCCTAGCCTGTAAGGGATGTACTACTGCTTGCCCTATTAAGGTCGATATTCCCACATATCGTAGCCGTTTTTTTGAGAAATACCATAGCCGTCATAAACGACCACTTGGTGATTATGCGGTGGCTATGGTTGAGAAACTGGGCTTGTACAGTAGTAAATCCGCCAAACTAAGCAATGCTTTGACTTCGTTTGGGCCAAGTCAATGGGTGGTTGAAAAGCTGTTTGGAATGGTAAACATGCCTAAGGTTCATGGGTATAACTATAAACACCTAGCCAAGCGAGATGGCGTTAAGCTTTGGCACCAAGTCAACTTTGATGCCCTGTCTGATGACCAGAAAAAACGTCATCCAGTGATCGTGCAAGACGTTTTCAGTAGTTGTTATGATTTACCTCAGTTAGAAGAAATATTATCGTGTTTGGTTAATTTAGGTTTTTCACCGGTCGTATTGCCCCTTTTGCCCTCTGGCAAGCCTATGTATGTTAAAGGCTTTTTGAATGCGTTTGATCGTCAAGCGGCTAAGGTTGTGCATCAGCTTACAGAGGCGCAAAACCATGGTTTATCTTTAGTGGCTGTTGATCCAAGTGTGGGCTTAACCTACCGGGATGAATATAAACAAAGGCTAGGGGGGCAGGTTCCAGAGGTTTCTTTGTTGCAAGAATGGTTGGTTAATCATTTGGAAAACGTGACATTGCCATCACAATTGCAAATAGATGAGCACTCAAACGCCCAGGTATCATTGCTAGGGCATTGCTCTGAACGGGCGCTAGTTACCTCAAGCTCTTCAGATTGGCAGACTATTTTCGCCAAGTTTTCGATAAATTTGGCAACACCTGCCGTTGGTTGTTGCGGCATGGCAGGAACTTTCGGCCATGAAGCTAAGCATCAAAGCGTAGCTCACTCATTATACGATTTGAGCTGGAAAGATGAGGTTCAAAGCTCTATAGAAAAGAGCGGAGTAGTGCTTGCCACTGGGTATTCGTGCCGCAGCCAAATAGCCATCAAAAGTGGTGCTAAACCACTCCATCCGCTAGCTTACATAAACCGCTTGTTTACCTAAGGGTTGGGGTTAGGGTTAGGCTGAAGTCTACGCTTTGGCCTTTCTGAAAGGCTTTGTTTGAGCCTTTAATTTGAGTGATGAGCTCTAAGTTTCCATCTTCAGCGTTGTAAACCTTGGCAGACAAACTGTCATAGTCAAATTGACTTAAAATTTCTTGGAGGTACTGCGCCTCAGCTGAGCTACTCGCTTGGCTTGTGCCTTGATAAACGATCGTGCCTTTACCTGTGCTTGATAAAGAAGCGCTATCAAAGTCAATATTCGGCTGATCAAGGTCCACTGAGTCGAGGGTCATTGTGACTGTGCCTGATAATTGCCCTGTTGCTGTAATTCCATCACTGTTGCTTAGCGCTACTAAATTCTTAAGGGCAAGTTCTTTTACATCGACAATAATTAAGCTTGACGCCTGCTGATTGGGTGCTGCGTTTGAAGTTGATAGCGTACCACCTAACCATTGTGCACTAAAATCATTGAGCTTAGTCACTCTAGTGTTTTCGCCTTTGGTCTGGAAGTTGGTTGCAACGTTGAGCAATTGCCCAAAGGGTTTGAGACTAAAGCTAACCTTCTTTGCTTTGAGCTTATGGGAGCCTTCTAGACTCACTTTAGGCTGCGTATCTGGTGCAGCATTTTTAGTACCCACGCTATACTCAAACAAGCTGCGGCCATTTAAGCTATTAATATTCATATCAAAGGCTGAAAGGTCTACATTAGAATAATTTAGCGCCTGTGATGCTTTAGCCCAGGTCTTGCCCCATTGCCAATCGGCACTATAATCCACTTGCCCGTTAGTAACTTTGTTGAGTAATTTTCCTACCGGGCTAAATAAATGAGCGTCATTTCTAATACTTGTAACTAGCGACGCTAAATCGACCTTATTCGCGCTTATGTTTAAAGCATGTTCTACATCGTTAGCACGCCATGTGTATGAACCATTTATATCTTCAGAAAACGGAGGTAGCTTTGATGAGAAATCAATTTTTAGTTCTTCATCAAACCAGCTAAATTTACCTGAGGAGATCGCCTGAAAAGATGGCCATTTGGGCAAGTTTATCAAAGTAGGTAACAGTTTATACTCACCATTTAAGGGCCTGTTGGTGAGCATGCTTGAACCCTCTTTGAAGGTGACTTCTAGGCCTTGGCTTGGAATAGATTCTGGCTTCAGGTGAATGTCAAAATTTGACCAGCTCCAATAATCGTTATCGGGCAGGTAATTCAGACGAATACTATTTTGGTTGGATAAATTTAGTTTATCACTCGCAAATAGTTGCACAGTGCCTGCTTCTCTTCGACTAACGACCTGTGTCGCAGATATTTTGCTATTTGGCGACACTTCAAATTGCCATTGCTTTGGATCAAAATCAAATTTCACTTGGGTTAAAAATTGCAACTGGCGCAGGTCAAGGGGTAATTGTTGCATCCATGGGCGTTTTCCTTGTTCCGCAATGTAGTAGCCACTTAAGTTAGCCAGTCCTTGCCAATGATTAAGGTTATTAACTTGCAGGTCGGTAAGTTGTCCAAATACCTGATACACAGAGTGAGTATTTTCTAAAGTAGCGTTAATATCGCCCTTAAATGCCAAACCTGATTGGGTCCCCAAGAGGTTACTCTCAACTAACCGTTCGACAATTATGGGGGTGTCAGCGCTGAAGGTGAGCTGAGCCTGCTCTAACAGCAGCGATTGGTATAATGTAGGGTCTATTTTTGTGTTATCCCATACGGGTGTAACCCTCATAGTGCTGCCTTGGTTAAGCCGCCATTGGGGATCTTCACCTTGGTTTAATACCTGAGTAAGGCTTGCATCCACGAATAGATTTTTTACATTAGGGTTGCTAGCTTCAACTTGTATCTGGCTTTGAAGTTCACCAGAAGCACTTGCTAACCAATTTGAAAATTGCTTTTTTGCATCATGAGCGACGCTTTGAGGCAGATTAATTTTCCAATGGCTATTCACTTTTCCTTGAGTAATCCTAGTTTCAGAAAAATCTAAAGGTAAAACATGTGCCAGCATAGTTTGCCCATAAGCAAGGTTAACTGCGCCTTGGCCTTGCCAGATATAATCACTGCCTTTGCGTTTGATCAGGGAAGTCAGTTTTGCTACGGGTGAGGTGCTTTGGGCCGAGAATAACTTTGCTTCTACTTGATCATCAGGTTTTAAAGTGGCATCTAAGTATAAATTTTGATCCATCGGCATCGATATTTTGCTGAGCACATTCAATCGTTCTGTGGTGTTATCCATCTGGCCACTAAACGCATAGCTCTCACCATCAGCTGTGATGTCAAGGTTGAATCTTGCCACCGAAAATACAGGCCATGTCTTAAGCCATTGACTGGGTAAGAGCGCCAAACCTGGTGTGTTTGATAAACTTTGCGGGGCTGCTTTAATCGAAGCGGAGGCGTTAGTGATGTTAATGAGGGGCCATTGGCCTTGCTGCAAGGTCTGCCAACTATATCCAAGCTCAACTTGGTTCAACGAGGCCTCATAGGTGCCTTGCTCATAGGTTTGTTGCCAGTTTAGCTCTTCCATGCGCCAGGTGTTGTGGCTCGGGTAGCCTAACGTGATTTTCACTTGGTTAAAGCTATTGGGCAATAACATTTTTACAACAATAGGTGCCCAAAAAGGAATAGCTGCATAGCCAATAATGAGGATGGCAAACAATGGAAGCAGGATGAATCGAAATAAAAACCTTAGCATGGGGCAGATTCGTTTTATTGTTATGTTTGGAGTAAGAGTATGGTTCAGTTTTTCATAAATGCCAAGTTGTGATTGGCTAACTTAGTCAACTGTTTTTTGCTTAAACTCACATAAGTCTTCAATAGTGCATGAGCCACAACGTGGCTTTCTTGCTACACATACGTAACGACCATGTAAGATCATCCAATGATGCGCATCTAGTAAATATTCTTTTGGTACAAAGCGAAGTAGCTTTTTTTCAACCTCAACCACATCTTTACCTGGAGCGACCCTAGTGCGGTTAGACCATCGAAATATATGAGTATCAACGGCCATCGCAATTTGTCTAAAGGCCGTGTTAAGAACAACATTGGCTGTTTTTCGCCCAACGCCAGGCAAGGCCTCTAAGGCTTCTCTATTATCTGGGACAATGCCATTGTGCTCGGTCACTAGCATTTGAGCTGCTGCAATAACGTTCTTTGCTTTGCTATTGTATAGACCAATGGTCTTTATATGTTCTTTGAGTCCGTCTAAACCTAGGTCTAGCATGGCTTGTGGCGTGTTGGCGACTTTAAATAAATGATCAGTGGCTTTATTCACACTCACATCAGTGGCTTGTGCAGATAAAGCCACTGCCACTAACAATTCGTAATGATTAGTGAATTTGAGTTCAGTTTGTGGCTCTGGGTTTTCCGCTTTAAGTCTGGCAAAAATTTGTTCACGTTTAAGATTATTCATACCATTACCATCATCATCTACTTAAGCAATGGTGCCAGTGACTCTTACACGCTTACTGCCAGCCTCAACGACAGGCTTAGACTTTTGTTTTTGCAGGGTTTGGTAATGATCAAAAGTGTTTTTAGCCGCAATAATAAGTCCCATACCAACAAAAGCGCCAGGGGGAAGCACGGCAAACAAAAAGCCACGATATTCATCAATAAACACAATAGTCCAGTCTTTAGCCATGGGTCCAAGTAAAAGATCCATGTCTGCGAATAAAGTGCCTTGACCCAGTAATTCCCGCATTGCGCCAAGCAAAACCAATACCACACCAAACCCAAGCCCCATGCTTAAACCATCTAATACAGCAAGATGAGGCGGGTTCTTTCTAGCGTAGGCATCCGCTCTACCTAAAATGGCACAGTTGGTCACAATAAGTGGGATAAAAATTCCCAAAATTTGATATAGCTCATAGGTGAGGGCTTGCATGGTTAATTCAGCAATGGTCACTAAGGCTGCAATAATCATTACGAATACAGGCAAACGGATATCATCAGCAACTCTATTTCTAATTAACGACACCAAAAGATTTGAGCCCACAAGCACAAGTAAGGTTGCAAAACCTAACCCAAGCGCATTGACCACGCTACCCGTTACGGCTAACAGTGGGCATAACCCTAGTAGCTGAACTAAGGCAGGGTTATTGGTCCATAAGCCATCAATCACAATTTTTGTTTGGGTGGTTGCCATGTTATTGACCTGCTTTTTGGTTGTATAAATCGGCGCTATTAAGCTGATGGTAAACTAAGCTGTTGCGCACTGCATTAACGACCGCCCTTGGCGTAATAGTAGCGCCGGTAAACCCATCGAATACACCGCCATCCTTTTTAACGGCCCAATCATCTTTTGTGGTGTTAGCGAGAGAGCGGCCGATAAATGAATCTATCCAAGCTGATTTTTTACGATCCACCTTATCTCCTAGCCCTGGGGTTTCTTTGTGCTCAATGGTTCTTACACCCTGGATTAAACCTTGCTTATCGATACCCACCAAAAGTGAAATGTCGCCGCTGTATCCGTCCTTAGCAATGACCGGCAAAATTACGCCTTGCTTTTGGCCACCTTTTAAAGCGGCATAGGCTAGGCTACCCACTTCAAGGTTCAGTGCTTTTGGGTCTGACAAAACAATGGCTTCAGACAACAAACTTTGATCATATAATGACAAAGGCATGACCTCAGATAAAGCTTTAGCCTTAGCTTCTGCTTTGTTTGCTGTGATGGCGTCATTGCCTACAATATAAGTCACGCTGATTGCAGCAGAGGCGATTACGGCGAAGATACCTAATCCAATAGCGCCTGCTTTCACCGATGAGAGTATATTCTTAGCCTTGATATCGCTCATTGGCTGCCACCTTGGGTTGAATTCTTTCTTTGATGTCCGTAGGCCTTGGGTTTAGTGTAGGTATCAATGAGAGGAGCTGATAAATTCATCAACAAGATTGCAAACGCAAACGCATCTGGGTAACTGCCATAACTTCTGATAATAAACACTAATATGCCAACGCCTGCGCCAAAGATAAGCTTTCCTTTTCTGCTAGTGGCACCACTCACCGGATCTGTGACTATAAAAAATGCCGACAGCATCGTGGCACCTGTTAGCAGGTGTTGTGTCATAGATGGGTAAAGGTCAGGCTCTCCCATATGGAACAAACCAGCACACAAGCCCAAGCCTGCAAGCATTGCCATAGGCGCATGCCAAGTGAACACTCTAGCTGCAATAAGGCCTATGCCGCCTACTAGGTAGGCAATATTGACCCACATGCTAGCACTAAGGCTGATGGCTATGTCGGCATTGGTTTCAAACACTTCTGATAGTGTTAAGCCATTGGTGTGGCTCATAATATCAAGCGCCGTGGCCCTTGTGTAAGCGTCAATACCGCCGTCTATTTCCTCAAATAAAAACCAGTTTAGCTGCTCAGTAATGGATAAAGTGTTGTGCGCATCTGCCCACTGTGTCATTGACAAAGGAAATGAAATCAAACACAAAGCATAACCTACCATAGCAGGGTTAAAAGGATTACTGCCTAAACCACCATAAAGGTGTTTTGCAAAAATAATAGAGAAGGCAATTGCAATCAAGGTCAACCACCAAGGACTAAAGGGCGGTAGGGCTAGCGCTAATAAAAATGCCGTTACTAAAGCGCTGCCATCTAATAAAAAAGGTTTAATTGGACGCTTTCTAAGCTTTAAAATAGCGGCTTCAAAACCCAGCGCTAGAACACTTGCCCAAACGAGAGTGATGAGCGTGCCGTAACCATAAAAATAGCTCTGAACTGCCAGCCCAGGTAGAGTAGCAAGCAACACCAAAGCCATGACCCTAGAGGTTTTGCTCATGCTATGGTGATGCGGCGAGGACAAATTAATCAGCCCCATAGTTATGGCTCCTTAGTCGCAGTGGAAGGCGATTTCACAATGTTTTGATGGTCAGACAATGCTTTGTTTGCTTTTTCTAAAGTGACCATGGCCAACTCAATTTCAGCTGCAACTGCTTTTGAGTCTTCAGCAGTTGCCAAAGACTTTTCTAATTTGCGAACGGCTGCATTGGCTTTAGCAACAGCTACCTGAAGCTCTTTTTCCTTTTCTGGATCTAAGCCTTGTTCAGCTTCATAGTTTGCAAGCGCCGCTTTGGCTTGATCAGCTTTAATAGTAAGCTCATCAAAGGTGGCTTGTAGTTCAGACTCGAGTTCCAGGCCTTTCGTTTTTGCATCGGCTAGGGCCTTTGCAGTCTTGTTCAGCTTGGTACGTGTTATTGCGGCCGCTGTTTTTAACTCTTTGTAAACCTCTGCATGTGTTTTGGGCTTCGTTGCTTTTTCTTTTTCAAGCTTTTGAGCTGCTACGCGCGCCATAGCTGCCTTTATAGGATCTTCTTGATCAGGGTTGGCTGCGCGTTTAGCAGCTTGAGCTGCGGCTGCGGCTTCTGCTCTAGCTTTACGCTTTTCTTCTTTGGCCAATTGATTATCAAGCAAGCGTTGTTCTCTATTTTCAAAGCGAATACGCGATTGCTCTGCAATCTGGGCTTCATGATCCAAATGCTTTAACCTGCCTTTGGCAAACCGATAATACTGCACTAAGGGAATTTGGCTTGGGCAAACAAAAGCGCAAGCACCACATTCTATGCAGTCTGATAAGTTATGATCACGAGCTTTTTCAAATTCTTCAGCCTTGGCAAACCAAAACAATTGTTGGGGAAGAAGTTCAGCCGGGCATGCTACCTCACACATACCACAGCGAATGCATGCATGATGATCGGCCACAGGTGCAAGCTCGAGTTCTGCCGCTGCAAGAATGCAGTTGCTGCTTTTAATTATCGGTGTTTCAGTGTCTTGAATGGTAAAGCCCATCATAGGCCCGCCAATCACTAGACGCGAAACTTTTTCTAAATTGACCTTAGCAAAATCTAATAAGTCAGTGACTGAGGTGCCAATAAGCACCTCGTAATTGCCGGCGTTTTGGGCGGATTTTCCTGTCACTGTGGTGATTCTTTTGATTAAAGGTTCACCTAAATACACGGCATCAGAAATTGCCTTAACAGTACCTACGTTTTGACAAACAATGCCGATATCAGCTGGAATACCGCCGTGCGGAACTTGCTGGCCTGTCAATATTTCAATGAGCTGTTTTTCACCGCCTGAAGGGTATTTGGTAGGAATAACGCACACATAGATGTCATGGCCAGGTTTAATATTTTCAAGTGCTGTATTCAAAGCCACAATGGCTTCTGGCTTGTTGTCCTCCACTCCAATGAGGCACCTGGGATGGTCTAGTAATTTTTGTGCCAGTTGAATGCCTGCGACTATTTGAGAGGCATGCTCTCTCATCAGCCTATCATCGGAGGTAATGTAAGGTTCACATTCAGCACCATTAATCACCAAAGTTTTAATAGGTTTTTTGGGCTGAAGTTTTACTCGGCTTGGAAAACCAGCACCGCCCATACCGGTAATGCCCGCCGCTTGTATGACGTCAAGCAACTCAAGTTTGGTGAGCTGTTCTGGGTTTTGGATTTTATTCAGCTGACCCCATTTATCCTCACCGTCGGTTTCAATAATGATGCAAGGGCCTGACAAAGCTGATTGATGGGGTAGCGTACGTGGTTCTATACCCATCACCTTACCTGAAGTTGGCGCATGAATGTTGGCGCTAATATAGCCTTCGGATGCCGCAATAAGCTGGCCTTTTAAAACGTGTTCACCTACTGCAACGATGGGTCTAGAGGCTTTACCGATATGTTGGCTTAAAGGCAAGGTTAAATATTTAGGCACTGGCATCTTTACGATGTCTGTGGTGTTTGATAAATGTTTATTTTCAATCGGATGGATGCCGCCGTGAAAATCCCATAATTTAATCATGGTTTAACGCTCCGTGTTGGCTTGTCGAAGAGCTTGTCGCAATCAATTGAAGAGGCTGCTCCCAGTGCCAATTCCCAGGGTTCACCCCAACAGGTAACATATCGATACAGTCCACAGGGCAGGGTTCTAAACACAAGTCACAGCCTGTGCATTCATCTACAATAACCGTGTGCATTTGTTTAGCCGCACCTAAGATCGCATCGACAGGGCATGCTTGGATACACTTAGTACATCCAATACACTCATCTTCCCGGATATAGGCGATGGTTCTTACTGCCTCACTACCATGTTCGGCATCCAGTGGTATAGCTTCTACACCCAATAGATCAGCCAAAGCCTTAATTGTAGTTTCCCCTCCTGGGGGGCAACGATTAATGGCTTCACCATCAGCGATCGCTTGAGCATAAGGCTTACATCCTGGGTGCCCGCACTGTCCACATTGGGTTTGGGGCAATAAGTTATCAATCTGATCGACAATAGGGTCGCCATCGACTTTAAAACGGATCGCGGCAAAGCCCAATACGGCGCCAAACACAATGGCAAGTAGCGCTAAAATAGTAATCGCTAAATATAGAGTTTGCATTTAGATCGCTACCAAACCAGTAAAGCCCATAAACGCAAGCGACATGATGCCTGCACTAATCATGGCGATGGCGGCCCCTTTAAATGGGCCTGGCACATCAGCGACTGCAATGCGCTCTCTCATTGCAGCAAACAAAACCAACACCAACGAGAAACCAATAGCCGCACCAAATCCGTATAAAATAGATTCAGTAAAGCCATTGGCTTTTTTAATATTAAGTAAAGCCACGCCAAGCACGGCGCAGTTAGTGGTAATCAGTGGTAAGAAAATACCTAACACTTTGTGCAACAAAGGTGAGGTTTTATGCACCACCATTTCGGTAAATTGCACTACAAATGCAATCACCAGTATAAAACTAATGGTCTGTAAAAATTCTAATCCAAAAGGCTCAAGTAAATAGGTGTAGGTCAGGTAACTACACAAAGAAGCTAGCGTGAGCACAAAAGTAGTCGCTAACGACATGCCCATGGCAGTCTCGAGACGAGATGAGACCCCCATAAATGGGCATAGCCCAAGAAATTGAACTAACACAAAGTTATTAACCAATACGGTGCTAACTAAGATAAGTAAATAATCGACCATTTAATCCATAACCTTTGTGACTGAAAAGCCCTGACTGCAGCTTATCTTTGGCAAAATCGGTGTTAACAAAATACGCGTCAAGTGTACCCTAAAACGGCCGCTATGACGCTATTTTGGTGTTGAAATTGTTGCGATTGTATATTCCATTTACATCTAAGTAAATTATTTTATATTATTTTAAGTTATAACCATATTGAGCTATCATCGCCGCGTTAAAGCCAACAAGCTCAGGAAATTCCATGTACGCTTACAACCAATTCGATCAAGCTCTTGTTGATCAACGTGTAGAACAGTACCGAGATCAGACCAAGAGATATCTTGCTGGAGAAATCCCAGAAGATGAATTTCGAATTTTACGTTTGATGAACGGCTTATATATCCAGCGACATGCACCAATGTTGCGGGTAGCAATTCCATACGGCTTGATGTCAAGCAGACAGCTGCGCGCCCTTGCTGAAATCTCTAGGGTTTATGATAAAGGCTACGGTCACTTTACGACGCGCCAAAACATGCAATTTAACTGGCCAACGCTTGAATCAGTGCCAGATATATTAGCCGATCTAGCCAAAGTGCAAATGCATGCGATCCAAACTAGTGGTGCGTGTATCCGAAATACGACCACCGACCCTTATGCAGGCGTGAGCGCTGACGAAATAGAAGATACACGTCCTTGGTGTGAAATCATTCGCCAGTGGAGTACCTTGCACCCAGAATTTGCATATTTACCGCGTAAATTTAAGATTGCGGTGTCTGGTTCAGACAGTGATCGTGCGGCATCGCAAGTGCATGATATTGGTTTGCACCTTTATCGTAACGACATGGGACAAGTAGGTTTTGAAGTACTTGTTGGTGGTGGTCTTGGGCGTACGCCAGTGATAGGTAAGACCATTCGTGAGTTTTTAGAACCTAAAGAGTTGTTGTCCTATTTAGATGCTGTCTTGAGAGTTTATAACCTTCAAGGCAGGCGCGACAACAAATACAAGGCCCGCATTAAAATTTTGGTTAACGCGCTAGGCATAGACGCATTCAGAGACTTAGTAGAAGCTGAATGGCAACATACAAAGGGTGGCGACCTACGTTTGCCTCAATCAGAAATTGATCGTGTTAAAGCCTTTTTTGTGGCGCCTAGCTACTTGTCAGAAGGGCATGCAAGTGCAAACTTGGATGGCGAATTTGAAGCGGATGCTCAGTTTGCTACTTGGTACAAACACAACACCAAAGAACATAAACAGCCAGGTTATAGAATTGTGGTGGTGGGCCTTAAAAACCAACTACAAGCCCCTGGTGATGTGAGTCATCAACAAATGGATGGCGTCGCTAATTTAGCTGATGAGTATAGCTTTGGTGAAATTCGCTCAACCCATGATCAAAATTTAGTCTTAGCTGATGTCGCTGAAAGAGATCTTAAGGCCTTGTGGTTGAAGCTTTGTGATTTAGGCATGGCGCGCGCCAATGTTGGCACCTTAACAGACATGATTAATTGTCCAGGCTTGGACTTTTGTAGCCTGGCAAACGCCGAAACCTTGGTGCTTTCAAAGCAGGTGAACGAGGTGTTTGATGATGTGGATTATCTTTATGACATTGGTGATATTCAGTTAAAAATATCAGGCTGTATCAATGCCTGTGGTCATCATCATGTAGGACATATTGGTATTTTGGGCGTCGAAAAAGGTGGCAAACAAGTTTACCAATTCACTCTAGGTGGATCTGCCTCTAACGATGCGAGTTTAGGCAAGACCCTTGGCCGCTCCATTGAACAAGAAAAGGTGGTAGAGGTCATTGGTCAAATATTAGATGTTTACGTTACTCAAAGAGAAACAGACGAAACTTTTTTAGAAACTCAACGCCGCATCGGGTTGGCCCCATTTAAGGAACGTGTTTATGGCACTCATCAAAGATCAGCAGCTTAGCCAAACGTATGCAAAGACGCCAAGTTTAGAGTTTAGTCAATGGCTAGAAGATGCGCCGACTGGTGTTGATGCAGTCGTTGCAACAGGGGATGACGATTTAACAGCTTTGTTAGCAAACGTGAGTCAGTTTTCATTAATAGCAATAGCTTTTGATACTTTTGCGGATGGGCGTGGCTACAGTATGGCCCGAATGCTAAGAAGAGAAGGGTATCAAGGCGAAATTCGCGCCGTAGGCGATGTGGCAATGGATCGGATTGAATACATGCATCGTGTAGGTTTTAATGCTTTTGAGCTGCGTGAAGATCAAAACCCTTTGGAAGCGCTAAAGAAAATCACAGAAATTAATGTATTCTACCAACCCAGTGCTGACGGCAATGGCCCAGCTTATATGGGCTAATGTTAAGGTTTGTATAGATCTTAGCCTTGCAAGGAGGTGATTTCTTTTGCCTCCAAGCCCTTGTCTCCTTTTAACAACCTAAAGGAGACTGTTTCCCCGTTATCGAGCCCTTTATAGCCCTCTTTAACAATTTCACTGAAATGGAAAAATACATCAGCACCATGGCTTTGCTGAATAAAACCATAACCTTTGGTGGCATTGAAAAATTTCACAACCCCCGTCACTTTCGTTGACATGTCACTTCCTGAACTTCGCTAATATGGCGCTGCTTAGACTTTAAGCTAGGCGCGTTTTAGCCAAAAAACAAAATTTGATTCGAAAAAGCGAGGATAGCTCTTTGGTTTAAATGGGTCAACGAAAGTAATAGTCTGTACGCACACTAAAAATCAGATATCATGCGCCATCTCATACATTTGATTGAGCGACGCTTTACCATGACATTAGAGTTTTCTGTGGCCTACTTCATCGCCGTATTTATATTTTCTATTACGCCAGGGCCTGGTGTGTTTGCATTGATCGCTAAAGCTATTAAAGAGGGCGCCCATAGTTGCATAGGGCTTTCTCTTGGCATGACCTTGAGTGACATCGCTTATTTATTATTAGTCGTGATGGGACTTGCCTATATCGCCAATGAATATGCGCTCATATTTGATTTAATTCGTTACTTTGGCTCAGCTTATTTATTCTTCTTAGCGATAAAAATAGGTTTTGCGAAAGTGGAAGTAAGAAACGATGACCTACAAAAAATTGAAGCTAACGTGAGTTCTAGCAAAGGCTTCTTTATTGGTTTTGGCGAAGGGCTGCTTATTTCAGCAACAAACCCCAAAGTAATGTTGTTCTATCTTGCTTTTTTACCGACTTTTGTCGATTTAACCACGCTAACTTCTGCAGGTGTTGCATTGGTGGTTATTTTAAACTTCAGTGCACTTATGGCGGGGCTATTGCTTGTTGCATATGGCGCTGGTAAAGCTAGCCAAGTGTTTAGTCAACATAATGCAGTCCGAAGGTTAAACCAACTAACGGCGGTTTTGATGGCTGCTGCCGGTTTTTTAGTGCTAACCCACTGATTGCTCAAGACCTAAGTGTAGGTAGTTATAAAGTCTTGTAGTGGCAGTGGTGTGTTGGCTTTGGTTTTGTTTAAATACAAGTTTAACAAAACCTAAACTTGGGCTGTCGCCAAGCTTGGTATGGCTATGCAAGCCCTGTGGGACAGTGCTTTTAGCCAATGCACTAATCCCAAGTCCTGCCTCTATGGCGGCTTGAATACCTAAAAGGCTTGATGAGCTATAAGCGATACGCCACGCAATACCTTCTTGGTTGAGCTTAGCAATAATTTGTTGGCGATACCTGCAGCCAGATGGATAAACCACAAGCGGAATGGGTTGTTGCTTTGGCCAAGTAAACTGGCCATTAGTCACCCACACAATGCTTTCCACAAATTCTTCATTGGCTTTTGAAAGCTTCGAATCTAAAAGGCTAGCAGTGGCTAACACCAAGTCATAGTAGCCTTGTTGGAAATCTTGCAAAAGCTTTACACTCAAGTCGCAATTCACTTCTAAGGAAACGTCAGGGTGAGCTTGGCTAAACTGATTAAGTAGTTTCGGTAAAAACGAGACTTCAAAATCATTCGGTATTCCTAGCCTTACTTTTCCTGAAATAGAACTTTTGGCTAAGCGGTTCACAGCACTGTCGTTGATTTCTAGAATCCGTCTTGCAAACCCGAGCAGAATTTCGCCTTCTTCGGTTACTTGTAACCCATTATTCCTTTGGAACAGAGTGCTTTCAAGCAGCTCTTCTAGTCGTTTAACTTGTAAGCTAATAGCAGGCTGTGAGCGGCCTAATATAGCACCAGCAAGGCTGAAGCCCCCAGCATCTGCGATGGTGACAAAGGTACGAAGTAATTCGGTAGGGATGTTTTTCATGGTTGGATTATAGGGTTGTGGGTTCATAAAGCAATCGATATCTAATAGAAGAAAGCTTCTCATTAACCTAATTATTGAGAATGGTTAAGGCGATAAAAAAGATTCAACTACCAGGCAAATTAGGCCATACTCAAAGCTCAAATAGAGTGAGTATTAATCATGGTATTAGATCATAAATCGCTTCCACCTTTAAACGCATTAACAGTGTTCCATATTGCGGCTACAAGCGGAAGTTTTACTGAGGCTGCAGAAAAGTTGTTTGTAACTCAGGGGGCTGTGAGTCGCCAGATAAGAAGCCTGGAAGAAAATATTGGCGTCTCTTTGTTTGATCGCAGCGTTAGAAAGGTTCGTTTAACTGCATATGGGCGTGAATATCATGCACAAATACAAGTTGCTTTAGAACACATTGCAAGCGCTACAAAAAGCATTAAAAATGGATCGCAAGAACAACAGATTACAATTGCAGCAAGCCATGCGGTGGCTTCTTTGTGGCTGATGCCAAAGATCTCTGAGTATTCAAAGGCCTACCCAGACACAGATATAAGGCTCTTAGTCAGCGACAATGTATTGGCGGTTAATGCCGATGATGTGGATTGCAGAATTGGTTATAGTCGCGACATTCCAACATCTCACAAAGTGGAGCGATTATTCTCTGAGCGGGTTTTTGTGGTTTCTAGTCCAGATTTTTTAGAGCAAAACAGTGATCTATCTGCAACCGAGCTACTAAGGACGCGGCAACTGGTGTTAGATAATCCAACATTGGGCTGGTTTAATTGGCCAGATTGGTTTGCGGGCATGAAAATTCCTGTGGTTGTCCCTCAGCATAAACTCACTTTTAGCCACTATAATATGCTCATACAAGCGGCGCAGCAAGGCCGGGGCGTTGCTCTGGCGTGGGATCACTTGGTCACTGATTACATAAAATCCGGCTCACTAGTGAAGGTATTTGATACAACTCTAGAAACTCAAGCTGGCTGCTACTTTATGACTTCAAAAGTAGGCTCAACGAAAGTGACTCTAGAAGAATTTAGGCGCTGGTTAATGGATAACATCATGAGTTAATATCATGCTATTAGTGAGTGTTTTTCGATTGTCTTAAAGCTGCTTCTAATGCATTGTGTGGTGCGATAGAAATAACAAAAAAAGGGCTTTTAGATGAGCGCATTCGACAAAATCCCCATGGTGAACCTAGAAAGGGCGACAAGGCCGATTGAAGAAGCTAGTGGCTTGCCAAATGCTTTATACAACGACCATGACGTTTTTCTTGAAGAGCGAGAGCGAGTTTTAGCCAAAACTTGGGCTGGGCTTGGGTATGCTGGAGATTTACCTCAGCCAGGCTATGTTAAACCTGTCAATTTTATGGGTTTACCACTTGTGATGATGAGTGATAAAGACGGTATTATCAGAGTGTTCCACAATGTCTGTAGTCATCGCGGCATGGTGCTTGTTTCTGAAGAGGGGCCGATTCAAGGCAGCGTGCGTTGTCCCTATCATTCTTGGACCTACGATTTAGCAGGAAACTTAAAAGGAACGCCTCACATCGGTGGCGTAGGTGTGCACAAAGTGGACAGCCTAGCTTGTGAAAACCATGGCTTAACTCAGGTTAGAAGTGCGGTTTGGTTTGATATTGTATTTATCAACTTAGACGGCAAAGCCCATCCGTTTGAAAAGTTTATCGCACCAGTATTAGCACGTTGGCAACCGTTTTTAGGTGATACCGGTTATACCCGAATGCGCCGTGAGCCAGATCACCACGGTTCATATACACTCAAGGTGGCGTGCAACTGGAAATTGGCGGTGGAAAACTACTGTGAAAGTTATCATTTACCTTGGATTCATCCTAGCCTTAATCAATATTCCCGCATTCAAGATCATTACCACATAATGTTCGCTGATGAGTTTGCAGGCCAAGGTACGACAGTCTACAACCTTGCGGAGACGGCAGGTACAAAATTACCCGTGTTTCCAGAATGGAATCAAGACAGAATGAAAGAAGCGGAGTACCTCACGGTGTTTCCTAACGTTTTATTGGGGATTCAAGCCGATCATGCGTTTGCCATTGTGCTAGAACCTGTGGCAAATGATAAAACAATAGAACACTTACGTTTAATGTATGTTGGCGATGAAGCTTTGGCGCCTGAATATGAAGCCAGTCGACAAGCAACCCTTGCTGCATGGAAGGAAGTTTTCTGCGAAGACGTTTTGGTCGTAGAGGGCATGCAAAAAGGACGAGCTTCGCCTGGATTTGATGGCGGTAAGTTTTCCCCGGTACTAGATAACCCGACGCATTACTTTCATAAGTGGGCCGCAAACAAACTGATTAGCAGCACAAAAGACACTGGAGCATAAACAATGAACACGCCGACACCACCCTTTGCGCACTATCAAAATTTGATTAATGGCCAATGGGTTGATAGTCAAGAAACCATTGATGTTGAAAACCCCGCAACAGGGCAAACCATTGGCACCATTGCAAGCGCATTACCTGCACATGTAGATGCCGCGGTAAAGGCAGCAAGAGACTGTCATGATCAGCGACTAATGCTTTCTATGTCGCCTTATGAGCGCATGCAGTTGTTGCATCGAATCGCTAAACAACTCAGGGTAGAAGCCAAGCGTGGCGGTATGCTTTTGTGTCTAGAAAATGGCAAGCCGTTAAGCCAAGCTGAGTGGGAATTTGAGGAAGCGGCACGTTACTTTGAATACTATGCGGGCATGGCCGATAAACTAGAAGGTAAGTCTATTCCCTTAGGTGATGGATATGTGGACTTTACAGAATATGAACCCTTTGGTGTGTCAGCTCAGATTATTCCATGGAATTTTCCAGTTTCTTTGGTGGCAAGGTCTCTTGCGCCTGCCTTAGCTGCAGGTAACGCTGTGGTCATTAAATCGCCTGAATTAACCCCTCTAGCCATCACCATTGTGGGCGAAGCGCTCATGAAAGCCAATGTCCCAAAGGGTGCAGTTAATATCTTGTGTGGTTATGGCAGCTCTACAGGTGCAGCGCTTGTAAGCCACAGTGGCATAGACCAAATAGTGTTTACCGGTTCAGTACCTACTGGCCAAGCGATCATGCAAGCGGCTATTAATCATGTCATACCTTGTGTGATGGAACTTGGCGGAAAGTCTGCTGGGATAGTGTTTGCTGATGCAGACCTAGATCAAGTGGTGGATAGTGCCCAAGTGGGTAATTTGTATAATTCAGGCCAGGTGTGCTCGGCTATGGCAAGGTTGATTGTTCATGAAAGTGTGTACGATGAGCTTAAGCAGCGCTTGGTGGCGTGTTTTGAAAGTAAGCGGGTAGGTGATGGCCTTAATGAAGCTGATGTAACGCCGATCTTGACTCAGGCACAGCTTAATAAAATTGCTTCGATGTGTGCCCATGCGCAGCAACAAGGTGCTGCCATTATTACTGGAGGCACTGCGCTTGAGGGGCCTGGCTATTTTATGCCGCCCACCGTTATTGAAGCGGACGTTGCATCTGACATAGCTCAGCAAGAGGTGTTTGGTCCCGTATTAGTGTTAATGAAATTTACCACTTCAGATGAAGCCTTTGAGATGGCCAATGCGACTGAATTTGGCCTAGTTGCTGGGGTGTTCACGAAGGACTTAAACCAAGCTTTAACCGCGAGTAGAAAGCTAGTTGCGGGCCAGATTTTTGTTAACGAATGGTTTGCTGGGGGTATTAGCACACCATTTGGTGGCGTGGGGAAATCTGGTTTTGGGCGAGAAAAAGGCCAAGAAGCTTTGTATAATTACGTACGAACCAAAAATATAGCTATTCGGCTAGATTGTTAATTATTGATTTATCCTATTGAGAGAAAAGTATGTCATCTGTCGAGCAAAGTGCGCCTTATAAAAAGTGGTTATGTATCATTTGTGGGTTTATCTATGATGAGGCCATAGGTTGGCCGCACGATGGCATTGAAGCAGGCACAAGGTGGGAAGATGTGCCAGATGACTGGCTTTGCCCCGACTGCTTAGTCGGTAAAGAAGACTTTGAAATGATAGAAATACCGGCCGCGCCTATCGTTTCAGGGGCCAATGAGACAGCAGCAGCACAAGTATTATCAGCTGATGCACCACCAGAAGGTGCCATCGTGATAGTGGGTTCAGGCTATGCTGGATACAACCTTGCAGAGGCCATTCGTAAGCTGGATTCGCAGTGCGAAATAGTTGTTTTAACCCAAGATGATGGCAGGCATTATTCAAAGCCAGCCTTATCAACAGGCTTTGCCATGGCTAAAACGGCCGATGAGCTAGTCACAGAGTTGCCGCTTGATAGAGCCAACCGTTTAAACATTAGAATTATTACCCACTGCACTGTAGAGCGTATCGATAATAAAGCTAAGTGTCTTATCACCAACATAGGACAACAAGCTTTTGGCCAATTAGTGCTAGCCCAGGGTGCACAGCCCATTAAACTTAATTTTTTGGGGGATGCCAGCGACCAGGTTATTAGTGTGAATGATCTGCAAGATTACAGACAATACCGCAAGCGTTTGGAGGGTAAAGAGCGAGTATTACTAATTGGTAATGGCTTAATTGGGTGTGAATTTGCTAACGATTTGGCAGCGGCAGGAAAAAAAGTAGATTTAGTTGGACTAACCAGTTGGCCCATGGATCGTTTATTACCCGAAGAAATCGGCATTGAGCTGAAAAAATCCCTGGAGTCTATCGGTGTTAGCTTTTGGCTAAAAAATACAGTCGCTACTATTAACTACACCAACAAAGTGAATTGTGAAGGGGGTTTTGATGTCACCCTTAATAGTGGCGAGCAGATCAGTGTAGATGTGATTGTTTGCGCCGTCGGTTTGCAAGCCAGAACCAAATTAGCAATGAACGCTGGCATTACTTGTGGGGTAGGTATTAAGACTGATGATCGATTAATGACCAATGTACCCCATGTTTATGCGCTGGGAGATTGTGTTGAGTTTAACGGCCAACTTCAGCCCTATATCGCACCCATTTATTGGGGGGTTCAAGCGCTCTCACACACGCTTGTGGGTGACAATACCTGTGTGAGTTATCCAGCCATGACCGTAGTGGTGAAAACACCAGTTTGCCCAATTACTTTATTATCACCACCAAGGGGTACGCAAGGTTTGTGGCAAATAGAAAAGTTAGCCCAAGGCATGATAGGGCGTTTTGTGGACGATCAAAACTGCTTGCAAGGGTTTGTTCTGCAAGGTAGTGCCTGTGATCAGCGTCAACAGCTAATAGATGAGCTAGCATCAAACTAAAGCTTCTTTAATCTGTTAGAATGGCTGGCCTAGTTTCACTAGGCTATGCCCTTAACACTTAGCACGTGATAGCGGTGCATTTTATCGCATCATTAAATACACGAGACTCACCTTGCCAAACAATGACTTTGCCAAACTAGGCTTAAATTCAGCCCTTGTAGATAACCTAGAGAGCCTAGGTTACAAGGAAATGACCGCAATTCAGGCCCAAGGGCTGCCCGCCATTTTAGCGAATCAAGACGTGATTGCTAAAGCTAAAACAGGATCGGGTAAAACGGCAACCTTCGCACTTGGTCTTCTAAATAAACTTAATGTGAAACGCTTTCGGGTGCAAACTTTGGTGCTTTGTCCAACGCGAGAGTTGGCGGATCAAGTGTCTGTAGAGATACGTAAGCTGGCTAGGGGAATCCACAATATTAAGGTGCTTACTCTTTGCGGTGGCATGTCATTTGGCCCACAGGTAGGCTCCCTAGAGCATGGTGCTCACATCATCGTGGGCACCCCAGGCCGAGTAGAAGAGCACCTTAGAAAGGCCAATTTAAACCTTGATAACCTGACCACCTTGGTGCTGGATGAAGCCGATAGAATGTTGGATATGGGCTTTCAAGAAGCATTAGACACCATCATCGGTTACATGCCACAAAAGCGCCAAACCTTGCTGTTTAGCGCAACCTACCCAACTAAGATTCAAACTATTGCAAAACGGATTATGCAAAGTCCAGTGACAGTTGAGGTACAAGAAACCCATACCCAGCACAGCATTACGCAAACCTTATATCAAGTGGATAATGACGAGCAACGAGTCGATGCGGTTAGGCTGTTATTACAAGCACACCAGCCTGAAACTACGCTCATTTTTTGCAACACAAAAATTGACACAGATTGGGTCGCCTCAAGGCTAAAAGAGGCTGGCTTTGAAGCACTGGCACTGCATGGCGATCTTGAGCAAAAACAACGTGACCAAACCTTAGTCAGGTTTTCTAATCGTAGCGCCTCAATTTTAGTGGCAACAGATGTGGCCGCCAGAGGGTTAGACATAGACGCTTTGGATTTAGTGATTAATTACCAAATTGCTCGAGAACTAGAGGTGCATACGCATCGTATCGGCAGAACGGGACGTGCCGGTGCCAAAGGGTTAGCTTGCACGCTGCACAATGAAAAGGAAAACCATAAGGTGGGTTTGTTAGAAGACTACCTTCAGCAAAAACTTGAGCGCGATGCGTTACCGCCGAAAAAGCTATTGTCTTTGCCCGCTTTTGCACCTGCCATGGTGACCCTGCAAATTGGTGGCGGCAAGAAGCAAAAACTAAGGCCTGGCGACATTGTAGGCGCGCTAACCGCTGGTGATGGCGTACCTGGTTCAGAAATTGGGCGTATTCAAGTAGGTGATCAGTGGGCTTACGTTGCCGTGGCTCATGCCTATGGCAAAACTGCGTTTAACAAACTTAGCGAAGGAAAACTTAAGGGGCGTCACTTTAAGGTGAGGCGACTAAGAGGTTGATATGAATATAAAACTGTTGTTTCGCATTAATGGCGCATCCTGCGTGGTCTTTGGTCTAGCAATGGTCTTAATGACAGATGCAGTTAACCAAATATTAGGTTCTAGTCAAAGTATTTTGGTGCAGGCTATCGGCGTTGTTCTAATCTTTAATGGATGTTTGCTTGGCCTAGCTGCAATGAGAAAACAAGCGCGCACCTATGAGATTATGTTTTTTGTACTGGGTGATTATGGCTGGACTTTACTTACCATCGCCTTGATTAGTGTTGAGTTCCTTATTGTTGATCCTTTAGGCATTAGAATAAGCTTTGTGATCGCGCTGTATACTGCGGCCATGGGAGCACTTCAGTTTAAGCATTACAAAGTGCTTAAAGGCCGCGCCTAGATTGCCTATGAACATGCTTTCAAAGCCTGTTGTTTAACCCATAAATGAATCGAGAATAAACTGTGTCCGAATTGCCTCAGTGCCCAAAATGCAGCTCTGCCTATACTTATATCGATGCAAGCTTATATGTTTGCCCCGAATGTGCTCATGAGTGGTCTGTTAAGGTGGAAGAAGAAGATCAAGCAAGCACCCAAATTACAGACAGCAATGGCAACCCATTGTTTGATGGCGACACAGTCACCGTGATCAAAGACTTAAAAGTAAAAGGGACCTCTTTGGTGGTAAAAGTGGGCACTAAAGTTAAAGGTATCCGTATTGTCGATGGAGATCATGACATAGACTGTAAGATACCAGGCATTGGCGCAATGAAACTAAAATCGAAGTTCGTCAAAAAGCAATGATGCAAAGCCCTTTATTGGTGGGTTTAAGTGCTATTTGGTGGGTTTAATCAGCTTCAATGTAAGTATCAGCCAAGGAGCCAATATCTGCCGCTAACGCCTGAATATGCAGCGTAGGCAGGGTGATTAGCAAAGTGAGTTGATCAGTATATATTCTCTCATCGATAACCCCTTCGTATTTTTGGCTCAGGTGTTCCACACGGCCACTGTGATCATAGGCCAAGGTTATCTTAATTTGTTTTAATTCGCGTTTGGTTTGCCTAGGGCAGGCTTCTACAACGAGTTTTACAGCGTCTGTATAAGCCTTAACTAGGCCTCCAGTGCCAAGCTTAGTGCCCCCAAAATATCGACACACCACCACGCTGACTTCACCAAGCCCACAATGACTTAACACCTGCAACATGGGTTTTCCAGCTGTCCCAGAAGGCTCACCCGCATCGCTTAACCCCCAAAATGTGCTGTTGTCAGGCGCGTCTGCCACCACTGCCCAGCAATGATGATTTGCGTCTGGGTATTTTTTTCGCAAGTCATTTAAGTGAATATCGCACGCTGCTCGGCCATGAGCGTGGCGTAAATTTGCAATAAAGTGACTGTTTTTTACCGCTAAGCTTAATTCAAGGTCACAGCCTTTAAGGTCTGGAATTTGGTAACTCAATGTTCATCCTTTTGTAAGCTTAAAAATAGTCAATATACTTTCGTATTCTGGTGGTATGGCGCACCAAGCAGGTACAATACCTTTAATTTTTATCTATATGCAATTCAATTAATGACTCAACAACAAGCAGGTTTTGACGGCGTCCAACGTTTATATGGCATAGACAACTATACGGCAATAACAAAAGCGCACATTTGTGTTGTCGGTATAGGTGGCGTTGGCACATGGGTAGCTGAAGCTTTAGCTCGCTCTGGCGTGGGCCAAATCACCTTAATCGATATGGATGATGTGGCTCAATCAAATATTAACCGCCAGTTGGTTGCCTTGTTATCAACTGTGGGTGACGCAAAAATAGACGTGATGGGCGAGCGCATTAAAGATATTAATCCTGATTGCAAGGTCACCTTAATCGAAGAATTTGTGGGCGAAAGTAACTTAGAGGCATGTTTAGACAGAAACTATGATTACGTCATAGATGCATGCGATTCAATTAAGGCTAAGGCCATGATGGTGGCCTGGTGTAAATACAACAAAGTGCCCATTATCACCATTGGTGGTGCAGGAGGGCAGCGCGACCCAAGCCAAGTGAAAATTGTAGATTTAGCCATGACTAGGGTTGATCCATTGGCAGCTAAATTACGTTCAGTGCTACGTAGTCAATATGGGTTTAGTAAAAACCTTAAAAGCCGTTTTAGAATTGAATGTGTGTGCTCTACTGAGCAATTACATTATCCCCAGCCAGATGGCACTGTAGATTGGGCTAAAAGTGCTAATGTTGCAGGGGCAAAAATGGATTGCAGCCGAGGTTTTGGCGCAGTAAGTTTTGTGACCGGCACTTTCGCCTTTATTGCAGTGGGCAGGGTATTAGAGCGCATTGTGGCTAAACATCTTCGCTTAAAAGAAAAGCCTTAAGGAAATATCATGTCACTAAGTACTTCTGATGCGGCAAAAATTGCTGAGATTATTAACGCAGGATTTAGCGAGTACCGAGCCCAGTTCGAAAAGATATCATCAGGTGCAAAACGTCGCTTTGAACAAGCACTGTGGCAAGAGGTGCAAGCAAGCGGTATGCAGCGCATCGACCTATATGGGCAAATGGTTGATGAGGTGAGTTGGCGTATTAACCAATTTCGCCAAATTCAAGGCATAGAGCAAGAGCCACCAAGCCAGTGGGTAGAGGTTAAGGTTCAGTTTGAGTTATTGATGCCTTCCAGAACTGACCCAGAATTGGCAGAAACCTTTTACAATTCTATTTTCTGTCGCAACTTTCGTCACAGCTCGTTGCGTGAAAAACGTATGTTCTTGTTCAGTTCAGCAGCCGGTGCACCTGTTGAATTAGCCAAAGATATGTACATGGAATATAACGCGCATCACGGTGTTGTTAATATGGTGCGCGACATTTTAGAGGACTATGCCTTTGATGTGCCCTACACCAATAAGCGCAGGGATCTGGTGAATTTGGTTGGCGCTATTAAAGAAAACAATGACGCTCGTATGGTGATCACCCGTGATACCCGCGTGCAGATATTAAAGTCTGTGTTCTATCGAAACAAAGGCGCTTATTTGGTTGGCCAACTGGTTAACCCGCAGCATCGCCAGCCCTTTGTGGTGCCTTTTTTAAACGATGAACATACAGGTATTTATAGCGACTCTTTAATCACCGATTCAGATGATGTGAGTATTATTTTTAGCTTCACGCGCTCATATTTCATGGTTGAAGCCCCGGTACCTTCTGAGTTTGTTGGATTTCTGCATCAAATTTTACCGGCTAAACCTCTTGCAGAGATTTACACCAATATCGGTTTTTTTAAGCACGGTAAGTCGGTATTTATAAGAGATTATCTGCAGCACATGAGCCAGTCAGATGATCAGTTTATTATTGCACCAGGCATAAAAGGCATGGTGATGACGGTGTTTACACTGCCGTCTTTGGATATTGTATTCAAAATTATCAAAGACAAGTTTGCGCCTCCAAAGGCCATGTCTAAAGCCGTGGTGAAAGAAAAATACAGGTTAGTAAAAGTACATGATCGAGTAGGCCGCATGGCGGACACCCAGGAATTTAAGCACTTCGTATTTCATCGCGAGCGCTTTTCAGACGAATTAGTAGAGGAATTACTAAAGGTTGCCCCCAGTATGATAGAGATTAAGGGTGATTATATTGTGATTGAGCAACTCTATGTTGAGCGTAGAATGACCCCTTTGAACATCTACATTGAAACGGCCACTGATGAGCAATTGTTTGACGTGATTGATGAATACGGCAATGCCATCAAACAACTAGCCGCTGCGAACATTTTCCCAGGGGACATGCTGTTTAAAAACTTTGGGGTGACAAGGCACGGCCGAGTGGTTTTTTATGATTACGATGAAATCTGTTATTTAACGGAATGTAACTTTAGAAAAATTCCAGATGCTATGTACCCAGAGCAAGAGCTTTCTAGCGAGCCTTGGTATTCTGTGGGCCCAGATGACGTTTTTCCTGAGGAATTTCATGTGTTCTTGGCAGGGCGCCCAAGAATAGCAAAAACCTTTCGCCAAATTCACAGCGACATCTTTGATGCAAAGTTTTGGCAGTCCCTGCAAGCTGATATAGAAGATGGCCAGGTGAAAGATGTATTTCCTTATCGGCGTAAGAAACGTTTCCTGCAAGGATAGTTATTAAATCTTTCAGCGTTGCGTTTTAAGTGTTGGCTTTAAGTACCACTCACCAAACCTTCCTTATTTCAAACTTAAGATATTTCCTTGGTTAGAAACCCAAAAAAACTCGAGTTATCCTTGGTTTTAACTTGCGCCAACGTTAACTGTAGTGCGTTCTTTAAAGCTTAGTGTGTTCTCTTCTAAGTGCCACCTTAGCTAAGCTGTCAAGCTTTTCTGATTGGCTCATTATCATCCAGTTTCTTACTTCATCCTGGCTTC
>CAXHZX010000003.1:0-160408 GCA_964022265.1 uncultured Oceanospirillaceae bacterium | reverse complement strand
TTAGGCTTAGGCTTTAAAACAATTGTGTGTCTTCGTTGGGCGGCGTTCCTTCGCTTTTGTTTGGTGGGGCTCGTTTGGCCTGCCAAACATTTGCCCAACGATGCTTCTAGGGTTCAATTGTTATTTTTTTTGTTTTTTGCTGCTTCTTCATCTTGCTGTCTAGGTTCACCGTAACGAAACTCTAGGAAGGTTAACACCAACCCGACAAACATCATGGCAAATACGAACATCGCAATAGGCAATAAATTATCGGAAATCATGAGTCCTCCTTACGGGCCAGTAGGCTCGACAACTTAAAGTAAATACCGAATGCAAGAATTGATGGCACCCAAATTGCAGTGAACAGGCCTTCTAGTTGCTTACCTTCAAACCACAGTAGCCCTGACACAGCGAACGAGACGCCTACCGCCAGTAAAATGAAAAAATCTGATAGTTTAAACATACTTATTCCCTTTTATAATGATTAACGAAGCTCCGGTTTAGGGCCCAGAAATACCCTTGTTAAAAACGATGAAACCCCACTGCCGCAAGCAACAAACCCGCAATAGTAATGGCTGCTGGTATGCGCAGCCCCACTAAACCAAATACGTCTATCATAGAAGGTATGTAACTACTCATGCCAAGGGGCACCCATAGGAAAAAGGGTGTAGCGATAGCTACCCCAAGCCAACCTGCTAAACGCAGTAGCGTCATTACTTTAGTTTGGGGTGTAGGTGTAGGTGTCGCTGTGTGTTCGTCAAGGCTCATATCTTTGTGTCTATTAAATTAGCGCTACGATGTATAAATAAAAGCATTTTTGTATAGGCTAGGTCAAACTTCTTTAAAAATTAAGCGTTTAAGCCTATAAAAAGGCCTTGGTGTCACCTCAAAAATGAGGCTGTGTGGCGAGTTATCACAAACAACATGGGCATAATTTTGATCACAAAGGCGTGCATGCAGGTGAAAATGTGCTGGGCTAAAAAGGGCAAGGCGCAAAAGAATAAGACCCAAGCGCGCGGGCAAGAGAGGGGTTTAGTTCGCTTAAAAAGTTAACCAAAAACCCACTATTACACGCTATTACACACTAGGTGCATTAGTGGGTGAGGAAATAAAACCTAAGAACCAGGTTTTAAAAAGGCGAGTTTAAAACGTAAGTTTTCAATGCGTGGCTCTAATCTAGATCCAAATTGAGCCACGGTAATTTCCCACTGATCGGTTGGCACCGCCAAATAGATACCTTGCTGCTGAATAACCAGGTTTTCAAGCTGATCAAGCATTACAGGCTTGGCTTTGTCATGGCTATAAAACCGTGCAGAAAACTCAAGCTTAGACCCTAAATAGTAAAACCTAGACCAGTTATCATATTCGCCATTTTTAGGTTGCTGGGCGACATACTGCGCGATGGATTTTTCGGTTTTCATTAGGTCATTATTGTTGCCAATAGACACACAAAAAACGATGGCTGCTACAGGCATTATCCACATCACTGAAGTGAACCCTGCTTGGCGCCATTTATCACCATTATTTAGTTTCACTATGGCAAGGCCCATCAATAATGCAAAGGCTGGCATTGATGGCAGCACATAAGTCCAAATCACATTACCTGCCACACTAAAAAAGACTGGGGTAATCAATGCCCACAGCAGTATATAAAGCACAGTGGGGTTTTTCACAGCCTGCCAAACTTGGCTGCGCCAGCTTGATTTAAACAAATGGCCCACCAGAAATATCAGCGCTAAAGGCCCCCAGGGCATGGTGCTACCTAACCAAAATAGCCAAATAGTACCCTTGGGCTCTGAGTGTGCATGGCCGTATAAATCGCCCACCCAACCTGGGTCTACAAAGCGCATAAAGTGCTCGCCCACGATGAAATAGTTTATAAAGCCTGGGGTTTTAAGCTCTGCCAATATGTACCAAGGCAAAGCAATAATTAAGGTCAAAAGAAAACCCTTAACCCAAGGCATGGTGCGCAAATAATGCATCAACTTGCCTTGCGCTAATATCCACAAACCCACGGGTGCACCACTGATCACTAGGGCCAGCGGGCCTTTGGCTAATAAGCCAATACCCAAGCCAATAAATACACCATAGCGCCAGTACCAACGATCTTCTTTTGGAGCTAAATAAAAGGCCACCATAACCCATGTTGTGCCAAGGGCTAAGTAAGTGTCGGTCATCACGGTGCCAGCTGCCAAAAACGTAAGCAACATGCTGCTAAATACCACCACACTTGCTAGCGCTACTTGGGTGTTAGCAAAAGAGCGTGCCATGCGCCAAATCATCCAAGCGGTGGCGAGGGTGGCTATAAAGGCCGGCAAGCGGCCTGCAAATTCGTTCACGCCAAATAGCTTAAAAGACAGAGCTTGGGCCCAAAATGATAGCGGCGGTTTACCCCAAAAAGGCACCCCAGGCTCAAACCAAGGCGTAATCCAATCATTGGTGGTGAGCATTAACCTGGCAATTTCTGCGTATCTAGGTTCGGTGGTATCGGCCAAAGGCACTATGATCATGGCGATGATGCGCACGACAAAGAGCGTGCCTAATAACCATAAAATCTTAGCTGGTTGTAACATCTACAGAAGTTCCTTTGGAGGCAGTGGAAGTGGTTTCAGAGGCGTTTTCTGCGCTCTTTTTAACCACTTCTTGAATAATAAATAACGGTCTTTGCTTGGCTTCAAAGTAGGTCTTACCCACGTATTCACCTAACACACCAATAGAGAGCAACTGGGTGCCACCTAAAAAAGTAATCATAGCAATAATAGAGGGGTAACCTGCTAAATCATTGCCAAAAAACAGCGTTTTAAACACAATCCACGCCCCAAACAAACCACCAAGGGCTGCAGTCACCAAGCCTAACATCACCATGGCGCGAAGGGGGGCAATAGAGAATGAAGTAATGCCTTCAAAAGCTAAGCTAAAGAGGCTGAAGTAATTCCATTTAGTTTGACCCGCGGCTCTATCCGCCACGTCGTATTCCATCACTGTAGTGGGGTAACCTACCCAAGCAAATAAACCTTTCATATAACGATTGCGTTCTGGCAAACGGTTTAAAGAGTCTATAGAACGGCGGCTCATCAAACGAAAATCACCCGTGTCTTCTGGAATCCTCATGGGCCCGGTAATGCGGTTCATGATGCGATAATACAAATAAGACCCAGACTTTTTAGCCCAAGTTTCACCTTCTCTATCACGGCGTTTCATGGCCACGATGTCGGCCCCATCACGCCATTTTTGCAACATTTCTGGAATCAATTCTGGGGGGTTTTGTAAATCGGCATCCATCACAATGGCAGCATCGCCTGTGGCTTGTTCTAAGCCAGCAGATAACGCTGCTTCTTTGCCAAAGTTACGCGAAAAAATAACCGCTTTTATACTCGAATCTTGCGTTGCTTGCTGGATAAGGTATGCGCCACTGCCATCTTTACTGCCGTCATCTACCATCACCATTTCATAGTTTAGGCTCAAACTTTGCATCACGGTTTTAACGCGCTCAAACAAAAGTGGCAAAACATCCATTTCGTTATACACAGGAATAATAAGAGATATCAAAGGCCTATCGTCGCTTTGTTGCTCATCCATTGGACTCACACTGTCATTTTGCACGGAACACAACCCTTTTATACAACAAGAAATTAACCACCATTATTATCCCGGTAGTGACCACCTGCGCCGCCATAGCATCAGCGAACAAATGGCCGTATAAGCCATAGAACAATGCTAAATTTAAGCACCAACTAAACACCACTGCAGGCAGATAAGCTGCCACCGCTTGTTTGTGGCTGCGCTTGGTTTTGAAAGTGAAAAAATACTGCAAAAAATAATTAATCACAGCACCTACAAAAGCACCAAAACTTGAAGCCAACACTGCATCCACATGAACACTGACTAAGGCCCAAAGTACCAACCAATGTGCAGCTGTTGCTATACCGCCACTCACTAAAAAGCGAAGCACCAGTTTAACCAGCTTTAACAAGGATGAAGCGTTTGCCATTAAGGGGCCAAATATCATTACAAGGGCGAAGAATAGTGCAAAAGTATAAGATAATTCACCCCCTAGAACAACGAAACAATCACCCAAGCATAGACCTGCATAATAAGCGTGGTATATAGTTCGGCCAACTAGAATAATTAGAAGAAAATAGCCCATGAGCAAAGCCCAAAATTGGCTACTTATTGCTGGCCTGGTATCTATAGCAAGCCTAAGCACCTATACGTATCTGGAAAAACAAAAGATGCCAAGCCAATGGTATACGGCCCAGCAAGTGGCGAAAGGCAAATCGCTTTACGCGATGCACTGCAGTACTTGCCATGGCGACATGGGCCAAGGGGCTGAGCAATGGACAAAGCGTAACGCAGATGGCCAATACCCTGCACCACCACTCAATGGCAGTGGCCATGCTTGGCACCATTCATTGGCGCAACTCACTCATACCGTTACCCATGGCCAAGGCGCTATGCCTGCTTTTGGTAACACCTTAACGCAAGCTCAAATAGAAGCCACTATCGCTTGGACTCAAAGCCTATGGCAAAAGCCAATATATGATGCGTGGGAGCGGCAAAACGATGACTAATCAAAGCCTAAACATTTCCCTTGATGATGCCGCTGTGCATAGCAAAAGGCTATATCTACATGGCGCCTTAATGGTCATTACTTGCGGGCTACTTTGGAGCACCGCAGGCGTAGGCGTAAGGTACATCGATACGGCCACTGGCTGGCATATTGTATTTTATCGCTCGCTAGCGCTTTCAATAATGATTTTAGGCGTAATGGCCTGGCGCAATAAGGGCAACCTAATAACGCCTTTAAAGAGCATTTCTAAGCTTAGTATTTTAGGCGGTGTCTTTTTAGGCATTTCGTTCTTTGGCAACATCTTCGCCCTGTTGTACACAAGCGTGGCTAACGTGACCTTTTTGTTAAGTGCTGCGCCCTTTATAGCGGCCCTTTTGGGCTGGTTAATCCTTGGTGAACGGGTGAAAAGGCGTACTTGGATTGCCATCATGCTTACTAGCCTTGGCGTTAGCATTATGGTGGGTAAGGCGATGTCTGGCGATGGCATTATTGGTATGGCTTTCGCCTTAATGATGGCGGTGTTTTATGCAGGTTTTAGCGTCGTCATGCGACAAGGCAAAGGCGCAGACATGCTACCAGCAGCACTTTTCGCTGGGCTTTTCTCTATGATGGTAGCCGCTTTTTCAATCGATGAGTTTGCCATAAGCCTGGCCGATCTTAGCATTTGTTTCGCGCTTGGTTTTTTCCAAATGGGTTTAGCTTTGGTGTTGTTTATCTCAGGCTCAAAGCATGTCCCTGCAGCAGAGCTGACACTTTTAACCATGTTAGAAGTGATCTTAAGCCCTATTTGGGTGTGGTTGCTATTTAATGAGCACCCAGGTTATTGGACCTTAGCTGGGGGCAGCATCATTATGCTTGGGGTGTTAGTGCAGGCTCTTGGCGGCCAAACTAAACGCATGAAACCAAAACAAAAACAGGCCTAAACCTACGCGGCACTTAAATACGCTTTAAGGCGAGCTCGCATACTCAGTACTTGGCCTACATTCACTAGGCCAATCACTATCACACAGGTTTCAAAATAGATTCGATGCGTGCCTTCTGCAAATATACTGGGTAGGTAAAGGCCTACCATAGAGTATAGCCAGGCCACACTGGTTAACACCGCTGCGGCGCTTTCTTTATTGGGGGTAAGGGTTTTAATGGCTTTAAAACCTGATTTATAGATATGCTCACCACTCATCAGCATCATCGCCAAAGTGGCCCAGCCTGCGCCCCGTAACACGAATGAGTCCGTAATTTGCTCGCCAAAAAGCCATAAACACAAACCCAGCATAATGCCGGCTATGGCGTAACTGGAGCGGCGCTTAATCAGTTGGCCAAGCTCTTCTATCTCTTGCGCCTCGATAGCACTTAGGTCTTGTTCAAGTTGTGCACCAAAACCCATAGCTTCAATGGTATTAACAACACCTTTCGCATTGGCGCCTGTGATTGTTGCGGTGGCTGATTCAAAACTCACCTCTACCAAATCGATCGTATCCAATTTGGCCAAAGCTTTTTCGATGCGCAAAGCGCACTCTTCACTTTGCAGGCCTGAAAGTTTTATAAGTCGTTTTTTTGGTGAGTGGGTGTGGGTCATAGTGACGCGCCTTTTTTGGCTTGGATTTAGCCCTTAAAATAAATTATTCCAGCATGCCCCAGCATACCTTGCAGGCTCATTCAGCAACAGCCATCCATTAGTATAATAACCAAGCCTTAAGGCTTAAGTCATTAAAAAATATAAGATTTTTTTAATATAGTAGACAATGTGATTGTTTGTAATGATCCGCGTCATGGCTTGCCCAAGATCAGCGCTTGATCTAACATCAATCCTATAGATTATTCAATGAGCATAAACGCATGAAACAGTTATTAATTACCGGCGCAAACAGGGGTATCGGGTTAGAGTTTACCAAGCAATATTTGGCCAATGGCTTTCGTGTTTATGCCACTTATCGTGAAGAGCCTGGGCCTTCGCTTGCTGCACTTGCCTGCGATAATCTTACTTTATTAGCGCTTGATGTGGCGCATGATGACAGCATTGAAGCCTTAAAAACACAACTCAAAGGCATCGATTTTGACCTCATCATCAACAACGCAGGCGTGTTTGGGCCTAATACGCAAAGCTTTGGCAGTGTCACAAGACAAGCATGGCTAGACACCCTTAATGTGAATAGCGTGGCGCCTTTATTGCTAGCTCAAGCGCTGCATGAAAACCTAATCGCAAGAAAAGGCACCTTTGCGGTACTTAGTTCGCGCCTTGGCAGTGTAGAGGAGAATGACAATGGCAACCTGTACATTTATCGCACTTCAAAAACTGCCGTTAACCAAGTGGTTAAGAGCTTGTCGCTAGATTTATATGTTCTTGGCATTAGCGTTATTGCGCTTCACCCAGGCTGGGTACGAACCGATATGGGCGGCCCAAATGGCTCTATTGATACCCAAACCAGTGTCAATGGCCTGCGCCAAGTATTAGATAAGGTGAACTTAGCTCACACTGGCAGCTTCATCAATTACGATGGCAGCAAGGTGGCTTGGTAACAATGAACGCTTATCAGCTTGGCTGGTAAGCAAACCTTGGTTGCGGCTTACCGTCAACCAACACCGATTCTAAAAACATCTCTAAAGGCCTCACCCACAGGCCTTTTTCGCCATAAAGTGCACGATACAACACCAATGCTTCTTCGGTTTCTGAATGGCGCACTGTGTCAATCACCTGGTATTCATTACCTTTGTAGTGGCGGTAAAGCCCCGCTTTTATCATATTGTTAACCTTTATGTTTGAGTTTGAGTTGGGGTTGGGGGTTTCGCTAAGTTGCACCGCGTGAAAAACACCTTTACAAGGCTTAAACAACCAGAGGCACTACTTCAGCATCTTTATGGGTACTGGGTAGCACTTGGCTCATGCAGGCCTCTAAGGCCTCAACACAGGGCCAATAAGCACTGCCAGAGCGCGCAACAAACCCTATTTCACGAGTCTGCGTAGGCGCTGCAATAGGGATATAGATCATCTTATCATCACCATTGCTTTGCCATGCATCTTTTGTGAGCTGGGGCACTAAGGTTGCGCCTTTGCCTGCACAAATCATATACCGCAAGGTTTCCAAACTAGCGCCTCTAAAGGCAGAGGATAGGTTTTTTAATTGGCACAAAGCAGCCGCTTGATCGGCTAAACAGTGGCCCTCTTTGAGCAATATAAGCTTAGCGCCTGCTAGCTCTTGGCGAGTCACATGGGCTTTGTCTGCCCATGGGTGAGTTTGGTTCACCCCAAGCCACAAAGGCTCCTGCCAAAGGCTTAGCTGCCTAAGCCCAGCTTGAGGCTGAGTGAGCACCATAATTCCTACATCCACGTCACCATTTTTAAGCTTGCGCAATATTTCTTGGGTCTCTAGTTCGTGCAACTCAATGTTTAAGTCAGGTAAGTCACTAGCCACCTGCTCGCCTACTTTGGCCATCAAATAAGGGGCCAGTGAAGGGATGACCGCCAACCTTAAAAGCCCCGTTAAGGGTTTTTTGGCTGCTCTAGCGTAGGCTTCCATTTCATTGGCCTGCATAATCAGCTGTTTAGCTCGGTGGGCCATTTCCAAACCTACATGGGTAAAGATGACCTTCTTAGTGCCGCTCTCAAGAAGCTGCACCCCAAGCGTTGCTTGTAATTTTTTAATTTGGCCGCTCAAAGTAGGCTGACTCACATGACAGGCTTGCGCCGCTTTACCAAAATGGCCTAAGTCTTTAAGTGCTACTAAATAGCCAAGGTCTTTGAGGCTTAGCATTATTGGAAATACCTATCAAAATATAAATTATTAACGATTATACAAATAATATCTTTTGCCACACAATAGCGGTGTTCACATTGAAGTGATCTACACTAACTAGACACCCACACAAAGGATTAAAGAGTATGAGCCCAGGAATTTCAGTACCACAGATTACATTTAAATACCGCGTGCGCGATGAAAGCATCGGTGGAGACAACCCATTTCGCTGGCAAGATGTCACTAGTGATGACATTTTTGGCAACAAAAAAGTCGTTGTATTCTCACTGCCAGGTGCCTTTACACCCACATGCAGCACCTTCCAAGTACCAGGATTTGAAGCCGCCTATGACGAGCTAAAAGAGCTTGGCGTAGACGAAGTGTATGTGTTGTCAGTGAACGACACCTTTGTGATGCGCAAATGGATGCTTGATCAAGACGTTAAAAACATTAAGTTTATTCCAGATGGTAATGGCGAATTCACCCGCCAAATGGGCATGCTAGTCGACAAAACAAATCTAGGCTTTGGCCAGCGTTCATGGCGCTATGCCATGGTTGTTGATAACGGCGTGGTAGAGCATTGGCTAGAAGAGCCTGGCCGCAAAGACAACAACGGCCCTGACCCATTTTCTGTTAGCTCTGCTGAATCTGTATTGGCTGCGCTTAAAGGCTAATCAACCCTACAATGCCAACAGCATAAAGGGCCCCTAGGGCCCTTTTTTGTGCAAACTCATTTTTAATGGTATGTACAGCGTAATTACTATATAATACGCCGCGTAATATCACTTGCATCCGCGTTATCTCGGCCACATTTTCAAAATAAAGTGGCACGGTAGGGCACCAGCAGGTGCCGGGCATAGGTTTACCTTGTCGTTGTTTGTAATTAACCAACACTTTGACAGGTTGAAACCTTTGAATACCGAACAAAGGGCACGAGTCCTTTGATGAGCTAACATCAAGACAGAATCAAAAGCGCTGGCTGTTAGGCTAAAACGGGCTATGGAGAGATCTATGGCACAATTTTAAGCCAAGCAATAGCTGTGCTTATTGGCATTCTATTAAGCTTCATTAAACGTCCTCGTAAATCACTTCTATGGCGCCAAGTTTGATTATGGCATCTAGGCGTGTGGCTTTGTTTTTACGCGGGCTTTGTGGATATTGTTCCACCAAGTCATCAGATCACTTATTTAAGGTAACACGATGACCACTTTTTCAGACTTGGCGCTTTCTAAGCCAGTACTTACAGCCATTACACGCATTGGCTACGAACAACCCTCACCTATTCAAGAAGCTGCTATTCCGCACTTGCTTGAAGGCAAAGACATTTTGGGCACCGCCCAAACCGGCACCGGTAAAACCGCTGCCTTTGCATTACCCTCTTTATCAAACATTGATTTAAAAGTTCAAGCACCACAGGTATTGGTATTAGCGCCTACGCGTGAACTTGCTATTCAGGTGGCTGAAGCTTTCCAAAACTACGCCAGCGACATGCGCGGCTTCCACGTTTTACCTATTTATGGCGGCAGCAGCATGAGCGGCCAATTGCGCCAATTACAACGCGGCGTACACGTGGTTGTAGGTACGCCTGGGCGAGTGATGGATCACCTTCGCCGTGGCACTTTAAAGCTAGATAAACTAAAGACTGTTGTGCTAGATGAAGCCGATGAAATGCTTCGTATGGGCTTTATCGACGATGTCACTTGGATCTTAGATCACACCCCACAAGAACGCCAAGTGGCCCTATTTTCTGCCACCATGCCTTCTGTTATTCGTAAAGTTGCAAACACTTATTTGCGCGATCCTGAAGTCATTAAAATTGAAGCCAAAACGACCACTGTATCCAGTGTTACTCAGCGTTATTGGAAAGCCGTAGGCACCACTAAGCTTGATGCGATGACCCGTATTTTAGAAGCTGAAGATTTTGATGGCGTGATTGTTTTTGTGCGTACCAAGACCCTAACGGTAGAGCTTGCAGAGAAGCTAGAAGCACGTGGCCACCGCGCCTCAGCCATCAATGGCGATATGTCTCAGCAACTACGTGAACGCACCATTGAGCATTTGAAAAAGAACAAAATTGATATTGTGGTTGCTACCGACGTTGCCGCTCGTGGTATTGACGTAGCTCGTGTAAGCCACGTGATTAACTACGACATTCCATATGACACCGAAGCCTACGTTCACCGTATTGGCCGTACCGGCCGTGCTGGTCGTTCGGGCAATGCCATTTTGTTTGTAGTGCCACGTGAGCGCAACATGCTGCGCTCTATTGAAAGGGCCACTCGACAAACCATTACACCCATGGACTTGCCAAGCCGAGAGCAAGTGAAAGAGCGTCGTATTGACCAGTTTAAGGCCAGCATTGATAAAGCCCTTGAGCAATCTGACCTCAGCATATATGGCAATATTGTTGAAGACTTTATTAAAGAGCGTGAAATTTCACCAGAGCAAGTGGCCGCTGCCCTAGCTTTTATGGCTCAGCAAGATCGCCCGCTTAATATGCCAGAAAACACCAAACCTGAGCGCCGTGACCCACGTGATGCTAAGCCTGGCTTTAACGAAGATGATCGCCCACGCCGTAAAGAGCGCAAGCAAGAAGAATTCAGCGGAGAAGCCATTGCTATGGAGCGCTTCCGTATAGAAGTAGGCCATGAGCATCAGGTTAAGCCTGGTGATATTGTGGGCGCTATTGCAAATGAAGCAGACCTTAGCAGCGCCTACATTGGCCGCATTAGCTTGTTTGATGATCACTCTACAGTAGATCTTCCTGCTGGCATGCCACCAGAAATGTTGCAAATGCTAAAGAAAGTGCGGGTGCGCAGCCAACCTTTGAACATCTCATCTCAAGGTGCAGCTGAAGACTTTACCCCAGGTGCTAAGCCTCAAAGGCCTAGGCGTGGTAACGATCGTCCGCGCCGTCGCAGATAAACGCTGTTCGCTCATACCAAAGGGTGCCTTTTTAGGCGCCCTTTTTTGTGCCTGTTTATTTCTTTTGCTGCACACTAGCTATAAATTACAGCAACTTAACATTCAGTTCTTCAGACGGCATGGGTGCTTGGAAATATGGTTTTAGGGCTTTAAACATTTCTGGGGTATCGGTGTTGTGTCTTTCAGGGTGTTCTGCCCGTCGTTTTGCTATTTGCTTTAAGCATTCAGCATCAGGCACATCGATGTAGTACAAGAGGTGTTTAGCGCCAATTTCACTGGATATTTGTTTCATCCAGGTTCTTTGTTGAACCGTGTTAGCGGGAAAATCTAAAACTACATTTGCTCCAGTAAGAAGAATGGATTGAGTGAGTTTTTTAACTTGGGGTTTCAGTAAGCCAGAATAATGAATGTAATCTTCAAGCGTATTGATCAGGTTGGGATAGAGTGCGGATAGTAATTCATCTTCACAAATTAATACGGTATTGCTTGAAGACGCTACCTCACCAGCCTTAGTTGATTTTCCAGCACCCATTTTGCCGCAAAAGAAGGTTAAAGTCCCTGGGTTCATTTTACTCTCAAGATAACGAAATTTTCACGATGTTATTCACTATATCATAGTGAATTAATGGTCAATATAACTGCCAAAGTGGGTAACAAAAAAATCAAGCCCCGCGAAGTTGGCTCATATCCAAAGGGGCCTTCTTAGGCGCCCTTTTTTTGTGGCCGGTTATTTTTGCTTTGGCCGTGTTTTTGCTTTACCCCTGCAGGCAAAGCAACATAAAATCAGGCTTTAATCATTTAGAAGAACACACTCTTATGGCCACCATCCGCGTTGACTTAGACACCATTGAAGCCACCACCGCCAAAGCCCTAGAGGCCCATGGCGCAAAACCTTGGATTGCCAACTCTGTGGCCCATGCTGTGCGTGTTGCTGAAGGTTACGGCAATAAAATTTGTGGCCTTTTTTACCTTCAAAGCTACTGCAGCCAGCTATTGGTAGGCCGTGTGAAAGGTGACGTAGAGCCAGAAGTTAAAACACCAAAACCAGCAAGTGTAATGGTGGATGCTAAGTTAGGCTTTGCTCAAGCCGCCTTTGCTAGGGGCTTAGATACCGCTATTGCAGCCGCTAAAACCAATGGCGTGGCTACCCTTGCCATCTGCCATTCTCACACTTGTACTTCTATGGGTTACTTCACTGAACAAATCGCTAGGGCAGGCTATATTGCTATTGGTGTAACCAACGCAAAATCTTGCGTATCACCCCCTGGTGGTAGCGAAGCGGTATTGGGCACCAACCCTATTGCCATGTCGGTGCCAGACGGTAAAGGTGGTTTGGCCATGCAGTTTGACCAATCCACAAGTGCTATTGCCATTGGCAAAATTAACATGGCCGCCAGCGCAGGTGAAAGCATTCCTTTAGGTTGGGGTGTAGACAGCCAAGGCCAGCCCACCCAAGACCCAAATGCGGTATTAAAAGGTGGCTCTTTAGTGTCTGCAGGGGGCTATAAAGGTTATGGCTTTGGTTTAATGGCAGAAATTTTAGCGGCAGCTTTCACAGGCGGTAACACCAGCACAGAAGTCGAGCCACTTAAACTGACCCAAGGCAACCCTCATGATTTAGGCCAGTGCTACATCATTATCGACCCAACCAACGTGGCAGGTGATGTGTTTTGGCAAAAACTTGAGGTCATTTCAAAAGCTATCAACAGCCAACCAGGCGCTAGAATACCTGGTACACAAAAAGTATTGCCAGAAGCTGTGGATCTTGATGAAGAAGTTTGGCAAAGCGTATTAACGCTGGCTAATGCTTAAGTTAAAACACTTCCGGGGCAATTTGAGTCATCAAAACCCCACTAGTAGGGTGTGTAAAGCTAAGCTTCCACGCATGCAGCTGCAGCCTTGAAGCTTGCTTTAAGGCTTTTTCATGCGCATAAAATTCGCAGCCACTTATAGGGTGGCCAAGTTGCGCCATGTGCACTCGCAACTGATGAGAACGCCCTGTAACAGGCGTTAATAACACCTTGGTTTGCATGCGCTCAGGCACTCGTTCAAGCACCTCAAAGCGGGTTAATGAAGGCTTGCCTAGCTCATGGTCTACCATTTGTTTTGGCCTATTAGGCCAATCACAACGCAGCGCTAAGTTCACCTCACCTGCATCTTCTTCAACCAGACCATACACCCAAGCAAGGTATTGCTTTTGGGTTTGGCGCTCTTGAAACTGACGACTTAATAAGGATAAGTTGGCTTTGCCACGCGCCAATACCATTACCCCTGAGGTGTCCATGTCTAAACGATGCACAATAAGCGCGTCTTCAAACTGGCCTTGCACACGGGTAATTAAACAGTCTTTGTTAAGAGGGTTTTTACCAGGCACAGACAAAAGCCCGCTGGGTTTGTTGGCCACCACAATCTGCTCATCGGCATAAAGAATGCTGACCTGCTCCTCACAAAAGGGAACAATAAAATCAGTCATTATCTGGTGTAACTGTGTATCCAGAAGGCGCTAAGGCCACTTTTTTAGACCTTATTCGAGAAATAATAACGAAGGCTGCCACTGCAACCACGTAGATCCAAAAGTACCAGCGACTAAAGCCGTTAAGCTGCACCAAACTTGAAATTAAACCCCCAAAAAAAGCCAAGCTTAAATATAACAGCCATTGTTTCCATGTGGTGGTATTACTTGGCAAAATGTAAAAGGTGCCACACGATGGGCAACCATATGCTTTGCTAGGGTCTCTATAGTCATCACACAATTGGTTGCGCGAGGTTATTTTAAAATCACACTTAGGGCATTTATTCGCCATCTTCAACACTCACACTAATATCAAATCCGTTACGCATGGGTAGGCCGTCTGTAATTTCGTAATAGTCGGCTTTGTCTTCAACATAAATATGTTCAGCCAACTTTAAATGGGTTGGCTGATCTAGGGTACCTGCAAAAATAGACACGGTATCAAGTTGGGTGTTATCCCAAAAAAGATTGCCGCCACAGGTGTCACAAAAACCACGCTTGATGCCTTTGGTAGACTCAAACCACTTCAAGGTTTTTTGGCTTATTAATTGTATATTTTCACGCGCAGCACTTGTGGCCGCTACATAATGGCCACTGGTTTTTTGGCACTGGCTACAGTGGCAAGCCACCACTGGGCGAAGAGGGCCTGTCAGCGTGTATTGCACGCCGCCACATAAGCAACTACCGGTTGATTTATTCGTCATTGCTGTACACCTCTGGAAACCAATCTAATGGCATTTTATCACCGCTGGCTTGCACTAATCCATCAAATGGCGGAGACGTAGGGCCGCCTCGCTCTGCATAGCGCACGTCATCACCCATAAAACGTACCGAAAAAGCTCGACGGCGCTGGCTTAGCGAGTTACCAGGGGCGCCGTGCACTGTTTTAAAGTTAAACAAAACGCAATCCCCAAGCTCAAGCTCTGGCACCATAATGCGCTGCGTATCATCAATGGCCGGCATGTCCATGTAATCAGCATCATTTTTGTACCATGGCTCATTACTAGACCAGCGCGTGGGCCGCACTAACTTTGGCCAGCGATGTGAGCCCAGTACCACCTGCAAAGTGTTGGCTTTAGTGACGGGGTCTAAGGGTACCCAGTAACTGGCAGTTTGCTCACCCGACACACAATAATAGGGCATGTCTTGGTGCCATGGAGTGGCTTTAGCTGTACCAGGTTCTTTCACTAATATATGGTCATGGAAGGCTTGTATACGTTTTGAACGCGTGGCTTGGGCGGCAATTTGGGCAGCTGGTGAGTGATAGATCCAACGCTCAAATTCCTCAATGCGCTGCCAATTGCAATAGTCTTCAAAAAAACGGCCCGCATCGCCTTGGGCCACGTTTTCGCGACCATGCTCACTGGGTGTAGCAAGCACTTTATCAAATCCTAAGCGCAGCACTTCAACCCATTCTTTAAACACCCCTTTAATGACAATGGCGCCATCGCGCTCATAATCATGCACTTGTGATTCACTTAAATACATTTAAACATCTCTAATTAGGGCGTTAAACAACAACTCATAAGGGCTGATAAGCTTAACTTTAGTCCAGCTCTTTTAAGCGCTCATCGTGTTTGTTAAGTAGCTCGCCAACACCCCAATTGCTGTCTTTTTGGACCCGCATAATACCAATAAGATTTTTATCACGAATGCGCTCAAGTTCTCTAATTGAATGCTTTGCAGATTGTTCATCAGATTGTTGAGCAATGGTTGAAATCAGCTCATCGGTGAGCTCTGGCACATCCATAAGCTTGGTCCATGGCCACTCTAGGCATGGCCCAAATTGAGCAATAAAGTGCGCCATGCCCGCTTCACCACCTGCTATGCGGTAAGTTTCAAACAAGCCCATTTGTGCCCAGCGTAACCCAAAACCAAACCGGATGGCATCATCTATTTCTGAGGTAGTGGCGATGCCATCTTTAATGAGCCACAAACCCTCACGCCATACCGCTTCTAATAAACGATCAGCAATATGCGCATCAATTTCCTTGCGCACGTGCAAAGGTTTCATGCCCACACTTGTGAGTAGTGTTTTGGCTTGTTCAATAATGTCAGGCTCATTAGCAGGGCTTGGCACCAACTCTACCAAAGGCAGCAGATACACCGGATTAAATGGGTGGGTGACCATAATTTGCTGGGGCCGTAAGGCCTTTTCTTGCAGCTGCGAAGGCATAAAGCCTGAGGTGGAAGAGCCGATAATAGCAGTGTCTAAACAAGCCGCCTGCACTTTTGCAAACACCTCATGCTTAATGTCCAAACGCTCTGGCACACTCTCTTGTATCCAATGGGCATCAGCCACCGCAGACTCTAGTGTGTCATGAAAAACAAGCTTGCCTTCGCTAGGCATAGCCACGTCAGATAATTGTGGCAAGGCATCTCTAGCATTAGCTAATACCGCATCTAGTTTACGCTTGGCATCAGGAGCTGGGTCGTATACATTCACATCCCAGCCGTGCAGTAAAAACCGTGCCACCCAGCCGCCACCAATCACACCGCCGCCTATGCATGCCGCCACTTTGTTTTTTGAAGTTAGGCTTTTACTCATGCTAGCGGCGCTCGTTTTTCTACTTTAATGAGTTCGCGCACTTGAGCTGGGGTCATTAGGGTAGAGCCCATGTTAGTGGCAATAGTAGCCGCACGTTCAACCAACTGTGCGTTAGTTGCTAATACGCCTTTTTCTAACCAAATATTATCTTCTAAACCCACCCTAATATTACCGCCAGCAAGCACTGTAGCCGCCACATAATTCATTTGATTACGGCCAATCGAGAAGGCTGACATGATCCAATCTTTAGGCACATTGTTCACCATGGCCATAAAGGTATTTAAATCATCAGGTGCTCCCCAAGGGATACCCATGCACAGCTGCACCATAACTGGGTCTGTAATTAAGCCTTCATCTACTAGCTTTTTAGCCAACCATAAATGGCCGGTATCAAAGGCTTCAATTTCTATACGAGCCCCCATAGCGGTCATTTTTTCTGCCATAGCGCGCAGCATGCCAGGGGTGTTTGTCATGACATAATCAGCTTCGGCAAAGTTCATAGTGCCGCAATCTAAAGTGCAAATTTCTGGGCGGCATTGGCGCACATGTTCGACCCGCTCGCTGGCACCTACCATGTCGGTGCTCTTAGCATTTAAAGGCAGCGGACTTTCTGCATCACCAAATACAATATCACCGCCCATGCCTGCAGTCAGGTTCAACACCACGTCTACTTCGGCAGCACGAATACGCTCAGTCAGCTCTTTATAAAGCTCTAATTTACGACTGGGTACTCCTGTTTGTGGGTCACGCACGTGGCAATGCACTACAGCGGCGCCTGCTTTGGCCGCATCAATGGCACTATTAGCTATTTGCTCTGGGCTACGTGGCACATGGTGAGATCTATCTTGTGAGCTACCAGAGCCTGTTACGGCACAGGTAATAAAAACATTTTGACTGGCTTGTAATGGCACGGCTTTGGCTCTCTATTAGTTAATGGCTATCTATAAACTAATGATGGCATTGCCTTTAGCGATTTAATTGATATTTTAGGAGCAATAATTATTGAATACCGAACAGTTATTTGGCTTGGTATTTTTAAGAGCTCACTTGGCTTACAAACCTAGCCTATTTTCTGCTTGACCTAGATCAATAATATATTCAAAATGCTGTATATATATACAGTACTTTTGGTTTTCATTATGGCTCTATTACAACTAGAAAAAGACCACTTGGTATGGCGCGCGCGCCAGACCCATGGCCCAGATACGCGCCGCCAAAGCAGCTTATACCCAGGCTTAGATGAGCACTTACAAGGCGGCTGGCCACAAACAGGTTTAGTAGAATTAGCTTGCGGCCCAACAGGAATAGGCGAATTACGATTATTGCTGCCTTTATTGGCTAAAGCTCAATCACGTATGCAAGTGTGGATAAACCCACCCGCACAATTGAATGGCCAAGCTTTAGCCCAGCAAGGGATTAACCTAAATCAAACATTATTAGTGCGCTGCCAAAACCCTCAGCATGCTTTATGGAGCGCTGAGCAAAGCCTAAGTAGCGGCTGCTGTAGCCACCTTATTTTGTGGGCCAATTCACTCACCGCCCCCCAAGCAAAACGCTTACAAGTGTGTGCTAAAGACAACCAATGCCTTATGTTTTGGCTACACTCCAATCCCACACCCAGCAGCAGCGCTTTGCCTGTGAGTGCGCGCTTATCTTTGGCTCCCTTAGCGACGGGTTTAACGCTAAAAATTCATAAATACCAAGGCCAGTGGCCACAGCACCCTTGCCAAGTAGACATGCATGAAAAATGGCCCACTCTAGCCATGCCTAACCTGTCTAAAAGTAATGTAACTCGCCTGCCTGTTACCCACCGTGAACCCCAGTAACCTATGCAGTGGCTCTATTTATACTTTCCAAGCTTGCAGCTAGATAGCCTGTTATACCAACAGGTATGCGAGCAGGCATGCGTATTAGTAGACAAAAATGAAGTTGTACAAGCCAATGCAGAAGCCCGACAACATGGTATTAAAGCGGGCACAGGGTTAGCCCAAGCAGCGCTTTTATGTGGCCAAATTAAAGTGCTGGCCTATGATGCTAAACAAGAGCAACGCTTACTTAGCCAGTTGGCCAAATGCCTCTACCAAACCAGTGCCACTTTATATTTAGACCCACCCAAAGGTTTGCTGCTACAAACCAGTGACATGCTAAAACTCTACAATGGCCTAGAGCCATACTGGCAACAATTACAAAAGCCCCTAATGGAGCGTGGATTGCACTATCACTACGCCAGCGCCCACACTTGGCTTGGGGCAAAAATACTGGCCCATGCAGGCAATGACAGACTACTTAAAAAAGCCTGCGATGCAACCGCATTATTAGGCCAGTTGCCCATACAAAATGCCGGCCTTGACGACAAATTAGCTCAGCAATTAGAGCGTTTAGGGCTTAATACGCTAAGCCAAGCCCAAGCCTTACCTAGGGCTTCACTAGGCCAGCGCCTAGGCAAAAGTTTAGTGGTTTATTTTCAGCAATTAGAAGATACCAGTGCCCCAAACAGGAAAGCCTACAGGCCACCAGAGCGTTTTAAACAACGCTTAGAATTGCTCTATGAAATTGAACACACTGGCGCTCTTAGGTTTCCATTAAAACGTTTGTTAACCGATTTAGAAGTTTTTTTAACCCCACGCCAGCTTAGGGTAGCAGGGCTTATTTTAGCTTTAGAATACCGCGAACACGCCACCCAAAAAGTGCACATAGGCTGTAGCGATGGAGAGCATAGGGCTGAGCCTTGGCTCACTTTATTTATGTTAAAATTAGAGACGATTACATTAGAAGCCCCTATTATTGCCATCCAGCTAACCACCAAAGGCCAAATGCCCTGGGCCCCTTTAGCTCAGCAATTATTTGAACCTACCGCCGGCAAACTCACCGCAAGCCAGCTCATAGGGCGTTTACAAAGTAAGCTTGGCGAGCACGCCGTGCAACAAGTGTACTTGCGTGATGATCACAGGCCAGAGCGCAGCTTTTATCAAGCCATGCCACAAGCCCATAGCCCAAGCCAACAAGCCACTAAAGCCCTGCGGCCTAGTTTGTTATTTCCCCTACCCAAAGCCTTGCCCAATAAACCAGATGAGCACTGGTGCATTCTATCTGGCCCAGAGCGTATTCAAAGTGGCTGGTGGGACAACGTTAATATTTGCCGCGATTACTTTATTGCGCGTAACCCCATGGGCCAGGTGTGTTGGCTGTTTCGCACCCCAGCAGAAGACTGGTTTTTACATGGCTATTTCTCATGAGTAGTGAGTTTCAAAAAAGCTTAGCCGCTACCCCACAGGTTGAGTATGCAGAGCTGCACTGTTTAAGTAACTTTAGTTTTTTAAGGGCCGCATCTCACCCTCATGAATTGCTTGAGCAAGCCGATAAGCTAGGCTATAAAGCATTAGCTTTAACTGATGAATGTTCGGTGGCAGGCGTGGTGCGCGCCTACCAATATAAAAAAGAGCATCAACTCAACATTAAGCTGATTATTGGCAGTGAGTTTTGCCTTCATCCAGAACACCCAGACGCCCATGAAAGGGTAGTAGTAATTGCCAAAAATCGCCAAGGCTACGCTCAATTATGTCAGCTTATTAGCTTAGCTAGAGGGCGCTGTGAAAAAGGTAAATACCAAGTTTTTTTAGATGACTTTAAGCCACTAAACCAGTGCATTATTATTTGGAACCCACACCCAAACAGCAGCAACGCCCTTGGTAAAGCCCTAACTAGTTACCACAAGCACAACCTTTTTATTGGTTGCCATAGAAAACTAAGTGCCTTAGACCAAAGCTTACAAGCGCACTGCCAAGCCATGGCATGCGCTTATGATTTGCCTATTGTGGCTTTAGGCCAAGTGATTATGCACAGCCCTAAGCGGCAAATGCTGCACGACACCCTTACAGCTATTCGCATAGGCATGCCAGTGCATGCTTGTGGCTATACCCTACAAGCAAACCGTGAACACAGCCTAAGACCCATTGAAAAAATAACCAAGCTATACCCACAAAAATGGATACAAACGAGTGTGGATATAGCCGCTGAGTGTGAATTTTGCGTATCGCAACTTAGCTACGAATACCCAGCAGAGCTTGTGCCAAGCGGCTATGATGCCAATAGCTATTTGCACCACCTAGTAGAGCGCGGCAAAGCCATACGTTTTCCCGCAGGGGTGCCACATGACATTGCCGTAATTATAGATAAAGAGCTTAGCCTGATCGCATCAGAGGGCTATGCGCACTTCTTTTTAACCGTGTATGACTTGGTTCAATTTGCCAAACGCAGGCATATTTTGTACCAAGGCCGAGGCTCTTCAGCTAACTCTGTAGTGTGTTATTGCCTAGAAATAACCGCCGTAGACCCACGCCAAATACAGGTGTTATTTGAGCGCTTTATTTCTAAAGAAAGGGCAGAACCACCCGATATAGATGTGGATTTTGAGCACCAAAGGCGCGAAGAAATTATTCAATACATCTACCAAAAATATGGCCGCCACCGCGCTGCATTAGCTGCCACTGTAATCACTTATCGTTTTAAAAGTGCCGTACGCGAAGTTGGCAAAGCCCTTGGCATAAGCCTGCCCCAGCTTGAACTGTTTATAAAAAATGTAGACCGCAGAGACCCACAGCAACAATGGGCACAACAGCTGCAAAGCTTAGGGTTAGACAGTAAAAGCCATGTAGGCCAATGCTTTTTGCAACTTGTACAAAGCCTACAAGGGTTTCCTAGGCACCTGTCACAACATGTAGGCGGCTTTATTATAAGTGCTGGCCCATTAAGCGAACTGGTGCCTGTAGAAAATGCCGCCATGCAAGATCGCACGGTCATACAGTGGGACAAAGATGACTTAGCAAGCCTGGCACTTTTAAAGGTAGATGTTTTAGCCTTGGGCATGCTCAGCGCCATTAATAGAGCCTTGCACATGGTGCAACAGCACCATGGCAGAACACTCAATTTAGCCGACATTACCCGCATGCACGATGACCCACAAGTGTATGCCATGCTGCAAGAAGGCGATAGCGTGGGGGTATTTCAAATAGAATCTAGGGCCCAAATGAGCATGTTACCGCGCCTACAACCTGCCTGCTTTTATGACCTAGTGATTCAAATTGCCATAGTGCGCCCAGGCCCTATACAAGGCGACATGGTGCACCCTTTTTTGCGGCGCCGCGCAGGTGAAGAAAGCGTAGATTACCCCTCAAAAGAGGTAAAAAGTGTATTAGAGCGCACCCTAGGTGTGCCCATATTCCAAGAACAAGTGATTAAGTTAGCCATGGTTGCGGCAGGTTTTAGTGGCGGCGAAGCGGATCGCTTACGACGAGCTATGGCGAGCTGGAAACGCCATGGCGAGCTAGACCAATTTCGCCATAAACTCGTTAATGGCATGGTGGCTAGAGGTTATACGCTTGAATTTGCAGAACGGGTATACCAACAAATATTAGGCTTTGGAGAATACGGTTTTCCAGAGAGTCATTCTGCAAGCTTTGCAGTATTAACCTATGCCTCAGCGTGGCTTAAGTACCATTATACGGCGGTATTTTATTGTGCCATTTTAAACAGCCAACCCATGGGCTTTTATAGCGCTTCACAGCTGGTACAAGATGCCCGCCGCCATGGCGTGCAGGTGCTTGCTGTGTGCATAAATCATAGCACTTGGGAGCATAGTTTAGAGGCCACAAAAAATGGCGAACTCGCCCTTCGCTTAGGTTTTAGGCAAGTTAAAGGAGTACGCCAAGAACACATGCTACGGCTTATAGAGCAACGCCCAAGCCAAGGCTTTAAAAGCCTAGACCAAGTGCAAGCTTTGGCTCATTTAAAAGGCCAACTAGAAGCCCTTGCAAGCGCGAATGCCCTAAAGTGTTTTAGTGGCCACCGCTATCAGGCACGCTGGCAGCTTATGGATAACCATCAAGATTTACCCTTACTTAGAAAGGTAAAAGAACACCACCCTGACCAACTAAAAGCCCCCAATGCAATCGATGCCCTCACTGAGGATTACGCCAGTTTGCGGCTCAGCTTAGATCAGCACCCCATTGGTTTATTAAGACAAGCTGGGCTTTTAAAAGGCTGCCTAGCCACCAGCCAGCTGGCCCAAAAAAACCATAAAAGCTTGGTCACTGTAGCAGGCTTAGTGACCGGCAGACAAAGACCTGGCACCGCCGCAGGCGTCACTTTTATAACCTTAGAAGATGAAACCGGCAATACCAACTTAGTGGTTTGGATAGGCACCGCTAGGGCACAAAAAAAAGCCTACTTAAACGCCACTATTTTAAAAGTGAAAGGTATTTTAGAGCGAGACCCACAAAGCCAGGTCACTCATGTTATTGCCGGAAAATTGATTGATTGCAGCCATTTGTTAGAGCAAGTTAAAGTGCACTCTAGAGACTTTCATTAACGAAGGCTTAGGGCCTTATAAGATGGGCTGATAGCGTGATATTACTCAGCCTACTTAGCGCGCCATGAAAGCGTGCGTAAATTTCTAAGAGAGCGCTTAATGGTTTTAAGGTGTGTCATGGTTTCTTCGCCAAGCTTCATGGTTACACCCACCGCCAATACGTCGATCACTACCATTTGGGTGATGCGAGAAGACATGAGGGTGTTTAGCTCTTTATCTTCATCTAGGTCGATGTGCAAAGGAATATGAGCAAGCTTAGCCAATGGCGTGTCACTTGGGCACAGGCCAATCACCGTAGCACCTGCATCAATCGCCAACTGGGTAGAGTGGAGTAGGTCTTTAGTGCGCCCCGTTTGAGACACCGCAATCACCACATCTGAAGGCTTAAGCGTAACCGCAGCCATGGTTTGAAGATGGGGGTCTGAGTAAGCAGCAGCAGATACGTTAAGCCTAAAGAATTTATGTTGTGCATCACTGCAAATGGGGGCAGATGCACCAAAGCCGTAACAATCTAGGCGTTTGCAATTTGCTAAGGCGGCGATCGCCTGTTCTAGGTTGGCTGCGTCTAAATCTGATTTAACCCGCATGAGGTTGCCCATGGTGGAATCAAATATTTTCTCTTTAAACTGCTCTACTGAGTCTCTGGTGTCTAAACGAAATTGCTGATACGAGGTATTGGTGCCCACAAACTGAGCAAGGTTAAGTTTAAAATCTTGAAAGCCGTCAAAATCTAGGGCCCTACAAAAACGCACGACCGTAGGCTCACTCACATCGGCTGCGGCGGCTAAATCTACAATACGCATTTGCACAACTTTAGCCCTGTGCTCTAGCACATAGTCGGCTACTTTGCGCTCGGACTTTCGCAACTGAGGAATCGCTTGCGCGATGATTTTAAATAAATCGTTTTTTGTAATGGACATAGTGTGAGCCGAAGCCAATCGCCTTTTTTTACATTCTACCCTATACACTTTAACGGTATCCACCGCCTAGGGCCAAGATTATGAGTCTCTTTCTAAACCCAAGCTTAGCCCTTTTTAGCCTAGCCTGCGCTAATAAAGTATTGGCTAAAAGTAAGCCTAAGATTACGGTGATATTTAGCCCATGTGTCGTTACAATAGAGTCATAAACCTTATGCCACTGACACTAAGCAAAGCCTGTGTTTTGCCCATTAAAAGTAAACACTAAATAACCCAAACCTTTGCCTACACTGCCCATTAATACCTTATGAAACCTGCCTGTTTTCATAAAGCTAATACGGATACCACCATGGACGTTTCTCGCCTTTTAGATGACCTTAACAGCTCCCAACGCGAAGCTGTGGCAGCGCCTGAAGAAAACTTACTGATATTAGCAGGCGCAGGCAGTGGTAAAACACGCGTATTAGTACACCGTATTGCATGGCTTATAGAGGCAGAAAATGTGTCTCCCTGGTCTATTATGGCCGTTACTTTTACCAACAAAGCTGCCCGTGAAATGCGCGCACGTATCGAAAGCCTTATGGGTTTAGATACTCAGCAACTGTGGGTAGGCACCTTTCACAGCCTAGCTCACCGTTTGCTGCGCCGCCATTGGCAAGAAGCAGGCTTACAAAAAGAATTCCAAATCTTAGACAGCGACGATCAGCTAAGTATCCTTAAAAGATTGTGCAAAGAAATGCAGCTAGAAGAGAGCCGCTGGCCGGTGCGCCAGTTTCAGCACTTTATTAATGGTTGCAAAGATGAGGGTTTGCGCCCCCAGAACATAGAAACCCACGGTGATTTTCAGCTAGATACCCAAGTTAAAGTGTATGCCGCTTACCATCAGGCGTGTGAGCGTGCAGGCTTGGTAGATTTTGGTGAATTATTGCTACGCTGCCATGAGCTATGGCTTAACAACCAAGCCTTGTTGGCCCATTACCAAGGCCGCTTTAAACACATGCTGGTGGACGAATTTCAAGACACCAACACGATTCAATACGCATGGCTACGAGTGCTTTCAGGCAACGCCGCTAAGGTTATGGCTGTGGGTGATGACGACCAGTCTATTTATGGCTGGCGAGGTGCAAAAATTGAAAACATTCAGCACTTTGAACGCGATTTTGGCAATGCCATTACCGTGCGTCTAGAGCAAAACTACCGCTCCACTGGCACCATACTAAAAGCTGCCAATGGCGTGATTGCCAACAACAGCGGCCGCTTAGGTAAAAACCTTTGGACCGATGGTAAAGATGGCGAACCCATTTCTTTGTACGCTGCATTTAACGAAATGGATGAGGCGCGTTTTATAGTAGACCAAATAGCCAGCTGGAATGCTGAAGGTGGGCTAAGGGCCGAATGTGCCATTTTGTACCGCTCTAATGCCCAGTCGCGAGTGTTAGAGGAAGCCCTAATTCGCGCCCAAATGCCGTATCGTATTTATGGCGGCCAGCGCTTCTATGACCGCTTAGAAATTCGTAATGCATTGGCGTATTTACGCTTGATTAAAAACCGTAATGACGATGCCGCAATGGAGCGTGTGTTTAACGTGCCCACGCGCGCAGTAGGTGCTGCTACGGTGGCTAAAATTCGCGAACATGCCCGCGATGAAGGCTGCTCTATGTGGGACAGCACCAACCAAATTATTGGCCATAATTCATTACCTACAAGAGCCCACAACGCAGTAGAGGGCTTTGTAAAACTTATTAACCGCCTTGATGAAGACACAGGTGAAATGCCGTTGCATGAAATGGTAGATTGGGTCATTAGCCAGTCTGGCCTTATTCAGCATCATCTTAAAGAGAAAGGTGAAAAGGCCCAAACCCGCATAGAAAACTTGAAAGAGCTTGTGAGTGCTGCCAAGGAGTTTGCAAGCTCATGGAACCCAGTTCAAGATTCTGATGACCCAGATGGCGAACTAGATCCAGTAGCAAGCACGCCACTAGAAGCCATGTTAGACCAAGCCGCACTTGATGCGGGCGAGCAGCAAGCTGATGAATCTGAAGACAGCGTGCAGCTAATGACCTTGCACTCTGCCAAAGGCTTAGAGTTTCCCGTGGTCTTTTTGGGGGGCGTAGAAGAGGGCTTATTCCCCCATAAAATGTCCCTAGAAGAGGGGGATAGGTTAGAAGAAGAGCGTCGCTTATGCTATGTAGGCATTACCCGCGCCATGCAGCGTTTGTATATTTCATACGCTGAAAGTCGCCGCTTACATGGCCAAGAAACCTTTAATCGCCCCTCCCGATTTGTGGGCGAAATACCAGAGGGTTTAATGAATGAAGTGCGTCTTAAATCGAGCATTAGCCGCCCAGTAACCGCTAGGCCTACACCTACCAAAGAATACGATCGCTGGGGTCGCCACCAAGGCCTAGAAACACCTGTATTGGCTTTGGGCCAAAACGTAAGGCACCCTTTATTTGGCATAGGCACCGTGGTGAATGCCGAAGGCTCAGGCCCCCAAGCTAGGGTGCAAGTGAACTTTGAAAGTGAAGGCAGTAAGTGGTTAGTACTAGCTTATGCAAAGCTTGAAAGCCTTTAGGCCAGCCGGTTAAAAAACACCTATAGGAACACCAATAGGCACATCAACAGGAACACCCCATGACAACGCCAACTAGGCCAGAAAGCCCAAGCTTTGACACCACCTTTGCAAGCTTACCTGAACGTTTTTACAGCGATGCCCAACCTACGGCTGTGGCCAATGCATCATTCATTGCAATAAACCAAAACTTAGCCCAAGAGCTAGGCATCAATGCCGATTGGCTAGCAAGTGATGAAGCCTTGCAGGTATTAGCCGGCAACCAAAGTGCCACAGGTTCAAAACCTATGGCCCAAGCTTATGCAGGGCATCAATTTGGCTCTTTCAACCCAAGCCTTGGCGATGGGCGTGCGCATTTATTAGGCGAAATAGTAGCCCCCAATGGAAAGCGCTATGACTTACAGCTTAAAGGTTCTGGCCCAACCCCCTACTCGCGCCGTGGCGATGGGCGCTCGGCTTTGGGCCCAGTGCTAAGAGAATATATTTTAAGTGAATCTATGGCTGTGCTTGGCGTGCCCACCACCAGAAGCCTAGCTGCTGTGGCTACTGGTGAAAGCGTGATGCGCCAAATGCCAACCCCAGGCGGCGTTTTAACACGCATTGCACCAAGTCACATACGCGTGGGTAGTTTTGAATTTTTCGCTATGCAAGGCGATGAAAAGGGCGTAAAAACACTTGCCGATTATTGCCTTAGCCGCCACTTTAAACACCTATCCGATGAGCCAGAACCCTACTTAGCGCTGCTAACCCAAGTGATAGAGCGCCAAGCCAAACTCATTGCTACTTGGCAAGGTTTAGGTTTTATTCATGGCGTAATGAACACTGACAACGTGCTTATTTGCGGGGCCACGGTAGACTATGGTCCCTGTGCTTTTATGGATGAATACCACACCGATAAGGTGTTCAGTTCTATAGACCGCCAAGGCCGCTACCGCTATAACCAACAACCAGGCATTGGCCAATGGAACATGACTCGCCTAGCCCAAGCCTTGTTGCCGCTTTTGCATGCAGACACCGACACCGCCATTAAAAAAGCCCAACACGCCCTTGGCCACTATGCCAGTGAATACGGCAAAGCCTACCAAAGAGTGATGAGCGATAAGCTAGGCCTAAGTTCGCCCCAAGAGGGTGATCAGGCACTTAGCGAGAACCTACTCAAACTGATGCAAGAGCACCAATTAGATTTCACTTTAAGCTTTAGGTTTTTGGTCGATCAAATAGCCACAACCCCCACTCATGAGCCCTTAGGCAATGTGTTTGAAGCCCCAGGGGCACTTTTGCAATGGCTTGAAACATGGCGCCAACGCCTAGCGACAGATGGCCAAAGTGAAATCCAGCGCTATGCCCAAATGAGCGCCGCCAACCCCGCCTTTATTGCCCGTAACCATCAAGTAGAAAAGGTAATTAGAGCCGCTGAAGACCATGGCGATTTCCAGCCATTTCACCAATTATTAAAAGTGCTACAAGCGCCTTTTAGCTACCAACCCAGCCTTAAAAATTACGCCTTAGCGCCCATGGCAGAAGAAGTGGTAGCCCACACTTTTTGTGGTACTTAACATTCGCTAAAAAATGGCATAGTATGCTAGATAACGTCTAGCCCGATGCCTTTGGATAAGCCTATGAATACCACCTTGCCACGCGCCATCACCCAAGCAGAAATAGAGGCCTTTCATGCCGATGGCGTGGTCATGATAAAGGGCTTATTTGATAACCAATGGATAGAGCTTTTAAAACAAGGTTTGCAGCAAAACATTGCGAACCCTACCCACCGTGCAAGAGCGTGGGACCGAGATAGCCACGGGCGCTCTATGTTTTGGGACAGCCAAGCTTGGCAAGATATAAAACAATACCAAGAGTTTATTTTTAACTCCCCTGCCGCAGAAATAGCAGGGCATTTGTTAAAAGCAAAAACCATTAATTTCTTTTTTGACGCGGTATTTGTGCGCACCCCAGGTACCCAGTTTTCTACACCATGGCACCAAGATGAGCCTTATTGGTCTATAGAAGGCAACGACACCTGTACCATCTGGATGCCACTGGTGCCTGTTAAAAAAGAAAACGCCTTAGCCTTAGTGCCAGGCTCCCACAAAGGCCAACAAGTATTTGATCAATACAATTTTGGCAAGCTAAACCCCGATGGCAAAACCGACGTAGACCAAGTGGATTTTTCGGGCATTTCTGAAGAATCCATCCCCGACATAGACGCAGACCCAGAAAAATATGGCGTAGTCAGTTTTGATATGGAACCTGGTGATTGCCTTATCTTTAACAGCCGCACCATGCACGGTGGTTCTGGTAAATTAGACCCAGACACAGGGCTAGAAGTATTCACCAGCAAATGGGTAGGCGATGATGTGCGCATTAAATTTAGAGAATGCGGCATGGATCCAGATCACAGCCAAATTATGAGCGAATATGGCCTTAAACCAGGCGATCGTTTAGGCACCAAGCTGTACCCCAAAATTTGGCCTAAATAACTGATAAAGCTTAACGCTTTTTCAGCCTGCTTTTAATCTGCTGTATAAAAAGGCCCTATACCTCTAGCATAAAGGTCACCGGGCCATCGTTGGTTAGGCTAACCTGCATGTCGGCGCCAAATTCACCGGTAGCCACGGTAATGCTTTGTTTGGCTTTGGCGACAAAATAATCATACAGTTGCTCGCCTAGTTCAGGCGCTGCGGCGCTTGAGAAGCCTGGCCTTAAGCCTTTTTTAGTGTCTGCTGCTAACGTAAATTGGCTTACAATCAACAGCTGACCATTGGCTTGTTGAACGTTGTTGTTCATTTTGCCTTGTTCGTCACCAAAGAACCGATAATGCAGCACTTTGTGCAACAGTTGGTCTGCTTTGGCTTTATCATCGCCTTTATCTACCCCTAGCAACAGCATAATGCCTGGGCCTATTTGCCCTATGCACTTACCATTTACTTCTACTTTGGCGTGGGTTACTCGTTGCATTAAAGCTTTCATTAGTGTGGGTTCACTTCACTGTTAAGCCGTGGTTGCGGCTATAGGCATTGATACTAGGGCTAGACCAACCTTTTAATGTTTTGGGCTGGCATTGGTAAATTTCTACTTTTAGCGGGTAGCATTTAGAGGTGTCACTTGAGTGTTCGCTACTGCAATCACCGCCTGGGCAAGCCGACAAAGCCCCTAACAAATCTATTTCTGCAAACATGGCCAAATGATCGCCCGGGCGCACTGGGCTTGCCTTCATAAAATATTGATGGGTGTCATGGGTAAAGCCTGTGCACATAAATACATTCAGCACGTCGTGCACCATGGCTTCGGTGTCATCAAGGCATGCTTTGGTGTAATCAAGCATCGCTCTGGTAAGGTTTGAATGACAGCAGTGGTGGTATTCATCTTGGCCTAAAGCTTGGTTGGTATAGGGGTCACAGCGGGTGCCAATCACATCGTGCACGCTAGCGCCAAACTCATCAAAGCCATACCAATCTAGGGTGTCATCTACGACTGTGGCCATCGGCCTAAGGTAGGGTAAGTTGCTCCATAAACGGTCCCCCGTGCTTACATGGGTGCCGTGTAAGGCGCGGGTTTTACCACTAAAAAAACGCTCATTAAGGTTATTTTTATTCCACAAATTCAAGTCCCCTACCTGGGGGCCCTCTACACTTACAATGCGAAATACGTGGCCCTTTGGCACTACAAAACTGCGCGCATCTCTAGGTGGAATAATCACACTTTCAACCAAGCGCATGTCCTTTTGCGCTTGTTGATAAAACTCACTCTCATAAGCTGGCAAGGTGTCATTTGGGTAACACACCACAGGCTTCACATCTAAGCGGCGCTGAGCGTCCTTTGGGCGCGCATAGTGAGGCTTATTTTTCATAGTATCGGCCTAATTATTGCCATGAAGGTGGGCTAAATCCAGCCTAATACACGGCTATTGCCAGCAATAATAAGCACACAGGTAACGACATGCAACACCACCCAGAAGGTTCTAAAAGCCAAGGCTTTTTTTACATCGGTTTGGGGGATAGGCAAAAATTCGGGTTTGTCGTTGTCATCCAAACCAATGGGCATACCCACTGTTCTTGCCCATACTTTTAAAAATCTACGTTGACCACTCATAAGCATTGCTTCTATATTGGGTTAATAAAATAGGCGATATTAGCCATTTCAAAGGCGGCTCACTTGGCGGTGAGTTCAAACTGTATAGTCTGTTAATTAGTTAACAGGGGCTAGAGGTAATACTGGCCACGCTTAGTTCATTAAGTTATAATAATATAACTAATTTGAAGGAGACAAACACATGACCCAAAAGAAGTCTGGCGTTCGCCAAGTTTTAAGTTACTTACAGAGTGCGCTGGCTGGTTTGGTGGGTATTCAATCCAACGAAAAACGTGAAGAAGATTTTAAGCAAGGCTTAGAGCGCATGATATATGTGGGCCTTGGTACTTTGGTGATGTTTGTTATTATTGTGGTATCGGCTGTAAAAATAGCCATGCCCAGTTAATTTTTGGGTGTACACCAAGCCTTGCAAATGCAGCCGTGTGACCCATTGCAGGCGCTAGGCCCAATACTTTGCCGCATGAGATGTGGCTTTGACTAACTGATCGATGATGCCAGGTTCATTTTGCGAGTGGCCGGCATTTGGCACAATGTGTAATTGGCACTCTTGCCAACGCTCATACACCTCAAACGCCTGCTCGCTTGGGCAAATCATGTCGTACCTTCCATGCACCACTATGCCTGGCAAATGGCTAATGCGGTACATATTGTCTAACAGCTGGTTTTGCTGCATAAAGCATTGGTTCACAAAATAATGGCATTCTATACGCGCTAGGGCTAAGGCAAAGTTACCGTCTGAAAACCCGCCCATCACGCTTTCGTTAGGCTTAAGCGTGGCAATACTGCCCTCCCATTTAGACCAAGCCTTGGCCGCGGCAAACCGTTTAAGCTCATCTTGGCTGCACAATAGTTGGTAATAATAATCCACCATTTGCTTGTTAGCTTGGGCATTGGTATGCGCCAAAGGCTTGGCAAAACTTTGCCACTGGTCTGAAAATATTCGGCTCACCCCACCTGGCTCATAAACCCAATCTACATCCTTTTGACGGCCTAAAAAGATGCCCCTTAGTATCAAACCTAATACCTGCGATGGATGGGCTTGGGCATAGGCTAGGGCCAAGGTTGCCCCCCAAGAGCCACCAAATATCAGCCATTTTGAAATACCAAGTTCTAAGCGCAGCGCTTCAAAATCTTTAATAAGATGCGAGGTCGTATTTGCCTCTAGGCTTGCATGGGGTAATGAGCGGCCCGCCCCGCGCTGGTCCATTAAGATGATGTGATAATCATTAGGGTTAAAAAATTGCCGTGAAGAGGGCCCACAGCCACCACCTGGGCCACCATGCATTACGGCCACAGGAATTCCCTTGGGATTACCGCATAAAGCCACATATAGGCTGTGACCATGGCTTACTGGTAAGAAAAATTCTTTATACGCTTTAAGCTCTGGGTAAAGTGTTTGCATGGTGTTTACTCAAGTACTGCAGTTAGTGGGCTAAGTGTTTTTTTGGCATTCATGCTTTGTTTCATCCTATCACCCTATTATGCAAGCACCCACAACTAAAATTTAGTTTTTAGGGTTTTTTAGCACTATTTAAAAGGCTCTATTGCGCTTAAAAGCGCCCACTTTTAAGCCACCATGGCGACTATTCATATGCCTAAGGCGCGCCCAAACCAATAGGCGCTTCATAAACGTATTATTCTTTTCAATATAAGCCTACAATAGTGGCTAATGATAGGTTCTACCTAGTGAGATAGGTAGTTAAATGGGAAGCGTGGACAAGATTACGGCAAACCGGTCTTGAGCCAACACTGCCCCCGCAACGGTAAGTCGTTAGGCGATTAAGTCCGATACCAGCCTCTCAATATATAATCTGAAACATAGCCTGTAGAGATCAAGTGGTTATGTTTCACAAGAATCGTACGGTGGGTGCGATGGATAACATCTATGCTGAATTTAAACTTTCCGTTTACTGCTGTTGTGGGCCAAAACCAAGTTAAGCTAGCGCTAACTTTATTGGCCATTGACCCCTCTATTGGTGGGGTGCTGGTAAGCGGCCCTCGTGGTAGTGCCAAATCGACCCTGGCTCGAAGTTTAGCCGACCTAAACATTACCAACCTTAGCAAAATCGTAACCTTGCCCCTTGGCGCCAGCGAAGAAATGGTAACCGGCACCATAGACCTTGAAAAAGTGTTGGGCGAGCAAAAGGTCAATTTCTCAGAAGGCCTGTTAAGTAAAGCTCACCAAGGCCTGCTTTATGTTGACGAGGTCAACCTTTTACCTGATGCTTTGGTTGATCTGTTATTAGATGCGGGCGCAAGTGGTGTAAACCACATAGAGCGTGACGGCATAAGCCACCAACATGAGGCTAAGTTCACCCTCATGGGTACCATGAACCCAGATGAAGGCGAGCTTAGGCCGCAGCTACTAGACCGCTTTGGTTTTGGTGTGGCGCTTGAGCATGGCTACACAGCCACTGAGCGCATGGAAATTGTGCGCCGCCGCCAGGCCTTTGACGCCAACCCAGAAGCATTTTTACAAACCTATGCGAAAGCCCAAGAAGCTTTAAAAGCTTGCATTAATGAAGCTCAAACCCAGCTTACTAAGGTGAGTGTCAGTGATGAAATGCGCCTTGATATTGCCACCCGCTGCGTAGCGGCAAACGTAGATGGCGTGCGTGGTGATTTGGTATGGCTGCGGGCAGCTCAAGCTCATGCGGCCCTAAAACAAAACACTAATGTCACTGTGGCTGACATTGATGCAGTCGAAGAGCTGGTGCTTATGCACCGTCGTAACGAGGCCAATACGCCTAATTCACCCAACCAAAATCCACCTTCGCCGCCGCCTTTTGAACGACCTAATCAAGACCAAAGCCAAGCTAACGCAGAGCAGGATTGGGGGCAAATGCCGCCGCAAACTCAAACCACCAGCAACCTTAGAACCATTGAAGCCATGGCCGCTAATTTAAACCCACACGCCCAAGCAAAAGCGCAAGCAAGCGCTAGTAAAGGTCGCCAAGGCCAAGGCAGTGGTAGAGCCACTAAACATTGGTCTAAACGTATTAATTGGTTTGCAAGTTTAATTGCCTCGCGCAAAAAAGACAGTACCTTAAATATAAAGTACAGGCGCATGCGTGGCGCTGATCCTGTGATGCACTTAGTGTTGCTAGACACCTCGGCATCCACCCTTAGTGGCAACGGCCAAGGCCAAGCCAAGGGCTTAGTCGCAGGCATTGCGCAGCATGCTTATGTAGCACGCCAACAATTAGTATTACTTGGTTTTGGTAACGATCAAGTATCGCAGCTATACAGCCAAGGCCGTGCGCCAAAAGCCATGACACCTTTATTAGATTCTATAGGTGCTGGTGGCGGCACCCCTTTAAAACAAGCTTTGCTACAGGCTAGCCATTTTGCAACACGGCTATTAAAGCGCAACCCAGCCACCAAAATTATTAACACCATTATTACCGATGGCCGCGTACAGCAAGATATGTCGGGTATCAAATTAGTGGGCGAAAGCGTGTTGGTAGACACCGAACAAGGCCAAATAAAACGGGGCCGTGGCGCTGATATAGCCAGGGCGTTAAACGCCAAGTATTTAACTTTATCCCAAGCGAGGCTTATTTAATGACTAAAACCCATGAAGAACGCATGAGCGCCAAAAAGGCTGTCATTGATGCGCGTATTGCCAAGGCTACAGAAGAGCGCGGAGTCACTATTTTACTGCGCGGCAACGGCAAAGGTAAAAGCAGCTCGGCTTTTGGCACCATGATGAGAAGCTTAGGCCATGGTAAAAAAGCAGCCGTAGTTCAGTTTGTAAAAGGGCGCGTAGAAACGGGCGAATATAAGTTTTTTAAAGATTATCCAGGCCTTGATTGGCATGTTATGGGCCATGGTTTTACTTGGGAAACCCAAGACAAAGCTAACGACATAGCCGCCGCAAAAAGCGCATGGGAAATTACCAAAGGTTTGTTGCAAGACGAAAGCATAGACATGCTGGTTCTGGATGAAATGGCCTATGTGTTTAAATATAACTACTTGCCGCTAGAGCCCGTTTTAGAAGCCCTAGCCAATCGTCCACATCACCAAACGGTAATGATTACCGGGCGCGTTATGCCAGATGCCTTAGTGGAATACGCCGACACCATAAGCACCGTAAAAGACGATGGCCATGCGTTTAGAATTGGCGTAAAGGCCCAAGCTGGTATTGAATATTAATGATGACTAGCATGAGCACAGCGCCAAACTCTGCGCAGCCCAATAAAAGCCAAAAGCCTGGTCACCAAGCTAATTTAGTGGCGCATTGCCCTGCGTTATTTTTGGCAGCGCCTGCCTCTGGCCAAGGCAAAACCACGATCACAGCAGCGCTTGCACGCTATCACCGTGACCTTGGCCGAAAAGTGCGGGTGTTTAAAATGGGCCCAGATTACCTAGACCCACAAATACTAGAACAAGCCTCAGGCCACCCAGTAACCCAGTTAGATTTATGGATGGCTGGGGTGGAGTATTGCCGCCATCAGTTTTATTTAGCCGCCAAAAGTGCAGACTTAATATTAGTAGAAGGCGCCATGGGGTTGTTTGATGGTGAGCCCTCAAGCGCCGACCTTGCCACGACCTTCGGCATTCCTGTGGCATTGGTCATGGATGTAAAAGGCATGGCACAAACTGCAGCAGCAGTGGCCCTAGGTTTAGCAAGCTATAGAGACGATGTTGAGTTTTATGGGTTTATCGCAAATAACTGCGGAACTGAGCGCCATGCTCAACTGATTCGCGATGCTCTTGATTCTCGCATGCCATTGTTGGCTAATTTAGCTCGTGACCCAGAAGTAGCGCTGCCAGAGCGCCACTTAGGGTTGGTACAAGCCAATGAAGTTCGCGATGAACTAGAACAACGCTTTAATCTAGGAAAAGCGTGGTTGGGTGAGCAAAGCATTTGTGACTTACCTAAGGCCATTGCCTTTGAAAGCCAACACATTGAGCCACCTAAACCTTTGTTAGCAGGTACCAAAATTGGTATTGCCAAAGATGCCGCTTTCAGCTTTATCTACACCGCCAATACTGCCTTGCTTGAAGCCATGGGCGCACAGATTAGCTATTTTTCTCCCCTAAAAGATGAGCGACTACCCAAAGTGGACGCCTTATGGTTTGCAGGTGGCTACCCAGAACTCCATGCTAAGGAATTAGCTGAAAATAGCACCATGTTAGACGATATTCGTGAATTTAACGCGAAGAACAAGCCTATTTTGGCAGAATGCGGTGGTTTTTTATATTGTCTAGAAGAGCTCACTGACTTAAATGAAGTCACTCACGAAATGCTAGGTATTTTAGCGGGCCAAGGCGCGATGCGTGGCAAGCGAGGCTGCCAAGGTATGCAAGCTGCTATGCTGCCAGAAGGTGAAATTCGTGCCCATGCTCATCACCGCTCAAGAAGCCACAACACACCATCACCTATTGCTTATGGCAAACGCCAACGCCACCCCGCACCTGGTGAATCTATTTATCGCCAAGCAGGCCTTACCGCCAGCTACTTACATTTATTTTTCCCCTCCAACCCAGAAGCTGTAGCGAAGATTTTTACTCGCCCAAAAGCACCAGCTAGTCTGGCTGAAGTATAGGTTATTGATACCCATGTGGCCTGAATCTAGCGAACAACAACAGCCTTTGCGCACCGGTTTAACCACCGGCACCTGCGCTACGGCTTGCTGTTTGGCTGCTGGCCATTTGCTGCTTGGCAAAATAGAAAAACCAAGTGTTAGCGTGACCTTACCTAATAAAAGGCCTAACGCAAAAGATGGCGTAGCTGATAAGCATGTGGATTTAAACTTACTTGAAGTCGCCCAAAAAAGCCCAACCAGCGCTTATGCTTCTACTATAAAAGATGCAGGCGATGACCCAGATGCAACCCACGGCGCAACGATCTGGGTATCTGTTGAACTTGCAGCCACACCAGGCATTGTTTTTAAAGCAGGTGAAGGCGTGGGTACAGTTACCCGCACTGGTTTAGTCATACCCGTTGGTGAAGCTGCCATTAACCCTGTGCCAAGACAAATGATGAGCATGCACCTTACCAACCTTGGCAAGCTGTATCAGTATGAAGGCGGTTTTGAAGTCACTGTCGGTGTAGTCAACGGTGAGCAGATTGCCAAAAAAACCATGAACTCACGCTTGGGTATTTTGGGTGGCTTATCAATTTTAGGCACCACTGGCATTGTGCGTCCTTATTCATGCGCAGCTTGGATTGCCTCTATCCACCAGGGTTTAGACGTCGCCGCAGCCAATGATTATTCGCACATCGCAGCCTCGACTGGCAATGCAAGTGAAGCCTTTATTAGCCAACACTATGGCCTCAGTGATATGCAGCTTATAGAGATGGGCGACTTTGCAGGCGCGGTATTAAAGCATCTTAAAAAAGCCCCCGTGAAGCGCGTCACCATCTGCGGTGGGTTTGGCAAAATAAGTAAATTGGCCGATGGCCACCTAGATTTACACAGCGCCAGATCATCCATTAATTTAGCTAAGCTTGCCTCTATTGCCCGTGATTTGGGTGCAGACAAAAACCTCGCTAGCCAAATTGAAAACTGTAATACCAGCCTTGAAGCTTTAGGTTTATGTACGCAGCACAAGATTGACTTAGCCCAAGCCATTTGTGAAAAGGCACTTCACTTTGCCCAAACCACGGTGCCAAAGCATGTGCAGTTAGAAATATTTGCAGTCAATAGGCAAGGCAAGTTATTGGCAAGCGCCATAGGGATGGCGCCTTGAAACTTTTAATATTGGGCGGCACAGCCGATGCGCGCCATCTAGCTACTGCTGTTCATACAGCCAATAAAGACCTAGAGCTTTTGTACAGCGTGGCAGGGCTGGTGCGTAAGCCACAAGTACCCGCTCGCATCGTTAGTGGGGGGTTCACTCAGTTTGGCGGTATTGGCGCTTATTGCCAAGCCCAAAAAATTGATGGAGTCGTCAATGTAACCCACCCCTTTAGTATTGATATGGGCAAGCGTGCTCAGCAAGCTTGCCAAGCGTTGGGCATTAAATACTGGCGCTTTTTAAGGCCCACCTGGCAGCAACAAGAAGGGGATGATTGGCGTTTGTTTGACAGCCGGGAAGCACTATTTACAGCCTTAAATGGTTATCAGCGCACCCTGCTTACCATAGGCCAAGTATCACAGAGTGAGCTTAGTTTACTAAACCAAACTCCAAAGCTTTGGCTGCGCACGGCCGTTCCATCTAGTTTTGAATTGCCAAGCAAAGTGACTTGGATAAAGGCCATTGGCCCCTTTAAAGAGGCTGATGAACTGGCCATTTTGCAACAACACTCCATACAAGCCATTGCCAGCAAAAACAGTGGTGGTAGTGCTACAAAAGCTAAACTTAACGCAGCCCGAGCGCTAAAAGTGCCAGTATTTATGTTACAGCGTCCACCGATAGATGGGCCTGTAGAAGAAGATTTTGATGCCCTTGTGCACCAACTCACGGCGTGGGCTAAAACCGCCCAAGCCAGCGAAACTAAGTTGATTAATAATGAGTTTTGAATACCAACCTAACCCCCAGGCTATTGAGCAAGATAGCTTTCGCCAGATTAGATCATTAACCGATTTATCTGGCTTGAGCCTTGATGCACAGCAAGTAGTGATGCGCGTAGTGCATAGCCTGGGCGATCCTTTAGTGGCCCAGCAAATGCGCATTAGCGCCAAGGCCTGTGAACAAGGCCGCCATGCTTTGGCTAATCACAAAGCCATATTATGTGATGTAGAAATGGTAAAGCAGGGCATCACCAAGCGCATGATTCAAAACCCGCCTTTGTGTTATTTAAACCATGAATCTGTTCATACACTCGCCAAAGCGAAGGGCGAAACTCGCTCTATGGCGGCACTTTCACTTTGGGGTGACTCACTTGAAGATGCGGTAGTGGTGATTGGCAATGCCCCAACTGCATTATTTCGCTTGTTAGAGATGATAAAAGCCGGAGCGCCTAAACCTGCCCTAATCGTGGGTATACCCGTAGGTTTTGTAGGGGCTGCCGAGAGCAAACAAGCCCTTTGGGACATTCACCAAGAGCTAGGTATTGAATGCATTACCCTACTAGGGCGCCAAGGCGGAAGCGCAGCTGCATCTTCTGTAGTAAACGCTTTGCTGCGTTGCAATATAGGTGAACGTTACTAATGCCTAATATCAGTGTGATAGGCCTAGGCATATGCCAGCCGCCGTTACTTAATGAAAAAGCCCGTTTGGCGCTAAGCCAGTGTGATTGTGTGATGGGCTCCCTCAGGCAGCTAGCCAGTATCAAAGGTCTAGTTGAAACTGAAGGGCCGCAGCAGCGTGTGCCCAAAACTCTAGAGCTACCTAAACTTAAAGACATTGCCAAGTGCGTTGAGGGTTTTGACAAGGTGGTCATTCTAGCCTCGGGTGACCCTTTGCTGTTTGGTATCGGTAAATATTTACAAAGCCTTTTTGCAGACCAAGAGGACACCCAAGTGGATTGCATTAGCGGTGTGTCTAGCCTCCAAGGGGCTTGTGAGCTTACCGGTGTCTCGTTACAGGATGCACAATTAGTAAGCTTGCATGGGCGCCCGCTAAATCATTTAAAAAGACACTTACAACCCAACCGTAACCTGTTAATCCTCACCGACCAATACAGTCACCCCCAAGCCATTGCTAAAACACTTGTAGCAGCAAATTTGGCAGAGTCTGTGGTTCATGTGTGTGAGCGTTTGGGTTATGAAGACCAAAAGTACCAACAATTTGTTGCTAGCCAACTAGAGCACGCCACCCAAAATTTTGATTCATTACACGTAACCCTAGTGCAAACCTTAGGCCAGGGTTATGTGCAGCCAAGTTTTGTAGGCATTGCCGATGAACACTTTATAACTGACGGTGAAGCGGGCAAAGGCCTTTTGACCAAACGTGAAGTTAGGTTAAATATTCTGTCTTTATTACAGCCTACACCAGGGGATGTTGGCTTTGACATTGGTGCAGGTTGTGGCGGTGTGGCCATAGAGTGGGCCTTATGGAACCCCCTAGGTCAGGTTATTGCCATAGAGCATCATGCAAACCGTATAGATTGCTTAAATGCCAATATAGAAAAATTTGGAGTGAGCGCCAACTTACGGCTTAGCCTAGGCAAAGCGCCAGATCAGCTAACCCAACTCCCCAATCCTAACAAGGTATTTATTGGCGGTAGTGGGGGCCAATTGCCTGCTATTTTAACCCAAGCATGGCAGCGTTTGCAGCCAGGTGGGCGTTTGGTAGCAAGCGCGGTCACCGAACAAACCAAAGCCACGTTGCGTGAATTCACAAACCTTATTGGCCAGCAACCCAATGATTATTTTGAAGTGGCTATTAGCCGCCATGACCAAATTGCAGGCCAAGATATTTTGCGCCCAGCTTTGCCAGTCACCCTAATGAGCTGGCACAAACCTCTAGAGATTTCTCACTCATGATGCATCAGTTTAATGCAAAGCCAGGCGTTTTTTATGGCGTTGGTGTAGGCCCTGGTGACCCACTGCTACTCACCTTAAAGGCGCATCTTCTTATTCAGTGTGCTGATGTGATTTGTTATTTAGCCAATGAAAAGGGTGGCTCACAGGCCAGAACCATTGCCAGTGATAGCATCAACAGCCGCAGCCAGGCATTAGAAGAAGTCGCCATCCCTATGCCCATGAGCACCGATCGTAGCGCTGCCAATGCAGCTTATGATACTGGCGCTAAAAAGATAAGCGCTCACCTAAATAACGGCAAGTCGGTGGTGTTTTTATGTGAAGGTGATCCGTTATTTTTTGGCTCATTCAGCTACTTGCTAGAGCGCTTAAGTGCAGCGCATGAATGTTTGGTGGTGCCTGGTATTTCCTCGGTTAATGCATCGGCTTCGGCGCTAAAGCAGCCCCTAACTTTACTAGAGGAATCTTTTGCAGTAATGAGTGGACGTCACAGCGATGCCCAACTAGAAAAAGCCCTGCAAAGCAACGACAGCCTAGTGATTATGAAAGCTGGCAGAGCTAGGCCTCGTATTTTGGCTATGCTTGCAAAAACCAACCGCACAAAAGATGCGAACTACCTTGCCTACATAGGCCGTGATAACGAACAAATAATCACCGATGTAGAAACTCTAGAAAATGCACCTGGGCCCTATTTTTCACTGTTTGTAGTTCTAAAACAGGAGCGCGAATCATGATTCGAATTTTTGCACTCACCCACGCTGGCGCAGCGTTAGGCCAGCATATTAAAGCCGCATTATTAGAAGCGGATGCCACAGCACAAGTTACTTTTGAGCTAAAGCCAGAACCTTTTACTGAAACAGTGCAAACCGCGTTCACCAACCAAGAAAGGCTAATACTCATTTGTGCTACTGGCATTGCCGTGCGTACCTTGGCGCCGGTATTGGTCGACAAATACCGCGACCCAGCGGTGCTAGTGCTAGATGAAGAAGGCCAGTTTGTTATTCCATTGTTGTCAGGCCATGAAGGAGGCGCCAACGAATGGGGCCGAAAGATAAGTGAGCTATTAAATGCGCAACTTGCCATGACGACTGCCTCACCTTATTTACAGCCTGTATATACGGTCGGTATGGGCTGCGAGCGCGGCTGCAGCCAAGCACATTTGTTAGCACTTTTAGAAGATGGCCTAGCCAAGCAAAAGCTTAGCATCAATGACATTGTGAGCATTAACAGCATCGATATAAAAGCCGATGAAGTGGGCCTTATTGAGCTAGCAAAAAGCCTTGGCAAACGTTTTCAAACCTATTCGCCAGAAGCTTTAGCCATGGTGAACGATCAGCTGGCTAACCCATCAAGCTATGTGTATGAAACAGTTGGCGTGTATGGCGTGGCAGAATCTGCAGCGCTTTGGGCTGCCAAACAAGCCACCGGCAACCAAGCCGAACTGATTCAGCCCAAACTAAAAACAACCAAAGCCACTTTGGCCATTGCTAGGGCATTCCCCCCTGGTAGCGGCTCGATTGGCCACCACGACTAACCCTAAAAAATTGATAACCACGAGATTAACATGAGCAAATTATTTATCGTCAGTACCGGCCCAGGTGATGCACAACTGGTTGCACCCCGCGCCCATGCTGCTATTGCCGCAAGTTCAGACCTAGTGGCATACGGCCTGTACTTAGATATTTTAGGCGCAGTGTGTGATGGTAAACAGCACCATGATTTGCCCCTTGGCGAAGAGATTGGGCGCGCACGTTTAGCATTAGATTTAGCCGCTAGCGGAAAAACCACCGCCCTTATTTCAAGCGGCGACATTGGTATTTATGCCATGGCCACCTTGGTATTTGAGCTATTAGACATGCAGCTTGAAGGCAAAGAAAACCACCCGGAATGGCTTGGCGTGGAGCTTGAAGTGATTCCTGGCATTTCTGCCATGCAAGCAGGGGCAAGCCGTGTGGGCGCCATGTTGGGCCACGATTTTTGCACTATTTCTTTGTCCGATTTGCTAACGCCCTGGGAAACCATTCTAAAGCGTATTGAAAAAGCGGGTGAAGGCGACTTTGTAGTGTCGTTTTATAACCCCGTATCCAAAAAACGCGATTGGCAGCTGAATAAGGCCAGGGATATTTTGTTAACGCACCGCCCAGCTTCTACGCCCGTGCTCATTGGCCGCCAACTCACGCGCCCAGATGAGCATATTCGTATTATCCGCCTTGATGAGCTTGATGCCAAAGACGTGGACATGTTTACTTTGGTGTCGGTGGGCAATAGCGAATCACGCCACATAGTGAACGGCTCTAAGGAGTGGGTCTACACACCACGTGGTTACAAAAAGAAACTTTAAAATGTAAGCCGTGATAAGCAAAAGGCTTAGCAAATACACAAGTAAAACACAGGACAACACAATGACAGTTTATTTTATTGGTGCAGGCCCAGGCGACCCAGATTTAATGACCATTAAAGGCCAGCGTTTATTAGATGCTGCATCCTTGGTCCTTTTTGCAGGCTCGTTAGTGCCCTCGCAAAACATGGAAACCGCTAGATCACGCGGGGCCACCGTTATAGATTCTGCAGCGCTAGCCCTTGATGCTCAAATAGAGCTGATGGCCAACACCCACGCCAAAGGTGAAGATGTAGCCCGAGTCCATTCGGGTGACCCTTCCTTATATGGTGCTATTGGCGAGCAAATTAGGCGTTTGGAAGAGCTTGGCATTGATTATGAAATCATTCCAGGGGTCACCGCTTATGCGGCTTCTGCAGCTTGGCTTGGTAAAGAGCTGACCTTGTCTGGTATTTCACAAACGCTAATACTAACCCGTTACGAAGGTAAAACCCCATTTCCAGAGCGCGAGCGCTTACCAGCACTGGCTGCTACCGGGGCCACCTTAGCCATTCATTTAGGCATTACCCGTATCCATAAAATTGTGGAAGATTTAATCCCTCATTATGGGCAAGACTGCCCAGTGGCGGTGTGTTATCGCACTAGCTGGCCTGATCAAGATAAAGTAAGCGGCACCTTGGGAGACATTGTAGAAAAAGTTCGGGCTAAGAAATTTACGCGCACTGCGCTAATATTAGTGGGCCATGTATTAGATGCAGAAAATTTTGATGACTCTTATTTATACGATGAAGATAAAGCCCATATCTACCGCAAAAAAGACCACAATAAAAAGCTAGCCTAGCCTTAAAGTTTCATTTTTGCCTTAGTTGATCGATAAAGCGTGACTAAAAATGTAAAAAAGCCTGCGCATTAAAATACGCAGGCTTTTTGGTTGAAGGCATTCATTTAACATAATTTTCAGATTCCCCATCTAAACAAAAAATAATAGCCAAAGCTTGTCTATACTAGAAACAGTAACGTTACATTACTCAACTAGGAGACAAGGATGAATCCATTAAAAAAATCGCTGTGGGTAGGTTTAATCACAGCAGTACCTCTATACGCAGCCGCTGGCACCTATGATTCTAGTGTGTCGTTAACCCAAAATGACACCTGGCACTCAAGCGAATTTGTTCTAAAGGGCAAATTCTATTTCGACCCAGTAGATGACTCCAAAGGGCCATTAGCCGAGGCTGATTTTTTATCGCGCCAATCTAGTGCTGGCGTCACCTTAGCGCACAAAGATCAAGAGTCATTGGGGGACACGGATACGCTCAAACAACAAAGCTTAAAAGGCTTTGAAGGTATTTGGCACAGTGACACAGGTTTTTGGGCCCAAGGGCAATTTAGCCAACAAGACACGACATACCATGCATCTACAAACGTTCCATCGCCAAACGAAGCTTCCCATGAGTGGACCTATGGCAGTTTTGGGTATTTCATAAATGACACCACAAGCTTTGGTGTGGGGTATCGCGAATTACAAAATACCACCACGGGGGATAACTATAGGGGCATTCGTAAAAGTGGCGGTATTCGCCATTTAATGACTTTAGATAACTCTCATGTAGCCTTATATGGTGTTTGGCATGACGAAACAACCAATAACAACCAGGATACTACACAAGTTGATGTTCAGGCGACCTATTACCCAGCTAAAAATATAGGCTTCACCGTTGGGGTTTTAGATACTAACTTTGTTGATGACACGGCGAACCCAGGTTGGGATAGACAAGATTTTACCATTGGCACAGAGTACTTTATTACGCCTAGTTTAGCTGTGAATATGTCTATGGTACGCACTGAATATAGCGATAACGATAGCGCTAGGTCCCAGTCTATTGGTATCACGTCAAGGTTTTAATATTGAGCCCGACCCAATAAAAAGCCCAAGTGTTTTAAATACTTGGGCTTTTTAATGTCTAATTTTTAGGAGACTGTTTAAGCTTAAAAAGCTTGGCTTAACCTAAAATTTTTCCTAGCAACCAAAACTTGCGCCTGACTTATGTAAGCGAATAGCTTGCTCGATAAAAAGTGTTATTTGGGTGTTAGCTACGGCTTTGGTTTTGCTAAAGCGAATACACCCTTTACCCAAGTTTAGCCCTCCAAGAAATTGGTTTTCAGGGTCTATCTTTTGTATATCACCGCAATATAAACTCACATAACCACGCTGGGCATTGAGATGAAACAGCACTTGGCCATTTAGCGTAAAACACAGCATTTTATAGTGAATGCTCTCTTCAATAGGCTCTGCTTGTTGCAAAATAATTTGCCGCAATTGCAGCAAGGTCTCTTTTCGCCAATCTGATTCCAAGGCTTTTAAGTATTGTGCTGGGCTAGCTACGTCGTATTGCATGGTGGTTGTTTAACCTTTAATTCATTCATCACTTTTGATGTTGAGCATGTTGGCAAGTTTGTGAACCGTATTAAGGTTGCGGCCGGTCGCGCGAACACCCAAACATTTTTCTATATTAGCCACTAATTTTGAACGAGCAATACCCATTGGGGCATGAAGATAGAACACTCTATTAATCATTTGGCATGATTCAGTATCAGCCTTTAACTGGGTAAGCCTTTGCAGATCTAGCTTAGGCTCTTGTTGGCAGAAGTAAAAATGCACCCATTTACCCTCAAAGCCAAGGTAAGGGTTATTTACCATGGCTTTTTTAAATTGTTGCGGAGTTAGGGTTAATACATCAGGATCAAAACCAAATTTACCAGCAATTAGCGCTTTTAAAGCAAGCATGGGGTTGTGCTCACTATCAAGAACGAGGTTGCCGCTTTGTATGTAAGTGCTCACATTTTTATAGCCGGCTGCCTCCAAAGCGCTCTTTAGCTCTTTCATAGGCAAAAAGTTATGGCCGCCTACATTTACACCCCTGAGCAACACAATATAGCGGCTCATATTGTGCGCTAGCGTTGGGCTTAGCGAGGAGCTTGCAGAGGCATTTAAAGAGGGGCTTTCAGCCTTATCAATCATGACCAAGCTCAACTTTATATTGGGCGTTTGGCCACAGCTCATTAATTTCTTTGGCCTGTTGCTCTGCGCTAAAATGCTCCCAACTTATGCCGTTAATGTCCTTAGTTTCGCTAAAGGATGACGCGCTAGCCTCCTCCCAGCCAAGGTGTCTTACTTCAAAAGGTTCCCCATGCTCAATAAAGCGCACCGATAGGTTTAACGTGGGGGTTCGCCAAAGAGCATATTCGCCTTTAATCACCAAACAAGGCTTAGACTCAAGCCTTTTGGTGTAGTCGTTTACAGATGCTGCTATGTCATTGGAGGATATTGCCAGATGGAATTTTTTCATAGTAAGGCCAGTTCTTAAATCAGTAAGCTACTTACTTAGTTTAGTTCATCTACCCCTTAAGGCTGATATTAAATCAATCCTTAACCAAGGACCTTTTTGAGCGCCCAAGTTAGCTGCCCATTGATCACTAAATGGGTTTTAAAATGAGATTTTTTACGTTAAAAAATAGTCGCAAAAGCGATCGTTTATGCCCAGCCAAAGCAGATTTCAATGGCTTTTTGTGACAAAATAACAGCCTATTAAATTCGCTGTTTTCGCACTTCATCAAGCACAAGGTTATCCCATGCAACTTAACAAAATACCAGCCACCGTTGTCACAGGTTTTTTAGGTAGTGGCAAAACCACATTATTGTCTAATGTGTTACGCCAAATTTCTGGTGGCACAGATCCAAAACGAATCGCTGTGATCGTCAACGAGTTTGGCGAATTAGACATTGACGCCGATTTACTGCGCAATTGCCCACTAGAGTGTGATGATGAAGACAGTGCAAGCGAGCAAGGTATTTATGAATTAGCCAACGGCTGCATTTGCTGCACCGTAGAAGAAGAATTTTTGCCTGTTATGTTGGAATTGGTTAAACGCCGTGATGACATCGATCATATTTTAATTGAGACCAGCGGTTTGGCATTGCCCAAGCCTTTGGTGCAAGCCTTTAACTGGCCAGAAATTAAGCAACATTTCACCGTAGATGCGGTTATCACGGTGATTGATGGGCCTGCAGTTGCAGCTGGGCGCTTTGCTCACGATGCTGACCAAGTGCAAGCTCAGCGCCTAGCAGATGACAGCTTAAACCATGACCCAGATTTAGCAGAATTATTAGATGACCAACTAAGCGCAGCAGATTTGGTGCTGGTATCAAAGAGTGACCTACTCTCAGATGAACAGCGTATTAACGTAGAAAAAGTAGTCAATGCTCGGGTACCAGGAGCAGTGAAAACCGCTTACATTGGCCAAAAAGACGATGGCACAAGCGATGCCTCTACCGACTTGGTACTGGGTTTAGAAGCTGCCGCAGAACTGCGTATAGAGGCCGTACATACGCACCATGACCATCATCATGATCATGGCGAACACCATGAGCACGCCCACGATCATTTTGATTCATGTGTCATTCACCTAGGTGAAGTGGATGCACAGCGCTTGCAACAGGCTTTAGCGCAGTTGTTATCAGAACATCAAATTTACCGGGCTAAAGGCTTTGCAGCCGTACCGAATAAACCTATGCGCCAGGTGATTCAAGCCGTGGGGGAACGCCTTGAAAGCCATTTTGATCGTCTTTGGGGCAGCGATGAAACGCGTCGCACTTCATTGGTAATGATTGGCAAACACTTACGCCCAGAAGAGTTAACCCTCGCCCTTAAAGTGGCTGAGGTTTAAAACCTTAGCATGCATCTGCTTGCGGCACAGCCTGGCGGCTTCGTTGAAGAAGAGGGCATTATTGACCTAGGCCAAGACCCTGCCACTATGGTGATTTTGGCCGCGGCTGATACTAGCCTTGCCATGCTAGCTAGCGCCGCGCAGCAGCTGGGTGACGAATTATGTTCATTGCGCCTGGCTAATTGGAGCCATTTACTAAAGCCTGCTGCCTTTGATCTATATGAAGACAAAGTGCTAGAACAAGCAAGCCTTGTAGTGGTGTCTTTACTTGGTGGGGCAAGTTATTGGAATTATGGCTTTTCGCGCTTACAAGCCTGGCAACAAGCCAAACCTAATCGCACCTTGGTGTTTGTGCCAGGCGATGACGCCCAAGATCCACAGCTAAATGAAGCAAGCTCAACCAGCGCCCAAAGCTGTGAACTTATTTGGCAGTTTTTACGCCAAGGTGGCGTTAATAATGGCATTAACTTATTGCGTTATTTGCACCAAGACTTGTTGCAAGAGCGCCCCCTTGTACCACCACAAAAGCCATGGCAACCGCCTGCACAATTGCCACAAGCTCTCATTTACCAGCCTGGCATAGCCCAAGCAAGCCTTTTAGATTGGCAAAGAAGCACCATTGAAAAAGGCTTGCAAGAAGCCCCTGTGGTGGCGTTTTTGTTTTATCGCAGCCATCTGCAAAGCGGCAACACACTAATGTTTGATGGCTTAATAACAAGCCTTATTGAGCAAGGCATGAACCCTATTGCCCTGGCTGTGACTTCGCTTAAAAGCCCAGAGGCACTTGCGCTTGTTAACCACACCATTGCTGAATGTGATGCAAAGTTAGTATTAAGCAGCTTAGGCTTTTCAAGTAACAAAGTAGATGCGCCAAGCTTAAGCTCTGCACCCACACAATTTAAGCTACCTATTGAGTCGAAGATTCCCGTTTTGCAATTAGTGCTGTCTTCAACGACAAGCCAAGCTTGGGCGGAAAATAATCAGGGCCTGCGCTCTTCAGACATGGCAATGCAGGTGGTATTGCCAGAAATGGATGGCCACGTGCTTACTCGAGCAATTAGTTTTAAATCAATGGGTTACCATAACAAACTTTGCCAAATAGACCTTGTAGGTTATGCCCTAGAACCAGAAAGAGCTACATTTGTAGCGCAACTCGCCAAAAGCTACTGCAACCTTGGTCATAAAGCCAACCCTGACAAACGCATTGCGCTTATTCTGGCCAACTACCCTACTAAAGATGGCCGCATAGGTAACGGTGTGGGTTTAGATACGCCTCAATCTGCCATCAATGTGTTACAAGCCATGTTTGAGGCGGGCTACCCTATTGATGCCGTGCCAAAAGATGGCAATGCCCTCATTGAAGCTTTGTTAGAGTCAGTGACGAATAACCCCAACACTTTGCATCATTTGCCCTGCTGGCAAAGCATGGATGCAAAAGAATACTTAAGCCATTTTAAAAAGCTGCCCAAAGCCAGCCAAGAAGCGGTCTGGCAGCGTTGGGGCGGCCCAGAAAAAGACCCTAAATACCGTGATGGCAGGCTCATGCTAGCAGGCCTTCGCTTAGGGCAAACCTTTGTAGGCATTCAACCAGCAAGGGGCTATCACTTAGATTTGCTCGCCAACTACCACGACCCAGACTTAGTGCCACCACATAGCTACTTGGCATTTTATTTTTGGCTACGCCACGTTTACCAAGTGGATGCTGTTATTCACTTAGGCAAGCACGGTAATTTAGAGTGGCTACCAGGCAAAGGGGTGGCTTTAAGCGGTGAATGTTGGCCTGAAATTGCCTTGGGTCCAATGCCGCATTTTTACCCCTTTATCGTGAATGACCCAGGTGAAGGCGCCCAAGCCAAAAGACGAGCGCAAGGGGTGATTATTGATCACTTAATGCCACCCATGGCCCGCGCAGAAACCTATGGCGAGCTAGCAGATTTGGAAAACTTAGTTGATGAGCTATACCAAGCGACGGGGCTAGACACTAACCGAGAGCTTTGGCTTAGACAGCAAATTGTATCTACGCTAAAAAGTAGCCATCTACAGCAGGAGTTAGGCTTAAGCGCCAATACTAGCGAAAGCGAAATGCTAGCCGAATTAGACACCTATTTGTGTGACATTAAAGAAGCCCAAATACGCAACGGCTTACACATTTTGGGCCAGCTGCCCAAGACTACAGAACTTTCCGAAACGATCGTTGCACTGTTGCGTTTACCGCGCGGGCCAAGCCATGAAGAGCGTGGCATTTTGCATAATTTAGCCGATGACCTTAGCCTTCATCAGCCCACAAAATACGACCCGTTAACGAGTGAAGTAAGCCCATGGCTTGGCCCTAAACCCAAACCACTTGAAGCTATAGATAACGGTGTATGGCGCACCAACATGGACACTCGTGAGCGCTTAGAATTATTCGCATTAAAGTTAATTAGTGATTACTTACTAGCTCCTAATGCTAATAAAATAAAAAGCTTAGAAAAATTATTGCCTCGCACCAGTCAACAACTGGTTTATGCCAAACAGGTAATTTTAGCCGCCCTAGAAGACAGTGCAGTGCGAGAAACAAAAGCCCTAATACAAGCTCTAGAAGGCATTGCGGTAGAGCCTGGGCCAAGTGGTGCGCCTACCAGAGGCCGCTTAGATACCCTGCCCACTGGCCGCAACTTTTTCTCGTTAGATAATCGCAGCGTGCCCTCTGCTGCAGCGTGGGCACTTGGCCAACAATCTGCAAAAGCACTCATTGAACGCCACCTGCAAGAACATGGTGAATACCCTAGCCAACTTGGCTTATCGGTATGGGGCACAGCCACCATGCGCACAGGCGGTGATGACATCGCCCAGGCTTTTGCTTTAATGGGTATTAGGCCAGTGTGGGCAGCCGGCTCTCAGCGTGTGGCCGACTTCGAAATTATTCCTGCTATGCAACTTGGCAGGCCTAGAGTTGATGTCACTTTGAGAGTGTCTGGCTTTTTCCGTGATGCATTTCCAAATGTAATGAAGCTCTATGACGCTGCCGTACAAGCTTTGGCCACCTATGAAGAACCTGGCTTAAAAACCAGTAACACCAACACCATCCGCGCTAACGTTGAAGCCAGAAAAGCCCAGCTACAAGAGCAAGGTTTCAGCGAAAGCCAAGCCATGCGCCAAGCCAGTTACCGTGTTTATGGTAGTAAACCAGGTGCTTATGGCGCAGGTTTACAAGGGCTTATTGATGAGCGCTGCTGGCAGGAGCGTGATGATTTAGCACAAGCGTATTTAAACTGGGGTGGCTATGCTTATGGCAACCAAAAAGGCGACGGTGTTGCTGCTCACGATGACTTTAAACACCGCCTAAGCCAGCTTGAAGCGGTGGTACAAAACCAAGATAACCGTGAACATGACCTGCTAGATTCAGACGATTATTACCAGTTCCAAGGCGGCATGACGAATGCTGTCACAAGCTTTAGTGGCCAAGCTCCTGCGGTGTATCATAGTGACCATAGCAACCCGAGCCTGCCCAAAATTCGCACCTTAAAAGAAGAGCTAAACCGTGTGCTGCGCTCTCGTGTACTTAACCCTAAATGGATTCAAGCCATGCAGCGCCACGGTTACAAAGGCGCCTTTGAAATGGCTGCCAGTGTAGATTATTTATTTGCCTACGATGCCACCACCGACTTAATTGCTGATTATCAATATGAACAAGTCAGTGATGCATTAATTTTTGAACCTAATAACCAACAATTTATGCGTGACAACAACTTGGCTGCATTAGAAGAAATGGCTGAACGAATGTTAGAAGCCTGCCAACGTGGCATGTGGAGCGAACCAGGCAAACATCAAGACGCATTACAAAACTTGCTGCTAGATTTAGATCAGCAAAAGGAAACCGCATCATGAGCACCCCTACACCCCCATTAGGCCTTGATGATGTGTTAGCGAAAGGCCCACGTACGCTTATGGTTCAAGGCACCACATCAGATGCTGGCAAGAGCATATTGGTGACGGCTTTATGCCGTATTTTGGCTAGAAAAGGCGTTAAAGTAGTGCCTTTTAAAAGCCAAAATATGGCCCTTAATAGCGCAGTGACACCAGATGGCGGCGAGATAGGTAGAGCGCAAGCAGTGCAAGCGCAGGCTTGTTTTCTAGAACCAGACATCCGCATGAACCCTATTTTACTTAAGCCTAATAGCGACCTAGGTTCACAAGTCATCTTGCGCGGCAAGGCCATAGGCAACATGAAAGCTGTTGAATATCATTTGCACAAACCTAAGCTACTACAAGACGTAGTATTAGCCCACAAGGAACTACTTGAAGATTTTGATGTGGTGATGGTGGAAGGTGCGGGTAGCCCCGCTGAAATCAATTTACGAGAACATGACCTAGCTAATATGGGCTTTGCAGAAGCTGTGGATTGCCCCGTTATTATTGTGGCCGACATTGATCGCGGCGGCGTGTTTGCTCATTTATATGGCACCTATGCTTTGCTTAGTGAAACTGAGCAAGCGCGTACTCGAGGTTTTATCATTAATCGCTTTAGAGGTGATAAAGCCTTGTTGCAGGGCGGCTTAGACTGGCTTGAAGAAAAAACGGGCAAACCTGTGCTGGCCGTTTTGCCTTATATTCATAACCTGCACGTAGAAGCTGAAGATTCGTTAGCCGTAGATCAATTCAAAAAAGCCGATGAAGGCCAACACTTCAAAGTAGTGGTGCCGGTTTACCCACGGGCTAGTAATCACACAGATTTTGATGCCTTGCGGATGCACCCGCAGGTAGATTGCCAGCTGCTAAGAGACGTTAATACCTATACTGGCGCAGACCTTATTATTTTGCCTGGCAGTAAAAATACGCGCGGCGACTTAGCATGGCTTAAAAGCTCTGGCTGGGATGCCGTAATACAAAGACACCTGCGCCTTGGCGGCAAAGTGATTGGTATTTGCGGCGGTTATCAAATGCTAGGCCAAGCCGTGCATGACCCCGATGGTACCGAATCTGAGGCTGGCACCAGCGAAGGCTTGGGGCACTTAAACATAGAAACCTTATTACAAGGTGAAAAACAGCTACGTAATGTCACAGGACATTGGTTAGATGCCGCAGGTAATATCCCTGTGACAGGCTACGAAATACATGTAGGGCAAACTACTGGCGAAGACTTAGCCAAACCATTGGTGCAACTCAACACAGGTGCAGATGGCGCTAGAAACAAAGAAGACACGGTGCTTGGAAGCTACGTTCATGGCCTGTTTGATGAACCTAAGTTGTTAGCGCTGTTATTAAAGTGGGCCGGGCTTGAACAAACAAAAGCGTTTGATTATCCAGCGCTTCGGGCTGCAGAAATAGAGCGTCTAGCCGATGAAGTAGAGCTAGAAATGCCCGTTGAAACAATTTTTAACATTATGCAGGGCAAAGTTTAATATGAGTTTAACCATGGCTATTGTGCTTGCCGTTGGGCTTGATTACTGGCTTGGGGAACCTAAAAGGTTGCACCCGCTAGTGGGTTTTGGTGCCTTAGTGGATGGGCTGGAGTCATGGCTAAACCCTCATCATAAAGATGGGCCTGAGCCTGCAAAAACCAATGACATTATAAAAGCTAAAGGGTTTTTAGCTTTGCTACTTGCGATTGGGCCGATTGGTTTTATTGCTTATAGCCTAGAACAAACCCTGGCTAATAGTGAATTTTGGTTAACGCTTGTGGGTGGCGTTTTGCTCTATTTAGCGATCGGTTGGCGCAGCTTAATTGAGCATGCCAAAGCTATTTCACAGCCTTTGTATGCCAATGATTTAGTGAGCGCAAGAAAAGCTGTCAGCATGATTGTAAGCCGCGATACAGGCCAACTTAATGAACAAGAAATTGCCACCGCCGCTACCGAGTCGGTACTTGAAAATGGTGCTGATGCAATATTTGCAGCAATTTTTTGGTTTATTGTGGCGGGCATCCCAGGGGTCGTGATTTATCGTTTAAGCAATACCCTAGATGCCATGTGGGGCTACAAAAACCCTCGTTTTTTAAACTTTGGCTTTGCCGCGGCCCGCTTTGATGATCTGCTTAATTTCATTCCAGCAAGACTTACAGCACTCTCTTACACCTTATGCGGTAGTTTAAATGGCCACGGCCAAGCTGCTTGGCAAAGCTGGCGCCAACAAGCAGGCACATGGAAAAGCCCTAATGCAGGCCCGGTAATGAGCTCCGGCGCCGGTGCTATAGGGGTTACTTTAGGGGGTAGTGCAAACTACCATGGCCAAACCCAAGATCGACCAGTGCTTGGCAAAGGCGAATTGCCTATGGCTAAAAGTATTGATGATGCCTGCACCTTAGTGGATCGCAGCTTAATATTATGGGTACTGGTTATTGGTTTAATCAGCCTTTTAGGAGCCGCCCTTTGAGCCAGCTGATACACGGGGGCGACATCCAAAGTGCAGCGGCGCTATATGGCCATGCACCAGAATCTTGGCTAGATCTGTCTACTGGGATCAATGCCCATAGTTATTTAGTACCTAAAGTCTCACAACAGGCATGGCATCAGCTGCCTTATTTAAGCACCGACTTACAAAATGCCGCCAACAACTATTACGGCAACTACCCATGCTTAGCCAGTAATGGCAGCCAACCTATTATAGAATTATTGCCAAAAATATTACGAGGCCTAGGCAATAGCAACAAGGCTTGGCTGCCGGATATAGGCTATCAAGAGCACCTTCATGCTTGGCATAAGCAAGGTCTAGTCAGCACTTATAGTGGCTTAGATCACGGCTTGGCAGAGCAACAAATCAACCAAGCCATCGCGAACAATGACATAGGACATCTGGTTATTATTAACCCCAATAACCCCACTGGTATGCGCTTTAGCTTGGTGCAACTACAAAACTTTGCAGTTGCATTAAAAGCCAAAGCAGGCTTTTTAGTCATCGATGAAGCCTTTATTGATACCCACCCAAATCAAAGCATGCTGCAGGGGCCATTGGCCGATAATCTAGTGGTATTGCGCTCAGTAGGAAAATTTTTTGGCCTAGCCGGTATGCGCTTAGGTTTTACTTTTGCCAATGACAAAGTGCTAAGGGCTCTAGATAATGCCATCGGGCCATGGGCTGTGAATGGCCCAGCTCAAGAAGTGGCAAGCTGTGCTTTAAACGATAAACCATGGCAAGATCAAATGCGCTCACAGCTAATAAAGCAAATGCCCCAGCAACAAGACCTATGGCATACCCCTTTCACACGCATCGGCGGTGAAGTCTGTGCTTGCCATGAGCTTTATAGAAGTTACAAACTGGCCCCGGATATCGCGAAAAAACTGCAACAAAGCGCTGCCAAAAATGGTATTTTATTACGCTTAATCACCATCAACACAAGCTTCAGCTTACTGCGCCTTGGTAATGTTAATTTAAGTGACAAAAGTGCACTAGAACGTTGCCACACATGGATACAACAGGAATTTTAATGAGTTTTTTCCCTCTGTTTCACAACACCAAAAATTTAAAAGTACTGCTGGTTGGTGGTGGAATAATAGCTAAGCGCCGTGCCACAGGGCTTCTAAGAGCTGGCGTAAGCTTTGATGTAGTGGCCACTTACTTTGAAGAAGGCCTGCCTGAAATGGTTGCTAAGGCTGGTGGAACACTCACCCAAGCCGCATACGCTGGTATTGAAGATTTACAAGGTTATGACTTGGTTTCAGCACTGACTGATAATCGCCAAGTAAACCAACAAGTGGCACAAGATGCGCGCGCTCTTGGTTTACTAGTGAATATTTCTGACTTGCCTGATGAGGGCAATGTTATCTTTGGTGCGGTAATCGATCGTGCACCTTTAACCATTGCCATTAATAACGGTGGCGCTTCGCCTGTTTTATCCAGCATTTTACGCCAGCAACTAGAGCAGCTCGTGCCCAAGGCCTATGGCCAACTTTCTCGTTTAGTGGGCGCCTATCGTGAGCGTGTAAAAGAGGCCCTACCAGACACCAAAGAGCGCAGTGTATTTTGGCATCAGGTATTACAAGGCCCTGTGGCTGAAGCTGTGTTTTCTGGCAAACATGAAGACGCGCAAGATCTCTTGCATGGCCATTTGCAGGAAATTGATCAAGGTTTTGACAAGCTCATGAACAAGGGCGAGGTTTACCTTATTGGGGCAGGCCCAGGGGACCCAGACTTACTGACTTTGAGAGCCTTTAGGTTATTACAAAAAACCGATGTAGTGCTTTATGATGCGCTAGTGTCTGATGGAGTGATGGCCCTAGTACCAGAGCACGTAGAGCGAGTTTATGTAGGCAAACGCCGAGCTAACCATAGTGTGCCCCAACAAGGCATTAACCAATTGTTGGTAGATTATGCCAACCAAGGAAAACGCGTGGCCAGGCTTAAAGGCGGCGACCCATTTATCTTTGGTAGAGGCGGCGAAGAAATTGAAACTCTTGCTGAACAGCAAGTGCCATTCCAAGTGGTGCCTGGTATTACCGCAGCAAGCGGTTGCTCGGCCTATTCAGGTATTCCACTGACCCACAGGGATTACGCCCAATCAGTTAGGTTTGTCACTGGCCAGCTACAAGATGGCAGCGTTAATCTGGCGTGGAGTGAACTTGTAGTAGAAGGGCAAACTTTGGTCTTTTACATGGGCTTAAAAGGCTTGCCAGTCATTTGTGATGCGCTCATTAAACACGGCATGGATGCATCAATGCCGGTGGCATTAATTGAAAAGGGCACCACCCAAGACCAGCGTGTATTGGTGTCTAATTTAAAAGACTTACCTTCCATGATTGAAGCACAGAACGTGATGTCACCTTCACTATTTGTGGTGGGGCGTGTGGTGAGCTTACATGATAAGCTGGCTTGGTTCACATCCTCAAGAGAGGCCTAAACGGGCCTGAGCTAACATGCCCATTACACATCAACTATTAGCACTTTTTGTCACCCTTATTTGGGGTACAAATTTTGTCTTCATCGACATTGGCTTAGCACAACTGCCACCTTTTGTATTTGCTAGCCTGCGCTTTGCCTTGGTGGCTTTGCCTTTAGTATTTTTCTTGCCCCGCCCCAAAGTACCTTGGCGCTATTTAGTGGCTTATGGGGTGCTGATAGGTTTTGGCCAATTTGGTTTATTGTTTTGGGTCATGCAAAGCCATATGTCCCCAGGCCTTGCTTCGCTTGTGATTCAAGTACAGGCCGTCTTTACTATTGTATTGGCGCTGCTGTTTTTCAAAGAGAAAGTAAACCTAGCCCAAGTAGTGGCCTTAGTGGTGTCATTTGCAGGTATTTTGCTGATTGCTATGCAAGGCCATGTTGATGCCAGTTTAATCGGTTTAGCCGTTATTCTAGTTGCCGCCATAAGCTGGGCACTGGGCAATTTGGTAGTGAAACAATGCGGCAAAGTTGAGATTATCGCCTTTTTAGCTTGGTCTTCATTATTTGCGGTGCCGCCTTTGGCTTTGATGTCTTATTACTATGAAGGGCCAGCATTAATTATTTCAAGTGTCAGTATGGCAACCTGGCAGGCATGGGCTATTGTGCTGTGGCAAACCCTAGGCAACACGTTGATTGGTTATGGCTTATGGAATTTTTTACTACAGCGCCACAGCGCGGCTTTGGTAGCGCCTTGGGCGCTTTTGGTGCCGGTATTTGGCATGGCTGCATCGAGTGTGTTTTTAGGCGAGAGCATGCCTTGGTGGAAATTTGTAGCGGCAGTTTTGATTATTGCAGGCCTACTTATCAACCTACGGGCAAGCAAACTAAGCTAACCCAAAAGTGACCTAATAAAAGAAATTATAAATAGTCACGCCACCTAAACCAGAGGTGCCAAGGCCGATACCTAATTGCAAATAACTAACTAACTTCTCAACCCGCTTACCTGGCAGGCTAAAAGGCACACTAATCGCCATAGACAGCACTGCCATGCCCACAATAGAGCCAATGCCAAACAGCAGCATGTACACAATGCCAGACCAAAAGTTTTGTGCAGCGTTGATAGTCAGTATCACCAGCGCAGCAGAACCTGCCATGCCATGCATAATGCCTACCATAAGCGTGCGGATTGGAAACGGCTTAGGGTGCCTATGAGAGTGAGAAGCAGCATCGCCATGATGGTGTTCATGAGCGTGCAAATGGCTTTTACCATGATGCTCATGCACGTGAAAATGCACTCCTTTACGGCTCATTCGCCAAAGTACATCCAGGCCTAAATAAAGCAGCATAACGCCTACTGCGCACTCAAGAATGGCCGCCATTTGATTTGGAATGAGGGTGTCTATTAATAACGCCACGCTGCCAAATGCAAACAAAGTAATGGTGTGTCCAAGGCCCCATACAGCGCCGTGACGCATGGCTTCAGAGCGGCCTTTTTTCTGGGTAACAATGGAAGCGACTGCAGCCACATGATCAGCTTCTAAAGCATGTCGCAAACCAATCATAAAGCCTACGAGTAGGATACTTACTTCCACTAATCACTCCTTAACTAAGCTGCTCCAATAACATCTTTATGATGTGGTGTTAGATATTATCTGCAAGCAGTATGTGCTTTCATTGACGTTTTGGCGGTTATTAATAATCACCACCAAAGCGCCTAATCCACGCAATTTTGATTGAGTTTGTTGGCCATATAAACATTGGCGAAAGCGCTCATAAGATTGTAACTTATTTGAGTCTATTTGTTGGCACGCAAAAGCGTACAAGTTAGGTAATTTAAATTCTAAACCTAAGTCAGTAACAAAAATGGCCGCTTGTTGCTCAAGCTTTGTTGCTGATAGCTGTGCTGAGAAAGCCTTAGGGTCTGACAAATACAAACCAAACACACTCTCAAGCACGTATTCATAAACACTTGGGTGATTATCTAAGCTATTAATCTTTAGCAACCCATCGGCTTGCATAGCCTGCTAGAGCGCCCAAAACCACCCAAAACACAGCGTTGGCTATGGCAGTAGCGTACACAAACTGTGCCTGTAATGCTTCTAAGCTAGTCAGAGCTTGTAGATCTGGATGTGCGAAGCCGTGCATTTCAGGATGTGGTGCACCCACAAGCCAAGGCGCTGCAAAAAATAGTAGCGCGCAAGCTTTTCGCACTCCAGGCAAAAAAGTAAGGCATGCAAACCCAAGGCCAGTGCTTAACACCGCAAGTATCCACCAAGATTGGCGGCCCTCAAGTGCGGCGGCCTCCATACCAGGAATTTCTGGCGTTAGGCCAATAGCAGGTATCAAAAAGACAGTGGCATAGCCAGCTAAGCCCCACAAAATACCCCTGCGCCAAGAAATACCAAGCTGAGCTTTGTCTTTAGCGGTGAACATGCTTGCCATTAGAATCAGTGCAAAGCCAAATGCCGATAAGAAGTTAGACAGCGCCGTATAACCAATACGCTCAATTCCATCTGCAGGGGCCCAAGCATCATGATCATGGGTGTGGCCATCATCGTGGGTGTGAGCCACTTCTGGCTGCTGTATTTCAAAAGTTTCAGCTGCATAAATAATGGGGGAAACTTGAAACACTTGGACCGCGCTTAAAACTAATCCTGCAACCAAGGCAACGCCTAGTGCAGCTAACACCATAGAACGAAACATTATAGTTACCTAAAAAAAGGAGCTTAGCTTAATGGCAAGGAAAGGCAAAAGAATGGCGAGTGTCGTGGGCTGCATTATGAGCCACATCCATTGGAGCAAAACCAACACCCATTAATACAACCATGCCCAAAATTGCGGCAGCGGCCATTTGCACACCAGAGCTTGCAAGAGCTGGGCTTACAGCCTGGGTTGTGGCCTTAGAAGTAGTTGTAGATATAGTCATGTTTTCCTCCACGTGCTCACCCGCACGCTAAAATTAGTGGTCATGGGTAAAAACCCTTTTTTGTAGGCCGGTATCCGGGCTGACAAGCATCACTTGTTCACCGTTGCGGGGGCAGCACAGCTCTTTTTAGGCTGTTTCCCGAGAGGGCTATATTCGAGTAGCCACCTACGGGCCCTACTTTATGACAAAACCGAAGTTAATTAAAGCTTTAATACGAGAGGTTTTATTCAAGACGCGACGCCTACAAGGGTTTTTCATCATCAATTAAGAGCAGACGAGAACAAAAAGGAGCCTACTTTTTAACAAAACTTTAGTAACAATGACTCGAAAAAACCGCATAAGCGGTGGTATCATGTGAGGCTGTTAAAATACCTGAATAGTGAGACGATCATGACCGCGTTTGGCACCCAATTTGTTCCTGAAATGGCGTTAGCCACTTTTGATGGCAACCAATGGAGCACTCCATCTTTTGTGCCTAGTGACAAGTTAACTATTCACCCAGGTGCGCACGTGCTGCATTACTCAAGTACTTGTTTTGAAGGCCTAAAGGCTTTTCGCCACCCCGATGGCACGCATCATATTTTCCGTATGGACCAAAACATCAAACGCATGGCGCAAAGCAGCAGGCTTATTTCGTTGCCTAACATTGATGAGGCCATGCTAGAAACGATGATTGTAGAGCTTGTTGGCCGCTTTGCTGAGCATATTCCAGAAGCCCCTGGCACCTTATACTTACGCCCAACTCACATGGGTACTGATGCGGCTATTGGTAAAGCTGCAACGGCATCTAATGAATCTGTGCTCTACGTTTTAGGTTCGCCAGTGGGTGACTATTTTGCCGGTGGCGATGCCACTTTGCGCGTGCTTATTGATGAGCAAGGTATGCGCTGTGCGCCGCACATGGGCATGGTTAAAAGTGGTGGTAACTATTGCAGCGCGTTACCTGTGCTTAATAAAGCCCGTGCTGATTACCAAGCCGACCAAGTGTTATTTGCCCCAGGTGGCGATGTGCAAGAAACAGCGGCTGCCAACTTTATTCTTATTGATGGCAATGAAGTGATCACCAAAGCCTTAGATTCATCGTTTTTGCACGGTGTGACCCGCGCCTCTGTGTTAACTTTGGCACAAGAGATGGGTATGAAAGTGAGCGAGCGTGACTTAAGCGTTGAAGAATTATTAGAGCGCATTAAAAACCCAGAAGCAGAAGCTGCTTTGTCTGGCACAGCTGCAGTATTAACTCCGGTAGGCTCTTTAATCCATGGTGGCAAAGAACATACTGTTGGTTCTGGCAAACCTGGCAGCACTACCGTTGCACTTCGTAAAGCTTTAAATGACATTCAGTTTGGTTTAGCTGAAGACCGCTTTGGCTGGCTGACTAAAGTTTAGCCTTAGCAGATAGTTTAGCCACGTCAGGGCAACATCAAGCTTGCCCTAGTTTCTACCAGAGTGCTTTTGCATGAACATTTTACTGGCAGGTTGCGGCGATATTGCCCAACGAATCCCCTCAAAACTTGCAGGTAAGCACGCATTTTTTGGCTTAAGTAGAAGTCATAAACCGTTAAACAACGCCATAACACCTGTGCAAGGCGACTTGAATGATGCGCCATTTTTAACCAGGGTGTTTGAGCAGAAGTTTGATGTGGTGATTGCCACTCTCACACCAGACACCATGAGCGAACAGGGCTACCAAAAAGCGTATATTGACACCTCAAACGCCCTAGTTAAGGCCATCTCTAGCGCCGTGTATAAGCCTAAACTTATAATCTGGGTCTCTAGCACCAGTGTTTACGGACAAAACCAAGGTGCTTGGGTTAATGAAGAGGCCCCCGCAAACCCAAAAACCTATTCTGGCCAAGCCCTTTTAACGGCTGAACAAAACATTCTTAATTGCGAAATAGATAGTTTGGTGATTCGGTTTTCTGGAATTTATGGGCCAGGACGCACTCGTATGCTAGATCAGGTATTGGCAGGCATAGGTAGCGCAAAAGACCCCAAGCAATGGAGTAACCGTATACACAGCGAAGACTGTGCAGGCGTGATTGCACACCTATTAGAGGCGCACCAACAACAAAAGCCCTTGTTACCCGTGTATGTGGCCACAGATTGTGAGCCTGTGCCTTTGTATGATGTGAGTGAGTGGCTCGCCAAAAAGCTTGGTGTAAGCCTTACAGAAAGGCCAGCTAGTAGCCGCTCAGTAAGGCGTTGTAGTAACAAAAAAATGTTAGATTCTGGTTATCAATTCCAATACCCAAGCTTTCGCGAGGGCTACACCCAGTTGCTACAGCAACTTAACTTACCTTAATGGCCATGTAGCCTTGTGTAAGTGTCAGTGAATTTTTCATAACCCGCTTGATACTGCTCTACCAAACGTGGGTTAGGCCGCACAACTTTAGCAACCTCAGGTTTAATGCACACACTGCTTATTGGCTCCCCCGTAGCTGCGGCAAACGCTAAGCGAGCCGCACCTAAAGCAGCGCCGTAATCGCCATTATCAGGCACCAAAAGGTCGATATTAGTGGCTGCAGCAATAATTTCTAACCACTGGGGTGAACTGCTACCCCCACCCACAACAAACGCGCTTTGCAAAGGCACAACGTCTTGATCTATAGCGCTTAAACAATCTGTTAGGGCATACGCCACACCCTCCATGGCAGCTTGCACAAGGTCATGGTGCGAACTAGCGCGGTGCAAGCCAATAAAGGCACCACGTGCATTCACATTGTTATGCGGGGTGCGCTCGCCAGACAAATAAGGCAAAAACTGAACCTCACTTGGCCGCTCAATTTGAGCAGGCAAAGATGCCACCATTTTTTCAACGCTTGTATGAGTGACCTTGGCTAACCAACTTAAACTGTCCGCAGCACAAAGGGTCACCCCCATGGTGTGCCACATGTTGTCAAAGGCATGGCAAAAAGAATGCAAAGCTTGCTGACTATTAGGCGCTGGTGCAGCGCTTGGTGCAAACACTACACCTGATGTACCTAGGCTAATAAAGCCTTGGTTAGGCTCCACTACCCCCATACCGCAAGCTGAAGCGGCATTATCACCGCCACCACCTGCCACTATCACATTAGCCATGCCAAAGCGTTGGGCTAGCTCTTTGCGCAGTACGCCTGTGACAGCGTTGCCTTCATACAAATCGGGCATATGAGCGCGCGATAGACCCGTAGCTTCAAGTAGGGTGTCTGACCAATCGCGCTTGCTTACGTTAAGCCATAAAGTGCCAGAAGCATCCGATAAATCAGTGGCATAGGTGCCTGTAAGCCACAGGCGCACATAGTCTTTTGGCAGCAACACCTTGTGAATTTTGCTAAAGATATGAGGTTCGTTTTCTTCTACCCATTTAATTTTGGGTGCAGTAAAGCCTGGCATCACTAAATTGCCAGTGATCGCTTCAAAATTGGCAAGGTTAGATAAGGTTTCACATTGTTCTTGTGAGCGCCCATCGTTCCAGAGAATGCATGGGCGAAGCGGCTTATCTTGAGTATCAATTAGCACTGCGCCATGCATTTGGCCTGAAAGCCCAATACCAGAAACTTGGGCTAGCTGGGTTGGGTATAAAGCACATAGCGCATCAAGCGCCTTGGCAGTGGCTTCAAGCCAATGATCAGGGTTTTGTTCCGACCAGAGTGCTTTAGGCCGCATCACCTCCAGCGGCTGGCTGCAACTGCCAATAACTTGATGATGCTCATTTAGCAACAAGGCTTTGACGCCCGATGTGCCAATGTCTATTCCCAAATACATTTAACGATCCTTGAGTTAATAACTTTTAATGCCAGCGCCAAAGCGTTAACCACTATAAGAGTATACTCAAGGAAGCTCGGTTTATGCTGCTTTTAATTTGTTATCTAATGAATATGCGCCTGCACCATGGGCAACCAACACTAGGAAACCACCCGCTATAGTGAAGTTTTTCATGAACATAGTCATTTCAATTTGGCTATTGAAATCGGCATGAAATAGCACCGCTGACACGACACAAAAGCCGCCTAACGCCACACTTGCAAGCTTGGTTTTATAACCAATGATAACCGCTAATGCGCCAAGCACTTGCACCAAAATAACAATCCACAATAAACCCCCGGATACACCCATACTCTCCATGTAGCCTTGAGTGCCGGCGTAATTGGTGATTTTATTGAGGCCTGCCATCAAAAACATGGCCGCTAATAAAAAACGCCCTAAAGGCGCCGCTAGGTGGTTGAGAGTATTCATATTTGTGCTCCAATTAATTTTTATAGTGAATGTTTAAACCCATAGCCTGTGCATTAACAACACACACGCTATGAGTAAAGCAGCAGGCATTTTAAATGTTGACAATGCACGGAAAAACACGAAAATAAAGAAAACATTGTTCAATTATTGAGAACTATTGATATGGGTCAGCTTGAAGACATGCACGTGTATATAAGGGTGGTTGAATCTGGCAGCATCACTGAAGCTGCAAGCCAACTCAACTTAGCAAAATCGGCCGTCAGCAAGCGCTTAAGTGACCTTGAAAACAGGCTAGGTGCTAAATTGATTAACCGAACCACCCGCACTTCTAGCCTTACCGAGGCAGGCCAGCAATATTACCTAAGAGTAAAGCAACTCGTTGGCCAAGTAGAATCTATCAACGGTGATATTGCCACAAAAAACAAAGTGTTATCAGGTTCTTTAAAAATTGCAGTGCCGTTGTCTTTTGGTATTACTCACCTTACGCCCGCTATTGGTCTTTTTATGCGTAAACACCCAGACTTAGCCATAGAGCTGGATTATTCAGACCATAAAGTAGACTTAGTCGAAGGTGGCTATGATTTAGCTTTTAGAATTGGTTACTTGCCAGATTCCAGCCTTAAAGCCAGAAAAATAACGCCCATTAATGCCATGATCTGCGCCAGCCCAGATTACCTAGCCCAATACGGCACCCCCACAAACCCAACTCAGATGAGCCAGCACAAAGTATTAAAGCAAAAGAGCTGGCCTTTAGCGGGTATTCCTTTAACCGATGGGCAAGGAAAAAAGCACATGTTCACAGGGGAATCGCATCTAACAAGTAATAATGGCGATGCCATGATGAAGTTTGCAATAGCTGGCCATGGCATTATTTGTTTACCCACTTTCTTTGTGTGGGAGGCAATAAAAAAAGGCGACTTAGTGGCGCTGCTACAAGACTACTCTATTGCTACAATGCATGCATATGCTGTATACCCTGCCACCGATTATTTGCCCGCAAAAGTGCGCGGCTTTGTGGATTTTTTAGTGGATCACTTTGGCGATACGCCCTACTGGGATAGCTAAACATTGCAGTTAAGTGCGCAAAGCAGAGATGGTTTTCTAGCTTAATAGATAATTTCTTCTTCTGCTGGCAAAGCAATGACACCGCTTTGGCCTGTTGGTGCCTTTAGCAATGAACTGTAGCCTTTAGCCTTTATTGGCCCCACCTGAACAATAAAGGTGAGTGCTCTAGTTGCTGTTTGGCCTTGGCTTTTTGCGTTTACGTTGAGATACACATAGTAGCGACCGGGCCCTTCTGCAATGAGGCGATACGGGTTATTGATCACTCCTTCAGTAAGGCTTAGCGTGGTATCGGTGTGGCCTGAGGCAATATATAACCCAGGTGATGTAGCTGCGCTAAGGCGCATTTGGCCACTTTCATAATGGCTATACAAATCTATATCCACAGCATATTGGCCACTTGAAACAGGCAGTATCACTTGGCTATTCACTAAAGCAATGGCCGCGCCTGCTTTAGCCAGTGCTTTATAGATAGGTAAGTTATTAGCGTCGCCGCCGTTATTGGTTTCATTAGTACCATAGGCATCCACAATAGTGCTTATGGACTGGGCATTCACAATGGTGTCTATATTTGTAGCTTGGCTTGGATAGTTGATTTTAATCGCATCAATAATAGAAAAAACACTCACTAAGCTTGCCTGTTCTTTATAGCGAGTGCTGGTCATGGCTTCATACAAAGCAGCAAAACCAAGGCCCACCGAATCGCTGGAATTGCCAGCACTGTCGGCAATGTCGTACAAATTGGGCATACACCAAAAACTTGGAACGCTTGTATTTTTGACACTATTCTTAGGCTGTGACACAGTGTGAGTGACTGGTTCAATTATATTGAGCTAATTTAGTGCGATTTAAATAAGAAACCCACTACCAAAGGAACATTATTATGACGCTCTATGATCAACTAAATAACGCCATGCAAGAGCGAGACATTTCCGCTTACTTAAACCTTTTGCATGACGATTTTGTCGCTGTTTTTCACAAAACAGGCAGTAGCTTTAACAAAACTGAATGGGAAGAAATGGTGACGGGCATGTTTGCCAACGAACATTTTGTTCAGGATTCAAGCCGCTGCATTTATGAAAACGATGACATTTCTGTTCAACACGCCTTTATGTCTTATCCAGATGGCTCAAAAGAAGCCGTAATGCTGGTATTAATGCTTAAAGATGGCAAAGCCATCCGCATGGAAACCGGCGCAACAACCCTGGATTAATAACCTAGTTTGAAATGGCGCGCCAGGAGGGAGTCTGTGGGTAGATCTTTAGGGAACTACAAAACCCGGCTGCTTTATTGAGAGCTCAATAGAGGGCCTATTGGAGTATAAAGCTAACTGAAGAGCTCCCACCATTTGAACCAATAAGGGCTATGTCGTAGGAGCCTTTTTGATTCAATTCGAGCCCGATTGGGCCTTTCAAAAACTCATGAACTTCTGAATCATTAATGATCACAACCACCGGATACTCAACATTATCTACAACAAAAGGAATGGGTGCGTTGCTATTTCTAGCTTCGATAGCAATGCCATTCATTGGAAATCTAATTGACATTTCTGTGTTGGGCTTATCTGCCCTTACTAGAGCTACAGGAGCTTGCCCAGGAACTATGATGTCTAGTTGCGCTCTTGGTAGCGCATCAAATACTTTATTCATTAATGGCGCAGCTTCTCTTAAGCCCGTGTTTTCAGGTAATCTTTCTCCTGTTGGCGAGCCTACCCAAATACCCACTACATAATCACCATCAGTACCCAGTGCCCATGCGTCACTTCCACCTGGACCAGTGCCCGTTTTATAAGAAATAGCACGTGACTTTATCCGCCCATGCAAGCGTCCCGAGCCTGTCGTATTGTGACTAAGGAAATAGTTAACTTGGGCTATTTCATCCGCAGCAAATATAGATTGGGCATGCTGAGTAGGTTGATCCATGCTCGCCTTTACATAATGTATAGGCATTACAGTGCCGCCATTAGCAAGGGCTGTATACAAACTCACTAACTCGTTAAGTTTGAGACCAGCACCCCCTAAAGCAATAGGCAAACCCTCACCTTGTCGCAAAGGAATATCAGCTTGAGCCAGCTTACTTTTAAAGCGTTCAGGGCCTAGTTTACTGAGCACCTTTACCGCCGGAATATTTAACGAGCGCTGAAGTGCTTCGCCAATTGTAATATCACCATGAAATATGCGGCTAATGTTTTGTGGTTGGTAGCCATTAATATTAATGCCCTCATCACGAATAAGCCCATTAAGGTGAATGAGTTGCTCACTCGCTGCCTGAGCGTAGATGAAAGGTTTTAAAGTGGAACCTGGCGAGCGCACTGCATTGCTATAATCAATGGCTCCCAAATTCCTAAAATCATTGTAATTCTGCGATCCAATATAAGCCCGCACTTCACCTGTTGCCGCATGCACCAACATCATAGAAACATTAGTATTAGGCTTGAGCTGGAGATTATCAGCGATAGTATTTAGGGTGGCTTGATAATCGTGGTTGAGTGTTGAAGTTGCCTGAAACAGCCCCTCAGACTTAAGCTTGTAAGCTAAATGAGGCGCCATTTTTGGCATCTTTTTAATGTGGGAAGGTACAGGCGAAAGCACTGCCATGGCCATATATTCTTGCGATATTAAGCCTTTATCTAATGCCCTCTCCAGCACAATTTCTCGCGCCTTTAGTGCTCTATCTGAAAATCGATCAGGTCGCCTGCGTTCAGGAGACTGCGGCAATGCTACTAACAAAGATGATTCAGCAGGCGTGAGCTCGTTGGCCCATTTACCAAACCAACTCAAGCTAGCCATTTGAACACCCTCTATGTTGCTTCCATAGGGCGCAAGGCTTAAGTAAAGTGACAGGATATCTTGTTTATTATAGGTGCGCTCAAGAGCTATGGCTTTGCGCATTTGGTCGAGTTTATTCCAAACCGTTCTGGGCTTTGGTTCCAATATGCGTATCACCTGCATACTGATTGTCGAACCACCGGATATAATTTCTCCACGACTAGCCCATTGCCAAGCAGCCCGCCCCATGGCGAGCCAATCTACCCCTTGATGCTCATAATAACGCTGGTCTTCATAGGCTAAAAGCAAGTCTATAAAAGTGTCATCCACATCATTTGACAGAGTCTGGATACGATACCGTTCATCACTAGCCATCAAAACATGTAGTAGCTCGCCTTCATGGTCCGTTACATAACTGGAGAAGGTTAAACGGCTCTTATCAATGGGTCCTGCATATCCAAATAACCAACCTAAAGCTAAGGCGCAAACGCCTGCAATCATCAGCAGTTGTTGACGTATTGCAGGGTTAAGCTTGTACATTAGTCTTGGGTCACTATGACATAACTTTCGCTGGTGTTAGCGCGTAACTGTGGCTCATACATATGTTCAATGGTAGCCGCAGGGACTAAATAATTCCCTGGGGTAACCGCCCTCATAACATAAGCCACATTAAAGCTAGAATCTTCCAGGCCGCGACTAGCACTTCCGCGCGTTAACGACCAAGCCGCAAGGTAGCGATCATCTCGATACTCCTCAAAGCTAGGTGTCAAAATATCCACGTCAGTTAACAATTTTCTACCACTGCTTAGCCTTGGATTTTCTAATTCAAACCCTGCAGGGAGCGGGGCTTCTATAGATAACTCCATATCGCGGCGCAGATCGGCATCGATCTCAATATTATGAACTACCAAGATATCTTCACCCCGTTTAATTTGACTTAAATCAACCTCGTTCCCACTTGAGAGGTTTGTATACTGGGTCGTGATCTTAAGTTTATTCGAAAAGGGTCTAGCGGCTTCTTTGGCGATACCAGATGTACTTATCTTAATGTACATGTTCTGATCACTGATATTTTTAGCGCTAGTCCACGTTGATTGGCTCTTTAAGTACTGCCCCAAGTCTTTAAGCTCATAATCTTGAAAATCTAGGCTAATTGGCAAACTCATATCAAGAGGTTCGGCTGTTTTGTTAAGTTGCGCTAGCCGCAACAACCAAGCTTTCTCTTGTGTGCTAATGTACTGCTTGTCTTTGGCATCTTCAAATAACCCCTCAAGCTGCATGAGCACTCTATTCTTAAACGATTGTGATGTTGTTGGGCTTTTCAACACGTAATAGCTAAATAAGGCTTTATCACGTAACCCGCTACCATAATCATAGCGAGTCCACCCAAAAATAGAGGCATTTTTAAGCCCACCCAATATAGTGCCTTCCGTTTTAGCATCTCCTAACATGCTAAATACAGCTGCCAAATGCACACTGCTTTGAACACCATCATTTGCATTTTTTAATGTCGAAGCCAGATATCGTGCTTCTCCTGCGTCAGGATTTCCAAATTTAGTTCGTATATACATTGCATATGCAGCAACAGATAAATCTTTAAAGTCACTGTTTTCTACATAATTCATACCTCTAGCGAGCATAGAATTAGGTACCTTGTAGCCTTGAGCTTTTGCTTCTTGTAAAAACTCCATTGCATACATGGTTAGCCATTGGTCAACGCGTCGGCCATTTTCCCAAAGGCTAAAACCGCCACCTGATAACTGCATTTGCTGAATATGGTCAATCACTTTGGCCATACGACTTTGTTTTTCTTTAGATGAAAGTCTGGTATCGCCTTTGCCAGCCAACAACAACGGCCAAGCTTTGGAAGTGGTCTGTTCCAAGCAGCCAAAAGGATAGCGACTAAGAGTTGAAAATAGCCAGTCTGTAGCTAATAAAGGTTGATTTGTGGCTGCCACATTCAAACTAATAGACTGCTCAATAAGATCACCAATATCACTTTTTATGGTGCCCCGGCTCCCGGATGGGATAAAAACATTTCGTTCATATTCTTGGACAAACCGAGTGTTTAATACGGCAAGATCCCAAGAGTAATATTGTACCCCGCCATCAGATCTTGTGACCGATAAACCAATGCGGCCCTGGTCTTCAGCTAATGCAGTGACATTAATACCCATCTGAGATCGCTCATCTGTGGCCAGCTCAATCATTTGATTTCTGTCAGATATTTCAAGATTTTCTGTGGAATCCCAGACTAGAGAAAAGCGACCTTTTGGAAGTTCTAAGTTATGGATATTGATAGCCACTTGCGCCTGGTCACCTAATGCGATGAATCGAGGCATCAGCGGCTGCACTACAACAGGATCGCGAACAATCATTGAATCGCTAGCAGAACCCATTTGGGTTTCATTAAATGCTACTGCCATCAACCTAACGGAGCCATTAAACTGTGGAAGTTCAAGCGCTATAGTAACATTGCCTTGCTCATCTACTGGAGCAAGGCCGCTCACAATAGAAAGTGGGCGCACGAAAGTACTCAGCGGAGCTTGCTCAGATGAGCTAGAATTGCTTGCATCACCGCCGAAGCGCACGCGAAGGCTCTCACCATCTTGGTGCTGAATAAGGTGGCCATACAGGTCCATAACTCTTAAACCTAATCTTCTTTTAGCCAAAAAGAAGGCTGTCGGATCGGGTGAGTTGAACCCAGTAAGCTGAAGAATACCCTCATCTACAGCGGCTAAAACAACACGGCTACCTTTAGGCAAATTGGTTTTTACCTGCACATTTAAACTTTGGTTAGGCTCTACCTTTTCTGGTGCAATGATCTCTACCTGAGCATTTAATTGCGGCTGCTTTATGGGTAGGTGACTTACCCCAACTGCACGAGCTGGCCCAGCACCTTTATGCCCTGGACGATAAACATTAGCAAGAATGTAAACATCTGGACCAAAGTCCTTCTTTATATCTAGGTTTACTTCAATTCCTTGTGCAGGAACATCCATCACTCGTTCTTCAACGATATCGTCATTCGCAATTAACAGGTGTAACTTGCCTGCATACGGTGGCAGTATTTTAATAGCCACTTTTTCACCTACAAGGGCACTTGGCTGACTCAATGCCATTTTCACTTGATCTGGTATAGCCGATTGGCTGCCAGAGGCATTCCACCAGCCTACTCGATACCGGATTTGAGTCGACTGGCCACTACTGACATCAGTCACTTCCAAACGATACCGCCCCCAAGGCTGAACTCCTAAATCAACACGTACCTTCCCTTGGGCATCACTAACAAGGTTGCCTCCAGTGACTGTGCCTTTGTCAAACCGATTGACTGTGTAGCGCCAACCATTGGCGTAGTACCAATGATAATCCCAATCTTCCTCAACCACTCGATAAGCTAGATTGCCCCCATTGATCACACTGGCATCTTTATTAATATGAATAAGGTTAAATTCGATATTACTTTGTGTCGCAAAGGCTGCCTGTTCATTTTTAGCCTTCACTCCAACCCACGAATCAAAGTTCAAAATGGGCATAGACACAGTATCTCTCACGATACGGCCACTTGGTTCTTGAACCCCAGCTACCACCCTTAATGTTCTTGTTTCATTTGGATTATCAAGTTGGGCCAAAATGCTTGGAATGTTTAATAAAGCCTCTCCTGCATCATTGGTGGTGGTATTTCTAAGGTTTTTTGTCAAAGTCTTGTCAGCAAAGTGGCCAAATACATACTCTTGCCAATCATCAAACAACCTTCGTTGTGGCACTAAGTTCACAGCACTTGTTACCTTTAAATCAGCTGCTGGTGCCCCATATAAAAAATCACTATTAAGCAAAATACTTAACGGCTTGCCGGTATAGCCTCCTTCGACTTGGGCTAACATCACCTCTAAAGTTTCAGGCACGTAGTCTTCAACACCGAAATCTAAACTGCCAATAGGCTCGGCTTGAGAGTCCAAATATAAATGGGCAGACCATTGGCCCGTTTTAGCGGTTTTAGGCACTGTAAAACGATACTGCCATCCGCCTTGCTCAAGGCTGCGAATCAATGTTTCAGTTTGTTCTTCGCCTTCAGCGTTAATGACCTTAAGAGTAAGCGGCACCTGCATAGGCGATTGCAGGTCTTTATTTCGAACAAGCCCCGTAACAACTAAGTCCTCACCAGGTCGATAAACACCTCGCTCACTAAACAAATACGCATTAAATAAGCCTAGTGGTTCTTTTCCGCCTACAGGCCTATCTGAAAGATCCAGAGGCTGACCTGTGAGATCTAAATAGCTAGCCAAGCCATTTTTGCTGTAAGCCCTCACTTCCACAGGCTGAAGACCACCTTTGCCTTTAAGGACCGGCAATGGAAAGTCTACAAAACCTTGCTGATTAGCGGTTTTCGTATCCAGAATTTCTTGATTTTTAGCCACTAGATTGATTTTTGTTCCAGCTAATGGCTCTGCACTGTTATAGGATCTAGCATAAACTCGTAAACCATTTTCACCTGCATAGCTTGATAGACCTGTATCTGTGAACATTAAGAATTGGGTAGGCCTAACAGCATATCTTCTATGATTTAGCTGGTCTGATTCAACCACCAACACATAGATCCCTAAACGCTCTTTATCAACCAACTCAGTGAGATCTAGGTTATAGGTTTTAGGTTGGTTTTTGGCGACTTCAACACTAAACTCTTGCTCAGAAAATAGATGCGCCACTTTTTCTAATTGCTCAATGTCCCAGCCATCAAGTTTTTTCAAACCCTCTAATCCATATGTGGATTGCATTTGAGCTTCTGATATCCGATAAACCTTTAATTTAAACTTGGTTAGATTAGTCAGTACCAAGGGCACTTTTGGTCCACCAATAGTGGGTAGAACTAAGGTATTACTTTGGAATTTAATCTCAGGGTTCAGATCTGGAATAGCAAATTGATAACCCGATGTAGATTGAGGTTTGAAGGTATCCCCCCCTGCAAGAGGAAACCCGTTTCTAAAGAAAACAACATAATTATAGCCGTGTTTGAGTTCATTCAAACAAAGCTCATTAGCATTATAAGTAAGGGCAATAGCCTGGGCAAAAAGCGGTCCTTCACTTGAAGATGGACGCCCCTCTAAGCGCAAAAAGTCAGAATAGTTTTGTTGATCTTGAGCCAAAGGTCCAGGCAGTTTCACACACATCCGAGGCTTACCCACTGACTTTTCAAACCCTAAAAGCTCAACTTTTCCAATCACTGTTTTAGCCGGAGCATTAAAACTGAAAAGTACAAGCACAAGGGCTAAGAAAAACCGGTTTATTTGAGCACAAGAATGAAAAAGCGTCATATTGATTGCCTTTATATTTTGAAACGACAAGTCATGCTATTTTGAGTTTGCATAGATCACAGTGGGTAAATGATTATGTGCCCATCATAAAAGTATACACATAAAGAAAATTACAACCACTGCATAAATCCAGCTTAGGGCAGTCACTCACCTTATAAAAAGGCTTATGATTGCTCTCCTTAACTTAACATCACTCAGGCTTAACTTTACGGGTGTTAATTTTTACCTCCACTCTGCGACTTAAGGTGTAATCTTCAACACCATTGACCAATACAGGGTCTGTTTCGCCCATAGCAAACTTTGATGTGACCCTCAATGCAAGCGTTGCTAAAAAGTTTTCAACCTTTTTCATACGCGCTTTAGACAATGTTAGGTTGTAATCTTGGCTACCTCTGGAGTCTGCGTGACCCCGAAGCTGCACCGTTAGCACATCGTCTGATTTCTTAGCGGCCATTGCTAGCTGCCTTAAGCTGCCCATAGCATCTGCTGTGACGTGGGCCTTATCAGTATCAAACAGCAGAGTCGTTGCATAAGATTTAAACTGGTAATCAACTTTTTTGAGTTGCACAGGCACCTGGAGCTCTGGTGCAACTGCCACTTCTGGCTCTGGTTCTGGTTGTGGTTGTGGTTGCGGCTTTACAGTGGTTTGGTTAACTGGCTTTGGAGTTTTGACTAACTCTACAGCCACTGGTGCAGGAGTTGGAGTTGGAGTTGGAGCTGGAGCTGGAGCTGGAGCTGGAGCTGGCACAGGTTTAATTAGCACAGATTCTAGGGCCAACTCTTGGGTTGAAACATTATCAGGGGTCACTGCTGCTTCTGGTTCAAGTGGCGGTTCCACTTTAGGAGTTGGGTTAAATACCCTGGCGATCGCGTTTTTAGCCATGCTCACAAGAGAGGCCTGTTGATTGCCTTGGGGCTTAACCACGGTTTTGGGCTGGCTTTGATAATGAATAGTTCGAACTGGGTTACCCGCACTATCAACTACCACACTGCCATCGGTTGTGGTCCAATATGGACTATTAGCTAGCGCTGGGCTGGCCATCATGACTAGTGTGATACCTAGGGCTAATTTTTTTGAGTTTTGCATGTTTACTTCCTTAAATTGTAGGTGCATCCCAATTTTTTGGGTCGTGTTAATTTGACTTCTATTTAACCGAAAAAGAGTGAATCTTTTTTGAACAAAAACTGAATAGTTAGTGATTTATAATGAATAAATAGTGAAGCCAAAATTTACCTTGAAGGCACCTTTTGGCTTGATGATTTAGAGCATGTAGCGAAAATCCGGGCTTTGATGTGACTCAAAACAAACACGCAATACTTGTTCTGAAATCACTTCTATACCGGCTCTTAAAACGGGGTCTCTAAAATTGAAGCGCTGAATTATTTTGAATAAAATTTCTGATGAAAGCTGGCTATTTTCTCTATTGAGCACCAGTAACGAAATAACCACGTTACTGACATAATAATAAACAACATGAGTGGGCGCGCCGTAATCACCCACTAAATCTACAAACCGCTGTTCAATTTGTTCAAATACATACAAGTATTCAGAATCACCACGGCAAACATCACTGATTGCTAAAGCCAGCATTTCGGAGGTAGGAGGCTTCTCAGGCATCATATAATCTACCTTGGAGTAAACGATATGATGGCTATTCAAATACACATTTAAGGCTGTAATTTCATCTGAAATGGGGCCTTTCGCTTGGTAATTAACACAGCGCTCTTCAAACAACTCAATGGCTTGCATAGGTGCCTCCAGGCTTTGAAGATGCTCGCTCTTTTCTTTGGCCAATGGAGAGTACCGTTTGGCCATCTAGATCGACTAGGTAGATGTGCCTAAGAGACATTAAATGTTGTTGAACATGACAAATGTCTTTGAGTAGCCGCTTAAGGCCTTGCCTAGTGAGGCTGGTGTAGCGCTTGCCCTCACCTATGTCGTAACTCTTGCCATATAACATTAGCAGCTCAGCTTGGAGTTGCTCTAGAGAATCAGGAGTTGACGGTTGGGCGGTTTTTTTTGTGTGATGGAAGTTCATCGCTGGGCTCCTTGTTATTGGTATGACAACCATTTAACAAGGCAACAATGGGGAACTAACGCAAACTTTGTGTAGATTTATGAATTGAAAATGAATATTTAATGAAGAGCTGCTTGAGCGGTTACCCAAAAATACTGGGCAAGCGTATTGAGAAAACTACGCCAGAGCCATCTTCTAAATTGTGGGCAGTGGCAGAGCCCTGGTGGAATGTAGCAATCGTTTTGACAACATATAACCCCAGCCCAAAGTGTCCCTCACCACCGGCATTGGCTTGGCTTCTTGAAGTCACCATAGAATGAAAAAGCTGGCCTTTATCATCTGGTTTTAGTAGTTCACCCTGGTTTTCCACCTCAATAACCCACTCTAGCTCTTCTTCTTGTAATCGCACCTTAATGACACTGGCTGGCGTAGCAAAATCTTTAGCATTATCAATGAGTTTATCTAAAGCTTGCTCCAAACGGAAATCAACCGCATTGACCCAAGCAGGCTTAGCGTTACTGGCATACACAATGGACAAGTGCTCTCCAATCGATTCTTTTTGAGCATTGCAATAAGCAGTTAAAAAATAATTGATGTCGAGCCGCTCTAGTTCGTCATCCACTAAAGCTTGTTCTAAATTAGCTGCAGACGATAATTTCGCTAAAATAGAATCAATCTTAGTTAAACCTCGCTTAGCAATGTCGGTGTAACGCTTTATTTCAGCATCTAAAGGGTAATCGGAGATATTCTCTAAAGATGTAGATATCGCATTAAGAGGATTCTTAATTTCATGGCTTAGGGTGCGTGGCATCGTCGCCATAAACGATTGCTGCTCATGGAGCTTAGCAACCACATCAGAAAAACTTCGGGCTAAGTCGCCAATTGAGTCGTCTTCACCTATTTGGCTGACAAGCTTATTGGTGACAAGCTCTCCTTTTTTGTTAATCATTTTAGTGGTTTCAAGGCGCAGCTTCCTAACACGATAGGTTAACCGCCAAAACAAGAAAAACACTATGGCAAAAACGATGAGCAAACCCAACACGCCAAAAAACATAATGTTCTGGATAGACTTAAGCTGCAGCTTTACCAGTTTGTCAGTAGACTGCTTTATCAACACCATACCAATCACATAGCCCTGCTCAGACATTACAGGGGCAGCTGTGGTTAGAAACCCGCTGCCACCGATAGATGCCCAGCGAGATTGGGCCAGCTCTCCGCGACGCGCTTCAACAAGCAACTGGGTTTGCGAGAGCGCTGCATCATTAGAACCAGCCAACCGTAAAAGCGCAATCATGGCGTTATCAACGATGGAGCTCAGCGCTTCAGAAAAGCTCATGTCAGTTAGTTTTTTAGTGATGTTTGGCGCTGCTTGAGTTTGGGCGCGCAAATTAAAATCTTTATCATACAAGGCAATATGGCTAACAGGTTTTGATAAACTGTTAAGTACTTTATGAGCCTTAGATGAGCGCGTGTTGATTTGGTGAAAGCCATTGCTTCCAGACATTGAACTGATGCCACTTTGAGTGGCGCCATCAAATACTGCAAAACGCATTTCTAACTTCTCGTTGAGAAGTTCTGTATTTATTTTAAATTCTACGGCATACCCAAGAGCAGTGGGCCCAATAGAGGCCTGTAAGGGTATGGTTGTAAAGAGATTTATCATCTCCTTTTTCCAGTTTTTATCTGCTTTAAAAATCGCCAAAAAACGTCCAGGCTGAGGCACCATAATTACCCGCTCCACGTAGCCTTGGGAGCTACGCCATTCCATGCGCAAATGATCTCTCGTTCCATGCCCGTTAATAAGAGGAGTTTGGTCATCAAAAGTGTCATCTTGAACTTCAATAAGCCCAAATAATTCACCTTTTCGCTCACCTATAGAGATATTAAAACCTAAACCATCTGGCCTTTGGCGCAGAGGGAACGACGTACTTTTAGCGCCTTGGTCTTTCCAATCTTGGGTTGAGCCATCTATAGACATAGGCTCAGAAAAGGCAGCCATTGGCAATGCCACCTGTGCCATCGGTGTAAGCGTAAGAGATTCGGTATCGCCATAAAAAGCGTTGGCAACAGAGCGGCTAAACTGCTCTTGGGCCACCATCTGACCTGATTCTAGAAACTGTTTTGCTTCCAAAATGACTTGGTAACCAACCCATGGCACCATAGCCAATAGGCCAACCAAAGAAAAAACTTGAGCGGAAAGTTTGATGTTTCTTTTGCGTAGGTAATGTTTAAAAGACATTTACTCCTGCCACCGATAACCGCGTCCATATTCCGACTTTATTGCTTGAAAGCTTGGGTCGTGTTTGGATAATTTCTTTTTCAAATTTCTAATATGCACACTGATGGTGTTTTGCTCAATCACACTTGAGTGTGTAACTTGGGAAAACCTTTCATAGGTAATCACATTTCCTGGGACACGAATTAATGCATGTAGCATGTTAAACTCAGTGACTGTGAGATTAGCTACGTTAGTACCTTGCCAATGCGCACTCATCTTTGCGGTATTTAACGTGAGCTGTCCTCTTATTAATTCAGTAGGTGAATTATCGGTTTGGCTTGATGCATTTTGAGCAAGCATCATCAATGTGCCTACTTTAGCTGCTAAAAATTCGGTGCTGATGGGTTTAGACTGATAATCCCATGCCCCCATTTTCAACCCCCAAACCTTGTCGAACTCACCATCACGATCAGTTAAAAACAACACTGGCAAACCAAGATGAGTTTTAGCTATCTCACTATAAAGGTCAAAACCTGCATCGTATTCATCACCTAAAATAATATCTAAAATGAGTAGATCTGGCCTGTTATTGGCCAAATAATTTAAAGCTTTCTCTTTAGTGCCGAAAGAACTTACATGGTAGCCCCTTCGCTTTAAAAGGCTTTCATAGTTGGAGCGTTGATCGTCATCGTCTTCAACAATAACAATGGATCCCTTTGTATTCATAGTTATACCTTCACACTATTTTATTGCACCAATCCAACGCAGTGCCGCGCTTGAACCCACCTCAGAAACGAAGGTTTGGGTTTGGTTGCCTTCACTAATAATAAGCACTTCAATAGGGGCAGTGGCATTGGCTATGGCGTTGAGCATTTCGTTAGAAACCTCGCCATAGAAGACTGCACTTGGGCGCTGTTCAGACACGAAAAGCGCCGCGCCTATGGTTATTTCCACACGATCAATCTGGCTTGGAATAATGTAAAACACAGAACCATCTTGACGCCGATTAATTTGAAACTGTGATGAACCAAACCAGCCAATGTTCATTACCGTCGTGGCATCCGAATAGCGATGGGTTAATTCACCTCTATTAAAGACATGCCTTACCGCCCAGTCGCCATAGCAATCGTAAATAATATGGTCTGAATGCATAGGCTGGCTGCATTCTGGTGGCTGCCCAGCAAAGCTGTACTGAGTGAACGTGCAGCAACAGATTAACAATAAAGTGCTAATGCGATTTGGCAGGGTAAACCACTTTGGAGAGTTCATATGCTTGAGCCTGTTACTTTTATAGCCCAACTTATCAGGTAGAAATAAAAGTGCCAACCGTTTTGCTAACTAGAACGGCTAAATTCACTACTTCTTCATAGTGAAGCGCTTTTATAAGTGCAAGAGAGTGCACTTATGAAGAGTTTTGGTTATCTGGTAAAAAAATAGACTAGCGCAACAACCATGATGATATAGCCCGTAAGCCTAGCTAACAGGTTAAGTGCTCTGCCAAACCGCCTAACCCAATGAGAGACTTGTTGCAGTTTCATAATAAACACCTACTCACCAGTGGCCTCTGTATTGCGGGACTGGGTATCATTAGCAACACCTTCGTCTTGTACAAAATATTCTACTGGAAAATGTTCAATATGCTCTCGGGACTCAAAGGCAGATAAGGACATTGCTGTGGCGGACACTCTTTTATCATATTCTTCATACGCCAAAACTAGTTTCGCCCTTCTAAATTTCTAAATCGCCACATTGTAAGCTGAACTGTAAAATGGTTTATGTGACAGAATGCTGCTTATTTGTGATTAGAAAAAATATAACTGCTCCCACAATAACCCAGGCTTCACCTGACACAACGACGCTGCCAAGATTCAGCATCACACCTGAGCTTTTTACTGCAAGGTACCCACCTCCCACTAGAGCAATGCCCATTAAAGAACCCGCCCCTTTTTTTACCTGTATGCCACATGCCCTTTGCTCCGCTACCACCCATCAAGGCACATATGCTACCGAGCAATAGCGAACCACTGGGCCAGTTAAATCCTATGTTAAAGCTAACTACTACGGCGCTTATAAAGTAGAGAGAAGTTAAAAACCTGCTATGTCGAACCTTTTTTTTCTATAAATCTATTATTCGTGACGATAGTTAACCAAGTGATATTAGTCAACTGGATATATACATATACATATACTTATAGAAATGGATTAAAATTAGCCCGTATATGTCAACGCCAGGGTTTGCCAGATTAGTAGAAAAATTCCTGGGGAAATTCTTGCTCTTTAATATTAAGATACTGGTTCAATTGAATTAAAAAAGGTAGTTGATTGGATGCAATTCAACACATTGTTAGAAAATGCGAGATTAATGATTCCCACCACCTTAGTGGGGACCAAATAACAGACCCAATAAAAAATCAACTAAGCCTATAAGGCATTGGAATTTGTAGGTAGTTGACTTAAATGGCGCGCCAGGAGGGAGTCGAACCCCCGACCAACAGGATCGGAACCTGCTACTCTATCCAGCTGAGCTACTGGCGCATTTTGAACAAGGCCGCTGCTAATAAGCATGGCCTAAGGCGAAGAAGCCGTATGATACGTGTGTTCAGGTTGTGGTTCAAGGTATAGCTTTGGGCATTGGTTGTTGTTGGGCTAAGCTTTTCTAGTTATTTACACTGCAGATGTGCAGGATTAACCTGAGACCCTTTCCCGAAGGGCTATAAAGCCGCTATAATACGCCCAAATTCTTGTAAGGTGTTCGTCTAATATAGCCGATTCACTCTTTTTTCACTTTAGTATGAGGCATTCCACGTGATTACATTTAAGCCTGCAGCATTGATCAGCATTTTTGCTGGTATTGTTTTTAGCATTGGTTCGTTTACTGTTTTAGCTGACCATGATAGTGGCGCAAGCATTGAAAGCCGTATTAGCCCAGACGGCCGTAGCTGTGTAGAAGGAAAGAGCTGTGAAGCCCCTGTGGTAGTTGTTAAAGCTGCTCCAGCTGGCCCACGTTCTGGCGAAGAGATTTACATTGCTGGTTGTGGCGGTTGCCATGACAGTGGCGCTGCTGGCGCACCGAAGTTAGGTGACGTTGCGGCATGGGCACCGCGCCTTGATAAAGGTATGGAAAAGTTATTCTCTAACGCTTTTTACGGTTACAAGAGCATGCCAGCAAAAGGCTTGTGTAAGCGATGCGACAAAGAAGAGATTGACTCAGCTGTCATCTATATTGCTGATAACTCTAAGTAATCAGCACTTATTGAAAAGCCCGGCCATGGCCGGGTTTTTTGTGCCCAGCTAAAAAGGAAAGGGTGATGACTGAATACATAAAAGGCATTATTTATACCGCAGCTGGGGTGCTTATTTTAAGCCTTGATGGCTTACTCATTCGCCTTATTGATGCCCATTCGTTTGATCTGTTGTTTTGGCGTGGTTTACTCTTGGCCTTCACCATTTTCGTATTGCTAAAGTTGCAAGGCACCAAAGCCCCGTTTTTCCCTACCGACATTGCTGCGCTTCGCTCGGCTTTTTTTATGACGGTTTCTACCATTGCTTTTGTGATGGCCATCACCCTAAGCAGCGTAGCTAATGTATTGGTTATTATTAGCTCCCAACCTCTTTTTGCTGCGGTATTAGGGTGGGTATTTCTCAAAGAAATGCCCAAACCTGTGACTTGGGTTGCCATTGTAGTGTCTATGCTGGGTATTGGTTGGGTGTTGTTTGGCTCTTGGTCGCAGCCCAATTTTACGGGCGATTTTTTAGCACTGGTTTGCTGTGTAGCACTGGCGGCTAAGTTTGTAAACGATCGCTCTGTAAGCCACAGAGACATGACCCCTTCATTAATTACTTCAGGCCTTGTGATTGCAGCCATTAGCTTTTTTGCGGGCTCACCTATGTCGCTCAGCGGTGATAGTTGGGTGTATATGGTTATTTTATGCTTGCTGGTTAGCCCAATTGCGTTTGCGCTAATTACCATCGGGCCTATGCGTATACCGGCTGCTGAAGTGGGCATGTTAATGCTGCTAGAAACGGCTGTTGGGCCGCTTTGGGTTTGGTTGGTGCTAAGCGAAGCGCCTAGTGCTACTGCTATTCAAGGTGGCTCTATCGTGATTACTACGCTTTTACTGCATAGCCTTTATCAATGGCAAACCAGGCCTAAAGTGAATGCCTAAAAATCTTCAAACATGCCTTTTAGGCCTGCCAAAGTAGCTTGGCCTTGGGCTTCATTTTTCTTGGGGTCATCATCCCCTCGGCCTTGCCATTCTAAATCTTCCTCTGGCAGCTCTTCTAAGAAACGGCTAGGGGAGCACTCTATCACTTCACCATACTGTTTGCGCTTACGGGCTAGGGTAATGGCCAAGGTACGCTTAGCTCTGGTGATGCCTACATAGGCTAGGCGGCGCTCTTCTTCTACGTTGCCCTCTTCTACTGCGTTGCGGTGGGGCAGCAGCTCTTCTTCCATACCCATTAAATACACATGGGGAAACTCTAAGCCTTTGGCTGAGTGCAAGGTCATCATTTGCACTCTGTCGGTTTCATCTTCTTCCTCTTGGCGCTCTAGTAAATCCATCAGCACCAAACGCGCTACGGCGTCGCCCATATCGGCATTGTCATTTTTGTCCATGGCTTTTTCTAGCGAAGTTTGCAAAGAAGTAATCAGCGTTTCTACGTTAGCCATGCGTTTTTCGGCCATAGGTGGGCCACTACTGGTTTGCAACAACCAATCTTGGTATTCCATTTCGCGTACCATTTGGCGCACGCTAGCGATGGGGTCTTCTTGCTGGGCCTTTTGTGAAAGGTGCTCTATCCAGGCGCCAAATTCGCGCACTCTATTCAAGCCTGCGCCGCTTAGCGTTTGTTCTAAGCCTAGCTCTTGGCATGCCCGAATAAGGCTTTCACCACGCTGGTTAGCATAGTTCACAAGCTTCTCTAAGGTAGCTGCGCCAATTTCGCGGCGTGGGGTGTTCACTATGCGTAAAAAGGCATTGTCATCGGCTGGGTTCAGCAATATTTTAAGGTAGGCCATAATGTCTTTCACTTCAGTTCTAGAGAAAAACGATTGGCCACCACTTAGCTTGTAAGGCACTTTATAGGCTTGCAGTTTTAGCTCCATCAAGCGGGCTTGATGGTTGCTTCGGTACAAAATGGCAAAGTCTCTAAACTCGGCTTCATTTTGCAATTGAGATTGTAATATCTCGGTCGCAATGCGCTCAGATTCAGCATCTTCGTTACGACAGCTAATCACCCGTATAGGCTCGCCAAAGCTTTTATCGCTCCACAAGGCCTTACTGAATTCATGAGGGTTATTGGATATCAGCTGGTTAGCTACTTTTAATATGCGCCCACTTGAGCGGTAATTTTGCTCAAGTTTTACAACCTTTAATGAAGGAAAATCGGCTTTTAGCTCGGCCAAATTTTCAGGCCTGGCGCCACGCCAAGCATAAATGGATTGGTCATCATCACCTACCACGGTAAAGTTACTACGATGACCCACCAGCTGCTTCACTAATAAATACTGTGAGCTATTCGTGTCTTGGTACTCATCCACCAGCAAGTAGCGCACTTTGTTTTGCCACTTTTCTAAAATGTCTTTGCGGTTTTTAAACAGCTCTACCGGTTGCAAAATAAGGTCATCAAAATCTACCCCGTTATACAGCTTCAAGGTTTTTTGATAAGCCTCATACACCCTAGCAGCTAACGCTTGCTCTGGGCCATTGGCACTGGCCATAGCTCTTGCTGGGCTGATAAGGTCATTTTTCCAATTGGATATAAGGTGTTGAATAGGCTCGCAGGCATCTTCTGCGGCTTCAAATTCTTTGTGGGTAAGGTCTTTTAGTAGCGCTAGCACATCTTGTGAATCAAAAATGGAAAACCCAGGTTTATAACCCAGCGCATCCACTTCTTTGCGTATGATGTTAAGGCCTAGGTTGTGAAAGGTGCTTACCGTCAGGCCACGCGCTTGCTTGCCTGTCATTAAGGTGCCCACCCGCTCTTTCATTTCGCGAGCCGATTTGTTGGTAAAGGTGAGGGCAATAATTTGATGGCCTTTAAGCCCGCACTCACTCATTAGATAAGCAATTTTTTGAGTGATTACACTGGTTTTACCAGAGCCTGCACCTGCTAACACCAACACCGGCCCAGTGATGGCCTCTAAGGCTTCTTGTTGACGAGGGTTAAGGCGGCTCAAAGTAGGGCAACTCAGTTAGCTAAGGTTACAAATAAGCTGCGCATTATAGGGGTTTTTTAGCCTAGATGCGCCCTCTATTTGTTTCTCGCATAGCCAAATACGCTAACTAATATTATGATGATGCCAAGGCCCTGAAGCTTTTGGAATTCTTCGTTTAAAAACACAACACCAAGCAATACAGCAACGATCGGCAAAATATAGGCTCCCATAGAGCCCTTTACCGTGCCGTATTTATTGATGGCATAAAACAATAACACCACGGGAATAGTCGTGCAGAAAACTCCCAAAACGGCGCCAATTTCCATGACTTCTCTAGAGACCAAAAGGCTTTGTTCTACAAATAAAGTGGAAACAAGAAGGCTTATTAACGCTGCCACTATTAATACAACACAAGCCAACAAACGTTTATCTATTAATTCAGATTTGATGTTACCTACCAACACGCTGTTCAGTGCATAGAAAAACGCACTACCAAGAATAAGAATAATGCCCAAAAAATATGAATAATTTAGCCCTTGGTTAAAACAAACTAGCGTTACACCAATAAAACCCATCACTAAGTACCGAATAGAAGTCACTCTGGTTTTAGTAGTAATAGCAAAGAGAATGGCGCTAATCATGGGCATAGTGGCGGTTAATACCCCTGCGATGCCAGACTCAACATGCACTTGGCCGAAGGCTGTGAGATAGAACGGAATAATAATTCCCACCAGCGCCAAAACCATTGCAGGTGCGAAATAATCTTTAAGATTAGGCACCCTCTTCGTTTTGTACTTGAGCAATATATAAACTAACGCCGCTATGCCAGCAAAAATAAGCCGCCATGTAATCAGATTCACAGGGTGGGCATAATCTAACCCTTGGTGAATGAACAAAAATGAGGAACCTCGGCCAACCCCAATAGACATGATTAAGGCAAAATATACGATCAATGCCACAAAAGTCATTTGGCTTGCTGATACATCACTTTTTAGTATTTTATTTTGCGTCACTATTTAATCCTTTTTTACTAGTCGCTAAGTTTTTTACTCTTAAGCTGTATTACCTACCAACAATTGGTTATTGGCTTTCCATACTTAGGACATCTAAGCGCCGATAACTTAGGGCTTCTAGCAGATGGTGTTTTTGAATTTGTGCTTGGGCCTCTAAATCGGCAATGGTGCGCGCTACTCTTAGTACCTTATGTACGCCCCGCGGCGACAGGTTTAAGTTGTTAATGGCATTTTTAAGCATAGCTTCTTCTGGGGCGCGAAGCTTAGCATGCTGGGACAACGCAGAGGCTTCAAGTAAACCGTTTAGTATGCCGCTGCGCTTTAACTGAAGCTTTTGAGCGGCTTTAATCCACTGAGCTGCCTGCTGACTAGTTATGCCTGTGTTGGCTGTCATAAGGGCATCTGGGGCTGGGCGATGCACTTCTACTTGTAGGTCAATACGATCTAATAATGGCCCAGACAAACGTTGCAGGTAGTTGGCCACTTTGTTGGGCGTACAGCGGCATTTGTTATGCTGGTCACCGTAAAAGCCACAAGGGCATGGGTTGGTGGCAGCCACTAGTAAAAATCTTGCCGGCAAAATGCTCTGATAGGCTGCCCTTGAAAGGTGAATTTCTCCGCTTTCAAGGGGTTGGCGCAAGCTATCAAGCACGTGACGTGGAAATTCTGCCAGTTCATCTAAAAAGAGGACTCCATGGTGAGCTTGGCTTATTTCTCCAGCTCTTGGCACCCTGCCACCACCCACCAGAGACACCGCCGATGCACTGTGGTGTGGTGCGCGCCATGGGGCGACCCGCCAGGTCGCAGGGTTAAATAAACCTAAGCTTGAATTAATAGCACCAAGTGATAGCGCCTGGCTTTCACTTAAGGGCGCCAATAAGCCATGCAAACGCTGGGCAAGCATGGTTTTCCCGGTGCCTGGTGGCCCACACATGAGCAAATTATGATGTCCCGCCGCTGCTACTATGAGTGCTCTTTTGGCTTGTTCTTGCCCGCGCACATCTTGCAGCTTCGCTGTGGGTTGTGAAATTTTTGCAGGCTTGAGTATCGGTGGCGCAGGCTGAATTTTTGGGTCATGTAACCATTGGCTAAGCTGGTTTAAATGGCTAGGTGCAATGACGCGGCTGGCTTGTGGCATGCCTGCTTCTGCAGCATTACCTGGTGCTACTACCATAATGCGCTGGCTCATTTGGCAAGCCACGGCCGCACTTAATATGGCGGGGCAGTTTCGAAGTGCTGAACTTAGGGCTAATTCAGCCACAAATTCATACTCTTCTATTGTATCTGGTGGCAGCTGACCACTAGCCGCCAAAAGCCCTACGGCAATGGCCAAATCAAATCGGCCGCCTTCTTTAGGTAGGTCTGCTGGCGCTAAGTTTATGGTAATTCGCTTGGCTGGAAACTCAAAACCTGCATTAATGATGGCGCTTCGCACCCTGTCTTTGCTCTCTCTTACTGCAGTCTCTGGCAGGCCTACAATGGTGAGCGCGGGCAAACCTGCACTTAAATGTGTTTCTACACTCACCAAGGGTGCTTCTACACCCACATAAGCGCGGCTATAGGTTAGAGCGTATGACATGAAGTTTCCAAAGCGAGGCGGATTATTGATGAAGTTTAGCAGTGCATTCGGGATGTGCCTGGGGTCAGCATTAACGCCCTAAATCGGTGCACAAAAATGAGGCTTGCTCCAGATTGGTTCGAAACGACTTTACTTAAATGAGTTTTTCGCCCAAAAAGCACAAAATGTTGCTTAAATAGCGATTTTTTATCATTTTTTTTAGCCATTAAGTTGGCACAATCCCTGCAACATCATATGCTAGGCACTGTGCCGTTTATAACTTATTAATACAAAGGAGCTCCCCATGAAATTGGTCAGCGCAATAATTAAACCGTTTAAATTAGATGATGTTCGAGAAGCTCTATCAGATATTGGCGTACAAGGCGTTACTGTGACAGAAGTGAAGGGTTTTGGCCGTCAAAAGGGTCATACCGAGTTGTACCGTGGTGCTGAATATGTGGTGGACTTTTTACCAAAGGTAAAAGTTGAAGCGGCTGTTGATGATGCAATGGTAGATCAAGTGATTGAAGCAGTAAGCGCTTCTGCTAACACTGGAAAAATTGGTGACGGTAAGATCTTTGTCACTAACCTAGAACAAGCGATTCGTATTCGTACTGGCGAAACAGGTCCAGAAGCTCTGTAGTTATTTGCAACTACGCTAAAGCGCTGAGAGGATGTGGCATTATTATTGTTACATCCTCGTTTTTCCCTGCATTTGTTCCACTAAAGCCGCATAGGCTTTAACGTTGGCCATTTATCTTGTATATTGTATGCAATTGGTCTGGCTAACATCTCAACAAGCTAGTGCCCCAACATACTAGAGTTGACGACATATAATGAAAATCGTGGGTTTCCGAGGAGAGTTTATACTTGGCTTGCTTGCCTGTGCCGGCATTTTAAGTGTGGGCTTATACATGGAGTTTGCAATGGGTTTAGACCCTTGCATGTTATGTATGACTCAGCGCTTTGTATACCTTGCGATGGCCTTTGTGTTTATGTTGGCAGCCCTACACAACCCTTATTACGGTGGCCATAAGCGCTACGGTTGGTGTCTTTTCTTACTCAGCCTAATGGGTATAGGTTCGGCTTCTCGCCAAATCTATTTACAAAACTTACCCGCTGATCAAGTGCCTGCTTGTGGCCCAAGCTTTGGCTACATGGTGGATGCTTTTCCTTTCACTGAAGTGCTAGTCACCATGATTAAAGGTTCTGGTAATTGCGCTGAAATACTATGGCAGTTTATGGGCCTATCTATTGCTGGTTGGAGCTTTGTCCTGTTTTTACTATTGGGCCTTTACTGCATCCGTTTAGCATTGGTACCCACCAAGGTTATTTTGGTTTAAAAAACCCAAGCCAAGCCCTGCAATACTAGCGCAGCCATCACACCTGCCACAATATCATCCAACATAATGCCTAAGCCACCAGACACTTTTTTGTCGATCCAGCTAATAGGCCAAGGTTTGATGATGTCAAAAAACCGGAATAACACAAACCCAATAACAACCCATGTCAGCCCAGCAGGGGCCATGAACATGGTGATCCAAAAACCCACAAATTCATCCCAAACAATACCGCCGTGATCGTGCACATTGAGATCTTTTGCTGTTTTGCCGCACAGGAATATGCCCACAAGGCTTGTGAGTATAAGCATCCATAAATAATGCTCAGTAGTTAACGTGCTTAATGGCCAATAAAGCAACACCGCAGCTAACGTGCCAAAAGTGCCTGGCGCTTTGGGCGCTGCGCCACTGCCAAAACCAAAAGCTAATAAATGCATTGGGTTTGCCCAATTTGGCTTAACAATTTCTTTATTCATCCGCATATCCTTAAAAGTGTTGGTAGCCTGGGCATGGTTCAAATGGGCCTTGGTCACCTTGGTGAATACGACACCCTTTGTGTTTTGAGATGTGTCCAATAGGCGTTAGCAGCAGTTGGTTTTGTTGGGCAAAAGTTTGAGCTTTTGCAACTAGGTTTTCAGGCAGGGTAAAACATAGTTCAAAATCTTCACCGCCAGCCAAAGCATATTGTTGGGCTTGGGGAGGCTTAGCATAGGCTAACAACTGCTTTGACAAAGGCAATTGGTTCACATTGATATCCGCCCCGCATTGGCTTGCCTTTAATATGTGACCTAGGTCTTGTACTAGCCCATCTGAAATATCTAAACAGGCGCTGGCTTTGCCCCTTAGCCATTTGCCAAGCTCTATTCTGGCTGTGGGGTTATAAAAGCGTTGGCTTAAATAGTCTTCGCTTTGGCGGTTATCTTTCATTATTTGAAGGCCTGCCGCAGAGTCGCCCAAGGTACCAGAAACCATAATAACATCATTATCCATAGCGCCAGCTCGAGTGATGGCTAAGCCATTTGGGGTAAAACCCATAGCATGAATACTAATACACAAAGCTCCTTTGGTGGTGTCGCCACCTGCCAAGCTAATGCCACACTCTAAGGCTTTACTGGCTAGGCCTTCACTAAAAGATGCCAACCAAGGTTCATCTGCGCTGGGTATCGTTAAGCATAAATTAAACCAAGCAGGCTGGGCGCCCATAGCAGCAAGATCACTCACGCTAGCCGCTAAACAGCGCATGGCTATTTGGTTTGGCAGCATATCGCTATAAAAGTGCACGCCAGAAACAAAGGTATCACTGGTCACACACAACTGATGGTCACAAGGGAGTTCTAGAAGGGCGCAATCATCGCCTGGGCCAAGGGCCATGGAGGGCCCGGGGCGAAGCTCTTTACGGTCGAAAAAGCGTTTGATTAGATCAAATTCGCCCATCATTAACACAAAACCTAAGCGTTGCTGCTCTGGTTTTGTTTTGCTGAAGTTTCGATTTCACGATGCTCTAAAGCAAGTTTGTCTAAAATGCTGTTCACGTATTTGTGACCATCGGTGGCGCCAAATACCTTGCCAAGCTCAATGCATTCATTAATCACGACCCGATAAGGCACGCTCATCGAGTCACTCAGTTCAAAAGCTCCCATGCGCAAAACATTAAGCTCGATAGGGTCAAGTTCTGTAAGAGCTCGGTCAAGGTGCGCTTCAATCATGCCATCCAAGCTTTCAAGCTGAGCGGCGACGCCCCTTAGCAATTGGCCAAACATCTTTTTGTCGGCTTGTTTAAAGTCTTGGTCCACTAAAAACTGAGCCTGCACATCCACTGCGCTAGCGCCACTCATGTGCATTTGATACAAAGCCTGCAGAGCTAGCTCTCTAGCTGCATGGCGACGGTCTGGACGAGCTTTATTTGAACTCATTTAAGCCTCTAATTGGCGCATCAAGCTAACCATTTCTAGTGCTGACATTGCTGCTTCAGCACCCTTGTTACCCGCTTTTGTGCCAGAGCGCTCAATGGCTTGCTCAATTGAGTTTACTGTGAGAACACCGTTAGCCACTGGGATACCATGGTCTAAACTTACTTTAGAGATTCCTGATGAGGCTTCGCCCGAAACATACTCAAAATGTGGCGTGCCGCCGCGAATAACTGCACCTAATGTGATGATGGCATCCACTTTACCTTGCTGCGCTACTTTTTGCGCCACAAGTGGTATTTCAAAAGCACCAGGTACACGAATCACCGTTACATTTGCTTCATCTACGCCATGGCGCTTTAGGGTATCTAAAGCCCCATCTACAAGGCTTTCTACTACAAATGAGTTAAAGCGACCTACAACCAGTGTGTAGTGACCATTGGCATCGTTAAAAGAGCCTTCAATATGAGTTACAGACATATATTTTCCTTACAATAGTGCTGTGGCAAAGGCTTATTCGCCGCAGTCGATGTATTCTTCAATTTCCAAATCAAAACCAGAAATGGCATTGAATTTCATTTCCGGACTTAACAAACGCATTTTGCCCACACCTAAGTCACGTAATATTTGTGAGCCTGTGCCCACCGTCAAGTATGCTCCTGACCCGTCGGTGTTAAATTGCCTTGGCGCCGCGGTTTCAAAAAAGGCATCAATACTGCCTTGTACGTTTCTCTCTTCAGCTTCGCCAAGCAGTACCAATACACCCTGGCCTTCTTTTGCAATTCGCTCTAAGCAAGAATCAATCGTCCACTTAGGTTGGGATGGCACAGCGCCCACTAAATCTCGCAACACATCGGCTTGGTGCACACGCACGATGGTAGATGCTTGTGGAGTGATTTCCCCCATGGTGAGCGCCACGTGTGTGCCGCCATAAATGCTGTCTTCGTATGAATGCAGTGTAAATTCACCATGGCGAGTAGGCACTTTATGGTGACTCACTTTGGTAATGGTTTTTTCATTCAGGTTACGAAAGTGAATCAAGTCAGCAATGGTACCTATTTTTAAATCGTGCTTGGCTGCAAACTTAAAAAGGTCATCACGTCTTGCCATGGTGCCATCATCGTTCATTATTTCCACAATAGTGGCGGCAGGTGAATAGCCTGCAAGACGGGCTAAATCACAGCCTGCTTCTGTGTGGCCTGCGCGGGTTAACACACCGCCTTCTTTTGCCATTAAAGGGAAAATATGGCCGGGCTGAACAATGTCTTCTGGCTTCACATCGGCACTGACTGCGGTGCGAATAGTGTAGGCTCTATCTGCTGCAGAGATACCGGTAGTCACGCCTTCAGCTGCCTCAATAGACACCGTAAAGTTTGTCTCATAAGCAGTGCCGTTACTTTTTACCATTAAAGGCAAATCAAGCTTAGCGCAGTGTTCTCGAGATAAAGTAAGGCAAATGAGGCCCCGGGCATGCGTGGCCATAAAGTTGATGTCTTCTGGCCTTACTTGTTCTGCCACCATCACAAGATCACCTTCGTTTTCGCGATCTTCATCATCCATAAGAATGATCATTTTGCCTTGTCGCAGATCTTCGATCAGCTCAACGGAGGTGTTCATGTGCATGTGATAACCCAAGGTTAATTTGTAGGCCTCACCTATGATGAGTGCAGGTAGGCATTTTGCGGCTATTGTGCCAGATTTCGCAGGCAGTGGCTAGCGATCAGGGGCTTTTGGGGTGGCATCGATACGCCAATCTGACCCTATCGGTGAGATGTTACTAATATTCAAAGCATAGGCTTCAGCCATTTTTTCTAACGGCAAGTTAAAAAGCGGCCGGGCACTACTGCCTAGTAATTTAGGGGCCATGAAAATAATCAAATGATCGGTTAATCCGTCCTCTAAAAAAGCCCCGCTAAGGCCTGCGCCTGCTTCCACCAATACTTGATTACACTGGCGCTGGCCTAGCAAACTCATCACGGCCGCAAGATCAAGTTTGCCGTGTTTGTTGAGCGCACTAACCTTGACTTGTGCGCCCAGTGCTTTGAAGGGCTCATGACGCTTGGCATCTTGTTCGCCTGTAATAATGAGCACTTGGCCAGGATGCTGGAATAGTTTGGCAGAGACTGGGGTTCTTAACTGACTGTCTAAAATGACTCTTAAAGGTTGCTGCAGGCGCTTAATAAGCGCATCAGCTACACCTGCGCTACTTAGCTCGTCAGCCCTTGCGTTCATGCTTGGGTTATCTCTTAGTACCGAGCCCACGCCCGTTACCACAGCGCAGCTTGTGGCTCGCAGCAAATGCACCTGAGCACGGGCTTTGGGGCCTGTAATCCATTGGCTTTCGCCAGATTCCATGGCGGTTCTGCCATCTAAACTCATCGCCATCTTATTAATGATATGGGGCTTATTCGTTTTTACCCTCTGTAAAAAGCCAGCATTTATGGCTTCACATTCAGTCTGCATTACCGGCCCAATCACCTCAATACCTGCAGCTTTTAGCTGGGCTAGACCTTGGCCTGCAACTTTTGGGTTGGCGTCTTGGCAGCCGTAGACCACACGTTTAATGTTGGCGTTAATTAAAGCTAAGCTACAAGGAGGTGTTTGGCCATAGTGACTGCAAGGCTCTAAAGTAACGTAAGCCGTGGCACCTGTTGCAGCAGCGGCTGCAGCATTGATTGCCATCACTTCCGCATGATGACTCCCCGCTTCTTGGGTGAAACCTGTGCCAACCACTTTATTAGCTTTCACTAAAACACAGCCCACAGCAGGGTTGGGCCTGGAGATAAGTAGCGCATTTTGCGCTTGCTCTAAAGCAAGTGACATAAAATGCGCGTGGTCAGTTGTATGGGCCATTAGCTACCTTGGTGTTCTTGCTCTAGGCGTTCAATTTCCACCCTAAATTCGTTAAGGTCTTTAAAGCTTCGATACACTGAAGCAAACCTTACGTAAGCCACTTCATCTAGTTTTCTTAGCTGCGACATCACCGCCTCACCCACAAGTTTAGTGCCCACTTCTCGCTCACCACCTGCTCTTAGCGCATGTTTGATGCGGTTGATGCTGGCTTCGATGGCTTCAATGCTAACCGGGCGTTTTTCTAAAGACCTTAAAATACCCGCACGTAGCTTATCTTCATCAAATGGCTGGCGGGTGCCGTCTTGCTTTACCACTCTTGGCATTAATAGCTCAGCCACTTCAAACGTAGTAAAGCGCTCATTACAGGTTAAGCACTCTCTTCTGCGCCGAATTTGCTCGCCTTCACCCACCAGGCGAGAGTCAATAACTTTGGTTTCTGGATTACTACAAAATGGGCAGTGCATAGAGGTTTAAACCGGCGGCATATAAGCTGAAATGATGCGCCATTATAGCCTTAATATTAAACTCTGGGCCAGCGCACCAAAGCATAGGCCCGTGGCTTTGGTGCTTGAGGTAAAGTTGCTAGCTTTATAGCTAATAGCTGCTATTCTTCGTAGCAGTTCACGAACAAACCACCCACAAGGACAACATGAGCCAATTACCCCTAGCAGAAATGGCCGCCATAGGCGCTGCGCTATGTTGGACCTTTACCGCCATTATCGCAGCGCCAGGTGTTCATCATTTTGGTGCCGTAGCCTTTAACCGTTATCGAGTTGTGTTTGCGGGCCTAGTGCTGATTATCATCGCAAGCGTGATGGATTTATGGTCAAGCATTCCAAATAACGCCATGATCATCCTCATAGGCTCAAGCCTTATTGGCATCGTGGTGGGTGATACAGCGCTGATGCAAGCATTAAAGCGCATTGGGCCAAGGCGTAATTCTGTGCTGTTTGCCACCAGCGCACCTATGTCTGCAGGCCTTGGGTTCATTTGGCTTGGGGAAACTTTAAGCGCTCATTTACTGATTGGCTGTGGGCTCATTTTATTTGGCGTTGTCAATGCGGTGTGGTGGGGCAAAAAGAATGACAGTGCGCATCGTTTAGAGAAAGTGAGTGGTCACTTATGGGTGGGCATACTACTGGGCCTAACGGCAGCCTTTGGCCAGGCCATGGGCGCTGTGATGGCAAAACCGGTATTGTTAGCAGGTGCAGATCCTATTGCAGCATCTGCCATTAGGGTGGGCTTTGCTGGCTTGGTTTTATTATTGGTCAGGGCGCTACCATTTGCATGGGCCAAAGCCAATGCAAAAGCTACCCCAGCATTTGTAGTGCGCACTATGGCAAGCTCTACTTTAGGCCTTATTTTAGGCATGACGCTTGTCGTCTTTGCACTGGGCATTGGTGAGGTGGGAGTGGTGATGACCTTATCTGCCATTATGCCGGTATTAATATTACCCGTGGTCTGGTTCATTACCGGCCAATTGCCAAGCAAAGGGGCCTGGCTTGGCGCTATTTGTGTGGTGGTTGGCAGCAGTATTATTTTTCTTAGCCGCTAGCGTGTTAGCAATTTTGACACATCTCACTGAGCCAAATAAGCGGCCAGAAAAGCATCAAATGGCTCTGTTTGTGCGGCTTCAATTTGGGCTAACTTCACCATAGATTCATCCACCTGGTCATTAAGCTGCGTCCTGCGGGCAAGGCTAATGGGCTGCTGCAAATGAAACTCTTGATGCTTTTTAGCCAGCTCAAAGCTCAGCGCTTGGTGAGATAAATTGTCCTTCATCATGGCATCTAACACTTTTGCAGAAGGCGTTAGGCTACTGTCATGAAAGCGTTTTTCCATCTCATCTATGGAGGCAAGCGCTGCTTTAGGGTCTGGCATCAGTTGAGCTACTTCGCGCAGATTCTCCATTAGCTCTATACCTAAGTTCTGCAAGCTGTCTGGCCCTTTAGATGTGTTAAGCATTAGGCCTGGCTTTCTGCCCTGATGCACAACGCTCACTTGGTTTTCCCCAATCACTTCGCACTCTTGATCAGTAATCGGTGGGCTTGGTTCAAACAAGCACCAAGTTAAAAACGTATTAAGAAATTGGCTTTGTTGTTCATCAATGCCTAATGGTAAAAATGGATTCAGGTCGATATTACGTACTTCTACGTATTCAACACCGCCTTCTTTAAGCGCATGTACTGGTTTTTGCCCAGGGCGTGCAACACGTTTGGGCCTAATATCACTGTAATACTCATTCTCTATCTGTAACAAGTTAGCGTTAAGTTGACGGTATTGACCATCGACCTTCACGCCCATTTTTTCATACTCAGGCAAAGGTGTAGAAATAGCATGCTCAAGTGAATGGGCGTACCTTTCTAAGTCATTAAAACATAGGCTTAATGCAGACTGAGCTTTATTGTTGTAGCCTACGTCACTCATTCTTAAGGACGTGGCATAAGGGCCGAATAAACAACCCCCTGGGCCCTCTTTCAAATTCACCTCGCGGCCTTTGGTGAAGCTTGCGTCGATGGCTGGCGAGGCGCCAAAAAGATATAAAAGCGCCCAAGAGTTGCGCCTAAAGTTTCTGATTAAGCCAAAATATTGCTGGGATCTAAAATCTGCCAAAGGCTGCTCATCCGCCAATAATGCCTGATAGGCTGGCCAAAAATCGTTTTGTGGAGAAAAGTTAAAGTGCAAGCCGGCAATTGACTGCATAATTTTTCCATAACGCCAAGCTAAACCAACCCGATAGGTATGTTTGAGTTTGCCGGTATTTGAGGTGCCAAAATCGGCGATGCGAATATCGTCATCGCCATCTAAATAACACGGCATACTTGCAGGCCAAAGGTATTCGCCGTTTTTTTCAAGTTGGCTTGCACTAAAGCTATGCAGCTCTTGCATGAAATGTAAGGCTGCCTTTGGGGTTTGAAATACGGGGGTAATATACTCAAGCAAGGCTTCTGAATAATCGGTGGTTACACTTGCGTGAGTTAAGCTTGAACCTAAAGCTTTTGGGTGGTCTGTGTGAGCTATTCGGCCATTTAAAGTGACCCGTAAGCCCTCTTTTTCAATGCCGCACTGAAGGCTAGCCAAGGTTTTGGCGACAGAGGAATTTTTCACCTGCTGTAAGCGTTGCTGTAATTGTGTGGGCATCTATATTTCCAAATAATTTTAAAAGGCGTTAACCATGGCCGCTGCGAATTTTAGCCTACTTTGAATGCAATTTCTGTGTTTAGGTTATTTTTTTAACCTAGCCTGAGCGTCCATTAGCTTTTGGGCCATACTCCCTAAAGATGGTGATGGCTCCGATTTGGCTTTTGGCTTGGGTGCAGGGGCTGTTTTCCCCTTGCTTTGACTTTGGTTTTGGCGCTGGCTAGCTTGCCCTGGGGCATCATCTGCATGGGGAGGTTCATCGTTTAATCGCATACTTAAACCGATGCGTTTACGCGCAATATCCACTTGCATCACCTTCACTTTAACAATATCGCCAGACTTCACTACTTCATGGGGATCTTTTACAAATTTATCTGACAAAGCCGAGATATGAACCAGGCCATCTTGATGCACTCCAAGGTCTACAAAGGCGCCAAAATTTGTGACGTTGCTAATAGTGCCTTCCATAATGGCGCCAACGCTGAGTTGTTTTATGGTTTCAACACCTTCTGTAAGCTTTGCCATGCGAAACTCTGGTCTAGGGTCGCGGTTAGGCTTTTGCAACTCACTCACTAAATCTTTAATGGTGTGCTCGCCAAAGCCTTTATTATGCAACTGCGCTGGCTTTATGGTGCGCAGTTTATCACTACCGATAAGCTGATCTACCGACATGTTAAGCTGTTCTGCAAGATCCCTGACTAAGCCATAGGCTTCAGGGTGAACTGAAGTGAAATCCAGTGGGTTAGTGCCACCTCGAATACGCAAAAAGCCTGCGCATTGCTCAAATGCTTTATCGCCAATACGAGCCACTTCCAACAATTGCTGCCGGTTGGTAAAGGCGCCATTTAAATCTCTATGTATAACAATGTTGTCGGCCATGGTTTTATTTAACCCAGCCACCCTTTGTAATAATGGCGCTGAGGCTGTGTTTAGGTCTACGCCCACATTGTTTACGCAATCTTCAACCACATTATCTAGCTTTCTCAATAATTGGACTTGGCTAACATCATGTTGATACTGGCCTACGCCAATGGCTTTAGGCTCAATTTTCACAAGCTCTGCAAGTGGGTCTTGCAGCCTTCTAGCTATAGACACTGCGCCGCGATAGCTCACGTCTAAATCTGGAAATTCTGCCGCTGCTAGGGCTGATGCTGAATAAATAGAAGCGCCAGCTTCGCTCACAATAATGCGTTGCGGTGCGCTTGCACCTAACTGTGCCTGAACCTCTTTTACCAGCTTATCGGTTTCTCTTGAGCCTGTACCGTTGCCAATGGCGACCAATTGCACAGCATAGGTTTTGCAGAAACTTACCAAAATTTGTAAAGCTTCATTCCATTTGTTGTGGGGCACGTGGGGAAATATAGTTTGGGTATTCAGTAGTTTGCCTGTTGCATCTACAACCACGGCTTTTACCCCAGTTCGAAGCCCAGGATCTAGACCCAAAGTAACTTTATCACCGGCTGGTGCAGCCAATAACAGATCCTTTAAATTATTAGCAAATACGCTTATAGCGCTTTGTTCAGCCGCTTCTCTAACCTTAGCAATCAACGCTGTTTCTAGCTGGGTTGAAAGCTTTACTCGCCAAGTCCAACGCACCACTTCTTGAAGCCATTTGTCACCTGCACGACCCTCATCTTTAATACTCCAATACTGGGCTACTTTAGATTCATAAGGTAAGTGATCATGGTCAGACCAAAGGATTGAGGCTTGCAAAACGCCTTCGCTTCGAGCCCTTAAAATAGCCAGTGCTCGATGAGACGGTATAGTTTTTAAGGCTTCTGAAAACTCAAAGTAATCCTGGAATTTAGCCCCTTCTTGCTGCTTTCCTTCCACGACTTGCGTTTGCCACTTTGCCTCTTGCCAACCTAAATCGCGCAGTGCCCCAAGCAGATCTGCCGCTAGGCTAAAGCGCTCCATAAGAATCTGCTTGGCGCCATCTAAAGCATCCTTAACGGTATGTATTTCAAATTCGGGGTTTAAGTACCCATTGGCTATGGTTTCAGGATTAACATTTGGGTCTTCTAAAATCCCATCTGCTAAGGGCTCAAGGCCTGCGTCAATCGCTATCGCAGCTTTAGTGCGGCGCTTTATCTTATATGGCAGGTATAAGTCTTCAAGGCGAGTTTTGGTCTTCGCTGCATTAATCAGTGTTGCTAATGCGGGAGTGAGCTTGTCTTGCTTTTGAATGCTCTCCAAAATGGCTTGCTTACGATCACTAAGTTCACGCAGGTATCCAAGCCGCTCTTCCATCGTTCTAAGCTGAGTATCATCAAGCACGCCAGTGGCTTCTTTTCGATAACGCGAAATAAAAGGCACGGTTGCGCCTTCATCCAGTAATTTAATCGCTGCATCGACTTGCCAAGACTGAACCCCAAGCTCGGTTGCAATTTGCTGATTTATAGCCAACTTAACACCTTTATTATTAGCGACGTGAAACTAACAGTTCACTCTTTGTGGGGGCTTTAGTTGTTGTTTTAAAGGTGTGTTTTTTATCCCTAAAAAAAAGCTCCTCATAGAAGGAGCCTTAGTCGCCATATTTGCTGCCTAGATGATGTCTAAAGCAGCTTAGGCCCAGCGTCAATAATGTCTTGTGAGACGTTAAAACGCTTAAAGTTGGCATGAAACTTAGCAATCAGCGCTTGGGCTTGTGCATCATAATCGGCCTTGTTATCCCAGGTATTGCGAGGGTTTAACAGCTGTTTATCCACGCCATCCAAGCTTTGGGGCACATCCACATTTAAGCCAGGCAGGTGTGTCGTTGCTGCGCTGTTAATGTTGCCACTTTGAATGGCAGCAATAATGGCCCGTGTCGTTGGGATGCTAAACCTTTCGCCGGTGCCATAGGCGCCGCCTGTCCAACCGGTATTTACTAGGTACACTTTGCTACCAAAGGCTTCTACTCGCTCCATCAATAGCTCAGCGTAAACACCTGCGGGGCGGGGGAAAAAGGGCGCCCCAAAACAAGTAGAAAAGGTAGAGCGGATGGCCGCACTTGTGCCCATTTCAGTGGAGCCTACCAAAGCGGTATAACCACTTAAGAAATGATAAGCAGCCGCCTCTTTGGTTAATATGGATACTGGTGGTAGCACGCCTGTTAAATCACAGGTCAGAAAAATAATAGCTGCAGGCTCGCCCGCTAAGTTTTTCGATGTGCGTTTTTCAATGTGCTCAAGCGGGTACGCACAACGGCCATTCTCTGAAATATTAGTATTGTCATAGTCTGCGGCTTGGCTTTTTTCATCTAACCAAACATTTTCAATGATGGCACCAAAACGAATGGCATCCCAGATAAGGGGCTCATTCTTTTTGCTTAAATTAATCGTTTTAGCATAGCAGCCGCCTTCAATGTTAAAGACCACCCCGTCACCCCAACCGTGCTCGTCATCGCCAATTAAATATTTGTCTGGGTCTGCAGAAAGGGTGGTTTTACCGGTGCCTGATAAACCAAAAAATAAAGTTGTTTTGCCGTCTTCACCCACATTGGCTGAGCAGTGCATGGGTAATACACCTTTGGCTGGCAAGAGGAAATTTTGTACGGAAAACATAGCCTTTTTCATTTCGCCGGCATAACGCATACCTGCTAAAAGCACCTTGCGTTCGCTAAAGTTGATCATGACACAGCCATCACTGTTGGTGCCGTCTCGCTCTGGCTCGCATTTAAAATTGGCAACGTTAAGGATGTTCCACTCGCTTTTGCCTTCGCTATTGTACTGCTCTGGCACAATGAACAAGTTTTGGCCAAACAAATTCTGCCATGCCGTTTGCGTGGTCATTTTTATAGGTAAATAATGATTAATGTCTGCGCCGACATGAACATAAGATACGTATTTATCTTGGCCCTTTAAGGAGGCTTCAACACGCTGCCATAGCGCATTAAATACCTCTGGGGTAACCGGCCGATTGACTTGGCCCCATTCAATTTGGTCTGCGGTGCTTGGTTCTTGTACAACAAACCGATCCATAGGTGATCTGCCGGTACGATGGCCCGTAATGACATTAAGCGCGCCTGTATTGGCCAAGGTACCCTCACCATTGGCGACGGCTTTTTGAACTAAGCTTGCAGGAGACAGCGAAGTGAAGGTAGTTCCTGTATTGATGATGGGCGTTGCGTTCATTTATTTTTACCTTTGAATAGCTTAGATAGTGGTCAGTTCTAAACAGATGCTCGCCTTTGAGGCGCGATAAAGAAGGCAAAATTATGGCAGAAAAGTATTATTAAATCTTAGAAAAGTACCATTGATGGCCTAATACGTAGCATTCCTGTCATCAATAGTGAGGGGCTTGGGTGTGACTTTGGGTGTGACTTTGAGTGTGGCTTTGGCTATAAAGAACCAAAGGCTTATCCAGGTAAATAAGCCCTAATAGAGGGTCTAGGTTGGATGCGTTAGTGCAAGGAATCAGTGGCTTGGTCAGAAACTACGGCAGGCTCCAAAAGCACATGGCAATCTACCTTATCAAAGGCATAGTGAGCATTACAGAACTGACAATCTATGATAATGGCTTCTTGTTCGGCCAAAATTTCATCAACCGCCGCTTTACCCAAACTAGTGATGGCTGCGCCACAACGCTTGCGACTGCAGTCACATTCTTGTAAAACTTTGCGGGGTGAAAACACTTTTACATTGTGTTCATGAAACAAGCGATGCAGCACTTGATCAGCTGGCAACTGGGAAAGCTCAGCTTCACTTAAGCTTGCTGCTAAAACGTGCACTAATTCCCAATCCTTATCAGCTTGCTCTTCTTGTGCCTCTACTTGAGGCAACCTTTGCAACATGAAACCTGCCACACCTTCGCCTTTACTCACCAGTTGAATGTGCGTTGGTAATTGCTCAGATTGATAAAAATAACTTTCTATACATTCTGCAAGCGTGGCTTGATCCACCATCACAATGCCTTGATAACGCTGACCCTGATCGGGCTCTATGGTAATCACTAAACGAGAATCGCCAACCATATCCTCTAAGCTTGCATTAAGTGGTATGTCTGCATCCACTTGTGCCATACCCTTCACCCTAAATGGTTGTTGTGGGTCGTCGCTGAATTGGCGACATTCGGCCATTACCCACTTCAATGGGCCTTGGCCACGCACTTGCACACTTAAGCGACCTTGTAGTTTGAGGTTGGCACTGAGCAAGCACGCAACGATCAGCATTTCAGCCAATAAGTTAGCCACTGGCGCAGGGTAGTCTTTTTGCTCTAAAAGGGCTTTAACGCCTTGATCAAGTCGCAGGTGTACGCCACGGATTTCCATGTCATCAAACATGAAGCCTTGCATTAAGTCATTGGTCATGGGAATAAAAGGTCTTGAAAAATGTTTACCCTACTATTGTAAACTACAACTGCTGCTGTTCAAAACGCTGCTGCACTCTTCGTTGCTTTTTCGTAGGCTTACCCTCTGAGATAGTGCTCTGGCCCATGGCTTTTCTACTGGCAGCAAGATTAAGCCTAGCGGTTTCACTCTCTGGCGTCTCTTGGTACAAAAGCTGCGCTTCCGGCGCACCTCTTCGGCTGCCAGAGATGGCTTTTACTATAATCGTTTTTTCGTCAGTGCCTTGGCGCAAAGTGATTTTTGCATTGATCTCAACCACCCGGCTGCACTTTGCTTTTGCACCTTCATAATGCACCTTCCCACCTTCAATCGCATGCTTTGCCAGTGCTCTGGTGCGGTAAAACCTTGCTGCCCACAACCACTTGTCTATACGGATTTTATCAGCGGTATTTTTATCGGTTTTTTGGCCCATGTTGTTCCCAATCGTTTACAAAACTATGACATAAATTGTCTGATCTATGGGTTGAATTATGCTAAGGTCAGCCCATAATTTAGTTGTACCATATCATTATATAGGACTCCTCATGAGCGAAGTAAGGCACTGTAAACTACTAATTTTGGGTTCTGGCCCTGCAGGCTACACTGCGGCTGTCTATGCAGCACGAGCAAACCTTAACCCAGTGCTGATAACCGGCATGCAAATGGGTGGCCAGCTAACCACCACTACAGAGGTCGACAACTGGCCAGGAGACGTAGAAGGCTTGCAAGGCCCAGCATTAATGGAGCGGATGAAAGCCCATGCAGAGCGTTTTGAAACTGAAATCATTTTTGACCAAATTGACGCTGTAGACCTAAACCAGCGCCCTTTTCAGCTTTCTGGCCAAGGCACTCAATACACGTGTGATTCGTTAATTATTTGTACAGGTGCCAGTGCGCGTTACTTAGGCTTAGAAAGTGAAACAACTTTCCAAGGCAAAGGGGTTTCAGCGTGTGCCACTTGTGACGGTTTCTTTTACCGTAATAAGAAAGTTGCTGTAATTGGTGGTGGTAATACGGCTGTTGAAGAGGCCCTTTACTTAAGCAACATTGCGGCTGAAGTGACTGTAGTTCATCGCCGAGACAAGTTCCGTAGTGAAAAGATTCTTTCAGATCGACTCATGGAGAAGGCTAAAAACGGCAATGTAAAAATAGAGTGGCATCACAACCTTGATGAAGTGCTAGGTGATGATATGGGCGTAACCGGTATGCGCATTAAAAATAGCCAAGATGGCAGCACTAAAGAGCTGGATGTAGATGGGGTGTTTATTGCCATTGGCCACTCACCTAACACTGGCCTATTTGAAGGTCAGCTAGACATGGAAGGGGGCTACCTAACCGTTCAAAGCGGCACTCTAGGTAACGCCACTCAAACCAGTATTGAAGGTGTATTTGCAGCTGGTGACGTAATGGATCATATCTACCGTCAGGCCATTACATCTGCTGGCACAGGGTGCATGGCTGCCTTGGATGCAGAAAGATACCTAGACGAGCAATAGTTTTTGGCCCAAAAAACTAGAACTGGCCATTGCATTGATTGTACAATGGCCAAGTCACCTTTGGTTCTAGAGAATTAGTGCCAAGACAATTAAATAAAATAACTTAAATGAGAGGCGTACTATGGAATTGTTAGGATTTTTATTCCGATGGTCACACGTATTATTCGGCATCACCTGGATTGGCATGCTTTACTACTTCAACTTCGTTCAAGGCGGCTACTTCAAGCAAGCAAGCCCTGAGGGTTTAGCAGATGCAAAAGCCAAATTGGCTCCAAGTGCCTTGTGGTGGTTCCGTTGGGGTGCCATGGGTACTTTCCTAACCGGCGTTATCATGTTGTTTAGCTACCCAACAGCGGTCAGTAACTACATCTGGATTGGTTCTTTGCTTGGAACATTGATGTTCTTAAACGTTTGGACTGTTATCTGGCCTAACCAAAAGATTGCCCTAGGCATGGTTGAAGGCGACGCTGCAGCAGCTGGCGCTAAGGCATTGTTAGCCTCACGCCACAACGTTCTTTACTCTGCACCAATGGTATTTTGTATGCTAGCTTCTGGTCATGGTTCTGCTGATGCAGGCTGGGCACCAGCTGACTGGAGCTCAACTTCAATGATCGTAATGCTTGTGATTATTGCTGCTTTGCAAGCCAATGCATTGGTTGGTAAACAAGGTCCTTTGACTACAGTAAAGGGTGTGATCCACGCTTCTTTAGGCTTAACAGCTGTAATGGTTTTGGTATTTAAGTTCCTATAAACGGACACTAAATAGCAGACACAAAAAACCCCAGCTTGCTGGGGTTTTTTTATGGGCCAACAATAATAAAATTATTCGTTAGCACCCTGTTTCAAAAAGAAGGCGTTAATTATTGGCCGATCTTGATCAATTCAACTTCAAAAACTAAAGCATCGTTAGGACCAATCAATTGGCCAGCGCCTTGTGTACCATAAGCAAGATCTGGGTGAATATAGAACTTAAACTTGGCGCCCACACTCATCAACTGAACGCCTTCTGTCCAACCTGCGATCACGCCATTAAGCGGGAACTGAGCTGGCTCACCTCGCTCTACAGAGCTGTCAAATACGCGACCGTCAATGGTGGTGCCATGATAGTGCACGGTAACCAAATCAGTGGCGGCAGGCTTTGGGCCTTGCCCTTCGCTAAGAACTTCATACTGTAGGCCACTCTTAGTCACTTGAACGCCATCTTTTTGTGCGTTTTCTGCTAGAAAGTCTTCACTGTTACGTAGCGCATTTTCAAACTGTGAAGCCGCTAATTTACGCTGGTATTCCTGCACAGCCGCAACCGCTTGTTCTTGGTTAACTAAGGTCTTTTGGCCAAGGTATGCGGCATTGAAACCTTCAACGAACGCCTCTAGGTCCAGACTGTCAAAGTCGTTAGCCAATTGACTTGCCACCAGTGTACCCAAGCTGTAGCTTACATTTTGCTCTGCGTTGTTTAGATCGATTTCTGCAGCAGCAGGTGAGGCAGCAAGGCCAATTGCACTAGTCACAGCTAGGCGGCTAATTAAAGTTTTCATAATATTCCTTTGTTATCTTGCTAAACGTTATTATTCAGCGTGTTGCATAGGATATATAAGGTTCAAACTTGAAGCAAAAATATTTCAGCGGGTTTACATTTGATTACGTTTTCTTAGGGCTGTTTATGCAGGTTTTGGCTTATGAAAACACTCGCCTGTGTTATCATCCGCGGCCATGATTAAATTTAATGACATCACACTCCAGCGCGGCGGCCAAAGCCTGATTGAAGGCGCTAATCTTACCCTGCATTCGGGCCAACGCTATGGTTTGATAGGCAGAAATGGCGCTGGTAAAACCACTCTATTCAAACTGCTACTAGGCCAATTGCAACTAGATGCAGGGCAGCTCACGTGGCCACCTGCCATGCGCATAGCTCACATGGCGCAAGAGATTGGTGATGTAAACCGGACAAGCCTAGATCATGTGTTAGATGGTGATCGTGCGTTAAGGGCAGCAGAACTTGCCATTACTAAGGCAGAGGCTTCTCAGGATGAAGTCGCCCTAAGCCAGGTCTACGCCGACTATGATCACTTAGGCGGCTACACAGCACTCAACCGAGCACAGCAATTATTACAAGGCTTGGGTTTCTCTGAGCAAGATTGGGGCCAGCCTGTGGGTAGCTTTTCTGGGGGCTGGCGTGTGAGGCTAAACCTAGCCCAAGCACTCATGTGTCCTTCAGATTTATTGTTGTTAGATGAGCCCACCAACCACTTAGACTTAGATGCCACTATGTGGCTAGAATCTTGGCTACAAAAATACCCTGGCACTTTGTTCTTAGTGTCCCATGACCGAGATTTTCTAGACCAAGTCGTGCAAGTGATTGTGCATTTAGATCGCAAACAACTCACTTCTTATCGGGGCAATTACGCGGCTTTTGAGCGCCAAAAAGCTGAACGTATGGCCCAGCAACAAGTGATGTATGCCAAGCAGCAAACAGAAATTGCCCATATCGAAAGCTTCATCAAACGCTTTAAAGCAAAAGCCAGTAAAGCCAAACAAGCCCAAGGTAGAATGAAGGCCTTGGAGCGCATGGAAAAAATTGCACCCGCCTATGCAGATTCTCCATTTACTTTTCGCTTTCCTGAGTTTGAAAAAACCAGCTCTACACTGATCGATTTATCACAAGTAAGCATTGGTTATGACAAACCTATTGTCAGCGCTAATATCACCTTACTGCATGATTCGCGCTACGCTTTACTTGGCCCCAATGGCGCTGGTAAATCCAGTTTAATAAAAACACTAGTTGGAGACCTTGTGCCTTTAGCTGGGCAAATTGTGCCTGGAGAGCATCTTAAGATTGGTTATTTTGCTCAACACCAATTAGAAGCCTTAGACATGGAAGCCAATGGATTGCTGCATTTACAAAGGTTAAAGCCAAATTCCAGTGAGCAAGAATTACGTAATTTTTTGGGTGGTTTTGGTTGGCAAGGCGATCGCATTTTTGAACCGGTACGACACTTTTCTGGCGGTGAAAAAGTCCGTCTAGCGTTAGCTATGATTGCCATTCAAAAACCCAACCTGTTGTTACTTGATGAACCGACAAACCACTTAGACTTAGAAGCCCGCCATGCCTTAACAATGGCCCTACAAGACTATCAGGGCGCTATTGTTGTCATTTCGCACGACAGGCATCTGCTGCGCCAAGTGGTGGATAACTATTGGCTGGTGTCAGATGGCAAGGTGCAAGAATTTGATGGCGACTTGCAAGAATACCAAGTACAAGTGCAAGCCTTGGCTCAAGCCCAAGCGCAAGCTAAGATAAAAGAGCGTCAAGAGGCGATTCGACTGGACCCTGATCATGCCAACAATTTGGCCTCTAATTCATTGACGCCTATGGAGCGTAAAGAACAAAAGCGTCAACAAGCAGAGGCGCGCAAGCTGCTTAGCCCGCTTAAAAAGGCCATTACCAAACTTGAGAAAGACATTGATGTATGGCAAGCCAAGTTAGACGATTTGGAAACACAACTTGCAATACCCAGCTTGTATGACGCGGAAAATAAAGCCAAACTAAAAGAACTATTGGCAGCCCAAGCCCATGCCAGTGAGCAGCACGAAAAGCTGGAAGAACTTTGGCTTGAAAAGAACGACGAACTTGAGTCTATGTTACTTTAACAATAGCGCAACAAACCTAACAGTAAGGGCCATTTATGAGCTTTCAAACTAGCCAACGTCAATTTCCTAATAGCCGCATGCGTCGTATGCGTTACAACGAATTTTCACGCCGCTTAATGCGCGAAAACAGGCTCACAACAGATGATTTAATTTATCCTATGTTTGTGATTGAAGGCCAAGCTGAGCGCCAACAAATCCCATCAATGCCTGGTGTTGAACGCTTAAGCATTGACCTTTTGGTGAAAGAGGCCAAGCTTTTGGTGTCGCTTGGTATCCCAGCAATTGCTTTATTCCCTGTTACGCCAGATTCTGCCAAATCGTTATTAGCAGAAGAAGCTTATAACCCTAATGGTCTAGCCCAGCGCGCGGTAAGAGCTGTAAAAGAGGCCTGCCCCACGCTTGGGGTGATTACTGATGTTGCACTGGATCCTTTTACGACGCACGGCCAAGATGGCATCATTGATGAAGAAGGTTATGTGGTTAATGACATCACGGTTGAGGTGCTCATTAAACAGGCATTGTCCCATGCGCAAGCAGGTGCTGATGTGGTGGCGCCATCTGACATGATGGATGGGCGTATCGGCTCTATTCGCAGTGCTCTAGAAGCGGGTAATCATCACAATACCCGCATCATGGCCTATGCGGCTAAATATGCCTCAGCTTATTACGGTCCCTTCAGAGACGCTGTAGGCTCTGCCGGAAATTTAGGCAAAAGCAATAAATTTGGCTATCAGATGGACCCTGCCAATAGCAACGAAGCCTTGCACGAAGTAGCAATGGATATTAACGAGGGCGCGGACATGGTGATGGTGAAACCAGGCATGCCTTATCTTGATATCGTAAGCCTAGTGAAGCGTGAACTTAAAGTCCCTACTTTTGCTTATCAGGTTAGTGGCGAGTACGCCATGCACATGGCAGCTTTTGAAAAGGGTTGGTTAGATAAAGACAGTGTGATGATGGAGTCTTTACTTGGTATCAAGCGCGCTGGGGCAGATGGTATTTTGACCTATTTTGCCAAAGATGCCGCTATCCTTTTGCAATCTCAAGCATAACCATTTATTTAGGGCACCAACATGGCCAAAGCTAAGACAGCCTATGTATGTAACGAGTGCGGCTCTGACTATGCTAAGTGGCAGGGCCAGTGCGCAGATTGTGGCGGCTGGAACACCTTGCAAGAGTTTCGGGTCGCTCCCGCTTCTGGCCATGTTAACGCTAGCACTCGCGTCAATGCTGCCAAAGGCTATGCTGGCGTAGCGTCTGAATTACAAGATTTAAGCGACGTTGATGTGGCTAATACCCCAAGGCTTAGCTCAGGGATTAGTGAACTAGACCGGGTGCTAGGTGGCGGCTTAGTACCAGGCTCGGCCATTCTTATTGGCGGCCACCCAGGGGCTGGGAAAAGCACGCTATTGTTGCAACTAATGTGTAGCTTAGCCCAAAGCATGCCTGCGCTTTACATCACTGGCGAAGAATCTTTGCAACAAGTGGCACTTAGAGCCAAGCGGCTGGAATTGCCCGCTCATAATTTAAAAATGCTCACTGAAACAGACGTGGAGTCCATTCTTTCTACTTGCTCGCAACTAGATCCTAAGCTGATCGTTGTAGACTCAATTCAAGTGATGCAATTAGCTGACATTACGTCAGCACCTGGTAGCGTATCTCAGGTGCGAGAATGTGCAGCAGCGCTCACCCGATATGCCAAACAATCTAATGCCATTTTGCTCTTAGTTGGCCACGTCACCAAAGATGGCAGCCTTGCAGGGCCAAAGGTATTGGAGCATATGATTGATTGCTCTTTGCAATTAGAAGGTGACAACGACAGTCGTTACCGCACCCTTAGAAGTCATAAGAATCGCTTTGGAGCAGTCAATGAACTAGGGGTATTTGCCATGATGGAAAATGGCTTAAAAGAAGTTAAAAACCCCAGTTCTATCTTTTTATCTCGAAACGATACCCCTGCTGCGGGTAGCTTAGTGATGGTCATTTGGGAGGGCACACGACCTTTATTAGTGGAGTTGCAAGCGTTAGTGGATGATAGCAGCATGAATAACCCTCGCCGCGTGGCGATAGGCTTAGATCAAAACCGGCTGACCATGCTACTTGCCGTATTGCACCGCCATGGCGGCCTTCACACGGGCGATCAGGACGTGTTTGTCAATGTAGTGGGTGGTGTGAGAGTCTCAGAAACGGGCGCCGACTTAGCCATGTTATTAGCCATTGTTTCAAGCCTTAGAGACCGAGCCTTGGATCAGGATTTGGTGGTGTTTGGAGAAGTGGGTTTATCAGGTGAAATTCGACCCGTGCCAAGTGGCCAAGAGCGTATTCGAGAAGCCGCCAAACACGGTTTTAAAAGGGCTATCGTGCCCATTGCTAACGTACCTGCAAATAAAGCCAAAGGTGGCAAACCAAATAGTGCCATTGATGGTATGGAAATAATTGGCGTAAAAACCCTGCAGGAAGCTTTGTCAGCCTTATAATCCTGTTCCACCAAAACTCACCACACAGCATGGCTGTACCCGCCTTATGGACACAGATGATGCCCGAGCCCTAAACGACTAAAGCCAAGGCAACCACAACCATTTGGCGATATGGGAAAGTGACAAATGGCTTAGTCACTCATGTAAGGAAGTACAGGCACAAAAAAACCGGCGTCTATTACTAGCGGCCGGTTCTTTTAAAGCTCAATCAATTACTTGATCTTGGCTTCTTTGTACATCACATGCTTACGGACTTTTGGATCGTACTTCTTCATTTCCATTTTGTCAGGCATGGTACGTTTGTTCTTTGTAGTGGTGTAGAAGTGACCAGTACCGGCGCTGGAAACCAGCTTAATCTTATCGCGCATTAGTCTTCTCCTTAAACCTTAGTGCCGTTGGCACGAACATCAACAAGAACGGCATCAATACCTTTCTTATCAACGATACGCATACCCTTTGAAGATACGCGAAGGCGAACGAATTTGTTTTCACTTTCTACCCAAAAACGATGCCAATGCAGGTTTGGTAGAAAACGACGACGTGTTTTGTTTTTTGCGTGAGACACATTGTTACCAGCGACAGGGCGCTTTCCGGTAATCATACATACTCTGGACATTTTAACTTCCTCAAATTTAGTATTGAACTAAGCCTTGTGCTTAGCTCTCAGGCGGAGCAGCCCTCCAGTGGGCCAATATCCGTACCAGCCATAAATCCACCAAAACTCTGGGCGTAGAAATATGGAGGCGGGACTTTATCAAATTAGCCGTGTAATAGCAAGCATAGTAGGCTTTTACATGATTCCACGATCAGCAAAAGACACCCACTGCTCTTTAGCCACAACAAAGTGATCTAATACTCTAATATCAACCAAGGCCAAAGCTTTGGCTAAAGCTTTGGTCAGTAAAAGGTCACTCTCACTGGGTTCAGCAACACCTGATGGGTGGTTATGGGCCAATATCACCGCTGCCGCATTTTTAACTAACGCAAGCTTCACCACTTCTCTAGGGTACACATTTGCGCTGTTAATGGTGCCATAGAACAATTCCACACACTCCATTAATCGATGCTGATTATCAAGCAGCAATAGGCAGAAAACTTCACGCTCATAGTGGCCTATTTCACACTGCAAGTAAGTGGCCACTTTTTTGCTGCTATCTAAAATTGTGTGTTCTTTAAGCGCAGATTTTTGCAGCCGAATACCCAGCTCTCTGACCGCTTGTAATTGCACATATTTAATGGGGCCTGCTCCTTGTTGCAGACAAAAGTCTTCCACACTTGCTGCTAATAGCCCATGCAAGCCACCAAATCTTGATAGCATCGCTCTTGCCATATCAACTGCAGATAAGCCCACACTGCCTGTGCGCAAGAAAATAGCGATAAGCTCTGCATCTGTGAGCTGTTTGGCACCCAGCTGCAACAGTCTTTCGCGCGGCTGTTCACTAGCTGGCCACTGTGAAATTGCCATGTCCTTAATACTCTTGATTAGGTGAGGGAGTAACCAAGCATAGCAGGCAATCACTTTGACAGATCAGCTCCAATTTTATGCATGACTTTGGGCCTCGTTAAATATTAAATCGAGGCGATATACTTAGTATGCCTTTGTCGCATACATATATGACTCATTGTTAGGTATAATGGCGCCCCAGTTAAGGCCTAGGCCGCACAAATGCAACATTTGGCCTAAGTTAGAACCTTTTACCTGTAATGAAATAGACCATCAGAAGGTCCATACTTCGGAGTATTTAATGAAGAGCCCTGTTAACGTTGTTGTCACCGGTGCTGCCGGCCAGATTTCTTATTCCCTTATCTTTCGTATCGCCAAGGGCGAAATGTTAGGTAGCGATCAGCCTATCAATTTGAAGTTGTTGGAAATTACTCCTGCTCTTGGCGCTCTAAATGGCGTTGTGATGGAAATTGAAGATTGTGCTTTTCCATTAATTAACTCAATTACACCTACAGATGATGCGGCTGTTGCCTTTGATAATGCGCATTATTGTTTATTAGTTGGCGCTCGCCCTCGCGGCCCAGGCATGGAACGCAAAGACTTACTTGAAGCCAATGCAAACATCTTTACCGCTCAAGGCAAGGCTATTAATGACCATGCGAACCGTGATGTTAAAGTACTAGTAGTCGGCAACCCTGCCAACACTAACGCATACATTGCAATGAAGAGCGCACCTGATCTAAATCCGTTGCAGTTTACTGCGATGACGCGCTTAGATCACAACCGTGCACTCACTCAGCTAGCCAACCAAACGAATGCTGGCGTAAGTGACGTTAAAAACCTATGTATCTGGGGCAACCACTCAGCCACTATGTACGCTGATGTCACTAACGCATCTGTTAAAGGCACGCCTGCTAACGAGTTAGTGGATCAGAACTGGATCGACACAGACTTTATTCCTGTGATTGCACAACGTGGCGCTGCTATTATCAACGCTCGCGGCGCTTCTTCAGCAGCTTCAGCGGCAAATGCGGCTATTGACCACATGCGCATTTGGGTTTCTGGCACAGCTCATGGCGATTGGACCAGCATGGGCATTCCAAGCGATGGCAGCTATGGTATTCCTAAAGACCTAATGTTCTCTTTCCCGGTTACTTGTGAAAATGGCCAGTACAGCATTGTTCAAGGCCTATCGATTGATGACGCTAGCCAAGCGTATATTAATAAAACCCGCCAAGAGCTTGAAGAAGAGCGCGACGCAATCGCACACCTAGTTTAATTTGCTTTAAACCCAAAAAAACCGCCTTAGGGCGGTTTTTTTATGCCTGCTAATTCATTGATCGTTTTAGATCGTTAGTTAAGCCATTTTATTTATTTAGAATCCATGAAAAGCACTGCCTCATAGCTTACCTAAGGCCCTAGTAAAGAGTGCTTTTGCATACTTTTAATATTACACTGTTAAAACAACCTCTCAATAAGCACTAAAACGGCCAATTATTATAGGGCGGCCAATACACATAAAACGACACCGCAATATCTGGAACACATATGACTAGGTCTGCATCAAACTACCCCGCTGTACTGGCTACTCAGCTGTCCTTTTTTACAGCCGGTTTTGCCATGGCATGCTGTGCACCCTTTATTCCATTTATTAAAGATAACGTGGGAGCCAGTGAAGGTGAATTTGGTCTTTTGCTACTATTTCTTGGCTTGGGTTCGGTCATTTCAATGCCTGCAGCAGGTATAGTGTCCGCAAAAAAAGGCGCTAGATCGGTCATACTCTTGGGCGGATTTGGGCTGGTGGTGTTTATGCCGCTGTTGCTACTTGCGAACAACCTTGTGCCGCTTGGCGCGATCCTCTTTGTTTTTGGGGCATCGCTTGGGGCCATGGATGTTTCGATGAATGTGCATGCTGTGGAGGTAGAGCGGCGTGAGCAAAAACCTTTGATGTCAAAATTTCATGCTCAGTTCAGTATTGGCGCACTTGCTGGAGCGGCTCTGATCACGTTGCTCTTATCTATTGGTGTAGGCCTAATAATAGCAGCGCTTATTGGCTCATTAGTGTCTTTGGTGGCCATGCTCATTGTGCGCCCGCGCCTTTTTAAAGCAAGCTCTTCTGAACCGCCTCCTTTAGTTTTGCCTCGCGGGATAGTTTTACTATTAGGTTTTTTGGCGGCTATTGCATTTTTAGTGGAAGGGGCTGTTCTAGATTGGGGTGCATTGTTGATTATTGAGCGCCAACTTAGCCTGCCACATCACGCTGGCATTGGTTACATTCTTTTTTCAATCGCTATGGTGATTGCACGCCTATGTGGCGGCCGACTAATGACCAATTTTGGTGATTATCGGGTGCTTACAGTAAGCAGCTTGATAACAATGATAGGCATAGGTGTTGTGTTACTAACCAGCCCACCTTGGTTGGCTTTAACAGGGTTTATTTTAATTGGTCTTGGGGCAGCTAACATTGTACCCGTTTTGTTTAGCGCGGCAGGTAGACAAACTGTTATGCCTGCAAGCTTGGCCATTGCAGCTGTTACCACTACAGGCTACGCAGGAGTTCTAGTAGGCCCAGCATTAGTTGGATTTGCCGCCGACCTTACAAGCTTGCCTATCGCCTTTGGGTGGCTTACTTTGCTCATTGCGTTAGTGGCTCTTAGCGCGAACAAAGTCGTAAAGGCTTAGGCTATTAATGAAAAGCTTTAGTGCTTTGAAAATACTCGATTAAGGGCATACATGCTTGCCGCCACTGAGGGTCCAATACCCAAGGCAAAAAGCACCGTGCCTAAGCCCACTGTACCGCCAAGGGCAAAGCCGATAGCGATTACACTAATTTCAAGCGCGCTTCTTACCCAAGCAATTGGCGAATTAGTCACACGCTGAAGGCCTGTCATCAGCCCATCTCTTGGGCCTGGGCCTAAATTAGCAATTAAATATAAACCACCACCAAAGCCTGTCACTAATACCCCAAGCAGGGCTTCGCTTATTTTTAGAGCTGTATGCTCAAAGCTTGGCAAAAATGGCAATACAAATTCGAGCACCAAGGAGATGATGACTGCATTTAAAATAGTGCCTATGCCTGGTGTTTGCCTAAGTGGAATCCAGCATAAAAGTACCAAGCCACTAGTCACAAAGGTAGCCACACCTAGCCCCCACCCCGTGATATTTGTGATGCCTTGCGCAAGCACAGTCCAAGGGCTTACGCCCACACCTGCCGCCACAATTAAAGCCTCGCCTAGACCAAACAAAAACAAACCCACTACCAAAAACACCACCGAAACCATGGGGGGTTTGATAGTTAACGCTTTAGGTGAGCTCCAGAATAATGTGGGAACAGCCTTAACTGATAAGAATTTTGGCGTAAGTTTCATTTTGTAAAGGGATCTCTGACGAACCTAAAAAGCCGATTTTACAACCTTTACAGTTTGCCTTTAGGTCATTGGCGAATTTTACTTCTACTCTTATAACAGGCTATGAGAAACTTAGCACACCCATAGTAATGGTTACTGCTAGCTCTAACGATTTGGTCATACAGGGCCTTTACGTTGAGTTTCTAAGCGCTGATTGCAAGCACGCGCAAAGGCCGAAAAAATGGATTGATAAAACTCATCTTGAGTCACTTTGTATTCTGGGTGCCATTGTACCGCTATATTAAAGGCTGCAGCACTTGGATCGGTGATGGCTTCAATCAAACCATCTTTTGAGGTAGCCTCCACCTTCAAGCCCTTACCCAGCTTACAAATGCCCTGCCCGTGTAAAGAATTGACTTGGGCGTGAAGCTTACCGTAATTTTGTTCAAGCACCCCACCACTCACAAGATTAATGGAATGGCTATGGCCGTATTGAACCTCAATAGGGTCAGACTTATTTTCGCGATGATCATGATATTGGTCCAGCTCGTGAACATGTTGGTGTAAAGTGCCACCATAAACAACGTTCATTTCTTGAAAGCCTCTGCAAATAGCAAGCAGGGGCACTCTGCGTTTGATAGCCTCAGGAATAATTGCTAGTGCAAGCTCGTCTCTAACTTTGTCATGATGGGTGCCTTCGCGACTGCTTTTACCATAGTGCTTAGGGTCAACGTTACTATAGCCCCCTGGTAACAGTAACCCATGCAAGTTCTCTAGTAGCGCACCCACGTCCATCTCTAGCTCGTTGTTTTCATCAGTCAATGCAGGTATTAATACAGGCACCGCATTCATTGCTTCAAGCACAGCTCTTGCGTATTTTTCATTCACTCGGTGGTATGGGTGTAAGCCATCTTGTTTAACTTCACACACAAGGCCGATAAGCGGTTTAGGCATCATTTAAAATAACCATGTAGGGGTTTTTAGGCGCTAGTGCCCAGAAATAAGGAGTTTCGACGATAGCATAACGCCAATTTGATCATCAAGCAGCGCAAATACAACACTAAACGACTCACTTACTCCACAGTCACCGACTTAGCTAAATTACGCGGTTGGTCTACATCTGTGCCCTTTATAATAGCGACATGATAAGAAAGTAGCTGCACGGGTATAGCGTAAACAATAGGCGCAAGCACTTCGTGCACTTTAGGCATGACAATAATATGAGTTCCTTCATCGGCAGCCATTTTTGCGTGCGCATCTGCAAAAACAAATAATTCGCCGCCCCTAGCCCGTACTTCTTGCATATTAGCTTTAAGCTTATCCAACATGTCATCTTTAGGTGCGACCACAACAACGGGCATTGAGGAATCTACTAATGCCAGCGGCCCATGCTTTAGTTCGCCAGCCGGGTAGGCTTCTGCATGAATATAGGAAATTTCTTTTAGCTTAAGCGCGCCTTCAAGAGCAATAGGGTACATAGTGCCCCTACCAAGAAATAAGGTGTGATGTTTATCAGCAAATTTTTGAGCCAAAGTTTCAATCTTATCTTCCATTAGCAAACATTGCTGGAGTACGCCAGGCAGAGTTTGCATGGCATCGATAAGTGGCTGTATATCTTCGCTAGAGCGCTGTTTGGCAAGCAGCAAAGTCACATGCAATAAAGTAGTGAGCTGGGCTGTAAAGGCCTTAGTGGAAGCCACACTGATCTCTGGGCCTGCCTGAGTGAAAAGCACCATGTCTGATTCACGCACTAAGCTGCTTGAGGCCACATTACAAATGGCTAAGCTTGCTGCTAGCTTTTTAGAATCAATATGGCGCAGCGCAGCCAAACTATCAGCTGTTTCGCCAGATTGTGAAAGCGTAATCAGTAAGGTGTCGTCAGGCACTACCGCTTGGCGGTAACGATATTCACTGGCCACTTCAACCTGGCAAGCCAGGCCCGCGATGCTTTCAAGCCAATACTTAGCCACCATCCCTGCAAAATAACTGGTACCGCAGGCGATAATCTGTACATTTTTTGCGTTTGACAAGGCTGCAACATTATCGTCACTTAGGATATTTTGTAATTGGCCATCAACGATCTGCTGGGAGATTAAGTTGGCCACAACTTTTGGCTGCTCGTTAATCTCTTTAATCATATAGTGCTTATAAGTACCTTTGTCGCTGCTCTCCTCATTGTACTCATAGCGATGACTTGGCCGAGTCACGCTTGCACCAGAAATGTCAGTCACACTGACTTGGTCTCGACGTATTTCTGCAATATCGCCATCTTCTAAAAACATGAAGTTATCGGTGACTTGAAGTAGTGCTAACTGGTCTGATGCAATGTAATTCTCATCGCTACCCAAACCAATGACGAGTGGACTGCCTTTTCTGGCTGCAAGCAGAATATCGGGCTCAGTTTCATCAACTATGCCCAATGCATAAGCCCCTTCACAAAGGCTTGCGGCATCTCGAACGGCTTCGGTGAGAGAAAGACCTTGTTGACGGCTGCGGTGAATAAGGTGAGCAATAACTTCAGTATCAGTGTCACTTTCAAAGCCATAACCTGTCTCTATTAGATCCAGTTTAATCGCTTCAAAATTATCAATAATGCCATTATGAACTACAGCCAAACTACTATGAGACCAATGAGGATGAGCATTCGCCTCGTTGGGCACACCATGGGTTGCCCAACGAGTATGAGCAATACCTAAGTTACCCTGTAAAGGCGACTCACCAAGAGCAGATTCTAAACTGACAACCTTTCCTACACGCCTAGTTCTGTGAAGGCCCTGATCGCCCAACACAGCAACACCTGATGAGTCATAGCCACGATATTCCAGACGCTTTAGCCCTTCAACTAATATTGCGCTGACGTTTCTCTGGGCAATGGCCCCTACAATTCCACACATACTCTTCTTCCTTGATTACAGTTTGATGGGCTTTTCCCAGTTGGAAATATTGCGCTGTTTGCCGCGCGCAATGGCCAAGCTATCTTTTGTCACTTCTTTGGTGACTGTAGACCCAGCTCCAATAGTTGCACCTGCACCAATTACAAGCGGTGCCACTAACGAGCTATTAGAACCAATGAAGGCCCCATCGCCTATTTGTGTTTTAAATTTATTTACACCATCATAGTTGCAGGTAATAGTACCTGCACCCACGTTCACTTTGGCACCAAGAGTGGTATCGCCAAGATAAGTAAAGTGGTTCACTTTAGAACCCAATCCTACGGTCGTTTTTTTAGTTTCTACAAAGTTGCCAATCTTGGCCTTATCTTGCATCACACTGCCAGGGCGCAGGCGTGCAAAAGGCCCTATAGAGCACTGCTGCGCCACGTGAGATTGGTCAATCATACTATGACCGAAAATCTGCGTGCCTGCGCCAATTTGGCTGTCTTTAATATAGCAATTGGGTCCAATATGAACACCATCTTCAAGCACCACATCGCCCTCTATGATGGCATTAATGTCAATAAAGATATCTTTGCCAGCAGTTAAAGTTCCCCTTAAATCAAAGCGGCTAGGGTCAGCAAGTTGAACGCCATCTGTGAGTAATTGGTTGGCCTGTTGGAGTTGATGCCAGCGCTCAAGCTGAGCCAATTGCAAACGATCGTTCACACCCTGGGTATGTTCTGGAAACTGAGGCTGCATATAATTGACTTCTATACCATCAGCAACAGCCATAGCAATAATATCTGTAAGGTAAACTTCACCTTGAGCGTTGTCAGTTTTAAGCCTAGGTAACCAGGCCTTTAGAGAACTTGCCTTAGCTGCCAAAATACCCGTGTTAATTTCTTTAATCTGCAGCTGTTCATCACTGGCATCTTTTTGCTCGACAATGGCTTGGATTTTGCCTTTGGCATCACGCACGATTCGGCCATAGCCAGTGGGATTATCTAAGGCGACAGTAAGAAGCGTTAGGTCTTTGCTTGAAGCCGTTTGTGCTAATTGCTGCATCAATGCCGATGGTACAAGTGGTACATCACCATAAAGCACCAAAACCGTCGCATCATCATGCACATCAGGCATGGCTTGGGCCACTGCATGGCCGGTGCCTAGCTGCTCTTGCTGCATGACACAAGCCGCGCCTAAAGGCTTGATGGTTTCTGAAACTTCTTGCGCACGGTGGCCAATAATGACATGAGCTTTATTGGGTGACAGTGCATTGGCTTGCTCAAGCACATGCACAATCATAGGTTTGCCGGCCAGAGGATGTAGCACTTTAGGCAAATCGGAGCGCATACGCGTGCCTTTACCGGCTGCGAGGATGATGACTTCTAACAAAATTTATTTCCGTATAATAGTTCTAATTTAGCGTCATATACTTAGACGTTTTCTATCCATTTAGTTCATCCCAATTGCTGGCAGGTTTTAATTGCCAAATATCGTTCTAAACTGCCAATTGATTTGCACTGAAACTAACCTAGGTTGGCCTAGACATTATCTTAAACTCAACCAGCCCATAAGGGAAAGGCGTAGAGGGATATTTGAGCAACAAAAAAGGCAGCCCGAGGCTGCCTTTTTAAATGCTTCACAATGTACGAGTTACTTACCCAATTTCTGACGAATTTGACGTAAAGTTCGCAATTGCGCAGCAGCTTCGGCCAATTGGCCAGCTGCACGTGAGTATTCAAACTCTGAAGTTTTATCAGCCATCGCCTGTTCGGCTTGGCGACTAGCTTCTTCTGCTGCAGCTTCATCCAAGTCACCTGCACGAAGCGCGGTGTCAGCTAATAAGATCACTTTATGTGGTTGAACTTCTAAGAAGCCGCCCGATACATAGAAGATATCTTCTTCGCCAGATTCCATGCGCATTTTCACAGGGCCAGGCTTAACTTCACTCAAAAGAGGTGCATGACCTGGAGAAATACCCAGTTCACCCAAAGACCCTGTAAGAGAAATAAATTGGACCTTGCCTGAATACACGGATTCTTCCGCACTAACGATGTCACAATCAACACTGGTAGCCATATGATTATCCTTTTAAGCTGGGCTCACCCTATCAAAATAGAGTTAAGCCCAAACAATTACATGCTCTTGGCTTTCTCAACAGCTTCTTCAATGCCGCCAACCATGTAGAAGGCTTGCTCTGGAAGATCGTCGTATTCACCAGCCAAAATGCCCTTAAATGCGGCAATTGTGTCTTTTAGTGAAACGTACTTACCAGAAGCACCGGTAAATACTTCAGCTACGAAGAATGGCTGAGATAAGAAACGCTGAATCTTACGAGCACGGGTTACCGATTGCTTGTCTTCATCAGAAAGCTCGTCCATACCCAAGATAGCAATGATATCTTTTAGCTCTTTATAGCGCTGAAGAATACCTTGAACGCCACGAGCTGTGTCGTAGTGGTCTTGGCCAATCACTAGTGGATCTAGCTGACGTGAGCTTGAATCTAGTGGATCGATGGCTGGGTAGATACCCAATTCAGCGATCTGACGAGACAATACTACAGTCGCATCCAAGTGAGAGAAGGTCGTTGCTGGAGATGGGTCAGTCAAGTCATCCGCAGGTACGTATACCGCTTGGATAGAAGTGATAGAGCCCGTCTTAGTAGAGGTAATACGCTCTTGCAACACACCCATTTCAGACGCTAGTGTTGGCTGGTAACCTACAGCAGAAGGCATACGGCCTAATAGTGCAGATACTTCGGTTCCCGCCAAGGTGTAACGGTAAATGTTGTCAACAAACAACAATACGTCACGGCCTTCATCACGGAACTGCTCAGCCATTGTTAGGCCAGTTAGGGCCACACGTAGACGGTTTCCTGGAGGCTCATTCATCTGGCCATATACTAGAGATACTTTGTCCAATACATTGGATTCTTTCATCTCGTAGTAGAAATCGTTACCTTCACGAGTACGCTCACCTACACCTGCAAACACAGAATAACCACTGTGCTCAATCGCGATGTTACGGATAAGCTCCATCATGTTTACGGTTTTGCCTACACCGGCACCACCAAATAGTCCAACCTTACCGCCTTTGGCGAAAGGACACACTAAGTCGATTACTTTAATGCCTGTCTCTAGCAATTCATTACTAGCTGACTGCTCAGCGTAAGATGGTGCCTTACGGTGAATTGGCATACGAGTTTCTTCACCGATAGGTCCAGCTTGGTCGATTGGGTTACCCAATACGTCCATGATGCGACCTAGTGTGGCTGTACCAACAGGTACTTTAATTGCGCCACCAGTGTTAGAAACGTCTAAACCACGGCTAAGACCTTCGGTCTGGCCCATGGCGATTGTGCGTACTACGCCGTCGCCCAACTGTTGTTGAACTTCTAGGGTGGTACCCTTAGATTCTACAGTTAGTGCGTCATATACTTTTGGCACAGAATCACGTGGGAATTCCACGTCGATTACAGCGCCGATTATCTGTACGATACGTCCGCTACTCATAATTTTATCCTCTCTCGAAAACTACTGCTTGTAGCTCAGGTTAAACCGCTGCTGCACCACTTACGATCTCAGAAATTTCCTGAGTAATCGCAGATTGGCGGGCCTTGTTGTAAATCATCTGAAGATCATCTATCAGATCACCCGCGTTATCGGTGGCGCTTTTCATAGCGATCATCCGAGCGGCCTGCTCACAAGCGTTATTCTCTACTACAGCTTGATACACCAATGATTCTACATAACGAGTCAAAAGGCCTGTGAGTAATTCACGAGCGTCTGGCTCATATAAGTAGTCCCAATGCTGGCTCATGCCGTCATCATTCGGGTCTGCCTGCAACGGCAAAATTTGTACTGCGCTAGGTTCTTGTGTCATGGTGTTTACAAAGTTGTTGTAAACCACATACAAAGCGTCCAACCGTCCTTCATCATAGCTATCAAGCATGACTTTAACCGCACCGATGAGTTCAGCAAGTTCTGCTGATTCACCCAGTTGGCTTTTGCTTGATACAACGTTGCCGCCGTAGCTATTAAAGAAGGCTGCTGATTTTGAACCAATGGCACAGATGTCTATTTCAATGCCATTTTGGTTATGTTCAGCCATGCCCTGTACGGTTTTCTTAAACACGTTAATGTTTAAACCACCACACAGACCACGATCGGAAGAAACCACAATATAACCCACCCGTTTCAGCTCACGCTGTTGCAGATACAGATGCTTGTATTCAGGGTTAGACCTTGCAAGGTGAGCAATCACTTCACGCATTTTATCTGCGTAAGGACGGCTCTGACTCATGCGGTCTTGTGCTTTACGCATTTTACTCGCCGCAACCATTTCCATGGCGCTAGTGATTTTTTGCGTACCCTTGATACTTGCAATCTGGGTCTTTATTTCTTTTCCGACTGCCATATGCTTACCTATTCATTAAGTAACTGACTTAGCTTTAAGCTTACCCCAAGCATGCTTGAGGTTTAAGCTCTTACCAAGTTTGAGTTGCCTTAAACTGCTCCAATGCAGACTTAAAGTTAGCAGCGATGTCGTCGTTGTAATCGCCAGATTCATTAACCTTGGCCATTACTTCGCTTTGTTCGCTGTTCATGTAAGAAATTAGAGCGGCTTCAAAACTGCCTACCTTATTAAGGTCAACGTCGTTAAGGAAACCTTCGTTAGCTGCATATAGGCTCACTGCCATTTCAGCAACACTCATAGGCGAGTACTGGTGCTGTTTCATCAGCTCGGTCACACTTTGACCATGCTCTAACTGGGCGCGTGTTGCGTCATCCAAATCAGATGCAAACTGAGAGAAAGCTGCCAATTCACGGTATTGAGCCAACGCCAAACGAACACCACCACCAAGCTTCTTGATGACCTTAGTTTGGGCTGCACCACCTACACGAGATACAGACAAACCTGCGTTGATCGCAGGACGGATGCCCGAGTTGAACAAGTCAGTTTCTAGGAAGATCTGACCGTCAGTAATCGAGATTACGTTAGTTGGTACGAATGCAGATACGTCACCACCTTGGGTTTCGATCACAGGTAAAGCAGTTAAAGAACCAGTCTTACCTTTCACTTCACCGTTAGTGAATGCTTCTACATAATCAGCGTTTACACGTGATGCACGCTCTAGAAGGCGAGAGTGCAAATAGAAAACGTCACCAGGGTATGCTTCACGACCTGGTGGGCGACGAAGTAGCAAAGAAATTTGACGATACGCCCAAGCTTGCTTGGTCAAGTCATCAAATACGATCAGTGCGTCTTCACCGCGGTCACGGAAGTATTCACCCATAGTACAACCAGAGTATGGAGACAAGAACTGTAGTGCGGCTGAATCAGCTGCGCCAGCGTTCACAACAATGGTGTGATCCATTGCGCCATGCTCTTCTAGCTTGCGTACTACGTTAGCAATAGTAGATTGCTTCTGGCCAATAGCCACGTATACACACTTAACGCCGGTGTCTTTTTGGTTGATGATGGCATCGATAGCAATTGCAGACTTACCAGTCTGACGGTCACCGATAATTAGTTCGCGCTGACCACGACCTACAGGAACCATGGCGTCAATCGCCTTAAGGCCTGTTTGTACTGGCTGGTCAACAGATTTACGTTCAATTACACCTGGCGCTACTTTTTCTACAGCGTCAGTTAGATCGCAATCAATAGCGCCTTTGCCGTCAATTGGGTTACCTAGAGCGTCAACCACACGGCCCAACAGGGCAGGGCCAACAGGTACTTCTAGGATACGGCCAGTACAACGAGCAGTTTGGCCTTCGACCAAAGCTTCGTAATCACCTAAAACTACAGCGCCAACAGAGTCGCGCTCTAAGTTCATGGCCATGCCGTAAATACCACCAGGGAATTCAATCATTTCCCCGTACATTGCATCAGCTAGTCCGTGGATCAATACGATACCATCGGATACGCTAACGATTGTGCCCTCATTTTGGGCTTCAGATGACACATCAAGTTGCTCAATACGCTTCTTGATGATCTCACTGATCTCTGAAGGATTCAGTTGTTGCATGCTTTATTCCTCACACTCAGGCATTCATGGCCTCAGCCAATTTGCTTAGTTTGCCCTTAACGGAACCGTCAATCACCAAGTCGCCTGCGTAGGCAACCACGCCACCGATCAAAGATTCATCAGTGGTGCTAGTAATATTAATTTCGCGGGACATCATAGCGCTCAATGCTTGAGTCAGTTTGTCTTGTTGCTCATTGCCTAAATCAAAAGCGCTCACAATCGATACATCGATAGAACGTTCCTGATTTGCCTTTAAGGTTTCGTATAAGCTAGAAACATCAGGTAGCAATGACAAACGCTTATTTTCGGCCAGCAAGTTCAGAAAATTCTGAGCTTGTTGAGATACTGGGTGACTTCCATTAACCACGTCAGTCACTAGCTGGGCTTTTTCAGCAGCCGTCAGTTCTGGGTTTTCCAGAACTTGGGCTAAATCAGAGTCCGCAACAGCTGCTGCGGCTAAACTTAAAAAATCCGACCAGCTACCCAAGTCGCCCTGGGCCAATGCCGTTTCGAAAGCGGCCTTGGTGTAAGGACGGGCAACAGTAATGGTTTCAGCCATTGTTAACCTCTCTTTAACTTACAGTTCGGCTGCCAACTTATCGACAAGCTCTTTGTGGTTGTTTACATCAATTGATGCGCCTAGGATTTTTTCTGCACCGGTAACAACAAGTGTTGATACTTGAGCGCGTAACGCTTCTCTTGCGCTGTTAATTTCCTGTTCAACATCTGCTGCAGCTGCCGCTTTAATGCGTTCAGCTTCGGCTTGAGCGGTCTCTTTGGCTTCATCAACGATCTGGCTAGCGCGTTTATTAGCTTGCTCTATAATAGTAGCAGCTTGCGCTTTGCTTTCTTGCAGTGCTGTTTCCACAGACTGCTGGGCATCAGCTAGTTCACGTGCAGCTTTATCAGCTGCATCTAAACCTTCTGCGATCAACTTTTGACGTTCTGCCAAAGCCGCTGTTAGCGGTGGCCAAACAAACTTCATGCACAAGTACACAAAGATCGCAAAAGAAATAATCTGGCCCAAAATTGTCATGTTCATATTCATGGCAAGACCTCCATCTGTATGGGTTGGTTAAAGATGACCTTTAGGCAACCGCAAACATGATGTAAAGGCTGATACCAACACCGATCATTGGTACGGCGTCAGTTAGACCCATGATGATAAAGAACTGTGTACGCAGTAGTGGGATCAATTCAGGCTGACGCGCTGCGCCTTCCAAGAACTTTCCGCCCAATACACCGATACCTACAGCCGCTGCTAATGCAGACATGCCTAAGATGAATGCTCCAGCAAAGTACAGCTGTGCGGTAGAAGCAATCTGTGCAATTTCCAATTCCATTGTGTTTCTCCAGTTTAAGTGAGATTAGTAGTTTAAAGTAAAAAGGTACTGATTAATGATGGTCGTGAGCCATCGCCAAATACACAATTGTTAGCACCATAAAGATGAATGCCTGCAATGTGATGATTAGGATGTGGAACAAAGCCCACGGCACCGATAACACCCACTGAGCCCAGAAGGGTAGGAGTGCAATCAGAATAAAGATCATTTCGCCTGCGTACATGTTACCAAATAGACGCAATGCTAATGAAATAGGTTTAGCAATAAGACCCACTACTTCTAGCAGTAGGTTGAAAGGTAGGGCCCACTTACCAAGGGGTTGCAAACTAAGCTCTGCCAAGAAGCCACCCACACCTTTTGCCTTAATAGAGTAAAAGATGATTAAGAAGAATACTGAAAAAGCAATGCCCATCGTGACGTTAAGGTCGGTTGATGGCACGATCTTCATGTAAGGAATGCCTGAGATGTAAGCTAGATGAGGAATCCAATCAACAGGCACCAAGTCCATTAGGTTCATCAAGAACACCCATACAAAGATGGTGAGCGCCATCGGTGCGATAATTGCGCTTTTATGTTGGAACATGCCTTTAACGCTGTCATCAACAAATTCGATGATCATTTCAACAAAGTTTTGGACCCCGGTTGGGACACCTGTCGTGGCTTTTCGGCCTACACGGCTAAATAACCAGATGAAAAATGCACCAAGACCAATAGACCAAACCATAGAGTCAACGTTAATGGACATAAAGCCCATATCGACGACTTCTTGGCCGTTCTCAGCAAAGCTCCAGCCATTAACAGGATGCTTGCCATAGGTTAAGTTAGTCAGATGATGAGCGATATACTCAGAGGACGTCATGCCACTTGCCATGCTTTATCTCACTTTTATTTCGTAGAAGTTTGTTTATCTATAACTACTGGTAACAGTGCAACCAATAGATGTGAACCTGAAAAGGCCAAGAGTAGGGCGAGCGGGTTAAGAGGTTTTACCAAACCAAATACCAAAACAAACAGGACGACTGTCATGCTTATTTTAATCACTTCGTTGCCGTACATCTGTGCCAAAGTTAGTCTTGCATCTGCATTAGGTTTTGCGCTTTTGTCAAGGTTATTACCACGTGCAAATTCGCGCTTAAGAGCCCAATAGGCAGGTAGAGCATAAATGGCACCACCTAGAATTACAGAAAAACCTGCAACCCAGTCTGTTATAGATAAACCTACTCCTACCAGAACCATCAAAAGGCACTGATAGGTTAATGTTTTTTGTAACCAACGGGGGGCTTTATTGAGCGCCATATCTGCTTACAAAATCCGCTATAAGTTGGTCAAAGTTACGTTAGAATTTTTGCTCTATCGTAACAGCGTGCGCAATTATAGTGAGTTTGTTGCTAAACCTCAACATGTTCGCATTTTAAAGTTAGATATTGAAAATAACCAAATGCGCTGATGTGGCGAAACTAGTGCTTTTCAAGCCTAGCGATGATGCCATCGAGTTGGTCTAAAGTCGCATACTCGATGGTTAGTTTGCCCTTACCTTTAGCGCTGTGTTTCACACTAACAGCGGCACCAATTGCATCTGATAGCCTGTTTTGCAAATGCTCCATGTCTGCATCTGGCATTGGTGGTGTGGCTTTAGCGGTGGGTTGTTGAGCTTTTCGTACTAGCTCTTCTGTTTGACGCACAGACAAACCTTTAGCAACAACGTCTCTGGCTAATTGATGTTGTGGGTCATTATCTAGGGTTAACAGTGAGCGTGCGTGACCCATTTCTAAGTCGCCCCTCTCAAGCATTAACCTAACGGGTTCGCTTAGCTGAAGTAAGCGTAAAAGGTTTGCAATAGCACTTCTTGATTTACCTACAGCATCAGCGACTTCTTGCTGAGTTAGCTCAAATTCCTTTTGTAAGCGATCTAAAGCAAAAGCTTCTTCAATAGCGTTAAGGTTTTCTCGTTGAATGTTTTCAATTAAAGCCATGGCGATGGCAGCTTCATCAGGCACTTCTTTAATAAGCGCCGGAATATGGTCAAGTTCAGCTAACTGAGCAGCACGCCAGCGACGCTCGCCCGCAATAATTTCATAACGATCGGTGCCCACTGACCTCACAACAATAGGCTGCATAATGCCGTGCAACCTAATCGATGATGCAAGCTCTTCCAACGCACTAGGTTCGATGTCGCGCCTAGGTTGGTATACGCCCCGTTGAATCCACTCTACTGGAATATCTTTTAATGCACCCTCTACAACGGGCTGCTCTGGCGTCATGTTTACATCTAAACTACCAGCACCTTGCAACAAGGCTTCTAGACCTCGACTAAGACCACGTTTTTTAACCATAATTAAGCTCTACTTTTTTCCTGACGACGAATGAATTCACTGGCAAGCGCCAAATAGGCCACGGCTCCACGTGAATTTTTATCGTAAATTAATGCTGGTAATCCATGGCTTGGTGCTTCAGCTAATCGAACATTGCGCGGTATGACAGTGCGATAAACTAGCTCACCAAAATGGTTTATTAATTGATGAGAGACATCATTGGTCAAGCTGTTTCTTGGGTCATACATCGTTCGTAATATGCCCTCAATAACCAAACTTGGATTCAAGTTATTCTTAATAAGCTTCACAGTATTAAGCAAAGCACTAATACCCTCTAAAGCATAATATTCACATTGCATAGGTACCAATAGACTATTCGCACAAGCCAATGCATTGACGGTCAGCATGTTCAAAGATGGGGGGCAGTCTATCAGGATAAAGTCATAGTGTTCGTGCAATGGTCGAAGTGAAATCTTAAGTCGAGCTTCCTTTTGATCACCTTGGATTAATTCAACTTCGGCTGCAGTAAGGTCACTATTAGAGGGCAGTAAATCATAGCCAGCTGGTGTTTTAACATGGACAACTTTAGCAATGTCTATCGTGTTAGTGAGTACATCTAATACTGAATAATTTAGAGCATTCTTATCGATACCACTGCCCATAGTGGTGTTCCCTTGTGGGTCTAGATCAACAACAAGTACACGCCGTTTAATTGCTACTAATGAAGCCGCCAAGTTGACGCAAGTCGTGGTTTTACCTACGCCACCTTTTTGGTTGGTTATTGCAATGACTTTACTCACAAGAGGCCTACATTAATTGTTTTTGTATGGTTAACAGGTGACGTTCTGCATCAACGCCAGGTACCCGAATAGCCTTACAGTTTATCAGGCTAAAGTTGCTTGGCATAGCCTCTAATTCTTGCTGTGGGTAGACGCCTTTCATAGCAACAAATACCCCTGTGTTAGCAACTAAATGATGGCATCCGTTAAGCATATCTGTGATCGATGCAAAAGCCCTTGATAATACAATGTCGTATTGGTTTTCAGGTACGTAACTTTCACAACGCTGGTTTATTACCGTAACGTTATCTAAACTTTTGAGGTGTTTAAATTGCGTTAGAAACCTTGTTTTTTTACCGTTCGTGTCTAATAAGTGAACGCAAGTATTAGGCAACATAATAGCTAAAATCATACCAGGAAGGCCTGCACCCGTGCCTATATCTATCACTAATTGATGCTCAAGCTCACTTAGGTGGGGTAGGATGGCCAAGCTATCCAACACATGCAGTTTAATCATCTCTAAAGGATCACGCACAGCTGTGAGGTTGTATGCTTTATTCCACTTGGTCAATTCTTCGACATAGCCCAACAGCAAACTCATCTGGTTCGGCGTTAGAGTTATATCAAGTTGGATAGCACCTTTAGCAATCTCTGATTGCCAAATTTGTAAATCATTTGTCATACCGCTAAATCAACGTTTGATTTGGCTTTATGTTTTTTCAAGTAGATTAAAATTAACGACAATGAGGCAGGTGTGACGCCTTGTATTCTACTTGCCATTCCTAAGTTATTAGGTTTTATTTCTTCAAGCTTAGCAGTTGCCTCATTAGATAATCCATGAACATCTTGGTAGCTAAAATCGGTCGGTATAACAGTAGATTCATTGCGTTTAAGACGTTCTACATCCTCTTTTTGACGGTCGATATAACCGGCATATTTGATATCTATTTCTATCTGTTCGCCAACACTCTTCTCAACGGGCATTAGATCCAAATTTTGACTTAATACCTCATAGGTTATTTCAGGCCTTTTTAGAATATCTAAAAGGTTACTGTCTTTGCTTAAAGGCTTATCAAGTAAAGGTTGTATCTGCTTTGTTAAATCGTTGTGTAGAGTGAGTTTGGTGTTTTTCATCAGACTTTTCTGACGCTCAATAGCATCACACTTTTCATTAAATGCACGCCAACGTTGCTCACCGACTAAACCTAACTTGTAACCAATTTCAGTGAGCCTTTGATCAGCATTATCTTCTCTAAGAAGAAGTCTATATTCTGCTCTGCTGGTAAACATTCGATAGGGTTCTTGGGTACCGTTAGTGACTAAATCATCCACCATTACACCCAGGTAAGCTTGATCACGGCGTGCACTCCAGGGTTCCCTCCCAAGCGCCTTAAGTGCTGCGTTAGCACCCGCTAGTAAGCCTTGGGCACCTGCTTCTTCGTAGCCTGTTGTGCCGTTAATTTGACCTGCAAAATAAAGTCCACTGATTAGTTTTGTTTCTAAAGTTGGATTTAGATCTTGTGGATTAAAGTAATCATATTCAATTGCATATCCTGGACGAATGATGTGAGCGTTTTCAAAGCCAATTATAGATCTGACAAAATCAATCTGAACATCAAAGGGAAGGCTTGTAGAGATGCCGTTAGGATAGAGCTCAATACTATTTAATCCCTCGGGCTCTACAAAAATTTGGTGGCTGTCTTTATCGGAAAAGCGCATTATTTTGTCTTCAATTGAAGGACAATATCTAGGTCCAACGCCTTCAATGACACCAGAATATAACGGCGAACGATCAAGACTTTCACGAATCATGTCATGAGTGTTTTTGTTCGTATGGGTAATATGGCAAGGCACCTGTTGGGGATGATCATCAGTTGTCCCCAACATTGACATCACAGGTCTTGGATCATCACCAGCTTGCTCTTGCATTTTGGTAAAATCAACGGTGCGTTTGTCTATACGAGGTGGTGTGCCGGTTTTTAATCGTTCTATTCTAAAAGGTCTTTCCCTTAATCTTTTTGCTAATGCGTTGGCTGGCGGATCACCGGCGCGTCCACCTTGGCTTTGTTGCATACCAATGTGAATGATTCCACCTAGAAAGGTGCCAGTGGTCATCACCACCTGCGGCGCAAAAAAACTAAGGCCCATATTAGTTTTGGCGCCAACCACATGGTCTTGTTCAATAATTAAATCATCAACCGATTGTTGAAAGATGTATAAATTTTCCTGCTGCTCAAGGGTGGTTCTGATTGCGTTGCGATAAAGTGTTCTGTCAGCTTGAGCTCTAGTGGCTCTTACTGCTGGACCTTTTCTAGCGTTGAGTACCCGAAATTGAATGCCAGCAGCATCGGTTGCTTTAGCCATAGCCCCATCAAATGCGTCAATTTCTCGGACCAGGTGACTTTTACCAATACCGCCAATGGCTGGGTTACATGACATTTGGCCTAAAGTATCGATGTTATGAGTGAGTAGTAAAGTTTTTGCGCCAATGCGAGCGCTAGCCAAAGCAGCCTCGGTACCAGCGTGGCCTCCTCCGATAATAATAACATCAAAACGTGAGTCAAAATTCACAGCTAATTCCTTAGAAATGCGCATTTATTTAAAACGCTAGTATAGCTTTTTTGTGATGGTTAATAAACGAGGTCACTTTTTGATTAATGATCTTGAGGTTTATAATTAATTAAATTATGTATATATATTTTATATATTATTATTTCTATTATTATTAGTGAAGCACTTATCAGTGCATAACCATTTAAAAACCATAAAAAACAATAATTTATAATAATTTTAAGTCGGTGCTTATGAGGTGTTTTAGAGGTTGAAATCTTGATAACGACATGTGTGTAACTAGTGTCTTTATCCACAAGGGTATTTTATCCACAACTTTGTTAACCTTTAGAATTCAGCTTATTCACATAGTTTAAAAATATTGTGTGGGCAGTGACTAAAGAAATAACGGCTTACTCATCGTTTGTGTATATCAATGTGGAGAGAATGGATAAGTTCACTTAACCCTTATTTTCACTCGTTCTAACGGATACTATTTTTGTGGATAAATTGTTAGTAATAAATAATAAGCTGTGACTAACAAGTAGATAAGTATTTGTTAATATTTTTTAATCATCGCTATTTTTTGGTCTTTTTCCTGAGTGAATGAGACTTCGAATCAAAAAACAAATGTGTGTGGCACAAAAAAGCCCAAGGCATTTTTGAATACCTTGGGCTTTTTAAAACGGTTTTCTATGTTATGAGAACACAGCCTTGAAAACGTAGAAGAACATAATGGATAGTGCGGCACCTGCAGGCAACGTAATCACCCAAGAGGTAAAGATAGTGCCAACCATACGTAGGTTGATTGCCGCTAAACCGCGCGCTAAGCCTACACCCAATACAGCACCAACAAGGGTGTGTGTAGTCGAGATTGGCAAGCCAATGCCAGAAGCTAATACAACCGTCGCAGATGCACCCAGCTCTGCAGCAAAACCACGGCTTGGAGTCAGTTCAGTGATCTTCTTACCAATGGTAGCCATAACCTTATAGCCATAGGTTGCTAAACCAATAACAATACCCAAACCGCCCACTAATAATACCCATGAAGGCATTGTTGATTTAGCAGCAATCGCGCCAGACTTGATAGTTGAAATTGCAGCAGCCATTGGGCCAACAGCGTTGGCAACGTCATTTGAACCGTGTGCGAATGCCATTGCACAGGCGGTAAAAACCATCAGCACAGCAAATACTTTTTCAACGTTTGCAAAACGATCTGCAGATTCAACGTCTTTATTTTCTTTGACGCGCATTAACATCAGGTTGCCGCCAAAGGCCACAATTAGACCAATAACACCTGCGATAAGAGACATCTCAAAATAACTTAAGCTGAAGCCAACATCCTTAAATACGTGTTTTAGGCCTTTCATAAGAGTAACCATGGTGATCATAAAACCTACCATGAACATATAAACAGGCACATAACGTTTTGCATTTGCAAAAGGGTTATCTGTATCAAGAATTAGGCGTTGCACACTCTTAAACAACATGAAGGAGATAAAGCCTGCAAGCAAAGGAGAAACGACCCAACTTGCAGCAATAGTGCCTACTTTGCCCCAACTTACCGCATCAACGGAGATAGCAACAGCAGCAAAACCAACAATAGCACCAACAATTGAATGGGTTGTAGAAACCGGCCAACCTAAAATAGTAGCAATTAACAACCAAGTACCAGCAGCAAGAAGCGCTGATAACATGCCATACACTAAGTATTCTGGAGTCCCTTGTAAACTTAGGGGGTCTATAATGCCTTTTCGAATAGTGGCTGTAACTTCACCACCTGCTAAATATGCACCCGCAAATTCAAAAATCATTGCAATGATAATAGCTTGGCGCAGGGTAATTGCGCCTGAACCTACAGAGGTACCCATTGCGTTAGCAACGTCGTTTGCACCCACACCCCAAGCCATGAAAATACCGAAAATGATGGCTAAAATTAGAAGAATTTGACCGTATTCGCTTAAAACGTCCATAGTAATATCCTGAACTTATAATAAGTTTGTTTTATTTATTAAATTTGATTTAACGTGCAATGATGACCTGAATTTGCTCACCAGCACTTTGTGCGTGGTCGGCCAAATGACCAATAGACTCAATCGTCTTATACATAAACATTGCATCTATTGGTGGGAGGTCTGATTCGATCTCATGTAATTTAGAACGTAGGCCGATTTGACGCTTATCATTCTTATCTTCAGCCTTTTCAAGCTTAGTGATACAACGGTTAATGCGGTCTATTTCTCTACCACCAAAACCTGATCCGATAAGTTCATCTAACTCATCAATAACAACTTTAGCTTCTAAGGCGACAGAAACAGCTGACTTAACGTAAGCTGTCATATCAGCAGCAATCTTCTTAGGCACAACTTGTCTGCGCCCTAGCATAATGCCAGCGATGTCTTTAGCGGTGTTGCAAATTTTATCTTGCTTGCTTAATAATTGAATTAAGTCAGAGCGATTGATGGGCATAAATAAGCTTTTTGGGAGGTGCAAACGAATGTCTTGCTTTTGGTCATCAGCTTTGCCTTCAAATTCTGCAATAGAATTGTAGATAGACTCAACAGATTCCCAATCTTCTTTAGCGATAGCTTGGAAGAAAGGCACCAATAACTCAACACAACCAAGCACAGTTTCCATGTGTAGTTGTAAAGGTTTTATTGGTGAATTGCCAAACAGACTGAGTATGGGGTTTGCCATAAGAACTGCCTCTATAAATAGTAAAATACTTTTATTGAGGCGCATTATAGTGATCAAGTATTAAGATAATATAAAGATTATTGTTTTATTTTAAATTAATTTTTTGTATCACTTAGAGGAAGGGTAATTGTGAATGTAGATCCCTGATTTATAACACTTTTAAGGTTTAAGGTGCCCCTGTGACTTTGTACTATGTGTTTCACAATAGCAAGTCCTAAACCGGTACCACCTAAAGATTTAGATCGGGCTTTGTCTACTCTATAGAAGCGCTCAAATATCCTTTGTTGGTCATCCAAATCAATGCCTAAACCATCATCTTGAACACTAAATTCAACACAATCTTTTTCAGCTTTGATGGTGACTGTCACTGTACCTAATGGTGAGGTGTATTTAATAGCATTATCGATAATGTTGGTTGCCATCTGGGCCAAGGCTTTATCGTCTCCAAACACCATTAAAGAGTTTTGATTGGCAATCAGGTTTAACGTAATCTGTTGCGCTTGTGCAACTGCTTGTAAGTTCGCACAAACGCGTGGCACTACCTGCTGCAAATCGACTTGGGTCTTAAAGGCCTGGTCATTATTTTCTAAGCGAGATAAGGCTAATAGATCAGATACAAGGTCTGATAAGCGTATGGACTGGCCATGAATTTTGCGGATAAAGCGTTGCTTCATTTCTTTGTCAATTGCTTCATCTTCTATCAGTGTTTCAGCGAAACCTCTGATGGCTGTGATAGGAGTCTTAAGCTCATGTGAGGCGTTAGCCACAAAGTCTGAGCGCATGTTTTCTAAACGCTTAACATTGGTCGTGTCTTGCAGAACTAATATAGCGCCTGCTTCATTAGATTGTTTTAGCAAAGTAACATGGAGGCGATAATGGCGTGCAAACGCATAACCTTGAAGCTGAATGTTGTGCTCAACGCTAAGTTGGGTATTTTGGCACTGTAAAAAAGCTTGGTGTAAATTTTTGGACGGTTCTACATCGATTAAAGGCTGCCCTAAGCAACGATCTGCATTCACTCTAAGCATTCTACAGGCAGCAACATTAGCGTGGCTGATCACCCCATCGCTAGTCACAGTAATCACCCCTTCATTCATGCTTTTTAAAATGGTTGAAAGCTGATCTCGCTCTGTTTTGATGATATCAAAGCGCCGTGATGACACGTCTGCCATTTGGTTAAGAGAGCGAGCCAAATCACCTATCTCGTCTCGTCTGTGGCTTGGTATTCTTAGCTGATATTTACCGTGGGCATAATTATTGGCAATAATAGTCATTTGTTTAAGAGGTCTAGCAAAGCTCATTGCAAGCCAGTAGCCGATAAATAATGCAATTAGGCCAGTTAAGCTAGCAGCAATGGTGATGACCCTACGCAGGTAATTTATTTCTTCATCAATTCGCTGAGTTGATAAAGCGGTTCTAATGTAGCCAGATTCACTACCGTTAAAAATAGCCGGCACAGCAACGTATAACATGGCCATGCCTAAAGTTTGGCTATAGCGTTGTGATTGACCAAAATCAGAGCGCTTGGCGGCTAAAATTTCTGGCCTATTACGATGGTTGTCCATGTCTTTAGCTGAAAATTGTGAATCAGCAATAACCACACCATCCGCCTTAATCAGGGTGATTCGAGTATCGATTTGCTGACCAATTTTTTCTACAGTTCGTTGAATCTGTTCTGATGAATTATATTCAACATTAGCAAAAGATTGTTTTAGGATGAGCGCCTGACTAGATAAATTGTTGCGAATGTCTCTAAGGCTTGCTTCTTCAATTTGCCGCTGAACCATTAATCCCACGATTAAAATGCTAAATAAGATCACCACAGCAAACCCTGTGTAGAGCTTTAAAAATATGGGTGAATGGCGCATTTGGCTCACTTTGTTAGTCTTCCGTGGCTAGTTTTTGAGTGTATTCTGGATTACAACGATATCCCACACCCCTAATGGTTTCTATCAGCGCTGCAGCACTTCCTAGCTGTTTACGAACCCCTCTTATGTGCACATCAACGTTTCTATCCACTACATCCGAGTCCTCGCCCAATGCAGATAGGATCAGCTGCTCTCTTGATAGCGCTTTGCCAGGTCTTAGCATTAATGTATGTAGTAACTTAAATTCTGTGGTAGTTAGCTTTATTTGGCTACCATTTACACAGCATCGAAACGCTTCTGGGTCCACTTCTACAACGCCAATGGCTAATAATTTGGAGGGTTGCTTTGCGTGTCTTCGAAGAGCGACATGAATCCTAGCAAGAAGCTCAGCTTGGCTATAAGGTTTTGTTACATAGTCGTCAGCACCAAGGCCAAGGCCATTAATAATGTCACCTTCCTCACTTCGAGCAGACAACATAATGACGGGTATTGAACTGGTTTTTGAGTCTTCTTTAAGTTTTTTACAGACCTGCCAGCCATTAAGCTTAGGAAGCATTACATCAAGCAATATTAAATCTGGCAGTGTTTCTTGGGCCATATTGAAGCCCTTTTCACCATCATCAGCAATAGATACAGTAAAGCCAGCTTTTTCTAGGTTGTAAGCCATAATTTCTTGAATATCTACTTCATCTTCGATGCATAAAATGTGTTGTGGGTTATTCATTCAGGGTTACTTTCCTATACAAAAAGAGCCAAAAATTCGCCCCAAAAGATCATCGCTAGTGAAGGTGCCAGTAATTTCACTTAAACACTCTTGGGCTTGCCTTAGATCTTCTGCTAAGAGTTCACCCGCTTGGCTGTAGGCCAACTGTTGAGAGCCTTCTTGAAGTAGAATTTGGCAGCGGTTAAGCGCATCTAAGTGCCTTCTTCTAGCACTAAAACCGCCCTCGGTTGTAGTTTGGTAACCTACACAATGCTTTAGCTGATCACGTAGTAGCTCCATTCCATGGCCAAGCTTTGCGCTTAAATAGATACAAGTAATGCCATCTACTATACATTTACTGGCCTGAGTATTACAAAGGTCGATCTTGTTTCTCACTAAAGTCACTTGGCGTGGCATGGGAGCTTCCCCCATCAGCTTGCGCCAATGCTTTATAGCAGGGGTGTTATCTTTGGCATCTTGAAGTAGTAAAACTTGATCCGCTTTACCAATAGCAGTCACCGCGCGCTCAATGCCTATTTGTTCTACTTTGTCTGGGCTATCTCTAAGGCCTGCTGTGTCTATAATGTGCAGGGGCAGCCCATCAATGTTAATCATTTCCTTCAGCACATCCCTGGTTGTGCCTGCTATATCAGTAACGATAGCGCTCTCTTGGCCAGATAGGGCATTGAGTAGGCTAGATTTACCTGCATTTGGAGCTCCAGCAATAACGACCTGCATGCCTTCTTGCAACAAGCTACCTTGTATCGCTTGTTCAATGAGTTGGTTAAGGTCAAATATGACACCCTCTAACAAAGAGCTTACTTTTCCATCGGCTAGAAAATCTATTTCCTCTTCAGGAAAGTCTATCGCGGCCTCAACATACAAACGCAAATAAATGAGGCTCTCAACAAGCGCATTAACCTTTGTTGAGAAAACGCCCTGAAGAGATCGCAACGCATTTCTGGCAGCATGTTCTGAGCTGGCATCGATAAGGTCAGCAATTGACTCAGCTTGGGCAAGGTCCATTTTATCGTTTAAAAACGCGCGCTCAGAAAACTCACCAGGCCTTGCTATTCTAGCCCCCAAAAAGGCCAGCTCTCGCTGTAACACATCCATTACAACCTGGCCGCCATGGCCTTGAAACTCAAATACGTCCTCACCAGTGAAAGAATCGGGGCCTTTAAAATAGACACTAATACCCGCATCAATCTGTTCGCCGTTTCGATCTAAAAAAGCACCATAGTGGGCGTGTCGTACTTGGCCTTTGTTTTGGCTTAGCTGTTGGCCAATTGCTAGGGCTTTTGGACCAGATAGGCGAATAATGCCGACCCCACCTCTACCCGGTGGAGTTGTTTGAGCACAGATTGTATCTAAATCAGATTGCACGTTGGTTTTAGCTCCTTGGAAAACAGGTTGCTTATAGAGTCATATAAAAAAGACCTCACTAGGAGGCCTTTTTAACATGTTTATGGCGTAAGGTTAATGCTTACGCTCAGCCATGGATTTTTCAATGCGCTTGGTAATCACATACTGCTGGGTAATTGACAATACGTTGTTGGTCACCCAATACAAAACGAGTGCAGCTGGGAACCACAAGAAGAATATTGTAAAAACTACAGGCAACATCTTCATGATTTTTGCTTGCATAGGGTCAGGAGGCGTTGGGTTTAGTGTCTGCTGAACAAACATAGTGGCACCCATTAACAATGGCAGTATGAAATATGGATCTTGTACTGATAAGTCATGGATCCAAAGCATAAACGGCGCATGGCGTAACTCAACAGTTTCCATCAACATCCAATACAAACCAATAAACACTGGCATCTGAATAATAATAGGGAAACAACCACTTAATGGATTAGCCTTTTCGCGCTTATATAATTCCATCATGCCTTGTGACATTTTGGTTCGGTCATCGCCATACTTCTCTTTAAGTTTAGCGATTTCTGGCGCAAGAGTGCGCATCTTTGCCATAGAGCGATATGAAATTGCTGAAGGGTAGAAGAAGAACGCCTTTACACATAGGGTAACCAGCATAATAGCCACACCCCAGTTACCTACAAAGCCAAACATGGTGTTGAGTAACCAGAAAAGAGGCTGAGAAACCCACCAAAGCCAACCATAATCGACCACTAGGTCTAAATCTTCAGAAATGGCTTCAAGATCCGCTTGAATCTTAGGCCCAACATAAAAATCAGCCGAAGTGGCACCGCTTTGGCCCGCTTGAAGCTCTAGCGCCGGGCTAACAAAACCCGCAATATAATTGCCGCCATTAACACGTGTGCTGTAGGTGTTTGTTACTTTTGGGTTTGGAATCCATGCCGCTACAAAGTAATGCTGCAACATAGCGACCCAGCCACCCACGCCATTTTCTTTTAATGGAGCATCGTCCATGTCGTCAAAGTCATAGCGATAGTATTTTTCATCTGCAAAAGAGAAGGCAGGTCCAAGGTAGGCCGCCATTCCCATGCCACCTGTTGCACTTGGATCATCTGAACGGTCACGCTTTAATTGGCCAAAAAGGTTGGCTGACCAGGGGCTTGGTCCTAGGTTATCCACAGCATAGGTTAGATTGACTAAATGACTGCCTCGGGTAAAGGTGTATATTTTGTTGATTCGTGCACCCGCTTCATCCACAAGGCTAAGCACTACCTCTAAATTTTGATCACCGTCTGACAATGTGTAGCTGGTTTTTTCAGTGCTAAAGATCGGGCGCCCTTTAAGGTCTGTGCCATTTGCACCGATTAAGCCACTTTGAGCAACATAAGTGCGTTGTAGGTTTTGCTCTAGCAAAGTAAAGGGAACATCAGAGTGTTCCATTTCGGCTAAGTATTGATTTAGTGATGCTTGAATAATGTCACCGCCCTGGGTGTCAATCACTATATTCAATGTGTCTGTTTGCACTTCAATCAAGGTACCCGTGACTGGGGTTGCTGATTCATTAGGTAGCGAAGCTACACTAGCGCTGGGCGCTTCTACTACAGCAAAATCAGTAGTCACAGCCTCTGTGTCGTACGCAGAAACGCTGGTAATTTGTTCTGGGGCTGTCGCCTGGACACCGTAATCTTGGTTCCACTGCAATACCATCAAGTAAGAAATGATGGCGGCACCTGCAATCAAAATAATGCGTTGAAAATCCATAATGGCAAATCGTCGTTAGTTGTGTTGTAAAGGAGTTAGATTATAGAGCCTGTGCGCCTGATGGCAATGGCTAGTCTGTGATAGTGAGTTAAATCGATGCACATTAGCTCGATTTCTTTCGTAATCTAGACCATTGTTTGTGCATGAGGCGATGCACGGCTTCGTTATTAAGTTCGCCCAAGCCTTTTCTAGACAAGATAACAATGTCTAAAGGTTGAGAAAATTCGTTAGTTAGCGTGCAGAAGTTTCTGAAACTGTCACGCATAATACGCTTGACGCGATTGCGGTGGACAGCCAGTTTGATGCCTTTTTTGGCGATGACCAGCCCCAGACGGGATTGGTTTTGTAAGCTTGGGCGAGCCAAGATCAGAAGGTGCTGATCCGATACTTTGTATTCAGCTTGATCAAAAACTCTTCGATAGTCCCCCGCATTCAACAGGCGTCGATGCCGGGGAAAGTCGAAATTCGTCATACGCTATGCGCGCAAAAGCAGCTTAAGCGCTTAAGACTTTACGGCCTTTAGCACGACGGGCGTTGATTACGGCACGGCCGCCTACAGTTGACATGCGTGCACGGAAACCGTGAGTGCGCTTGCGCTTTAGGACGCTAGGTTGGAACGTTCTTTTCATGATCGGTCTCGCAAATATTAAGTTGAGGGCCAAAAACACTGGCTTTAAAAATCTAGGGGCGAAATTATATTAGAGGCCTTCGCTAATAGCAACCCTCATTAACATTGAAAGTGATTAAATTCGGGTTAAAACAACAAATATAATATGAGTGGTATCAACTTAGTGGATAAATGATGTTATCTAAGCTTGCCTGTGGATAACTTTGCCCTGTTAGTGATAAACTGGCAAACTTATTCACATGCTTTAAGGCCTTGTTTGTGGCCTTACTGGTATCCATTTACTTTGGCGCTATATAAAATGTCTCAAGAGCTTTGGCAGCAGTGTTTAACTTGTCTTCAGGATGAGCTTCCTAGTCAACAGTTTAATACTTGGATTCGCCCTTTGAAAGTCAACGAAGAGGGAACCATGATTCAGCTAGCGGCGCCTAATCGTTTTGTGCGAGATTGGGTTAGGGATAAGTATTTTTCTAGAATTCGAGAACTTGTTGCAGATTTTGCTACAGAGGCCACGCAAGGTGTAGAGCTTGTGGTCGGGGTAGCTGGAAGCGCTTCTATTATTCAAACAGCAACCCAAGATACGTCGCCTTCTAGTTTTAACCCTACATCTACTATTACCCGAACGCCTTCGGCAATACTTAAAGATAGCAGTTCCAATTCGCAAGACTCATCAAGGATTGTGCAAGTTGAAGGTTCGGTACGCCACCAAAGCTACCTTAACAAAGCCTTCACTTTCTCAAGTTTTGTTCAAGGCAAATCAAACCAATTAGCGCTTGCAGCGGCGAAGCAAGTGTCAGAAAACCCAGGCAGCTCATACAATCCGCTTTTTTTGTATGGGGGTGTTGGTTTAGGTAAAACTCACTTAATGCATGCTGTAGGCGCAGCTTTAATCGAACGTAATCCCAATGCCAAAGTCGTGTATTTGCACTCAGAGCGCTTTGTGGCGGATATGGTAAAAGCCCTTCAGCTTAATGCAATTAATGAATTTAAACGTTTCTATCGTTCTGTTGATGCGTTGCTAATTGATGATATTCAATTCTTTGCTGGAAAGGAGCGCTCACAAGAAGAGTTCTTCCATACTTTTAATGCGTTGTTAGAAAGTGGTCAGCAGATGATTTTGACTTGCGATCGCTATCCAAAAGAGATTGTAGGTCTTGAAGATCGCCTAAAATCTAGGTTTGGCTGGGGACTTACTGTAGCTGTTGAGCCACCAGAGCTTGAGACACGAGTGGCCATTTTGATGAAAAAAGCCGCTGAAGGTAATATTGTATTGCCAGAGGATGCAGCGTTTTTCTTGGCGAAAAAGATTAGGTCTAACGTACGAGAGCTAGAAGGGGCACTTAAGCGCGTTGTTGCGAATTCACACTTTACGGGCGAGCCCATTTCAACACCTTTTATTCAAGAGTCCCTTAGAGACCTTTTAGCTTTGCAAGATAGAAAGGTTAGCATTGATAATATTCAAAAAACGGTGGCGGGATATTATAAAATAAAAATTGCCGACATCTTATCTAAAAGGCGTTCAAGGTCAGTGGCAAGGCCCCGTCAGCTGGCCATGGCCTTAGCTAAAGACCTTACCAATCATAGCTTGCCAGAGATTGGTGATGCATTTGGTGGTAGAGACCATACGACCGTTTTGCACGCGTGCAGAAAAATAAAAGAATTACGTGAAGCAGACCGTGACATTCACGATGATTATGATAACTTATATCGCACATTAACCGTTTAAACCCATAGTTTGAAGAGCCTTAACCGTTAACAGGATTGCAGCATGAAATTTACCATAAGCCGAGAAGCACTTTTAAAACCACTAGTCCTTGTGGCCGGAGTTGTAGAAAGGCGCCAAACCCTGCCCGTGTTGGCCAATATCTTGGTTGTCGTTGAGGGTGACCAGCTTACACTTACAGGTACTGACTTAGAGGTTGAACTCGTAGGTAGAGTGAGTTTGGAGCAAGAAGGCCTAAGCGGCAGTGTCACCATACCTGCTCGTAAGCTTATGGATATTTGTAAGTCGCTGCCTGATCACTCGATGATTGAAGTGTCGCAAAAAGATGATCATGTATTAGTTCGTTCTGCCCGTAGTAAATTTAAGTTAGCCACCTTACCAGCCGCTGATTTTCCCAATGTTGAAGACAGTCCTGAATCCTTTGAGTTTGAAGTACCACAAATGGCGCTTAAGCAGTTGGTAGACCAGACAGGTTTTGCAATGGCGCAACAAGATGTTCGTTACTACCTTAATGGCATGTTGTTTGAAATCAAAGAGTCACAACTTAGAACGGTGGCAACGGATGGTCACAGGCTTGCAACAAGTTTTATGCCCGTTGGTCTGCCAGAACAATCTGGCCAACAACTTATTGTGCCTCGAAAGGGCGTTCTAGAGTTGGCACGTTTAATGACCGATGAAGATGCGCAAGTTCGTTTAGTGATTGGGGCAAGCCACATTCGTGCGTTTACTAATGAATTTATCTTCACTTCCAAGTTAGTTGATGGCAAATTCCCAGACTACGAGCGAGTTTTACCGCGCAATGGAGATAAAGTAGTGTTAGTGGATCGTATGGCAATGCGAGGCGTGCTGAGCAGGGCAGCAATTTTGTCCAACGAAAAATATCGCGGCGTTCGAATGACGGTCAGCGACACTAATCTGCAGGTAGTCGCTAATAACCCAGAGCAAGAGGAAGCCGAAGAAAGCCTCATGGTCGATTATCAAGGGGCCCAAATTGAAATTGGGTTTAATGTCGGTTACGTGTTAGATGTTCTCAATGTGCTTCATAGCGACCAAGTTAAGATAACTTTGAGTGATTCCAATTCTAGTGCACTTCTTTCAGAGGGAGGCAGTGGATCCGCACAATACGTTATTATGCCGATGCGACTCTAGTTATTTTGCGAGAAGCCCGTGGTGGTTTTCCCTCTAACTGGCGGCGTGTGTATGCAGATACATGCGCTCTAAACCTTTATTGGCAATAATAATCCATGTCAATTCAACAACTTAGCGTTCAACGCCTACGTAATCTTACCCATGTCGAGGCCGAGTTTGGTGAGGGCGTCAACCTTATTTATGGTGAGAATGCCAGTGGTAAAACAAGCCTACTAGAAGCAATGCACATGCTCAGTTTGGGGCGCTCATTTAGGAGCTTGAAGCTTAACTCAATTATTTCAGACGGTGCGACGGATTGTATTCTCTTTTCTAAAGTTAAAAATGGCCAAGGCGTTCTAGATTCTTTGGGTATGAACCGAAGACTTGATGGCAATCATAGCGTCCGTTTGAATGGCGAAAGTATCGCCTCTGTTTCTGAGCTTGCTAGCCTTTTACCCATTCAGCTTATAGACCCAAATTCTGCGAGGTTGATTGATGCAGGCCCAAGTGTAAGAAGGCAGTATTTGGATTGGGGGGTTTACCATCATCACCAAAGTTTTTTTGGCTTATGGAAGCAGTCTCAAAGGCTGTTAAAACAACGTAACAGCGCTCTGAAATGTGGTACAATGAACGCAGATGTAAGGGCGAGTTTTGACCCGGCCTTGGTGCAGGCGGCCACTTCGCTTAATGGCCTTAGAGAGGGTTATTTGGAGCTTCTTAAGCCGATTTTTTTTGAGCTTCTAGAAGGGCTGGTCACTATTCCAGATTTAAAGCTGGGTTTTTACTCTGGCTGGGCTGCAAACCGTGATTATGCTGAGGTTCTCGCCGAGACCTTAGAGCGAGATATCCAACTAGGGTACACGCAACGAGGCCCACAAAGGGCAGACTTAAAATTCACCTTAAATGGCGTTAACGCAGTGGAGCGCTTGTCGCGTGGACAACAGAAACTTGTTGTGGTGGCGCTTAAGCTAGCGCAGGGTAAGTTGCTGAGTGAATCTGAAGGCCGCAAGTGCATATTCCTTGTTGACGATTTGGCTGCAGAGTTAGATTGGCGCCACAGGGCAGAGGTGTGCAAACAGTTGGTAGAGATGAATACACAGGTGTTCATTACAAGCACTAGTCCAGAAGAGCTGGCAGACAGCTGGCCCAAAAATACAACTATAAATATGTTTCACGTGAAACACGGAAAAATATCTCTTAAATAAAAAGATTATTTAAGCGAACTAATTTTAAGAAAGAGACTTCGGAGTAATTAATGAGCGAAGAAACAGCCTACGATTCGTCCAGCATCAAAGTTCTGAAAGGCCTTGATGCGGTGCGCAAGCGTCCAGGGATGTATATTGGTGACACTGACGATGGCACTGGTTTGCACCATATGGTTTTTGAGATTGTTGATAACTGTATTGACGAAGCTCTTGCGGGCCATTGTAAAGAAATAAGCGTAACCATACAGTCCGATGATACTGTGACTGTGGTTGATGATGGTCGAGGCATTCCTGTAGATATCCATGAAGAGGAAGGGGTCTCTGCTGCTGAAGTAATTATGACGGTATTGCATGCCGGTGGTAAATTTGACGACAACAGCTATAAGGTTTCTGGCGGCCTACATGGTGTGGGTGTCAGTGTAGTAAACGCATTATCTACGGAATTGAAGCTTACGATTCGTCGCAACGGCCAAGTGCATGAGCAGGTTTATCATCACGGTGTACCTCAAGCACCGCTAAAGGTTGTGGGCACGACAGAAACCACGGGAACCACCTGTACTTTTACAGCGTCTGCTGAGACCTTTAGTAACATCATGTTCCATTTTGATTTGCTCGCAAAAAGACTTCGTGAGCTTTCGTTCCTTAACTCTGGTGTCGCTATTCGTCTTAAGGACGAGCGATCAGGGCGCGAGGAGCTGTTCTGTTATGAAGGCGGCGTGGCCGCTTTTGTTGAATACTTAAATACGAACAAAACACCCATCAATAAATGTATGCACTTTAGTACCATGCATGCAGATGGCGTGGGGGTTGAAGTTGCCCTGCAGTGGAATGATTCATTTCAAGAAAGCATACACTGCTTTACTAACAATATTCCCCAGCGAGATGGTGGCACCCATTTAAGTGGTTTCCGTTCAGCGCTTACCAGGACTCTTAATAGCTATATAGAGGCCGAGGCCGCCCAGAAAAAAGCAAAGGTTGCTACTTCTGGTGATGATGCGCGTGAGGGCCTTACTGCAATTATTTCAGTTAAGGTTCCAGACCCTAAGTTTTCTTCACAAACAAAAGACAAGTTGGTGTCATCAGAGGTTAAGTCTGCTGTAGAGCAGGAGCTTGGTCGTTATCTGACAGATTTTCTACAAGAAAACCCACAAGAAGCACGGGTAATTGTGGGTAAGATGATCGATGCCGCAAGGGCACGTGAAGCGGCACGAAGAGCAAGAGACATGACCCGTCGTAAGGGGGTTTTAGATATTGCTGGCTTGCCAGGTAAGTTAGCAGACTGTCAGGAAAAAGACCCAGGTCTTTCAGAAATCTACTTGGTGGAGGGTGACTCCGCTGGTGGTTCAGCCAAGCAAGGGCGTAATCGACGTACCCAAGCGATATTACCTTTAAAGGGTAAAATATTGAATGTCGAAAAAGCACGCTTTGACAAGATGTTGTCTTCGGTAGAAGTGGGCACCTTAATCACGGCCCTGGGTTGTGGCATTGGCCGAGATGAGTTTGACATAGAGAAGCTACGTTACCATAGCGTCATTGTGATGACTGATGCCGATGTTGACGGCGCTCATATACGTACCTTGTTGCTAACATTCTTCTTTAGGCACCTTCCCAAGGTGATCGAGGATGGTCATTTGTTTATTGCGCAACCACCACTTTATAAGGTGAAAAAAGGCAAACAAGAGCAATACTTAAAGGATGAAGCCGCATTAGATGCCTATCTATTGCAAGGCGCTTTGGATGGGGCAGCACTGCACACAAGCGCAAGTGCCCCGGCAATATCTGGCCCTGGGTTAGAAAGCTTAGCGGTACAATATCGCCAAGTTTTGAGCACAATTAAACGTGTAGAGCGATTAATACCCGCAGTTATTCTTGAGCAGATGATCTATGCTCCACCTATCGAGATAGAGGCGCTGCACGACCAAGATGTTGTTGCTACTTGGCTTGATGCTTTGTTGGCTTGTCTTGAAGGCCAAGAAGTTGGAGGTGCTCTTTATGATGGTAAGATTACCGCGAACCCAGAACGCGATGGATACTTGCCTACCGTAACCATCACAACACACGGTATTGACGTGGATTATCCAATCAGTTTCGATTTCTTTAGTTCTTCTGAGTTTCGTTCTATCATCGCTTTAAATAACTCACTTGCTGGGTTACTAGAAGTTGATGGCTACTTTAAGCGAGGAGAAAAGACTTTCCCTACCGAGAGTTTTGCGTCTGGTATAGCGTGGTTAATGAAAGAGGCCCGACGTGGCTTAGCAGTCCAACGTTATAAAGGTTTGGGTGAAATGAATCCTGATCAGCTTTGGGAGACTACAATGGATCCAGAGCATCGGCGCATGCTTTGCGTTACCATCGATGATGCTATTGCTGCGGATCAAATGTTTACCACCCTGATGGGTGACGACGTAGAACCTAGGCGGTTGTTCATCGAAGAAAATGCCTTGCGAGTGGCTAACCTAGATTTCTAATGTTCACCATTTCGAACCAATAAAAAAGCCTCTAGAAAGAGGCTTTTTTTTGACAAAATTTTAATAAGACATTTTGAAATCTGATGTTTCACGTGAAACATCAGATTTCAATTGGGACTAGCTTGATAACAGGCTTATGTCCGCAATTCTGCCAAGTTCGGTTCGAACTTCACTTAAGAGCGCCAGCCTGTTGTTTTTGACTGATTCATCATCTGTCATCACCATCACTTCTGTGAAGAACCTGTCCAGCGGATCTGACAGCGCAAGCATAGAGGTGAGGGCGGCCTGATAATCTCCATCTGCTAGAGCTTTGTCATTGTCTTTTCTGACCACCATAAGGGTTTCGTAGAGTCCGACTTCTGCGGCATCAACAAAAACTGAAGTATCTAATGCGCTTGTACCCACTCCGTTTTTAGCGATGATATTACTCACCCGCTTATTACTCGCAGACAGGGAGTCGGCAGACTCTAAACCAGTAAACTGTGTCACTGCCTTCATTCGGTTATCAAAATCGAACAAGGACCCAGACTTGTTTTCCATGACTGAAAGGTAGACCTCTACTGGTATGTCTTGATCATCGTAATATGCGCGCAAACGATCAAATACGAAAGCCAGTAATTTTGGTTCAACTTCTTCAAGAGGTTGAGGCAGATCTGCATGAAGCTTATAGGCAGCTGCGATAAGATCCGCTAAATCCAATTCAAGCCCTTGTTCAATAATAATCCTTACCAAGCCAACGGTTGCGCGCCTAAGCGCATACGGGTCTTTGCTTCCCGTTGGAGGCTGTCCAATGCCGAATAGCCCTACTAGGGTATCCAACCTATCCGCCAGAGCAACACAGCTTGCAATACTCGTCTCAGGTAAAAGATCACCTGCAAACTTTGGCCAATAGTGTTGCTCCAACGCCTTCGCCACCTGCGGGTCTTCACCATCGTTAAGGGCGTATACATGCCCCATGAGCCCTTGTAGGTCGCCAAACTCTAAGACCATTTCTGTATTTAAATCTGCCTTACAAAGTATGCCAGCCCGTGCAGCCAAAGCAGCATCTGCGCCACATAACGTGGCAATACGCGAAGCCAATGTTGAAATGCGTTGGGTTTTTGATAGCAAGGTTCCAAGCTTGGCCTGAAACACCACTTTACCTAGCCCTTCATTCCGGCTTTCAAGGCGGCTCTTTTTGTCCGTTTCGAAAAAGAATGCAGCATCTGCAAGGCGAGGGCGAATAACTCGCTCATTACCCGAAATGATTTGGGATGCATCTTTGCTTATGATGTTACTTACGGTTAAAAACAATGGCAAAATTTGGCCATTATTGTCTTCAAAATGAAAATACTTTTGATGCTCCTTCATGGAGGACACTAGCGCTTGCGCTGGCAATTCAAGAAAACGCTCATCAAACCTACCCGTTAGACAAACCGGGTATTCCACTAACGCAGTCACCTCATCTAAGAGCTTCTCATCTACAATCGCATTTGCACTCACTGCCAGTGCTTGTTCCTGAATTTGAGCTCTAATCAACTCTTTGCGCTCGTTAAAGTCTGCAATTACATGGCCTTCACTGAGAAGCTGTGAGGAATAACTTAGAGCAGAATTAATCTCAAAGTCGCCCGTTCCGTGGAAGCGGTGTCCACGGGTGGTCTGTCCGTTTTGTAGACCAAACAGTTCGGTATCCACTAGCTTCTCGCCTAGCATCATAATGAACCACTGCACTGGACGTACAAACTCTTCACGCGAAGCGCCCCATCTCATGCGTTTAGCAATAGGTAAAGCCAAAAGAGCAGTTGTCACAACGCCTGCTATTAAAGTGATCGTTTTTTCGCCTTCTACCTTGCGGTCAAATTCGTAATACTGCCCTTTATCAGTATCTAAAACAGAGAGCTCTTCAGGGCTCACCCCGCATGAGCGAGCAAAACCTTGTATAGCCTGTTCAGGTGCTTTAACAGAAGGGCCCCTGCGGGACTCTTGGCGATCTGCTTGTTGTAGCTCTAACCCTTCAATAACGACAGCTAGACGCCTTGGCGTTGCAAAGCTTTTTACATTAGCGTGCGCTAAACCAAGATCAGCCAAAGATTTAACAATATTAGCTTCTAAAGCATTAGATAGAGAAAGCAAAGATTTTGGTGGCAGCTCTTCGGTCCCTAACTCAAACAAAAAGTTATCGGTGCTCATGATTGCGCTCCTTTATCTTGTAATAATTCATCGCGCAATTCTTGGCTTGCTAAAGGAAAGCCCAATGCTTTTCTGGCCGAATAATATTCAAGTGCTACTTGTCTTGCTAGTGTGCGTACCCTAAGGATATAACGTTGGCGCTCAGTAACTGAGATAGCATGCCTCGCATCCAATAGGTTAAAAACATGAGAGGCTTTAAGCACAAACTCATAGGCTGGCAGCGGAAGCTTGGCTTCCACCATGCGAGCGCATTCAGTTTCATAGTGATTAAAGTTTGAAAACAAAGTTTCCACTTCGGCATGCTCAAAGTTAAATGTAGACATTTCAACTTCTTGTTGATGAAAAATATCACCATAGGTCACTGTAGAGCCATCCGCAGCCCGACTCCATACAAGGTCATAGACGCTATCTACATTCTGCAAATACATAGCGATGCGCTCTAATCCGATGGTGATTTCGCCCATAACTGGATAACACTCAATACCACCTGCCTGCTGAAAATAGGTGAATTGGGAAACCTCCATACCATTTAACCAAATCTCCCAGCCCAAGCCCCAGGCTCCAAGAGTTGGTGATTCCCAGTTATCTTCTACAAAACGTACATCGTGAACCGAAGTATCAATACCTAAGTGATCTAAGCATTCTAAATACAGTTCTTGAAAGTTGGCAGGTGAAGGCTTAATAACAACTTGAAACTGGAAGTAGTGTTGCAGCCTGTTTGGATTCTCTCCGTAACGACCATCGGTAGGGCGTCTACTTGGCTGAACGTATGCAGCACTCCAACTTTCAGGGCCAATCGCCTTTAGGAATGTTGCAGGGTGAAACGTGCCCGCCCCAACTTCCATGTCTAGAGGTTGCATTATATTGCAACCCTGGGCTGACCAGTATTGCTGCAGGGCAAATATGAGGCCCTGGAAAGTGCTGGTATCGGTATTTTTATCCACGACTAAATCCATAGGTTAAGTAAAAAAAATCGCATTTAGGATGCAATATATTTAAAAGCGATATTATACACTAGCAAAACCCAGGTGACATGTTCGGCAATGCTCCAGAACACTCGTTTAAACAAGCTTTTGTAGGTATCATAGTATTAGGCTATGTTAAGTCGCTTATCTTTCAATGACCAACCTCTATTATGTCTAAAGACCTAAAATCTAAACTTGCTGTGGGGCTTCTTCGAATCTTAGGAAAACTGCCTTTGTGGCTGTTGAGATTGCTCGCCTTTAAAGTATTTATCTTACTGATGTTGGTGCCCAATAAAACCGTTGCACAGACCCAACTCAATATCAGGCGCTGTTGGCCCACTCTTAGCCAGCGGGCGCAAAAAAAACTGGTCCGACAAAGTGTATTGCAAACTGTCAATGCAGCCTTGGAAATGGGCCTCAATTGGACATGTAAAAGTGATAATAATCTCAAAAGCGTGGTTCACGTCAAAGGCCAAGAGTGCCTCGAACAGGCAGTAAATCGGGGTGGGGTGGTGTTGATTACCCCCCATCTTGGCAACTGGGAGCTATTTGCAAATTGGGCTGCACATCAATGCAAAGTCACAGCCCTATACACACCAGCCAAGCTGCCAGGTTTAGATCAACTTATTTATAACGCTAGAAGTAAAGCTGGCATGGCGCTGGCACCTGCTTCTGCGAAAGGCGTTATGCAACTAAAACGGGCCCTTGTTAAAAGTGAAGTTGTACTAATTTTACCTGACCAAGAGCCAAAGCCACCTTCAGGAATTAAAAGTTTTTGGTTTGGTCAACCTGCCTACACAATGACATTGGCTGCGCAACTTACCAAGACCAAAAACACACAGGTTGTTTTAGGTTTTGCCAAACGATTACCATTAAATCAAGGCTTTGCAATAGAGCTGGAAGATATTACCCAACTTGTTGAAAAAGCTTCACACCAAGACACGACTGATGACGTGGTTGTTTTAGAAAACAAAGTACAAGCCATCAATGATGCTATAGAAGTAATGGTGCGCAGTGCCCCACAGCAGTATCAGTGGGAGTATAATCGGTTTAAGCACATCAGCTAGCTTACATAGCAGGTTTAAACTTTTTTTGACCCATTAAAAGCGCCTTGCCTGCCAATGCATCATCATACTTTGCTGTGTTTTGATAATCCTCATACACCAGCACCTCTAGCTCGCTAAAGAGTGACAATAGTTCATATCGCTCTAATAAAAACTCGCTACGGCTAGGCTTGGATAAACACTGACCATCAAGTTCATGGACAGTGTTGAAGGTTTGATACACTAAAGTTCCACCAGGCTTTAGTGCAGACACTATCTGTGGACAAAGCTGCCTAGCAAGAAATGCGTTGACGCAGATAAGATCAAAGCTTAGCTTGGGCCAAGTTTCTGATTCTAGGTCGATAGGGTGCATTTGAACATTGACACCTTGCTTTTGGCAATGCTGTTTCATCTGCTCTAGTCCTACCTTTGAGTAGTCCCAGCCATGCATGCTAAGTCCATGTTTTGAAAGGAATATAGCGTTTTGTCCTAAGCCGCATGCAAGGTCTAAACCTACCCCTTTATTGGGCAATAAGTGGCGGTAATTAAGCAATCCATAACATACAGCTGGTAGCTCTTTAGCAGCACTGTAGGCTTGATCCCATCGATCTGACATGGCTAAGCCAACCTGTGGATAAGTCTGTTGATATATTTAGAAATCTACGAAAAACAGTATCTTACTCACGCCAGAACATAGGCGTGAATAATACTAACAAAGTGAATACTTCCAAACGACCAAGCAGCATTGAGAAGCAAAGAATCCATTTAGCTGGGTCATTAATGGAGGCATAGTTGGTGGCAACATCGCCTAAACCAGGGCCTAAATTGTTAAGAGTTGCGCCAACGGCTGACCAAGCTGTAACCTGATCTAAGCCAGTACCAAGCAGTGCGATCATCATGACAACAAACACGAGTGCATAAACTGAGAAAAACCCCCAAACCGCCTCGGCAACACGGTCTGGAATTGGGCTAGAACCTAGCTTTACGTGGATAATTGCATTTGGGTGAATTAACCGTCTTATCTCACGCAAGCCTTGCTTGGCCAAAATAAGCACTCTAACTACTTTCATACCACCGGCAGTAGAACCCGCACAGCCACCCATAAAGGCTGCTGTAAATAACAATACGGCTAGCATGGCAGGCCATTGGGCAAAATCAGCCGTGGCATATCCTGTAGTGGTTGCGATTGAGACCACCTCAAAAATGCCTTGGCGAAAGCTATCATTGAATGTCATGCCGTTAGTCAGCCATAAGGTACCTACAGTAATCACGCAGATAGTAGCTAAAGCACTTAGGAAGAAGCGCAATTCCTCATCCTTCCAATAGTGCATTAGGCTTGCTCGGTAATGCTTTTGCCTAATCGTGCGAGCAGTGTGAAAGTGCAACGTAAAGTTAACAGCTGCTAATAGCATGAAGACAATGGCAATGGTCTCGATGGCTGCGCTGTTGAAGTAGCCTAGGCTTGCATCGTGAGTAGAAAAACCACCAATAGCGACTGTAGAGAAACTATGAGTTAGCGCGTCAAATGCACTCATTCCAGCTAACCAATAGGCGATGGCACAAGTGACTGTTAGGGATAAATAGATGTACCAAAGCTGCTTAGCAGTTTCGGTAATGCGTGGGGTAAGCTTGGCGTCTTTTACTGGGCCTGGAGTCTCTGCACGATAAAGCTGGGCGCCTGCTATGCCTAGCATAGGCAATATCGCGACCGCTAAAACAATGATACCCATGCCGCCAAACCATTGTAAAAATTGGCGATAAAATAACAAAGATTTTGGTAGGTCATCAAGCGCAGTGATGACGGTTGCACCTGTAGTAGTGAGGCCTGATAAGGATTCGAATAAAGAATCTACATAGCTCCAATGAGGATCTAAGGCTGCAAGTGGGTCTGATAGGTAAAAGGGTAAAGCCCCAAACAAGCCTAGGATAGACCAGAACATCACCACAACCACAAAGCCGTCTCGAGTTCGAAGCGTTCTGTTTTGTTTTGCAAATGGCAACCAAAGTAAAAAACCAGCCACAAAGGTAATAACAAACGAGACCCCAAAAGCCCATTGTGCACCATCACCTGGAACGCTCAATGCGATTAAAAGAGAAGGCAGCATAGAGGTACTGAATGCCATCAGTAGCATGCCAATAATTTTTAAGGTGACGCGAAAGTGCATATTAAGGCCTAAAAGAATCCAATCGTCACGGCAAATAAACGTTCAAGATCGTGAATCATGCGCCTATCTGTTAAGAAAAGTATGCAATGGTCATCATTTTCAATAACCGTGTCATGGTGAGCAATCAACACCGTATCGCCTCGAACAATGGCGCCAAAGCTTGTACCTGCGGGCAAAGGAATATCAGCAATGCAGCGGCCGACAACTTTGGAGTTCTTCGAATCACCATGCGCTACCACTTCAATCGCTTCAGCAGCACCTCGTCTTAAAGAGTGAACATTGACAATATCACCACGGCGAACGTGGGTGAGCAGGCTACTGATGGTGGTTTGTTGGGGAGAGATAGCGATGTCTATAGTGCCATCTTCAATAAGGTCGACATAGGCTGGGTTACTGATGAGCGTCATTACCGTTCTAACGCCCAACCGTTTAGCCAACATAGAAGCCATAATATTAGCTTCGTCATCGTTAGTCAGTGCGCAAAAAACATCAGTAGATTCGATGTTTTCTTCTATCAAAAGATCTCTATCAGATGCGCTGCCGTGAAGAATAATGACATCATCAAGGCTGTCGGCTAAGTGTTCACAGCGTTCTAAACCACGCTCGATGATCTTAACCCTAAAGTTTTTACGTAAATTACGAGCAAGCCTGGCACCGATGTTGCCACCGCCTGCAATCATAATTCGTTTGTAAGGCTTTTCTAACCGGCGAAGCTCGCTCATTACCTTATTAATGTCTGCTTTAGCAGCAATAAAGAAAACTTCATCATCCACATGAATGCGAGTCTGTCCCGAGGGCACAATGGCTTTTTCATTTCTAAAAATAGCGGCCACGCGTGTGTCTATATTTGGCATATGACTGCGCAAGTCCGACACGGGCCTGCCAACTAACGGGCCACCATGGTTAGCAGACACTGCCACCAGTTGCACTTTACCTTTAGCAAAGTCTAATACTTGCAGAGCAGTTGGGTTTTCAATCAGCCTTTGCACGTGAGCTGTTACCAGCTTTTCCGGGCTGATAATGACGTCGATAGGAAAGGCACGCGGCTCTTCAGTAAATAAAGCTTCTCGCTCTAAAAGGTATTGGTGCTCGCGAATGCGGCTGATAATGGTAGGGGTTTGAAACATGGTTTTGGCAATTTGACAGGCTACCATATTCACTTCGTCACTATTGGTCACTGCGACCAGCATGTCAGCATCTTCAGCGCCTGCACTTTCTAGAATGCTGGGTAAAGATGCGTGTCCTCTGACCGTGCGTATATCAAGACGATCTTGTAGGTCTTTTAAGTGGCCGGCGTTTTGATCCACCATGGTCACATCATTGGCATCGTTAGCCAAGTTTTCAGCAAGCGTGCGGCCAACTTGACCGGCACCAAGAATGATGATTTTCATAGTAGAGCAAAAAGCCTCAAGATGGATTAATGAACATCATAATAGCAGAACCTTAAGTACAATAGTCCACCAAAATCACAACTAATGAAGCGGTTTTTGAAGTTTGGCGTAGTAAAAACCATCATGGCTTGAAGGGTTGGGGAATAGCTGACGGCCAACCTCTAACTTAAGCCCCCAATCTGCTTCGATGGGAATATGCACAGCGTCTTCTTGTTGTTTTAAAAAACGCGTAACAAGGCGGTCATTTTCCTGGCGCAACACCGAACATGTCGCATAGAGTAAAAAGCCACCTGGCTTTAGCAATGGCCATAGATTAGTCAGCAGTTTAAGTTGTAATTGAGCTAGTTCTAAAACGTCTTCACTAGAGCGCAACATTTTGATGTCAGGATTACGTCTGATGACGCCCGTAGCAGAACAGGGCGCATCTAGTAATATGCGATCAAAGGCTTTGCCATCCCACCATTGGTCTGGCTCGCTTGCATCTGCGCAAATAATTTCGGCCTGAAGGTCCATACGAAAGAGGTTGTCTTCCATGCGCTGGATACGACGCTCTTCCAGTTCCACGGCAACGACGCTCATATCTTGCGCTTCTAATAAATGGCAGGTTTTGCCTCCTGGCGCAGCACACGCATCAAGCACATGCAAAGAGGGGCTTAGCTCTAACATTTGGGTACAAAGCTGTGGTGCTTCATCTTGAACACTAAACCAGCCTTCTTCAAAACCAGGCAGTTTAATCACGTCACTGGGTTTATCTAACTGCACGCCCACATCGCTATATTGGCATTTTTTAGCGCCATGGCCTGCCTCTGTGAGAGCCGCCATATAATCATCGCGGCTAATTTTAGAAGTATTCACGCGCAAGGTAAGTGCCGCTTGGGGGTCGTTGGCCGCTAAAATATCTTGCCATAAGTCTGGCCAATGGTTGCTTAGTTTTGAGATAAACCATTGCGGGTGGTTGTAACAATAGCTTTCGTGTTCACTTAATACTTCTTCTAGGTCTTTGCCGCCGCGAATGTATGAGCGCAGCACGCCATTAATGAGTTTGTCTGCCCAGCGTTTGCCACTGGCTTTAGCGGCCTGAACAGTGGCATCAACTGCAGCGTAATCTGGCGTGCGCATGGCTTTAATTTGGTATAAACCCATTAAAATCAGGGCATAGATATCCTGGTCTTGGGGTTTCATTGGCTTATGAAGAAGTTGTTCGGCAATCAGCTCAAGCTGCGGGAAATGTCGACAAGTGCCGTAACACAGTTGTTGGATCAAGGCGCGATCACCATGTTCAGCAGCTTCTAGCGCTTTAGGTAAGCTAGAAGCAAGAGAACCTTTATGCTCTAAAACACTGGTGAGTGCTTGAGCAGCCAATAGGCGCGGGTTGGCCATGATTATTTTTCCATTTCAAGGCTAGTAAACGAATCGCCTAATTGCATTTTTGGTTTCAGGTTCATCAATTCGTTTTGGCTCAAGGCTTTACCCCCTGGCCACTGTAATTGCGTAATCTTTAAGTGCCCACTGCCACAGGCAACTTCTATGCCTGTCTTATCTATAGCCACCAAAGTGCCTGGTTCTTTATTACTCACAGTCTCTAGTGGGCTTGCCATCCAAATGCGCAAGTGATTATTTTGCCAATCGCTATAGGCTACAGGCCAAGGATTAAGCCCCCGCACCTGAAGGCTAATTTCTTTTGCACTTTGGTGCCAATTGATGGCGCCTTCAGCTTTCACTAGCTTGCTTGCATAGTTAGCTTGGGCATCGTCTTGAACTTGGGGTGTAAGGGCTGATTCTTGCAGGGCATCTAAAGCTTCAATTAAGCTTGTGCAGCCTAAGCTAGCAAGCTTTGCATAGAGGCTTGCACTCGTGTCATCTTGGGTAATAGGTGTTTCGGCTTTTAGCAGCATAGGCCCGGTATCAAGCCCTGCCTCCATCTGCATGATAGTGATGCCTGAGCTATTGTCACCGGCCAATATAGCACGCTGAATGGGTGCTGCTCCGCGCCACCTAGGCAGCAAAGAGCCATGCACATTGATGCATCCAAGTTTAGGTGTATCTAATACCGCTTGAGGCAACAATAAGCCATAAGCAACCACCACCATAATGTCTGCGTTGAAGTCTTTTAGCGTGTTTTTGGAAGCTTCATCTTTAAAGCTTAGAGGCTGCTGAACATCGATACCATGCTCAAGCGCCAAGGCTTTAACGGGGCTTGCTGTTAGCTTTCTACCGCGACCTGCTGGGCGATCGGGTTGGCTGTATACCCCAATGACCTGGTGCTTGCTATCAAGCAGGGCTTGTAAGTGTTGAGCTGCAAAATCTGGCGTACCAGCAAAAATAATCCGCAAACCCTTTTGACTCACGCTTGGGCGTCCTGTTGGGCTTTCATTTTTTCAGCGTATAAAGCGTCTTTAACTTGGTCGCGATGCTTCTTATCTAGTTTTTTACGAATACGCTCACGTTTAAGCCTAGAAAGATAATCAACAAAAAGCTTACCGTTAAGGTGATCTAACTCGTGCTGAATACATACTGCAAACAAGCCTTCTGCTGGCTCAGAAATCACATTACCATTTTCATCTAAAGCATTGAGCTGAATTTTGCTGAAACGCGCAACATCATCATAGAATTCAGGCACTGACAGACAGCCTTCCTGATAGGATTGGGTTTCTTCAGTTAAAGGCTCCCAAGTTGGGTTAATCAGTATTCTAGGGTCATTGCCTTCATCACTCACATCAATCACTACAATACGCTTGTGAACATTGACTTGTGAAGCCGCTAAGCCAATGCCTGGGGCATTGTACATAGTTTCCAGCATGTCTTTTGCAAGCGCTCTAATATCGTCATTGATGTCAGTAACGTCTACTGCAACTTTTCGTAAACGTGGATCTGGGAATTCTAAAATAGTCAGTAATGCCATGATATTCTTGGTTCTTTAGGGTTAATTAAGGCAACGCTTTTGAGCCGTAGCACATAAAAATAATTGTTATCTATAATTATACCACTAACTGTCTTTAGTAATGGAATGATTATGGATGATCACCATTTGGCGTGGCTTGCCTTGAGTGAACTTAATTTAACGTTTAAACAAAGTCACCACTTAGCAAAGCAATATGGCCACGGAATGGCTGTTTTAGCTGCGCAAAAAACATCGCAGCTAGAAGCCATATTGAAAACTGAGCAACGCCAGCAATTGGCTAAGCTAACCTCAACAGACTTGCGGCACAGCCTATCAAAACAGCTTAAATGGGCTGTTGATCATCATGCTGTATTGGTTTTGCACGATGACGCGGCATACCCAGACGCATTAAAACAAACCCACCATGCACCCGGGTTTTTATGGGCTCAGGGCCGTATTAGTTTGCTGAATGAGCCATGCCTTGCCATGGTGGGTGCTAGAAAAGCCACCCCAACTGCAATGGCTTTGGCGAAAACTTTTGCAGGCCAGCTAGGTAAAAGTGGGCTTACTATTGTGAGCGGTTTAGCCCTTGGTATTGATGGCGCCAGTCATCAGGGCGCCCTAGATGTGCAAGCAGACACCATAGCGGTGCTGGGTTCTGGCTTAGCCATTATATACCCTAACCAGCACCATGCATTGGCGCAGCGTATTCTTGATGGCGCTGGGTTATTAGTTTCACCATGGCCCTTAATGGCCAAACCATTAGCTTACCGATTTCCTCAACGAAACCGTATTATTAGCGGTTTAAGTTTAGGCGTTTTAGTAGTTGAGGCCGCACTTAAGAGTGGTTCATTAATTACTGCAAAAATTGCGATAGACCAAGACCGAGAGGTATTTGCAATTCCATCAAGCGTGCATAACATTCAAGCCCAAGGGTGTCACCAGCTCATAAGATCTGGTGCATTGTTAGTAGATCAACCACAACAGATCTTGGCGGAGCTAGCGCCCCAGCTCAAACCCTTCATACAAGCCTTCACTCCCAAAGATAGCGGTGCGGTGGATGAATTTTTGAAGTTGGATGCTAATTTAGAAAAATTACTAAGACTTTTTGGCTATGAAGCGCTGCCAGTTGATATACTGTGTGCTCAGTTAGACCAGCCATACGCAGAGGTTGCTGCTCAACTGGTAGAATTAGAGCTACTTGGCCATTTGCGCTTAACAAGCGGTGGCTATGAAAAAATATTTTGACACTCAGTAATAGGAAGCATATGCAGCCCACTAGCCAGCAACTCACAAAAGCCACCCACACTATGGCTACAGGGGGTGTGATTGCTTACCCTACTGAAGCTGTTTGGGGCTTAGGTTGTGACCCTTGGAATGAGCACGCTGTTAAAAAAGTACTGCAACTAAAACAGCGCCCAGTTCATAAAGGGCTGATTTTAGTCGCATCGAATTGGAATCAGTTTGAGCCATTGCTTGAGGGCCTTAGCGAAATTCAACTCAATCAGCTAAAGCGAACTTGGCCTGGTCCAAATACCTGGCTTATACCTGATCCTAGCGGCTGGGCACCTTTTTGGATTAAAGGCCAACACAAAAGTGTTGCTCTTAGAGTATCTGCACATCCTTTGGTTAAAGCCTTATGTGATCACTATGGTAAGGCCATTGTGTCAACTTCGGCTAACCTAGCAGGTGCGGACCCCGCTAAAACGCAGACCCAAATTGAAACAGTATTTGGTGACCAAATAGATTATGTTGTGGCCGGTGATTTAGGCCAAAATAAGCAACCAAGCCAGGTAAGAGACTTAGTGTCAGGGCAAGTGATTCGTCCGGCATAAATGAAATAAAAGTTAAGGAATATTGAGTGTCTGACGTTGATATTAATGCAGTAAAAAAATACCTTCTTGGATTACAACAAAGTATCTGTGATGCCTTACAAGAGGTTGATGATGGCGCACAATTTATTGCCGACCAATGGGACCGTGAAGCAGGCGGGGGCGGCATTAGTAGGGTTTTAGCAGGTGGCCAAGTTATAGAAAAAGGCGGCGTTAATTTCTCTCACGTAATGGGCGATTCAATGCCAGCTTCAGCCACAGCCCATAGGCCAGAATTAGCAGGGCGAAGCTTCCAAGCAATGGGCGTATCCTTGGTCATTCATCCGCGTAATCCGTATGCACCTACATCTCATGCCAACGTTAGGTTTTTTGTGGCAGAAAAGCCAGGAGAAGAGCCTGTTTGGTGGTTCGGTGGTGGTTATGACTTAACGCCTTATTATGGCAATGAAGAAGACTGCAAGCATTGGCATAATACCGCAAAGAGCGCTTGTGATCCTTTTGGAGCAGACCTTTATCCGCGCTTAAAAAAGTGGTGTGACGATTACTTTTATATCCCTCACCGAGAAGAAGCTAGGGGTATAGGCGGCTTGTTTTTTGATGACCATAACAGCCCAGACTTTAACACAGCCTTTGGCTTAATGAAGAGCGTAGGCGATAGTTATTTAAAGGCGTACCTGCCCATTCTAGAGCGCAGAAAAGACACGCCTTATGGCGAGCGGCAAAGGGATTTTCAGCTGCATCGACGGGGCCGATATGTTGAGTTTAATCTCGTTTACGACCGTGGCACTTTGTTTGGCCTGCAAACAGGTGGGCGCACAGAATCAATTCTTATGTCACTGCCTAGTGAAGTGAGATGGAGCTACGATTATCAGGTGGCTGAAGGTTCAGAAGAAGCAATACTTGGGCGAGATTATCTACCCGCCAAAGATTGGTTGGAGTAGAGCATGCCCAAAGATCAATACCGCGTGATAGGTAACCCTATTAAACAAAGTAAGTCGCCCAGCATTCATATGGCTTTTTCAAAAGCAACGGCAGAGCCTATTAACTATGAAATTCAAGAGGCACAAGATCACAATTTTGAGCAAATTGTAGAAGCATTTTTTGCCGCCAACGGTAAAGGGCTTAACATCACCATGCCCTTTAAACAGCGTGCCTATGCCATGGCACAAGTGAAAAGCTTAGCGGCCCAAAAAGCCGAAGCTGCCAATACTTTATACCTTAACGAGCAAGGCCAATTAGTGGCAGATACCACTGATGGAGTAGGTTTAGTAAGGGACATATGCACCAACTTAGGCGGTGAATTAAAAGGCAAAAAAGTATTAGTATTGGGCGCAGGCGGAGCTGTGCGTGGGGTGTTACAACCTATATTAGCCCAGTTACCTGTTAGCCTAGTTGTATCTAACCGTACCCATAGTAAAGCTTTGAGCTTGGCCCAAGGGTTTCAAGATTTGGGCCCTATAGAGGCCGTAGAGATGGACAAGCTACAAGGCCCGTTTGATTGGATCATTAATGGTACAGCAGCCAGTTTAAGTGGCGATTTACCACCGCTACCAAAAGGCTTAGTTAACCAGAACACAAGGTGCTACGACATGATGTACAGTGCCAATACCACTGTGTTTAATCGCTGGGCATTAGACCAAGGTGCTGCCAAAGCAGATGACGGGTTAGGGATGCTAGTAGAACAAGCGGCTGAATCATTTAGCATATGGCGGGGCATATTGCCGCCCACCCATGATGTATTGAAGGCATTAAGAGCTGAGCTAACGGCGTAATTTTCAAACACAGTATTAAATGTTGAGGTTTGTGCCATGAAAACCATCGGCCTAATTGGCGGCATGAGCTGGGAATCCACCAGCCTATACTATAGCGCCATTAACCAGGGCATTAAGAATGCCTTAGGCGGTTTGCATAGCGCAAAAATATGTCTTTATAGTGTTGATTTTCATACTATTGAAAGGCTTCAACACCAAGGTGATTGGCAAGCAACCGCAGACATTTTGGCTGCTGCAGCCAAAGGGGTTGAAGCAGGTGGAGCCGACTTCTTTCTTATTTGTACCAACACCATGCATAAAGTGGCTAACGAGGTGCAAGCAGCCGTTAATATACCCTTGGTGCACATTGCAGATGCGACAGCGGCGCAGCTTATTACAGACAAAATTTCAAAAGTGGGCTTATTAGGCACTGCATTTACAATGCAGCAAGATTTTTATAAAGGCCGCTTAACCGAAGCATTTGGTATTGAGGTGATTACCCCAAGTGAGCATGATCAAAAGCGAGTGCATGAGGTGATCTATGAAGAACTATGCCGTGGAACTATCAACAATCAGTCCAAAGAATTTTATCTTGCAGTGATTCAAAAGTTATACCAACAAGGTGCTCAAGCCGTTATTTTAGGATGCACTGAAATTGCTATGTTGGTGCAACAAGAAGACACCCACGTGCCTTTATATGACACCACCGCCATCCACGCATTAAGCGCGGTGACGAAGGCGTTAAAAGACCTACAATAAACCTTAGCTTAACTCAGCGTTGTGGTAGACGTTTTGCACGTCATCAAGGTCGTTTAGCATGTTGATGAAAGTCTCGAACAAGACCACATCATCACCTGAGACAGGGTTAGTATTTTGTGGGATAAATTGAATTTCATCCACTTCAAACTCAAATTCACCTTTATCGTTACCTAAAGCATCAATAAGGGCTTGTTTGGCTTTGTTGTATTCGGTGTGGGGTGCAAACACGCTAGTCATATTGTCTTCGCATTCAATGTCTGTCACATCTACGTCGGCCATCATTAAAGCTTCTAATACGGCATCTTCATCATTGCCACTAAATACAAAGATAGCGCTATGATCAAACATATGGCCCACACTGCCAGGGGTGCCAATTTTACATTTGGTTTTGGTAAAACAAAGGCGCACATCGCCAAAAGTGCGATTAGGGTTATCAGTAAGGCAATCTACAATGACCATAGTGCTGCCTGGGCCATAACCTTCATAACGAGCTGTTGAATAGTCTTCACCGCCACCACCTTTGGCCTTTTCTAAAGCTTTGTCGATGACGTGGCTTGGCACTTGGTCTTTTTTGGCTTTATCAATCAATGAACGCAGGGCAAGGTTGCCATCAGGCTCAACACCACCCGCTTTTGCGCACACGTATATTTCGCGGCCGTATTTGCTGTATACCTTGGCTTTAGCGTCAGATGTTTTGGCGATTGATAACTTTCTATTTTGGTAGGCTCTGCCCATGGTGATTTTCCGGTAAAGGTTTTCTTTAAATTTTACCTTTATATTGGATTTGGTGAAAGGCGCAGGTGTAAACTTGTCCAAATACCCTCACAATATAAAGCCCAGCTTCTATAGGATTTAAACCTATGCACATTCGAGTAGCCACGGCCGATGATTTTGACGCCATCTGGCCTATCTTCAACGAAATTGTTGGCGCGGGCGAAACTTATGCATATGACCCAAAAACCACAAAAGACCAAGCCTATAGTATTTGGTTAGAGGCGCCCAACAAAACTTATGTGGCAGAGCAAAATGGCCAAATTGTGGGTACTTACTATATAAAAACCAACCAAAAAGGGCCGGGGGCACATGTTTGTAACTGTGGCTATATGGTGGCTTCCTTCGCAAGGGGGCAAGGCATTGCCACCTTAATGTGCAAGCACTCACAAGCACAGGCATTAAGCTTAGGCTATAAAGCCATACAATTTAACTTTGTTGCAGAAACCAATGTAGGTGCTGTGTCTTTGTGGCAAAAGCTAGGTTTTGATACCGTTGGCCGATTACCCAAAGCCTTTTGTCACCCCAACCAAGGGTTTGTTGATGCGTTAGTCATGTTTAAGTGGCTGCTTCCTTAGTTGCATGACGCCCCACTAAGGGGCTAATAAATAGTTGGCTAAAATAGCGAACGAAGTGAGACTAGCCAACTGTTTTTAGTCCCGCTTGAGTGGCTTGTTAGCATTCAATTGAAGTTGAAAAATCGATAGTTTGATATTTCTGTTTCTTGAAAGCCAACATCTTTTCTCATTTCTATAACAACATTCTCGTAAAGGACCTTTGCATCTTCCTGCGTAACCGTATCAGGAAATTTAACAAGCTTGACTTGCATGTCAAGAAAATCATTTAGCGACAATAGAACATGATCTGGAGCCCATAACCAAGCAGATGAATATGTTTTATAAAATTTCTTTTTGATATCAGCATCCGACTCGTGACCAGAAATAAATATTCTGAGTGAATCAACAATATTCTCATAAATGTTTTTTCTTTTCTCGAGCATTTTGTCTTGATTATTCAACTCTGCTTTTAGTTTTTCAATTTCGATGTTGTGAGATTTTTTTATAGTTTCAACGATCTCTGTGATTTCCTCAAGATCTTCTTTTGTTGCAGTATTTTTGGCTTTTTCTTTTAAATAGTTTGGGAAATACGATTTTGCAAACCAACCTAAAATTGTAATTGTAATGACGCTCAATATTGAAGAGCCTAGGGAAAGGATTTCCATGCGCGATACTCCTTGAATGATAACAGTCCATTTATGAGGCCTATCGGCACTCATAATAATTATTAGAGAGCCGCTCTACTATTTTTTGTTCTAGTGGATTAAGCTCTCAACCTGTTGAAAGAATAGCACTTTCTTGCGAGATGACGTGGCAGTTACACAAAAAGGGCGGTTTCGGCTCTTTATTTCTAAAACAGAGCTACACTGTATGGATCAAGTGGTTTCGCTAATAGGCGATGGTGGTTAAAGCTTTGAGTGGGTGCCTATATGCGCAGATATAGCTGAAAATTGCATCTTGTAGATAGCAACCTGCACTGGCTTTATGAAATGAACTTCAGCATCAAAAAACATCG
>CAXHZX010000002.1:0-173881 GCA_964022265.1 uncultured Oceanospirillaceae bacterium | reverse complement strand
TGCGCAACGCAATATTTAATGCAGGCACCACTAGCAGGATTAACGTGGCAAGCTTTATGAGCAGTTTGGTCTTTGATGAGCTGATATGGCAGCGTTGGCAGGGTCAGAGCCCGGTAATATACAATGCTACTACGCTAAGCTAGCCACAAGGTTTGGGGTTTTTATCCCCAGATGTGTTTGTTGACTCTTGGGCGTGGGCCATTTGTTGCTTCATCAATTAAGTTATTATTTGGTTTTGTACGACGAAGCTTTGTTTCAGTGTGCTTTGTGGGTGTTTTTTTCTGTGGTGCTTGGCTTTTTCTAACGTAATTTAGGATAGAAATAGGCACCACTTTTCGTACTGGAAAACCCTCTATCTCTTTACGTTTTATCAGGTGATTCAAACGGCTTTCTATGGCGCATAAGTTTTTAAAATCACCCCATGCTACAAATGAAATGGCCTCTCCAAATTCTCCTGCCCGTCCTGTTCTTCCAATACGGTGAATATACTCTTCTGGTTTGAAGGGCAGGTCATAGTTAACAACACGGGCCAGTTTATCGATGTCAATACCGCGCGCTGCAACACCTGTAGCCACTAGGTATTTTAGTTTTCCTGACTTAAAGTTGGCTAATATAGCTTCTCTTGAGGCCTGGCTTTTATCGCCGTGGATCGCATCGGCAACAATGCCTCGTTTGGCAAGTTGATCAACAAGTTTTGCCGCAGCATGCTTCTTCTCAATAAAAATGAGCGTTTGATGCCATTGGTTTTCCAGAATCAAATGGCTTAATAGAGCTGATTTTCGATCTTTGTCTACGGTAATTAACCATTGGTCAATATTGCTAGCACTTTTGGATTGTGGCGCGATTAAAAGCTGCTGGGTGGGGCCTTTGTTGGTATTTTGCGTAAAAACTTCGCCAATTTTAAGCACATCTTCACTCAGAGTGGCTGAAAACATCAGGTTTTGGCGCAAGCTTGGCAGGCGCTCGATGATTTTGTTGATCTCTTCGCCAAAGCCCATGTCGACCATACGGTCTGCTTCATCTAACACTAAGGTGGTTAGTTCATCAAAATACACAGCACGCTTTTGGGCTAAATCTAGCAACCTACCAGGCGTTGCTACTAAAACATCGATGCCCGTTGCTAACTTTTGTTTTTGGGCGGTTGTATCAGTGCCGCCATAAACGGCTAATGAGGACAGCTGAAGCTTAGCACTATATTGAGCCACATTATCAGCCACCTGCATCGCTAACTCTCGAGTGGGGCTAAGGATGAGAGCGCTAACCCTTTTGCCGCGAGGCCTTTGCATCGTATTTAGTTTTTCTAAAATCGGCAACACAAAAGCCGCAGTTTTACCGGTGCCAGTTTGAGCCGTAACAATCAAATCTTTGCCAGACAGAATAACGGGGATAGCCTGGGTTTGAACCGGAGTAGGGGTTTTATAACCTAGGCCATCAATAGCTTGAATAATTGGGTCGCATAACCCAAGATGTAAAAATGGCATTGGGTCTCACTGAATAATGATTAAATGTCTCACTAACTATACAGTAAGCAACCCCTTGGGTCCGAGTATTGTGCCAATATCACTCTTTTATAAACGGTATTTTTATGCCTTCGATCGCGACAACGCCAAAGCCTCCTTATTTTGCTGTTATTTTCACCTCCATAAAAAATGAGGGCGATAACGGTTATCACGCTATGGCCCAGCAAATGGTGGAACTCGCAAAGCAACAAGAAGGTTTTTTAGGCATTGATTCAGCGCGTGAAAGTGTTGGGATTACTGTGTCTTATTGGTCTGATTTAGAATCCATTAAGCGCTGGAAAAGCCAAAGTGAGCATCAACAAGCACAAGCTTTTGGGAGAAGTCAGTGGTATGCACACTATAACGTGCGTATTGCCAGGGTAGAAAAGGAATACGCATTTTAACAAAGCAAAAGGATGAGCAGTGATGAGATGGATTATTTATTGTTGGGCGGTTTTTGTAATGGGCTCAGTTCATGCTGAGGTTAATATTACCCATCTTGAAACCAACGGTATTGCCAATTGGCAATCAAAAGAGTTTTCAAATTTAACGCACTATGAAGTGATTGAATATGAAAAAGTGAAGGCGCTGCGGGCAAAAAGCAAGAAATCAGCTTCTGGGTTGGTGCTAGAGCAAAAAATAGACCTTAACAAAACTCCGATAATGACTTGGAGTTGGCTCACAAAAAACAAACTTTCTAGGCTCAATGAGCGCACTAAACAGGGTGATGATTATGTGGCCCGAATCTATTTGGTCATCGATGGTGGACTGCTTGTTTGGAACAGTAAATCCATCAATTACGTTTGGTCTAGTAATCAAGTCAAAGGGCAGGTTTGGGATAACCCATTTGCTGGCTCAAAAGTAAAAATGCTGGCCGTGCAAGGAAAAGATGCCAGTATCAATACTTGGTATCAAGAACAGCGCAATGTCTATGAAGACTTAATTGCTATATTCGGCGATAAAGGCAGTCAAAAAGCTAACCTTGCCGCCTACCAATACATTGATGCGGTGGCTATTATGACAGACACTGATAACAGCCAAAACCAAGCAGAAACCCTCTATGGAGACATCATTTTCACAAAGCTTCCCTAAGTTCTTGTTCACTGACTAGGGTAGCTTTTTGAAAGGGCTTACATTATATTGTATACAATATAATGTACAATGTGAGTGTTGCATGAAGGATGCGAGTTATCCAAGAGATCTGATTGGCTACAATGGCCAACCACCAAAAGTAGAATGGCCCAATAAAGCGCGCGTTGCGTTATCTTTCGTGCTCAACTATGAGGAAGGCGGCGAGCGTTGTGTTTTGCATGGCGACTCTGAGTCAGAGGCATTTTTGTCAGAGCTTATTGGGGTTCAACCCTACCAAGGCGTAAGGCATCCAAGCATGGAGTCTGTGTATGAATACGGCAGCAAAGCTGGGGTTTGGCGTATTCTAGAGCTGTTCAAAAAGCACAATATTCCGTTAACTATATTTGCCGTCGCTATGGCTGCTAAGCGCCACCCTGAAGTGGTGCAGGCGATGCATGCAAGTGGTCATGAAATTTGTAGCCACGGGTTAAGGTGGATTGACTATCAATATATGGATCCAGAGCTTGAGCGTGAGCATATGTTAGAGGCGATTAACATTCTCACGAAAGTCACTGGCGAGCGCCCCTTAGGCTGGTACACAGGGCGTAATAGCCCTAACACGCGAGACTTAGTGATTGAGGAAGGCGGCTTTGTCTATGATTCAGACGATTACAGTGACGACTTACCATTTTGGAGCCACAGTACAAGCACCAACAGCAAACCCCACTTGGTGATTCCATATACGCTAGACACCAACGACATGCGCTTTGCTACGCCTCAGGGTTTCCACAACAGTGAACAGTTTTTCCAATATTTAAAAGATGCCTTTGACGTTCTCTACGAAGAAGGGGCTTCACACCCTAAAATGCTTTCAATTGGTATGCATTGTCGTTTATTAGGCCGGCCTGCACGGCTTAAAGGTATTCAGCGTTTTCTAGAATATGTCGGCCAGTTTGAAGACGTATGGTGCGCTAGACGAATTGATATCGCTCGCCACTGGCAAACGCATCACCCCGCGCCTGCGCAACCCAAACATGGGGCTAAATAACATGTCACTGCTATCAACATGCACCCCCAGCACGATGAAGCGTAGCGCCTTTGTAGAGCACTTTAAAGACCTTTACGAGCATTCACCTTGGGTTGCGGAACAGGTGTTTGATTTAGGTGTGTCAAAAGCCTTAGATCATCGCCAAGCCCTGCTTGAAGCTTTTCAAAAAACCATGCTTCAAGCTTCTGAACGCCAGCAATTACAATTGATTTGTGCCCACCCAGATTTAGCAGGCAAAGCTGCTATTCAAGGTGAATTAACCGCCGCCTCCACTTCAGAACAAGCAGGCGCAGGCATCGGTGAGTGCACTGCAGATGAGTTTTCACGCTTTACTAAGCTTAACCAAGCTTACAAAGATAAGTTTGGGTTTCCATTTATTAAGGCAGTGAAAGGCAGCGATCGTCACCAAATACTAGAAGCCTTTGAAACCCGTATTGATAACGATGCAGAGCATGAATTTGCCCAGGCATTAGAAGAAATTAACAAAATTGCCAGCTTTCGCATGGCAGACATGTAAGACGAATTGAGCCACAGGATAAACCATGAGCCAACAACAAAAACCTAATAACCCATATCAGCGAATGACCAATTTGGCAGATGCGAGATTGGGTGCTAAAGCTATTCACTGTACCGATGACTTCTTTGCTGACATGAATCGCATGTTACAAAACCATGATCCGGTATGGAAAGAAGGGGTTTATGATGACAATGGCAAGTGGATGGATGGTTGGGAGTCGCGACGGAAACGCCAGCAAGGCCATGACCATTGCACAGTGCGCTTAGGTTTGCCTGGCCGCATTAAAGGGTTAAATATTGATACCCGCTTTTTTACCGGCAATTATGCACCTAGTGTGTCACTTGAAGCCTGCTACCTCGCCAAGGGCGACCCAACTGAAACCACAGTTTGGACTCAAATTCAGCCGGCAATGAACCTACAAGGCGACAGTGATCACATTGTGGCTATTGATAGTGATAAAGTGTTCAGCCATGTGCGCTTACACATGTATCCAGATGGCGGTATTGCGCGCTTGCGTGTGTACGGTGAAGTGGTAAAAGATTGGTCTGCACAGGCTGATGAACTAGTCGACCTTGCCGCCATGAGTAATGGTGGTAGAGCCTTATTGTGCAGCGATGAGCACTTTGGCACCATGGACAATATTCTTGCCCCAGGGCGGGGTATCAATATGGGCGATGGTTGGGAAACTGCACGCCGCAGGATACCAGGCTTTGATTGGGTGATTATTGCCTTAGGCCATGCTGGGCAGGTGAGCGAAATTGAAGTCGATACCGCCCACTTTAAAGGCAATTTCCCAGATTCTTGTTCTATTCAAGCCGCATTTGTTGAAGGTGGAAGTGATGAACAAATGGCAGCTCAAAGCTTGTATTGGCCAGAAATTTTACCTTCTCAAAAGCTTAGTGCTAATCATATTCACAGCTTTAGCGAAGAAGTCAATGACAATGGCCCAGTCACCCATGTCAGGCTTAATATTTTCCCAGACGGCGGCGTTTCACGCCTGCGTATAAAAGGCCGTATTGTAAGCCAAGGCAAAGGTTCGTAATGAGTGTAAGCATTAAAGTTGAATTGCTTAGCGCCAAAGCGTTTGAAAAGTTTGGTGATGTTATTGAGGCCATTGAAGGCGATGGTTTTGGGATCAACCAAGGCTACACATGGCGCCATCATAAACTGGCGACGGTGGGCACCGATAAGCCAGAAGATGAAGCCATCATTAGTATTTTTAGTAGCCAAAGAAGGCCTGTGCCTATGGCGATAGACATGATGGAGCGCCATCCGCTTGGTAGCCAAGCATTTATGCCGTTAAACGACATTCCGTTTCTGGTTGTCGTGGCAGAACCAGGCCCCAAGCCCAGTGTTAAAGACCTAAAGGCATTTGTGACTAACGGCAAGCAGGGTGTCAATTATGCCACCGGTGTTTGGCATCACCCGTTACTGATCTTAGCCCCCACCCAAGATTTTTTGGTGGTGGATCGTAAAGGCCAAGGCAACAATTTAAACGAAGTTTTTTTCGAGAAAGGCCAAGGTGGCCAATTAGATGTGGCTAAGCTGATTGAGCAAACCCTAAAATCAGCATAACAACTTTAGATATAAGCAGAGACTAATTATGGAAGCTCATTTATTAGAGTGGTTACACCTAGCGATCCGCTGGGTTCATGTGATCGTAGGTATCGCTTGGATAGGAGCCTCGTTTTATTTTGTTTGGCTAGAAAACAATCTAGATAGGCAAGTCAAAGATCAGGCTTTGGCAGGGGAGCTATGGGCGATTCATGGCGGGGGTATTTATCACCTGCAAAAGTACAAATTAGCACCAGCCAAAATGCCCAAACACTTGCACTGGTTTAAGTGGGAAGCCTACAGCACATGGATCACTGGGCTTCTTTTATTGAGCGTGGTGTATTATTTAAACGCCTCTACTTATCTTTTGATGCCAGACTCCCCAGTGACCCCTACCATGGGGATTATCATTGGTTTTGGTAGTTTGTTTTTGGGATGGCTGGTTTATGATCTCTTGTGTAAGAGCCCGTTACGCCATAAACCCTTAATTCTGGGCGTGGCTTTGGCATTGTTTTTAGCGGCCATAGCTTTTGGGTTTAGCCAGTTCATGACAGGCCGCGCGGCATATCTTCATGTGGGTGCTGTTATTGGTACCATGATGGTGGGCAACGTGTTTTTTATCATTATGCCTGCTCAGAGAAACTTAGTAGGTGCTATAGAAGCAGGCACTGCGCCGGATCCAGCGCTGCCAAAAAATGGTTTGCTGCGTTCGCGCCACAATAACTACCTGACTCTGCCGGTCATTTTCATCATGATTAGTAGTCACTTCCCAAGCACTTACGGGCATGAATGGAGCTGGGCTATTCTCATTGGATTATCTATCGCAAGTGTGGGTGTAAGGCATTATTTCAACACGCGCCACAATGGCCAGCAATTTTTATGGGCACTGCCAGCGGCAGTTTTAGCACTTTTAGTGATGGCTTACGTCACAGTGCCAAGCGTTCCAGGTGCAAAAGCGGCTCACTCACACGGCGCAGAAACTGCCCCCATCACAGACCCAGTTAGCGCTGAAGAGGCGTTTGCAGTGATCACTAGCCACTGCGCATCGTGTCATGCGGCACAGCCTAGTTTTCCAGGTTTTGCGGTGGCGCCAGCTGGGGTGATGTTGGATACACCTGCACAAATGAAATTACACAAAGACAAAATCTACCAGCAGTCTGTGGCTAGCCAAATTATGCCGTTAGCCAATAGCACAGGCATGACGCAAGAAGAGCGAGATTTATTAGGCCGCTGGATTATAGAAGGGGCCAACCTTAACTAGGCAGGCTTTGCATTAAAGGAAACATATTATGGGTTTTTTAACCACACACGTATTAGATACGGCACAGGGTGTGCCTGGCAGCAAAATGTCAGTGAGTTTATATCGCATTGTTAACGGCCAACGTGAACTGTTGAACCAACAAGTGACCAATAGCGACGGCAGATGTGATGGGCCGTTACTAAAAGATGATGCCTTTGTTGTGGGTATCTATGAGCTGGAATTTGGTGTTTCAGATTACTTCACACAAGCCAAAGTATCTCAACCCTCGCCTGCCTTTTTAACAGAAGTGACCTTGCGCTTTGGGATTGCAGCGCAAGATGATCATTATCATGTGCCTTTGTTGGTTTCACCCTACAGTTACTCCACCTACAGAGGTAGTTAAGCGCGTGTTACCGAAAATGGCGACAACCGATGCCCCTATGGATGCTTATCGTCAGCTATTTGACGGTATTCTCTCTCAAAGGCTAGCTCCTGGTACCAAGCTTAATGAAATAGAGCTAACCCAGCTTTTTAATGTTAGCCGTACACTTATTCGCCAAGCCCTTCAGCGCTTGCAGCTAGAGCAGGTGGTTGAGATTCATAAGAACCGGGGTGCTTTTGTGGCCGCACCCACACCAGAGCTTGCAGAACAGGTGTTGCTTGCGCGCCAAATTATTGAGCTAGCGGTGGTTAAGATGGCTTGTAAACGTTGTACAGCAGCTGATGTGGAGCGCTTACAGCACATGATAAATCTAGAACAAAGCGCCTTAGATCAAGGTGACACAGCCACTGCGCTGCGCCGTTCTGGTGAGTTTCACTTACAACTGGCGATCGTGGCTGACAATCAGCCCTTCATCAACGCTTTACGCGGGCTTATCTCGCAAACCTCACTGATTATTACCATGTACAGCCATGGCGGCGGCAATACTTGCGCTAGAGACGAGCACAGTCATATTTTGGCGGCTGTTAAAAAAGGTGATGAGCATCAAAGCGAGAAACTAATGGCCCATCATCTGGGCCATATCAAAGACGGTTGTAACTTTACCCAAGAGCCTCAGGTATCAAGCCTACAAGGTGCATTTGCGCACCTTGGTAAATAACAAGACGCTCATTCAATGCTGATAAGCGCCTATGTAGGTTATGATGAGGGTTCTAGTTCTAACACGTGGCCATAGCGGGCAAGGGTAGCTTCATTAATAGCATACAAGGAGTCCAAAAGGTTCATATGCATGCTGCCAGGCCCCAGCGACTTGTTAGCAGCAAGCTCTGCACTCACACCCATAGTAAGAAGCGCCTGTACAGCAGCATCAAAGCCATCATGGTCTACCGCCATAAAACAGGCCATAAATGCAGTGGTGGCACAGCCCATGGCAGAAATACGAGTTTGCATCTCATGGCCGTTAGCAACCATGATGGTCTTCACACCGTTAGTCACAAGGTCTGTTTCGCCGGTTTGGGCCACTACACAGCCGTATTGCAACGCCAATTCTTGGGCAGCCATAGGGCTTGATGAACCTGCAAGTGCCTTTATTTCCATGGCATTAGCACGAATCACGCGAGGTCTAAATTGCAGTAGTTGCTGCGCATAAAGACAACGCTTTTTAGAGGCGTGTACAGAAACAGGATCTAAAATCCACGGTTTTGAAAAATCATTAGCAGACTGCAAGGCCAAGCGAATAGCTGATTTTCGGGTTTCATCTAAGGTGCCAATGTTAACCACTAAGCTATTGGTTACTGCAACTAGTTCAGCAATTTCTTCTGCGCCAAGAGTAAAGCTTGAGCTCCCTCCAACGGCTAGAATTACGTCTGAAGAAATGTCTTGCGCAACCGTGCTAGTAATACAATGCACCCTTGAGCGTCTGGTTCGCAGCGCTGTAAGTGCTTCAGTTGCGCCCTTGGCATAGTGTGCCGTTAATTGATTTTGACGAAGATTACTCGACAAACTGTTTGGCATGATCAGTCCTTCTTTATATCGGCGGTGGTAAGCTTTAACTGTCTCCATTCTCGCACATGAATCTTGGTCAGGAAACAGGTTTTGGGTTAAATTATAAGTCATTAACAAAGCTTTTTTAGTAAACAAAGACTATGATTAAACCAAACCATATCAATACACGGAGTTGTTTATGAGCATTGCAGATGTAGGACAAAGTTTAACCGCAGTATTCTTCGCCTTAATGGCGTTCTTGGTGATCTTCAAAGGCATTCGCATGGTGCCCCAAGGTTTCAACTGGACTGTAGAACGGTTTGGCAAATACACCCGTACGCTTAGCCCTGGCTTACATATACTGGTACCCTTTATTGACACTATTGGGCAAAAGCTCAATATGATGGAACAGGTCCTTGATGTAGACCCACAAGAAATCATATCCGCAGATAATGCTCAGGTGATGACCGATGCCGTGTGCTTTTATCAAGTGCAAGATGCAGCCAAAGCAGCCTACGAGGTAAATGATCTTTCAAGAGCCATGCAAGCTCTAGTGATGACCAACATCCGTGCGGTATTAGGTTCTATGGAATTGGATGAAATGCTTTCAAACCGTGAACGGATCAATACCAGCTTGTTATTAAAAGTGGATGAAGTCACAGACCCATGGGGTATTAAAGTGACCCGCATCGAGATAAAAGACATAGCGCCACCTCAAGACCTAGTGACCGCAATGGCGCGCCAGATGAAAGCAGAGCGTGAAAAACGTGCGCAAATTCTTGAGGCAGAAGGCGAACGCGAAGCCGCTATTCAAGTGGCTCAAGGTCAAAAGCAATCTGAAATACTCAAAGCCGAAGGCCAGTTAGAAGCGGCTAAGCGCGAAGCTGAAGCTCGTGAAAGGTTAGCAGAGGCAGAAGCAAAGGCCACACAAATGGTGTCTGAGGCCATTCAAAATGGCGATTCGCGCGCAGTGAACTATTTTATTGCACAAAAATACGTCGATGCACTTGGCAAACTGGCAGCATCTGACAATAATAAGGTCATGATGATCCCATTAGAAGCCAGTAGTGTGATAGGTTCAATTTCTGGGATTAGTGAACTAGTTAAAGAAATGAGTGATAAAACATAATGATTGAATTCTTTGAAGCGATGCAATTTTGGCATTGGATTCTTTTGGCGATTGTATTAATCGCCTTCGAATCCCTGGGTGCAGCGGGCTATCTCTTGGGTACTATCATGGCAGCTCTAGAGCTTGCACTGATTAGTTACATTTGGCCTAACATGGGATGGCATAACCAATTAGGGCTATTCGCACTGCTTGCAATCATATGCTCTGTTTGGTTCTGGTATCGTTTCAAAAGTTTCAACCAAGACACAGATAAACCTAAGTTAAACGACAGGGCAGCTCAGCTTGTTGGGCGCGAATTTGCGCTCACTTCAGCAATGTCCGGTGGCCAAGGCAAAATGCAAATCGGTGACACACTGTGGCGCGTAGAGTCTGAGACCAACATGCCAGCAGGCACTCAGGTAAAAGTAACAGGCAGCCGTGAGATGGTGCTGTTAATCACTAAAGCAGGCCAGTAAACCTTTTTGACTTTTTAAAAGCAGGCTTTTTGGCCTGCTTTTTTGTTTGTGGGCTTGAAGCTTTGTGTTTGGTTGACCAAACTGAGCTTTTGCTGTTGCAAAATCGCGACATAAATTAAACGCATGTTTCATTTTTTGTGGTTTAGCGACCCTCAAAACCCCTCAAAATACTTCGCAAGCGCACCGTTTTAGGTCGTAAAAAAATAAGTGGCAAAATTTACAATATATATGCTGCGTTATTGAAAGTATTTGGGTTCATTTCTTTATTTGTTGGCCCCAAAGCCTCATAATTAGCGACTGATTTTTTACGTCTTTTAATGCCCCGTTGTCGGGGGTTTATTTTTTTTGGGAGTTTAGTAATGTTCAACAAATCCGACCGTATTAGTGACTTTGATCCAGAAGTTTGGTCTGGGATTCAAGAAGAAGAACAGCGTCAAGAAGATCACATCGAATTGATCGCCTCTGAGAACTACACAAGTACACGTGTCATGGAAGCTCAAGGCTCAGGCTTGACCAACAAATACGCAGAAGGATACCCCCACAAGCGCTACTACGGCGGTTGTGAATTTGTAGACAAAGTAGAAGTGCTTGCCATTGAGCGTGCTAAAGAGCTATTTGGTGCAGATTACGCTAACGTACAGCCACATTCAGGCTCACAAGCTAATGCGGCCGTTTATCAAGCGTTAGTTTCACCAGGCGACACAATTATGGGCATGAGCTTAGCACACGGCGGCCACCTTACTCATGGTTCACACGTTAACTTTTCTGGCAAAAACTACAACGCAGTCCAGTATGGTTTGAACGAACAAGGCACCCTAGATTACGACGAAATTCAAAGCTTAGCGACACAGCACCAACCTAAGATGATTGTGGCTGGTTTTTCAGCGTATTCACAAGTTATGGATTGGGCAAGGTTCCGTGAAATTGCTGATAGCGTTGGCGCCTACTTATTTGTAGACATGGCACACGTTGCTGGCTTGGTGGCTACAGGCCATTACCCAAGCCCAGTGCCTTATGCTGACGTAATTACCACCACCACTCATAAAACTTTGCGTGGTCCACGAGGTGGCTTAATCATCGCCAAAGCTAACGAAGCGCTAGAGAAGAAGTTTAATTCAGCCGTATTCCCAGGCCAGCAAGGCGGCCCTTTAATGCACGTTATTGCGGCTAAGGCTGTAGCCTTTAAAGAAGCGTTAGAGCCTTCATTTGCACAATACCAAGAGCAAGTGTGTATCAATGCTAAGGTCATGGCTGAAGTATTCCAGTCACGCGGTTTCAAGATCGTTTCTGGCGGTACTGAAAACCACCTGATGTTGGTTGACCTTATTGCTAAAGGGATCACCGGTAAGGCAGCAGATGCAGCCTTAGGTAATGCCCACATTACTGTTAACAAAAACTCCGTACCTAACGATCCACAATCTCCATTTGTAACTTCTGGTATCCGGGTAGGAACACCAGCAGTCACTTCACGTGGTTTTGGCGAAGAAGAAGTTCGCCAATTAACGGGTTGGATGTGTGATGTTATGGATAACATCGATGATGAAGCAGTAAACGCGCAAGTGCGCGCAAAAGTTTCAGAGTTATGTGCACGATTCCCTGTGTATAAATAGGCTTTAAAAGCCAATGGAAAGGCCTCTTATGAGGCCTTTTTTATGCCTGCAATAAGCCTAGTGGCATGATTTACGGGCATTAATTGGTGAATAATGATAACGTCTCATGAGTATATTCTAATTTTAAAAAGAGGTGATCAATGGCTAAGTTTGAGCCAATACTTGAGCGAGCTTTATTTCGTAAAGGTGGCGAAAGGGGCTTAGAAACCATGATTTACGAGCCTTTATCGACTTCAGTTTTGTTAAATCAACCGGACGCTCGCTTTTTGTCCATGATGACCAAAGTGGTTTTTCAAGCCGGTTTTGTATGGCGAGTGATTGAGAACAAATGGGATGATTTTGAAACCGTGTTCTTTGGCTTTGACCCAGAAAAAATAGTACTGCTTAGCCCAGAGCAATTAGAGAAAATAGGTACCGATAAGCGGATCGTGCGCAATATGCAAAAAATCATGAGCGTGCCACAAAATGCCAGTTACATTTTAGACATCACTCGAGAACACGGAAGCTATGCTACTTTTTTAGCCAACTGGCCAAAACAAGACTTAGTAGGGCTTTATCAACACCTTAAAAAAGCAGGTTGTCGCCTAGGCGGTATGAGTGGCCCACGCATGCTGCGGCAAATGGGCTTAGATACCTTTATGCTCACGCAAGATGTCGTCACTTGTTTACAAGGTGCAGGGCTTGAAATAGCGCCAGTGCCTACCAACAAGTCAGACCTAGCTAAAGTACAGCAGTGTTTTAATGAATGGCATGAAAAAACTGGTTATTCTTTTAACCGCCTTAGCCGTATCTGTGCAAGTTCAGTGGGCGAAAATTACACGCCATGACAGGCCCCATAAGCAGATCATACACCCACAAAAAAAGGGCCGTTTAAAAGGCCCTTTTTTATTCAATGCTCATTCAGTGTGAGCAAATTCTTTTGAGTTTATGCTTTAGGCATGTCTACATTATTATGGCGACATGCCGCCACCATAGTGTTATACAGCAAACAAGCAATGGTCATTGGGCCCACACCACCAGGCACTGGCGTGATAGCGCCGGCAACCTTTTCAGCGCTCTCAAAGTGCACATCACCTACAAGTTTAGTTTTTCCATCTTCGGTTTGAATGCGGTTAATGCCCACATCAATCACCGTGGCGCCTGGTTTAATCCAGTCACCTTTTACTAATTCTGGCACGCCAACAGCCGCCACTACAATGTCTGCCTCACGAACGATGCCTTCAATGTTTTTAGTGCGCGAATGCGCTACCGTCACAGTGCAGCTTTCTTGCAGTAACAGATTAAACATGGGCTTGCCCACAATGTTAGAGCGGCCAACAACTACCGCGTTCATGCCAGTCATATCGCCAAGGTGATCTTGCAGCATCATCAAACTGCCAAGGGGTGTGCAAGGAATCATGCCTTTACCGCCTGTGGCAAGCATCCCTACGTTGATCGGGTGAAACCCGTCTACGTCCTTACTTGGGTCAATGGCTTCAAGCACCTTCGCTGAATCAATGTGTTTGGGTAATGGCAGCTGAACCAAAATGCCGTTAATGGCATCGTCATTGTTCATGGTGTCAATCAAATCAAGCAAAACTTGCTCACTAGTCGTGTCACTAAGCTTATGCTCGATAGAAGTGATGCCGCACTCTTTGGCTTGTTTGCCTTTGCTGCGCACATACACTTGGCTTGCAGGGTCTTCGCCAACAAGAACCACTGCTAGGCCTGGAACAATATTATGGTCAGCTTTCATAGAAGCAATTTGACCGGTCATTTTTTCACGAAGATTAGCAGCGAACTGCTTGCCGTCAATAAGGTGTGCCATGTTTGAATAGCTCGTTTAGGTGATACAAAAACATCCCAAACAGAAGAAATCTGTCATGGGAAGCTGATTAAGGGCGCTATTTTATATCAATTTACAGTGCCATGTCAGGGTATCAAAGTAATGCTTTGTTCATAGGTTGTGAACCTGCTAAAAGCCCAAGGTGAATCTGATTCTATTAACTTGCTTAATATTCAAGCAATACAAGGGTTTGCTAGTGTTATACTAGATTCAGTTTGTATAATATTGAGTTAGAAATAGAGTCGCGTTTCGATAACGCTCTGTCGTAGGTAAGTTAGCCTGCACAGGGCTTCCTAGATAATCTAGCCACCGTATCGTGTTATTCGTTGACCGTTCAGCGAGTTGCCATTTTTCTTTCAGGAGCACAAAAATGTCCGACGACCAGTTTGAAGATGATCTGGACCTTAATAGCCTTAATGATGAAGACCTTACGGCGCAGATGCATGACGATCTTTATGATGGTATGGAAGATGAGATAGCAGAAGGCACCAACATTTTACTAGGCCGGGGCTGGTCAGCTGATCGTGTGTTAAACGATGCCTTAGTGGGTGGCATGAACATCGTAGGCATCGACTTTAGAGACGGCATTTTGTTCGTGCCTGAAGTACTTATGGCAGCCAATGCTATGAAAGCGGGGATGGCTATTTTACGGCCTTTGCTGGCTGAAACAGGTGCAGAGCCTGTAGGCAAAGCCATTATTGGCACTGTGAAGGGTGACATTCACGACATTGGTAAGAACTTAGTGGCCATGATGTGGGAGGGTGCAGGCTTTGAAGTAATCGACCTAGGCATTAACTGCCCAGTTGAGACTTACTTAGAAGCACTAGAAGAGCACAAGCCAGACATCATTGGCATGTCGGCCTTGTTAACCACCACCATGCCATACATGAAGGTTGTGATTGATACCATGAAAGAGCAGGGCATTCGTGATGACTTTATCGTGCTTGTGGGCGGTGCGCCGCTCAACGAAGAATTCGGCGAAGCCGTGGGCGCAGATGCTTATTGCCGTGATGCTGCTGTAGCTGTTGAAACAGCGAAAAAATTCATCATGGAAAAGCGCGCAGCCTAACCAATATAAGGGTTTATCATGCAGCCTGCTAGCTTGCTGGTGATTACCTGCGGCGCCATTGCTAGAGAGGTAATGGCTGTCGCCAAGAGTAATGGCTGGCAAAATTTGAAAGTGACGCAAATTCCTGCGGAGCTCCACAACAGACCCGATAAAATACCGCAAGCCGTGGAAGATCGTTTGGCAGCTTATGCTAGCGACTATGATCATGTGTTTGCAGCGTTTGGAGATTGTGGAACCGGCGGTAGGTTGGACAAAGTATTAGAAAAATACAATATTCAACGCTTATCAGGGGCGCACTGTTATGAATTTTACGCAGGCACACAGCAGTTTGAAGCCATGGCAGAGCGCGAATTAGGGACCTTTTATTTAACAGACTACCTTGCCAAACACTTTGATCAGCTGATTATGGAAGGCATGGGATTAAACAAGCATCCAAAACTGAAAGATTTGATGTTTGCCCACTACACAAAATTAGTTTATCTGGTTCAACAACCAGACAGGCAACTGGATCAGTTTGCAGAAGATGCAGCAAAAAAATTAGGTTTAACATACGAGCGGGTTGAAACTGGGTACGGCCAAATGGCACAAGAACTCAACGCTCATTACAGTAACTACACAGAACAGGTAATAAAATGGCCAAACTAACTATCGTTATGTGGCGAGATATTCCGGCCCAAGTCATCGTTAAACAAGGCCGCACAAGCGCAAAGCGTCCACTGGATGAGCGCTTTGAAAAAGCCGTGGACAAAGCCGCCATGCGCGCAGGCCTATACGGTAGCGATGGTTATTTATCAGAATGGCGTCGTGATACCACCAACTGTGGTGATGATCTTGAAACTGTGCTGAATGAAACCATAGCAAACCTTGAAGCAGAATTTACCGACGAACGCCTTGCCGTGCTGATTGCAGCAGGGGGCGTTGCGAACTAGTTCAATTGTATTAAGTGCACTATCTTTTGGAGATAAGCCATGGCCTTAAATGCCGCTGCAGAAAAACAAGCCATTATTGACTTGATGCAAAAAACAACTGTAGAAGTGACCCCAGGTGGAGCTGCCAAAGTGGCAGACTTTCGAACAATATTAAGACCGGGCTGCACAGTGTACGTGACTTTTTTGCCAGGTTCCGATTTTGCAGACACGGTCGCTACGGTGCGCAGGCTTAAAGAAGAAGGCTTTAACCCAGTGCCTCATTTTGCGGCTCGCTCTATTCCGTCTGCCAAATTTTTGGAAGAAAATTTAGCCTCACTGCAAGGTGAAACAGGGGTGACTGAAGGCTTATTGATTGGCGGTGGCGTTGATCAACCCGTGGGTGATTTTGGTTCTAGCATTGAAGTGCTGCAAACTGGCTTATTTGAAAAATACGGTATGCAAAAAATGGGTTTAGCAGGCCATCCAGAGGGCAGCCCAGACATTAGCCCAGCAGACTGTGCATTGGCAATAAAGCAAAAAAATGATTTTGCCAAGCAAACAGACCTAAGCCTTTACTTAGCCACCCAGTTTGCGTTTGAAGCGGCGCCTATTTTCGCGTGGGAAAAACAAATAAGAGCAGCCGGCAATGAACTACCGGTGCACATTGGGGTGCCTGGCTTAGCCACTATTAAAACCTTAATGCGTCACGCCGCTCATTGTGGTGTCGGTGCTTCAGTCAGGTTTTTAACCCGTAACCCAATGAACATGGTAAAGCTAAGTTTAAAAGATTCATTTTTGGGTCAGTTTGTAAACGCGCCTTCATCAGAACCCAGTCAATTGATGCGTGACATAGTGACAGGCGTTGATAGTGATCCTGATTGTTTAATTGCCCAATGCCACCTCTACCCACTGGGCGGTTTGGTTAAATCGGCGCAATGGATGTACAAGGTTCAAGATGGTCATTTTGAGCTAAGCGGTAACAGCTTTAAGGTTTACCCATAATTTTTTTTGGTCAGGCAACTGATCCTTATTACACTCTAAGTAGGAATTTTACATGACTGATACAATTATCAGCTCCGCTAGCCAAGAAGTAGTGATTGGTTTTGATCGTCCATTTGCCGTGATTGGTGAGCGTATAAACCCCACTGGCCGTAAGTTATTGGCTGAAGAAATGAAAAATGGCGATTTTAGCCGTGTAGAAGCCGACGCACTAGCACAAGTCGCAGCAGGCGCCACCATTCTAGACATTAATGCGGGTATTCCACTTGCAGATGAACCTGCAATTCTTGCCCAAACCATCCAATTGGTGCAAAACCTTGTGGATGTGCCTTTATGTATTGATTCATCCATCATTGAAGCCTTAGAAGCAGGTTTAGCCGTGTACAAGGGTAAAGCCCTTCTAAACTCGGTGACAGGTGAAGATGAGTCGCTTGATAGAGTACTGCCTTTAGTGAAGAAATATGGCGCAGCTGTCGTGGCTATTTCAAACGATGAAACCGGTATTTCGCAAGATATCAACGTGCGTTTTGACGTGGCTAAAAAGATAGTAGAGCGCGCTGCAGATTATGGTATCCCGGCCTCAGACGTCGTGGTGGACCCTTTAGTAATGCCCGTCGGCGCTATTAACACCTCAGGTCGCCAAGTGATGGAACTTGTGCACCGTTTGCGTACCGAGCTAAAAGTGAACACCACCTGTGGAGCGTCTAACTTTAGCTTTGGCTTACCTAATCGTAATGGCGTAAACTGCGCCTTTATTTCCTGCGCCATTGCCTCTGGAATGACCTCTGCTATTATCAACCCTATGCACGATGAAGTGATGCTAGGCGTAAGAGGTGGCAACTTAATGATGGGCCACGATCCAGAATGTAAAGACTGGATTAAAGCTTACCGAGACCCAAGCGCAGTAGGTGCAGGCGCGCGCGGTGGCCGTGCCGGTGGGCGTTCAAGCCGTCGCCGCAGTGCATAAGCACACCAGTGCCACGGCAACCGGCCAAGCGTATGTGATAAAGGGCCTGTAAGGCCCTTTTTTGTGCCAATTTACACGATATTTTTTGCAGTTTATGACCCCTACACCCGTTAAACACATAGAGATGTAAACATGAGTCAAACCAGCACCGATGATGCTCTAGTCGTTTTCACACCGTCAGGCAAACGAGGCCGCTTTCCAGTAGGCACACCACTTTTGCAAGCCGCCCGTTATCTTAATGTGGATATTGATTCGGTGTGTGGTGGGCGTGGTATATGCGGGCGCTGTCAAATATTAGTGAGTGAAGGTGAGTTTGCTAAATTTGGTATCACCTCAAGCGCACAAAGCCTAGAACCAATCACAGCCCCAGAGCTTAAGTTCGCGCAGCGCCGTGAACTAAAACCAGGTAGACGTTTAAGCTGCCATACTAAAGTTTTGAACGACATAGTGGTCGATGTGCCTGCCGAAAGCCAAGTGCACCACCAAATGGTGCGCAAAGAAGCCGAGCACCATGACATTGAAATTAACCCACTGGTGCGTTTGTATTACGTACAAGTGCAAGAGCCTGACATGCACGACCCCTCAGGTGATTTAAGGCGCTTATTGAACGCTTTAGAAGCCGATTGGCAGCTGCATGAGCTGAGCTATGATACGGCCTTACTTGCCACCATTCAGCCTATATTAAGGCAGGGTAAGTGGGGCGTTACTGTGGCCGTGCGTAATGCAGAAACCATAGTGGCTATTTGGCCTGGTTTAAAAGAGGCCATCTATGGCGTGGCAGTGGATGTAGGCTCCACCACCATTGCTGCCCATTTGTGCAATATTTCAAGTGGCGAAGTCATCGCAAGTGCTGGCGTTATGAACCCGCAAATAAGGTTTGGTGAAGATCTCATGAGCCGTGTGTCTTATGTGATGATGAACCCAGGCGGCGAAGTGGACATGACCAATGCCGTGCGTGAAGCCCTTAATGGGCTAGTGGTTGATCTTGCCAAACAAGAGCAGTGCGAAGTGACAGATGTACTAGAGATCACTTTTGTAGCCAACCCCATCATGCACCACTTATTGTTGGGTATAAACCCAGTAGAGCTTGGCGGTGCACCTTTTGCACTGGCCACAGACATGGCGGTAAATACCCTTGCCAAAGACATGGGCATTCACCTAAATGCACAAGCTAGAGCCTATTTATTACCTTGTATTGCAGGCCATGTAGGTGCAGACACGGCAGGCATGGTATTAGCAGAAGAACCCTACAACCACGATGAAATGACCTTGTTAGTGGATGTAGGCACCAACGCTGAAATAGTGTTGGGTAACCGTCACCGCTTGGTCGCATGCTCTAGCCCCACAGGCCCAGCCTTTGAAGGTGCCCAAATTAGCTGCGGTCAGCGCGCAGCAGCAGGGGCAATAGAGCGTATTCGCATAGACCCTATTACCTTAGAGCCACGCTTTCAAGTGATTGGCTGTGAACTATGGTCAGATGAACCAGGCTTTGAAGAAGCCACAGCTAAAACCGGCATTACCGGTATTTGTGGTTCTGGCATTATTGAAGTAGTGGCCGAAATGTATTTAGCCGGTGTGACGACCCAAGATGGTGTCATTGATGGCGGCTTAAGTGCCATGAACCCTCGTATTCAGCCAGATGGGCGCACCTTCTCTTACGAAATAGTGCCTGCCACCGAAACTCGCGGTGCGGTGAAAATAATGCAAAACGACATTCGTGCTATACAATTAGCTAAAGCCGCTTTGTATGCCGGTGTGAAGTTACTCATGCAGTACCAAAACGTAAGCAAGGTAGACCGCATTCGTTTCGCGGGGGCTTTTGGTAGCCATATTGATGTGAAATACGCCATGGTTCTGGGTTTGATACCAGATTGCGACTTAAGCGAAGTGTCCTCAGCAGGCAATGCTGCAGGCACAGGTGCACGCATTGCGTTATTGAACCAAAACTCGCGCATGGAAATTGAGCAAGTGGTGCGCAACATTGAAAAGATAGAAACGGCAGTAGAGCCCGATTTTCAGCAATTGTTCATCGATGCCATGGCGTTTCCAAATAAGGTAGACCCCTTTCCAGAGTTAGAGAAAGTGGTCACCTTACCCCCTTTAAAAGAAGCCGCTGCAGATGCAGAAGGCACAGAAAAGAAACGCCGTAGGCGAAGAGGCTAAACCCCATTATGCAAACCAACAACCGCGCCCGTATGGGCGTAATGATAGGCATAGCCCTTAAGCTATTTAAAAGCGCTAAGGTGGTAAAAGTGGCACTTTTGGGCATGGCACTATCAGGTTGGACCATTATGCTAAGCTTCGAGTTTGCGCTGACCTTGTTGGCCATCTTAATGTTTCATGAGTACGGCCACATTAGAGCCATGAAGCATTTTGGCATCCCCACCAAAGGTATATACATTATTCCTTTTGTAGGCGGCATAGCGGTAGGGGAAAGCCCAAAAACCCACTGGCAAGATTTATACATCGCCATGATGGGGCCGGTGTTTGGCTTGGCCATGAGTGTGGCCTTTTTTGTGGGCTTTTTAATAACCCAAAACCACTTTGTAGGCCTAGTCGCCTCTATAAGTGCACTTATTAACCTAGTGAACCTTTTACCCATTTACCCCCTAGATGGCGGGCGGGTGGTAAAAGCCTTAGTGTATTCTGGCCGCAGTCGCTTTATATATGTGGGTTTGGTGGTGATTTCTGCACTACTAATAGGCTATAGCTTTAACTATGGTTTTGCTCTGATTGGCTTTTTTGGCATTATGGGTTTAATAGACCTGCTGGCAGACTGGAACCGCTTTGACCAAGACCCAAAATTAAAAATGAACACCTACGGCATTGTATTTAGCTTGGTATGGTATCTTTTCACTGGCGCAGCGTTGATTGGCATGATGGTGTGGGTAGCAGCTTACCAATTGCCAGGTAGCGAGCTAGCCATCGCTGTGCTAAACGCCTAGGGGCATTCAAAAACTAAGCATCACCTTGCTGATGTAGCTTTAAATCTTCATCTGCAGCTTGCACGCTTTGGCCAGGTGAAAAACGGCGGCGCTCTTCTCTTGGTGGAATACCAAAAAAGTCGCGGTAACACTTAGAGAAGTGGGGCGCAGACACAAAACCACACGCCAAAGACACATCAATAATAGATAAATTGGTTTGCAGTAACAGCTGGCGTGCACGGTTAAGGCGCAGCTCTAGGTAATAGCGCGAGGGCACACACTTAAGGTGCTTTTGGAACAAACGCTCTAGCTGCCTGCGAGACACGCCCACATACTGAGCTAAATCATCTAGACTTATCGTTTCTTCTAAATTAGATTCCATTAATGCGACAGCTTCAATCAATTTGGGCTGGCTATTCCCTAAATGTAACCTTAACGGAATACGCTGGGTGTCATGATGGTCGCGAATACGCTCCATAATAAACATTTCAGACACCGCAGCCGCTAACTCAGGGCCATGATGATTGCTTACAAACTGCAGCATCATGTCTAACGACGAATTGCCACCAGAGCAAGTGAAACGATCACGGTCTATGGCAAATAAATTGGATGTCATTAATACGTTAGGAAACTCTTCGCGCATACTGGCGATGTTTTCCCAGTGAATGGTCGATTTATAACCATCTAATAACCCCGCAGCAGCCAATAAATAGCTGCCTGTGCAGGTAGAGCCTAGGCGAATTTTAGCACTGGCAACTTTACGTAAGAAGGTAATGGTGTTTTTGTCATAAGCGCGGTCTATATAAGTACCGCCGCACACAATGACGGCTTCCAAATCAGTAAAATTAAGTTCATTAATGCTAATCGTAGGGGACACTTGCAAGCCAACGCTTGCCGTGACGGGCTTGCCATCCATAGACACCACTTGCCATTCGTACAGCGTTTTTTTACTGATATAGTTGGCGCCACGAAGGCTGGCTACCGCAGATGAAAAGGTAACCATAGAGTAATTAGGCAGCTGCAAAAATGCATAGCGAATGGGTTTTGGCTCGGACATAACAGCCTCTTTATTTTTTTATTTGGAGTGTACACGCGCAAAAAAAACACGAAAACCACACGCCACAAACCACAACAATTGCCCGCATTCTAAACTAGGTTTGGCCCTTTGGGAACACAATAATTGAGCCGATTCAAATTTTATTAGCCTTAGCTTAAACACCTATTTCTATGAAGTCACCATGGCCGGGTCATCGCTGCCAAAGCCGCACTAACTGTGGTTTTGCAACAATTCCATAAAGGCATGGGCTGCGTTAGATAAACTGCGCTGCGGGTGCCATACACAGCCAAGCTGGCGGGTAATGGGTTTAGCCAAGGTATCGATCACCTTAATCTGATCATTGACCAAAGTGTGCGGTAGTACGCTCCAGCCCATACCAATACTAACCATCATACGAATAGTGTCTAAATGGTTGGTAGACATGGCTACATTTAAAGCCAAGCGCTCACGCTCAAAATTGCCTTCTACAATACTGCGGGTAAAGGTGTTGGTTTTACTCAATAGGGCAGGAAAGCTGCTAAGCTGGGGTAAATCTATGTTTTTTTGTTGGTTAAGCGGGTGCTCTGGCGCTGCTACAAATTGCATGGTGTCTTGCCATATGCTGCGTTGCTGCAGCTGGGGGTGTGGCTCTGGGTTTAAGGTAATAATGCCTAACTGCCAGCGCCCTTGTAATACCCCTTCATAGATCACCTCAGATTCTGCAAACTGAATATCCAGTTCTACCTGCGGGTAACGCGCGATAAACTGCGCCAAAGGCAAAGGCAAGCGGTGCAAGCTAATGTGGTGGCTAGTGGCAATGCGCAGGCGCCCACCCACAGCCCCAGAGAGGTTAGTAAGCTCGTGGGAAGTATTCTCCATGGCTTCTAATATGGCTTTAGCCTTGGGCAATAAATGCTGGCCAGCAGTGGTTAACGCCACATTTCTACCAATGCGATCAAACAACTGAGTTTTCAGCTCATTTTCTAATTTTACAATGCGCTTACTCACCGCAGGCTGGGTCACAAACAAAAGCTCGGCAGCCCGTGAAAACGAGCCTTGTTCTGCAACCACCACAAAGGCATTTAATGACAAACTATCCATGCTTTAAGCATACCCCTTTAGGCTTTAAAACGTAAATGGCTTAGGTGGCTAAACCTAGGTTGATGCCAACAGGGCGAATATTTTTAGGCAACAACCTAAAACATGAACTATACCTAGTACAGAGTTTATAAAAACCCCGCTTATTCATTCACACACTCTATACAAACCATACACTCACACAAAACATTCACACAAAACACTGACATAAAAAAGACATGTATTACGCAGCTTAACCATTTAGCAATATATGAAGGCCACTATGACCACAGAACGCTTACCCCATAAAACAGCCTGCACCCAAACCCATGTAACCCAAACACTTGCCGCTCAAACAGTGGCTACCCATAAACGAGTGGCTACAAATCTAACCGCCCAAAACACAGTGTTGCTACCAGTAAAAAAAGCCCACCGCCTAGTAGCACTATGGGTATGGTGGGCGTGCACAGCCTTTGGCGCTTTGGCAGCGCTAGAAGCTAATGCTAATACTTATACTTATGATGAAAAATTTACGGCGCTCGCGATAAAAGCGCGGCCCAATGGAGGCTCTAGCTTTGCTGTAGACCCCTACCAATGGGTAGTGACCAGTGCCTTTGCTAAGAAATTTGGCATGCCGCAAAGGTTTGTAGATGACTCACTTATTGGTGCAGAAGCCATTGCGTATAAAATTGTAACCGGCACGAATCTAAGGTGTGGTTATGGCCGTAATGCCGAAGCCTGCGTACCTAGCCAGTATTGCCTGTTTGATTTTTATGTAAAAAAAGAAGCCAATTTGCCTTGGCAAGATGACCGCCCACAGGGCTTCAGGCAAATAGCGTCTCATTTGTCCACCCGTTTTGTTAACAGTGCAGATAAAAAACAGCACTCTTATTACAACGAAAACTTTCCAAGTAACCAAAACTCCTATGTCGGCAGTAGAATAGGTTTAGGCAATGCCTTTTTTGTAAGAAACACCAATAAAAAAGTGGGCGATACCAATGACATCTTTAAATATGCGCAATTAGAAACCTTTGACCGTGAATTTGTACATGGCATTGATTTTTTTAGCATTAACAATTGCTCTGTGGTGAATAACCCCAATAAAAAGGGCTGGTTAGAGCTTTCTATAAGAGAGGCATCAGTGCGTAATAACCTACCTACCCAGCACTATGGCAAAAGAGGCTGGGATATCCCCGTAGTGCACAGCATAAGGTTACCTAAAACATACACCGCTAAACTACATGCTTACCATAAAAAAACCTACGGCAACGATTTTATTAATTTGGCCAAAAAAATATTGGCCAATGAAAAATAAGACAGCACAAAGTGAGTGAGCTAATAATCAACGTGAAAAGTGCTTCAATATAAAAAACTCATCCTGATCAATTAAAAATATTCAAATAACCATATGGAATGAAAAAATAAATTATTTGTAATTAGAGTTATGCGTAAGTGGGGGGTATAATATTCTCATATCAACCAGCCACTTGGGATAAAGCATGGCCAGTAAAACTTTATATGACAAATTATGGGACGCTCACCTTGTTAAGCAACAAGATGATGGCAGCTGTTTAATTTATATAGACCGTCATCTACTGCACGAAGTGACCTCTCCTCAAGCTTTTGAAGGCCTCCGCATTGCGGGTCGCAAGCCTTGGCGTATTAACACCAACTTGGCAACGCCTGATCACAATGTACCTACCACCCTTACTGAGCGCTCGGTGGGTGTGAATGGCATTGAAGACCCCGTTTCTAAAATTCAAGTGGTTACCTTAGATGATAACTGCGACGAGTTTGGTATTACCGAATTTAAAATGCAAGATGAGCGCCAAGGTATTGTGCACGTTGTTGGCCCAGAACAAGGCGCTACCTTGCCTGGTATGACGGTGGTGTGTGGTGATTCCCATACCGCTACTCACGGTGCTATGGGTGCTTTAGCTCATGGTATAGGCACTTCTGAAGTAGAGCATGTGCTTGCTACTCAGTGCCTTATTCAAAAGAAATCTCAAAACATGCTCGTTCGCGTAGATGGCAAGCTAGGCGCGGGTGTGACTGCCAAAGACGTGGTGCTAGCCATTATTGGTGAAATAGGCACTGCAGGCGGTACTGGCTACGCCATAGAGTTTGGTGGCCAGGTGTTTGAAGACATGTCTATGGAAGGCCGCATGACCGTATGCAACATGGCCATTGAAGCAGGCGCAAGGGTGGGTATGGTTGCAGTAGACCAAACCACTATCGATTATGTAAAAGGTCGCCCATTTTCACCCAAAGGTGAACACTGGGAAGCTGCCGTAGCGGCATGGCAAGATTTGCATTCAGATGCTGATGCGCAATTTGATCATGTTGTGGTGCTAGATGGCTCACAAATAGCGCCACAAGTCACTTGGGGCACTTCGCCAGAAATGGTGTTGCCTGTGTTTGGTAATGTACCCAACCCAGCTACAGAAACAGACGATGCAAAAGCTTCTGGTATTAGCCGTGCCCTTGAATACATGGGCTTGCAAGCAGACCAAGCTATTACCGACATTCAGCTAGACAGGGTATTTATAGGCTCTTGCACCAATAGCCGTATTGAAGACTTACGTGCAGCCGCTAAAGTAGTAGAAGGTCACAAAGTAGCTGATACCCTAAAACAGGCTTTGGTTGTACCAGGCTCCGGTTTGGTGAAAGCTCAAGCAGAAGCTGAAGGCTTGCACACTATCTTCACTGATGCAGGCCTAGAATGGCGTGAACCTGGTTGTTCTATGTGTTTGGCTATGAACGCCGATAAATTAGGCTCAGGTGAGCATTGTGCTTCTACCTCAAATCGCAACTTTGAAGGCCGCCAAGGCTTTGGTGGCCGTACGCATCTTGTGAGCCCAGCCATGGCTGCGGCTGCGGCTATTGCAGGTCACTTTGTTGACGTGCGTACCTTCAAACAATGACCCATAGGAGCAGAATAAAATGCAAGCATTTACACAGTTAACTGGCATTGCCGCACCTTTGGATAGGGCTAATGTTGATACTGACATGATTATCCCTAAGCAGTTTTTAAAGTCGATTAAACGCTCAGGTTTTGGCCCCAATTTGTTTGACGAATTACGTTACTTAGATGAAGGCCAGCCAGACCAAGACAGCAGTAACAGGCCCGTAAACCCTGACTTTGTGCTGAATTTGCCACGCTACAAAGGTGCTAAGATACTCTTAGCAAGAGATAACTTTGGTTGCGGTTCTAGCCGTGAACATGCTCCTTGGGCATTGCTAGACTATGGTTTTTCCTGTGTCATCGCACCTAGTTTTGCGGACATCTTTTACAACAACTGTTTTAAAAATGGCATCCTGCCTATTACGCTTTTAAGTGAGCAGGTCGAACAATTATTTGCGGACACAAAAGCCAATGAAGGCTTCCAGCTCACCATCGATTTAGAAGCAGGTGTTATAAAAGGGGCTAGCACAGGCGACATTAGCTTTAACATAGATAGCTTCAGGCGCCATTGTTTACTCAATGGCCTAGATGACATTGGCCTAACGCTAGAGCAGGCAGATAGCATTAAAGCTTATGAGCAAAAAGCCAAGCAAGCTGCGCCTTGGATGTTTACCGAATAAGCCTTTTTACAAAGATTTAACTCATGCGTAATAGGCGTGTGGGTATTTTATAGAGAAAAATCAGATGACCCACAATGTATTAGTGTTGCCAGGTGATGGTATTGGCCCAGAAATTGTAGCTGAAGCGCAAAAAGTACTTCATGCTGTTGATGATAAATTTAACCTAGGGTTAAACATTAGTAACGCGTTAGTAGGTGGCAGTGCAATTGATGCGACGGGTGGCCCCCTACCTGAAGAAACATTAAATGCGGCTAAAGCAGCAGACGCCATTTTGTTAGGTGCCGTAGGCGGGCCTAAGTGGGATGCCTTGGACATGGCCATTAGGCCTGAGAAAGGTTTGTTGGGGTTAAGATCAAACCTTAATCTGTTTGGTAACCTTCGCCCAGCTATTTTGTACCCACAACTAGCTGATGCCTCTAGCCTAAAGCCTGAAATTGTATCTGGCTTAGACATTCTTATTGTGCGTGAATTAACAGGTGGCATTTATTTTGGCCAACCACGCGGTGTGCGAGTGTTAGAAAATGGCGAGCGCCAAGGTTATAACACTTATGTATACAGCGAGTCAGAGATTCGTCGTATCGGTAAAGTTGCGTTTGAGGCCGCTCGTGCGCGCGGTGGGCGTTTATGCTCAGTCGATAAAGCCAACGTGCTAGAAGTCACTGTATTGTGGCGTGAAATTATGGAAGACATGGCGTCTGAATACCCAGATGTGACGTTAAGCCACATGTACGTAGACAATGCGGCCATGCAGCTTGTACGTGCTCCTAAACAGTTTGATGTGATGGTAACTGGCAACATGTTTGGTGACATTTTGTCAGATGCTGCGGCCATGCTTACAGGTTCTATCGGCATGCTGCCTTCAGCCTCGCTTGATGAGTCGGGTAAGGGTATGTATGAGCCTTGTCATGGCTCTGCGCCAGACATTGCTGGCCAAGGTAAAGCTAACCCTCTGGCTACCATTTTGTCAGCCGCTATGATGCTGCGTTATACGCTAAAAGAAGCGGCAGCTGCAGATGCTATCGAGCAAGCAGTGAGCACAGTTTTAGATCAAGGCCTACGTACGCCAGATATTTATGCTGAGGGTATGCAGGAAGTCGATACAAAAACCATGGGCGATGCAGTAGTTTCTGCGTTGGTTAACGGTTAATATAGACAGCTGATAAGTATCGGTTGTTTAGTCTATTTTTTATTTAAAGGGTTAAGAGAATGAAGCGTGTAGGACTTGTAGGTTGGCGCGGCATGGTTGGGTCAGTATTGATGCAACGTATGCAAGAAGAAAACGATTTAAAATTGATCGAGCCCACCTTTTTCACAACCTCTCAAGCAGGCCAAGCGGCACCTGATTTCGGTGTAGATGCGCCGGCATTGCAAGATGCTCACGACATTGACAGCCTAAAAACCATGGATATTATTATTTCATGCCAAGGTGGTGATTATACAGACGCAGTTTTTGCACCTTTGCGTGCGGCTGGCTGGAAAGGCTATTGGATTGATGCAGCGTCTAGCTTGCGTATGCAAGAAGACAGCGTCATTGTGCTAGACCCGGTTAACCGCAGTGTGATTGACCAAGCGCTAGCCGATGGTAAAAAAGATTTTATCGGTGGTAACTGTACCGTCAGCTTAATGATGATTGCTTTGGGCGGTTTGTTTGCTGCAGACCAAATTGAGTGGATGTCAGCAATGACATATCAATCTGCTTCTGGCGGCGGCGCACGCCATATGCGTGAGCTTCTAAACCAAATGGGTTACATTAACCAATCGGTTGCGGGCGAGCTTGCCAACCCAGCCTCTGCTATTTTGGAAATAGATCGCAAGGTTTCTTTAGCGATCAATTCTAGCGATAACGATGCTAGCCAGTTTGGCGCACCTTTAGCTGGTAGTTTAATTCCATGGATTGATTCGCAGCTTGAAAATGGTCAAAGCCGTGAAGAATGGAAAGCGCAAGCTGAAACTAACAAGATATTGGGCCGCACCAGCGACATTATTCCTGTAGACGGTTTATGTGTGCGTGTAGGCGCGATGCGTTGCCACAGCCAGGCGCTGACTATTAAGATGAAACAAAACGTGCCGATGGATGAAATCCAAGACATGTTAGCAAAGGCTAATGATTGGGTTAAGGTGATTCCAAATGATCGCGATTTAACTATGCAAGAGCTTACACCTGCTAAGATCACAGGCACCATGAGCGTGCCTGTTGGGCGCTTACGTAAACTGAATATGGGGCCCGAGTATTTGTCGGCCTTTACAGTTGGCGACCAGCTTTTATGGGGCGCAGCCGAGCCTTTGCGCCGTATGTTGCGCATTTTACTAGAAGCATAAAGCTTGTATAGTTGGATTAGGCTAGTAAAAAGGCGCATAGGCGCCTTTTTATCATCCATAACACAGTGGCTAAATCTGGCGTAAGCTTGGAGAGTGAATACCAATGTTATTCAAAAAAACACAGCATTCTAATTTGCTAATTGGCTTAGCCAGTGTTTTTTTGGCCTTTACTCTAGTTCCCGTAGCAACCGCCAATTCAGCCACAGAACTTACAACAAGCTTAGCTAAAACCTCATCTAACCATTTTCAAAACACGCCAGATAAGGCGTTTGTGCGGGTGCAAGAAGGTAGCACTTTGTGGCGCTTAGCCGCCGAAAACCTGCCTGCAAATAATGCCACCCAATGGCAAATGGTAATGAGCCTATATAGGCTAAACCCTCAAGCTTTCGCTAACCAGGACATTAACCTTCTGTTTGCCGGCAGCAAGCTTAGGTTGCCTACCCTGACGCAGCTTCATCAGCTCACCAATAAGCAGGCCGAAGCCGCTTATTATGGGTTAAAGCCTGTCAAATCTGCGCTTGCCGTGGCAGCCCCCAAAACTGCTTTAAGCCAGCAGGCAGTAAAGGCTGATGTGGTGACTACTGAAGCGCCATCTGATATTACACCTGATTCTCAACCTACAATCGATCCTACTATTAAGCTTAAAGAAGAACTTAAAACTGAACCTAAGCTGATGCCTCAGACTGAAGTTGTTGCTCAGGTGGATTTAGTGGCGCTTGAAAAAGCTAGGCGTCTTGAGTTTGAAAGTAAATTACTAAATGAACAAGCCCAACAGCGGGTTAAGTTCCAAAAGCAGGCTTTAAAACAACAAACCGTGCTTAGCACATTGGCCGACCAGGCTTTAAATTTAGAAGAGCTATATGGCAATTTAAAGCTGGAGCAAAAACAAGTTGTAGATCAGCAGCAAGCAATAAGCCAAAACAATGAGCAGCTTGTGCAAAGCAATGAAAAACTTGCAAAAGTATTAGCTAATCACGATGAAAAGCTATCAAGGCTTGATGAAAAGACAAGTGATATTGAGGCTGGGGTTATGGCACTGGATGAAAAGAGTGCCCAAATTCAAGCTGAAGTTATAGCGTTGGATGAAAAGGGTGCTCAGATTCAAGGTGGGATTGAGGCACTAGATGAAAAGAGTGCTCAGATGCACACTGGGATTGAGGCACTAGATGAAAAGAGTGCTCAGATTCAAACTGGGGTTGAGGCGCTGGATGAAAAGAGTGCCCAGCTTCAAACTGGGGTTACGGCACTAGATGAGAAGAGTGGTCAAATTCAAGCTCGGGTTATGGCACTAGATGAAAAGAGTGGTCACATTGCCACTGAGGTTTTGGGGCTGAATGAACAAAGCGCAGAAATAGCCACCAACGTTGAGGTTTTGCGAGAGAGTGTGAGTGTCACCCAAGCTAAGTTATCACTAGCCCAGCAAGATTTGGCGCAAGCTGAAGCTGCACTAGCCAGCAGCAAACAAGAATTACAGAGGGTTTATGAAACTCAGCTAACCTATAACCAAGCACAAGCGCTGCAAGTACAAAAATGGGTTGCGATAGGTAAGCAGGTAGCGATAGTGGCTGGCCTAGCAATGCTGTTGGTATTGTTGGTGTGGTTATTTGTCACTGGATTAAAACGCACCGCGCATAAGTCCACACCAGCGAAAATGGCGCACAAGCCAGCTACTGTAGGCCAAGGCCCTAGGCGCAAAAATAAGCCTGTAGATGCCTCTGAAGGGCCTGAAAGTAATGATGCACAAAATGGGGTTGATCAAGAAAATGGAAGTTCAAAAGAAGAGTTGTCTTTTCAAGTCGGCTCTATTTTAAAAGGTGAGACTATACCGAATAATAAAAATGATGAACCTTTAGATTACCTGTCTCACGAAGAAGACATGACCACCAAGCTGTTTCTTGCTTCAAGCTACAAAGATATGGGTGAGTTAAGTAAGGCTCGCAAAATTCTTACCGAAGTGGGCAGCAAAGGCAATCCAGAACAGCAAGAGCAAGCTCAGCAAATGCTGGCCTCCTTAGATAAAGCTTAATTATTTATGAGCACTGAATTCACCCCAGACCCTTCTGAGTTTTTAGCTCCGGGTAATCATCGGATTGCTTTGGGCATTGCCTATAACGGGCGTCATTATCATGGCTGGCAGCGCCAACCCCATGGCCATATCAGTGTTCAAGAAAAGCTTGAAGATGCCCTAAGTCTTGTCGCCAATGAGCCCATTAAAGTGATGTGCGCAGGGCGCACCGACTCTGGCGTGCATGCAAGTGCCCAGGTGGTGCATTTTGATACGGTGGCGAGTCGGCCGTTAAGAGCTTGGACTCACGGTGGCAATATGAATTTGCCAGATGATATTGCCGTTCAATGGGCCCATGAAGTGGATGAAAAGTTTCATGCCCGTTTTAGTGCCAGTGCACGTCAATATCGCTACGTTATTTATAATCATCCTATGCGCCCAGCTTTGATGGATAAAGAGGTGAGTTGGAATTACCGCGCTTTAGATGTTGCACTAATGCAAGAAGCCGCTAATTACCTGGTCGGTACTCATGACTTTAGCTCATTTAGGGCTGCAGCTTGCCAAGCTAATACGCCCGTGCGCACGGTGCACCATTTAAAGGTAATTAAAGCGGGCGATTACATAGTATTAGATGTGCGAGCTAATGCATTTTTGCATCATATGATTAGGAATTTAGCGGGTTTGTTGATGAAAATTGGCAGCGGCGAAGCGCCGCCAGAGTGGGCGCTAGAAGTGCTGCAGGCTCAAGATCGCCGACAAAGTGCGGCGACTGCCGCGCCTTACGGTTTATATTTCGTAAATGCTGAATATGATGACTCTTTTGGGCTACCCAAAGCGCCTTTGGGGCCACATTTTTTAGCGCCATGGATGAATGTTTAAATCTGTGTATTAATATGCCTAGATAGTGCGCCACACAGCGTAATTATCTGATACTATTAAAGTCTAATTGATAGTCTGTTTATAACTATATTCTGCGATACAAAGTGACTTATACCCGTGTGAAAATGTGTGGCCTTCGCCAAGCTGATGATGCTGTGTATGCAGCGCGTGCAGGTGTGGATGCTATTGGCTTGGTGTTTTACCCACCAAGCCCGCGCGCTGTTGATATAGAAACGGCTTGCGATATTGCCAGAGCCTTGCCCCCCTTTGTAAGTTGTGTAGGTTTGTTTGTGAATGCCACAGCGGCCCAAATTGATGAAACGCTTAACCAAGTGCCGTTATCGTTATTGCAGTTTCATGGCGATGAAACGCCAGAATTTTGTGACCAATTTCAGTTACCTTGGATTAAGGCAGTGAGAATGCGTCCAGACATTGATCTACATGAGCAAAGACAAGTGTATAGTCGTGCTCAAGGTTTGTTATTAGATGCCTACAAAAAAGGGGTGCCAGGCGGCACAGGTGACCAATTTGATTGGCACCGAATACCCAGTGATATAGCTCAAGATGTGGTATTAGCAGGCGGAATAGATTGCCAAAATGTACAACAAGCCATTGCCCAAGTTAACCCTTGGGCAATTGATGTAAGTGGTGGTGTTGAAAGCCACAAAGGCGTTAAAGATCGTGTTAAAATTAGCGACTTTATGAGCCAAGTTAAAACTGATTTATCATAATTATTACCAAACCATGTTGAAATAAAAGGAACCTCTCGTGACTAAAGCAACATCCTTGCCAGACGCTGATGGCCATTTTGGCCAATTCGGTGGACGTTTTGTATCAGAAACTCTATTTGCAGCTCTAGATGATCTGCGTGATACATATGATCGTTTGTGGCAAAGCCCAGATTTTCAAGCAGAATTTGATTTGGACATGGCTCATTACGTAGGGCGCCCATCGCCGCTATATTACGCTAAGCGTTTAACTGAAGCTTATGGTGGTGCGAAAATTTATTTGAAGCGTGAAGACTTAAACCATACCGGCGCTCATAAAATTAACAATACCATTGGCCAAGCTTTGCTTGCAAAATACATGGGTAAGCCTCGCATTATTGCAGAAACAGGCGCAGGCCAGCACGGTGTAGCAAGTGCTACTGTAGCCGCGCGTTTGGGCCTTGAGTGTGTGGTGTACATGGGTGTTGAAGACATTAGGCGCCAAGCCCAGAACGTATATCGCATGAAGCTTTTAGGAGCTAAAGTGGTGGGCGTAACTTCAGGTACACAAACACTTAAAGATGCCCTTAACGAAGCCATGCGTGACTGGGTAACCAACGTAGACACAACCTACTACATCATTGGTACCGCAGCAGGTCCGCATCCATACCCTAAGCTAGTTCGTGACTTCCAAAGCATTATGGGCCGTGAAGCCCGTCGTCAAAGTTTAGAAATGACAGGTAGGCTTCCAGACGCAGTAGTGGCTTGTGTCGGTGGAGGCTCTAACGCAATCGGTATTTTCCATCCGTTTATCGATGATAAAGATGTGCGTTTAATCGGTGTTGAAGCAGGTGGTAAAGGCCTTGAAACAGGCCAACATGCAGCGCCTCTTTCTGATGGCACACCAGGTGTATTGCACGGTAACCGCACTTACTTAATGAGTGATGAAAATGGACAGATCATGGGCACTCACTCTGTGTCTGCTGGTTTAGACTATCCTGGTGTGGGACCAGAGCACTCGTATTTGAAAGACATCGGTCGCGCCGAATACGTGGCGGCTACAGATGATGAAGCACTGCACTCATTCAGAGAGTTGTGTTTGCTAGAAGGTATTATTCCAGCTCTAGAATCAGCTCACGCTATTGCTTACGCATGTAAGTTGGCAGCCACCATGAGCCCAGATCAAAACATTGTGGTTAACCTTTCTGGCCGTGGTGATAAAGACATGCAGACCGTCGCTGATATCGACGGCATTGAAGTTTAAGGATTACTATAATGAGTCGTATTGAAGCTTGTTTTAAAGCACTAAAGGCGCAAGGGCGCCAAGCACTGATTCCCTATGTAACCGCGGGTGATCCAAACCCACAAGTGACTGTGGGTTTAATGCATCAAATGGTCACTGCAGGTGCTGATATTATCGAGATAGGCATTCCATTCTCTGATCCGATGGCAGATGGCCCAATTATTCAGTTGGCCTGTGAGAGAGCCTTAACTCACAACACTTCACTGACTATGATTTTAGACATGGTGAAAGAATTTAGAGAATCTAATACCAGCACGCCAGTTGTGCTTATGGGTTATCTGAATACCGTTGAAAAGATGGGCTACGATGTTTTTGTTCCAGCTGCCAAAGCTGTAGGTGTTGATGGTGTTTTGTTGGTAGACCTACCTCCAGAGGAGAGTATTGAATTTGCCCAGAACCTTCGCGCACAGGGTTTGGATGCTATTTTCTTGATTACACCGACCACCACTGAAGAGCGTATTCAGAGAATTTGTGCAGTGGGCAGTGGCTATATTTATTATGTGTCCCTTAAAGGTGTGACGGGTGCAGCGGCTATCGATACGGTTGAAGTTGAACAGAAGCTTGATGCCGTTAAAAAGTACACCGACCTGCCACTAGGTGTAGGCTTTGGCATTAAAGATTCTGCCTCAGCAGCGCGCGTGTCAAAAATTGCAGACGGCGTAGTCGTGGGCAGTGTATTGGTGAACGCCCTAGGTGAGAACGCGGATAACCCACAAAAAGGCTGCGATGAAGTGGTTGCTACGCTTACCGGCATGCGCAGTGCTATGGACGCTGAGTAATAATAATTTTGAGCGAACAACGTGATCAACTATCGCGATGGGAGAATCTATGAGTAGCTGGTTAGATAAGATTGTACCTGCGGGTATTTTAACCAATTTAGGAAATAAAGACCGAAGTAGTAACATTCCTGAGGGCGTTTGGAAAAAATGCCCTAAGTGTTCGGCTGCTTTATACAAGCCTGAGCTTGTGAAAAATTTAGAAGTTTGTACAAAATGTGATCATCACATGCGGGTGCCAGCGCGTGAACGTTTAAACATGTTTTTGGATGAACATTCTGGTACTGAAATTGCGGCAGAAATTGAGCCAGTGGATAAGCTTAAATTTAAAGACGTTAAAAAGTACAAAGATCGATTAGCAGCGGCCCAAAAAGCCACCCAAGAAAAAGATGCATTGGTTGCTATGAAGGGCCAATTACACGGTCTTGACGTGGTTGCTATTGCTTTTGAATTCAATTTTTTAGGCGGCTCTATGGGCGCTGTTGTTGGCGAGCGTTTTGTACGCGCTGCTAACGTAAGTATGGAACAGGGCATTCCTTTGGTTTGTTTTTCAGCCTCAGGCGGTGCGCGTATGCAAGAGGCGCTAACGTCACTGTTCCAAATGGCTAAGACCAGTGCTGCTATTGAAAAGCTCAAACACATGGGTATTCCTTATATTTCTGTGCTCACTGATCCTGTTTATGGCGGTGTGTCCGCTAGTTTGTCTATGCTGGGTGACTTGAACATTGCTGAACCAGGTGCTCGCATGGGTTTTGCGGGGCCTCGAGTGATTGAGCAAACGGTTCGCGAAACGCTTCCTGAAGGATTCCAAAAAAGTGAATTCCTACTTGAGCACGGAGCAATTGACATGATTGTTTCGCGCCATGAATTACGCGCTACAACCGCACGTTTGTTGAGTGCATTAACGCAAAAATCAGCGCCTGTTACCGAAGCCTAATTGCTTATGCACGAACCCTTATCCTTTAACCAAGCCAGCGACTGGCTGGCTTGGTTAGAGCAACAGCACCCTAGCACGCAGATTGATATGGGCCTTGCTCGTATTCGTGATGTGGCTTCGCGCCTGTTGAAAGATGCACCCATTGCTAAGCAGGTGATTACGGTTGCAGGCACTAATGGCAAGGGCTCTAGCGTGGCATTTTTAACATCAGTGCTAGATCAAGCTGGGCTTAAATACGCTAGCTTAACTTCTCCGCATTTTGTTAATTTCAATGAACGCATTCAGTTTCAAGGTCAACCTGTTGATGATGCTGCGTTATGCGCAAGTTTTGAGCGAGTTAACAACGCCAGGTACACAAAAACCGGCGCTGCCACAGTCTTAACCTACTTCGAATTTAATGCTTTATTGGCGTTTGATTTAATACAGCGTGCCGATTTAGACGTGGCTGTTCTGGAAATTGGTTTAGGTGGACGCTTAGACGCAGTCAACCTTGTGGAACCTGATGTTTCGATCGTAACGAGTATTGCCTTGGATCATGTCGATTGGTTAGGTAGTGATCTAGAGGTGATAGGCCGTGAAAAAGCGGGTATTTTTCGTACTCATAAACCAGCGATCGTAGGTAGTATTGATTGCCCAGCGTCAGTGGCCAAACATGCGCGAGAAATTGGTGCACATTGTTTGGAAAATGGTATTGATTTTAAGGTTGAGAATAATCGTTGGAGTGACAACCAGGGGTTCGTTATCGATTTACCCACTACCCATCTACCCGCAATGAATTTACCAGCGGTAGTGCAGGCGATCAGGTGTTTAAGCTTTGATATAAAGCCAAATGATATTAGCATGGGTTTGGCCAAAGCGACTTTAATAGGCCGTTTTCAACGCCTTGATTGGCGCGGCAAGCAAGTTATTTTGGATGTGGCGCACAACCCCCATGCGGCAAAAAATTTGGCCCAAAGCTTAGCCAATGAAACAACCAAGGGAAGAACCATTGCAGTATTAGCCATGCTGGGTGATAAAGACTACCAAGCGGTGATTGGCGAACTGCGTGACACCTTTGATGTGTGGGTGCTGGCCTCTATTGATGGGGCGCGTGCACTGAGCAGTAAAACCATTGCCAACGAGCTTGCAGCACAAGGTGTATTGGCAGACAGTGTCGCCACGTTTGATTCACCAGTTGAAGCTTTGAATAAGGCGGTTACAATAGCAGCTGAGAAAGACAGAATTGTTGTTTTTGGTTCGTTTGTTACGGTTGGCACAGTATTAGAGTTCGTGCAAAACCAACAGCACAATAATACAAAGGGGCAAGCATAGTGGAAACTAGTGTGAAACATCGCGTTGTGGGCAGTTTGATGCTTGTGAGCCTTGCGGTCATCATTTTGCCATTTTTTTTAGGAGGCGAGGGCATACAAGCGTATCAGGCCAGCCAAAAAGCGCCGCCTATCCCTGTTCAAGATGATCGTGAAGCCCTTTCGTTAAACAATGATGATTTTTTTATAGACAGTATTGACCCAAGCGACACTCAAGTGATTGAGCTAAGCCCGGTTATTGAGCCTGTCTTGGATGAGGCTTCTACAGTATCTAAAACTGATGGTTCTGAATCAACACAAGGTTTGTTAAATTCCCAAGGCTTGCCCAACGGCTGGGTCGTGCAGTTGGGTAGTTTTGGTAATCAAGCCAATGCTATCCGCTTAAAAGATAAAGTCATAAAAGCCGGATATCCTGGTTACATTATACCTGCACAAGGTTTGTTTAAAGTTATGGTAGGGCCCGAGATTAATAGAGCCAAGGCCGAAACTCTTCAAAAAGATCTTAAGGCCCAGTTTAAACTGCAAGGCATGGTCACCTTATACGATATAGCAAGGCCCTAAGGTTATGTTTGTTAATAATAGCCTAATGGGTGCCAACACTAAGGGAATGTATGGAAAGCCTTAACGTTTTTGATTGGATACTAGTCGCCATAATCAGCGCATCTAGTCTGTTTGGCTTGTTACGCGGTTTTGTTAAGGAACTCTTGTCTCTTGCAAGCTGGGCTGCTGCGTTTTTTGTTGCAAGACTTTTCTCTTTCAAGCTCAGTGGGTTCATGGTGGATTGGATAGACCAGCCACAGTTTAGACTCATTGCCGCTTTTGCGATCTTGTTTGCTGCTACCATCGTTGTTGGCGCTCTTATTAACAATGTTTTTTCACGTTTGGTGTCTGCCACAGGCCTTACCGGTACAGACCGTTTATTTGGTATGGTTTTTGGCATTGTTCGAGGTGGCGTATTAGCCATTGTACTGGTGTCTTTGTTGTCTTTAACTCCTGTGAGTAATGACAAGTGGTGGCAGGATTCTTTAATTATTCCTCACTTTATCTTAGTTGATGAGTGGTCTTATAAAATGTCTAGTAGTGCTTCTGGCCTAATGGATATGTTTCAGCCAGAGCTATTGTAGCGCTGCATTGAGGGTTTAAGCATGTGTGGTATCGTTGGTATTGTTGCCAAGTCTTACGTTAACCAGGAAATCTATGATGCCCTGACATTTTTACAGCACCGCGGCCAAGATGCTGCGGGCATGGTAACTTGCCATGACGGCAGATTTTTCTTGCGCAAGGACAATGGCATGGTAAGGGATGTTTTCCGAACTCGTCATATGCGCCGGTTGGTGGGTAATATGGGCATTGGCCACGTGAGATACCCCACTGCTGGTAGCTCAAGTGCCGCAGAAGCACAGCCTTTTTACGTCAATTCACCCTACGGTATTGCTTTGGCTCACAATGGCAATTTAACCAATGCTGCGCAACTTTCTGAAAGTATATTTAAAGCTGATTTACGTCATGTAAATACTAATTCTGATTCAGAAGTGTTGCTCAATGTGTTCGCCCATGAGTTACAACGTATTGGCCAGCTTGTGCCCAGTGAAGATGATATTTTTCATGCAGTAGAGAAACTGCATAAGCGCTGCGTAGGGGGTTATGCCGTGATCGCTATGATCACAGGTATCGGCATTGTGGGGATGAGGGACCCGTTTGGTATTCGTCCTTTGTGTTATGGGAAAAGAGAATCAGAGCAGGGTACAGAGTACATGGTGGCTTCAGAGAGCGTTGCTCTTGATGCCGCTGGATATAAAATGGTACGTGATTTAGAGCCCGGTGAAAGTATTTATATCACCGCAGCGGGCGATGTTTACACCCGCCAGTGTGCAGAAAAACCAATCCTGTCCCCATGTTTATTTGAATACGTGTATTTAGCTAGACCCGATTCTGTCATGGATGGTATTTCTGTGTACAAAGCACGTTTGAAAATGGGCGAATATTTGGGTGATCAAATTTTAAAAGATTGGCCAGATCACGACATTGACGTGGTTATTCCAATTCCAGACACCAGCCGCACCTCTGCAGTTGAGCTTGCCAACAAGCTAGGGGTGAAGTTGCGTGAAGGCTTTATCAAAAACCGCTACATTGGCCGCACATTTATTATGCCAGGCCAAACCTTGCGCCAAAAATCCGTTAGGCAGAAGCTAAATCCGATTGAGCTTGAGTTTAGGGGAAAAAATGTACTTTTAGTTGATGACTCCATTGTACGTGGTACCACTTCTAAGATGATTATTGAAATGGCCAGGGAAATGGGTGCTAAGAATGTGTATTTTGCTTCAGCAGCCCCTGCCGTGCGTTTCCCTAACGTGTATGGTATTGATATGCCCTCGGTTGATGAGCTTGTTGCCCATGGGCGCACTGATGAGGAAGTTGGCATTGAAATTGGTGCTGACAAAATGATCTATCAAGACCTTGGTGACCTTATTCGTTCTACCCAAGGTGGCGGCACTAACATTGCTAATTTTGACTGTTCAGTGTTTGACGGGAAATACGTGACTGGCGATGTGGACGAGGCTTATCTTACCAACCTAGAAGCCAAACGAAATGATACTAAAATGGCCCAGGTTAACGTGATTGATGATGACGTTTCAACCGCAACTAATATGCAGAGCAAACTATAGTCATGAGTGACAAATCTTTAGCGCACAGGCAGAAACTCCAGAGAGAGTTTTTAAAGCAATCATCTATCGCTACACAAGCGATCAGGTCAGGTTCTTGCCCAACGGGGCAGCAAGAACATAATGATGCGATTTATGCGACTTCAAGTTTTGTCTACGGCAGTGCTAAAGAGGCCGCTCAGTGCTTTAATGGCGAAACCCCAGGCAATATCTATTCCCGTTTTACCAACCCTACGGTTAGTACTTTTGAAAAAAGAATTGCTGCTATGGAAGGGGGCGAGCGCGCCGTAGCTTCAAGTTCTGGCATGGCCGCTTTAACCAGCATTTTTCTTGCTCACCTAAAACAAGGCGATCACATCGTTTCATCGGGCAGCATTTTTGGCTCAATTGTAGGCTTGTTTGATAATGTACTGGCTAAAATGGGTATTAGCACCACTTACGTGAGCCCTTCAGATGAGAAAGCCTGGGCAGATGCGATACAAGCTAACACTAAGGCTTTATTTCTGGAGTCGCCATCTAACCCGTTAGGAGAAGTGGGTGACATTCAGATGTTAGCCAAGCTTGCGCATGCTCATAACGCATTACTTGTGGTAGACAACTGTTTTTGTACCCCCATTTTGCAAAACCCATTGGCGCTTGGGGCCGATATTGTGATGCACTCGGCCACCAAATACATCGATGGCCAAGGTCGCTGTGTGGGCGGTGTGGCGGTTGGTTCTGACGCGCTTATGGAACCAGTATTTGGTTTCTTGCGCACTGTTGGCACGAGCATGAGCCCATTTAATGCTTGGGTGTTCATAAATGGTTTGGAAACCCTTTCATTGCGTATGCATGCTCACTGCGCTAGCGCAATAAAACTAGCCAAATGGTTAGAGGCACAGCCTATGGTGGAGCGGGTTTATTACCCAGGTTTGGAAAGCCATCCTCAGCATAGCTTGGCCAAGCAGCAACAAAGTGCGTTTGGTGCAGTAGTATCTTTTGAAGTGAAGGGTGATCAAAACTTGGCATGGCGTTTTATTGATGAGACTCAGCTGCTCAGCATTACGGGTAATTTTGGCGATGCGAAATCTACTATAACTCACCCCGCAACCACCACGCATGCGCGCATGACTGCGGAAGCTCGCGCTGCAGCTGGTATTCATGACAATCTTGTGCGTGTGTCTGTAGGACTTGAAGATTATGATGATATTCAAAAAGATTTAGAACTGGCATTGGCACGCTTATAAACGCCTTTTATTTTTAGTGAAGCAAAAAAAAAGCCTTATTTTTAAATAAGGCTTTTTTTGTGGTTAAGTTTCAGGTTACTGAACTTCAACCGTTGCAATCACTTTGTCAGCAGCAGAGGTATAGTCTGCAAGCTGATCAAAGTTTAGATAGCGATACACTTCGCCAGCCATCGTATCTAGCTTATCGGTGTACTCTAAGTACTCACTAGGTGTAGGTAACTTTCCTGTTACGCCAGCAACTGCCGCTAATTCTGCAGAAGCAAGGTATACGTTAGCACCAGCACCCAAGCGGTTAGGGAAGTTACGGGTGGAGGTAGATACCACCGTAGATTCGCTTGCAACACGCGCTTGGTTACCCATACACAAAGAACAACCAGGCATTTCAATACGTGCACCTGCTGTACCAAAGATGTTGTAGTAACCTTCTTCAGTTAGCTGCGCTGCATCCATTTTGGTTGGTGGTGCTATCCACATTCTAGTAGGAATAGTGCCGCCAGCAGCCTCTAGTAGCTTACCCGCTGCACGGAAGTGGCCAATGTTAGTCATACAAGAACCAATGAACACTTCATCGATGTTTTCACCTTGCACAGAAGACAATGTGCGTGCATCGTCTGGATCGTTTGGTGCACAAAGAATCGGTTCGGTGATTTCTGATACGTCAATTTCTAGGATTTCTGCGTATTCTGCATCACTGTCTGCACGCATCAGGTTAGGTTCTGCTAACCATGCTTCCATTGCCAAAATACGACGCGCGATGGTACGTTTGTCGCCGTAGCCTTCGCTGATCATCCACTTCAACATCACAATGTTTGAGCGAAGGTATTCTGCCACTGAATCTTCACCCAAGGTGATAGTGCAGCCTGCAGCAGAGCGCTCTGCTGATGCGTCTGATAGCTCGAAAGCCTGCTCAACAGTCAAGTCTTCTAAGCCTTCAATTTCTAGGATGCGGCCAGAGAAAGCGTTCACTTTGCCTGATTTTTCTACAGTTAACAAACCATTCTTAATTCCGTAGTATGGAATAGCATGAACTAGATCACGTAGTGTGATGCCAGGGTTACGCTTACCTTTAAAACGTACAAGCACTGATTCTGGCATGTCTAATGGCATGACGCCTGTCGCTGCAGCAAAAGCAACTAAGCCTGAGCCTGCAGGGAAAGAAATACCCAATGGGAAACGAGTGTGAGAGTCGCCACCTGTGCCTACGGTATCTGGTAACAACATGCGGTTAAGCCATGAGTGAATGATGCCATCGCCTGGTCTAAGAGACACGCCACCACGGTTCATAATGAAATCAGGCAGGGTATGCTGGGTTTGAACATCAACAGGCTTAGGGTAGGCTGCAGTGTGACAGAATGACTGCATGGTTAGATCGGCAGAAAAGCCCAAGCACGCCAAGTCTTTTAATTCGTCACGGGTCATAGGGCCAGTAGTGTCTTGAGAACCTACTGTAGTCATTTTAGGTTCACAATACGTGCCAGGGCGAACACCTTCAGTACCGCATGCTTTACCCACCATTTTTTGGGCTAAAGTGTAGCCTTTAGTCGTGGTTTCAGGCGAGGTAGGTACTTGGAACACATCAGAAGCCTCAAGGCCTAGCTCAGTTCTAGCGCGCTCTGTAAGGCCACGGCCAATGATCAAAGGAATACGACCGCCAGCTCTAACTTCATCAAGTAAAACGTTTGTTTTTAGTTCAAAGCGACTAAGCTCTTCACCTGTTTCATGGTTACGCACAACGCCTTCGTATGGGTAGACATCAATAATGTCGCCCATGTGCATGCCTGAAACATCCATTTCTACTGGCAGTGCGCCGGCATCTTCCATGGTGTTAAAGAAAATAGGAGCGATTTTAGAACCAAAGCAAAATCCACCAGCGCGTTTGTTAGGTACGCACGGGATATCATCACCAAAGAACCAAAGTACCGAGTTGGTTGCTGATTTACGTGATGAACCTGTACCTACAACGTCACCTACATAAACAACAGGGTGGCCTTTAGCCTTCATCTGTGCAATTTGTTTTAGTGGGCCTGTAGTGCCTGGATCGTCGGCTTCAATGCCATCGCGAGACATCTTCAGCATTGCATTTGCATGCATTGGAATGTCTGGGCGCGTGAAAGCATCTGGCGCAGGAGATAGGTCGTCGGTGTTAGTTTCGCCTGTCACCTTAAATACGGTAAGGGTGATTTTTTCAGCCAGTGTTTCGCGAGAAGTAAACCACTCAGCAGCAGCCCAAGATTGCATGACCTGCATCGCAGCGCTGTGGCCAGCTTTCGCTTTTTCTGCCACATCGTGGAACGCATCAAACATTAGCAAAGTGTGGGAAAGAGCTACGACTGCAGTTGAAGCGAGGGCTTCATCATCTAAACATGCAATCAAAGGTTGAATGTTGTAACCACCTAACATGGTGCCTAAAAGTTCTGTGGCTTCAACTGGGCTCACCAAGCTTGAGGTCACTTCGCCTTTAGTTACAGCAGCTAAAAAACCAGCTTTTACATAAGCAGCTTGGTCAACACCTGCAGGCACACGATTGCGTAGCAAATCGACCAGAAAAGCTTCCTCACCTGCTGGTGGGTTTTTTAGTAGATCAATTAAATCAGCAGTTTGTTCTGCATTTAAAGGTTCTGGTGGGATGCCAAGTGCAGCACGATCTGCTACGTGGGAACGATAAGCTTCTAACATGGTAAGGCCTCAATTGACCCTGTATCTGTTTCAAACAAATGCAGAGTAATAGACAGTTGGTTTAAATTTCGTCGCAAATACTAACACAATATACATCTGATCTCCAATTTCATCACTATTCAAATCTAGTATAATGAGTCGTAACTTACTGAAAAATATGATAATAATCTGCATCGATACAGGGTATTTAAAAGGCTTGAGTTGGCTTGGATATGAGCGGTTTTGGGTAATCGTAGACGGTGTAAACATGTGTGGGTACAATGCATCCACGTCATGTACTTAATACTAGGTCAAGTTTGTGCCATTAACTCAATTAAAACAATTTCTAGGCTGCCCAACGCCCAAGGCATGGGTTGCTAGAGCCCTCATAGAGCAAGACATCCTGCTCATTGACCATGCTCATTGTGAAAAGAAAGCAGCTTCAAGTGCGATGCAGCTTATGTTCAGGCACCCTACAAGGCCAGATTTGTTAACGAAAATGTCTCGTTTAGCAAAAGAAGAGTTAATTCATTTTGAGCAGGTTTGCCGGATTATGCGCGAGCGCTCGGTAGATTACGATCATTTAGATGCCGGTCGATATGTCGGTGGCATGCGCAAGCTTGTCAGAACTCATGAACCTGCAAGACTCATGGACACGCTTATTGTGGGTGCCTTTGTTGAAGCTAGGTCGTGTGAACGTTTTGAATTGCTCATCCCGTATTTGGATGATACTTTGTCTAAGTTTTACGCATCGCTTGTGAAGTCTGAAGCACGCCATTATGAAGATTATTTGGCGCTTGCCAAGGATGTGGCAATGGAGCCTGGTGGTTCTGGGCTTGATGATTTTTACGAGCGTATCGAATTAGTAAGAGCTTTGGAAGTGGAGTTAGTGTGTTCACAAGATCCTGTATTTCGCTTCCACAGTGGTGTGCCAATGATGGAAGACACGGATCAACCTGGTTAAGGAGAACACCATGGTTAGTAAAAGCGTGACGGCAAATTTGCTGATGTTAATTGCCGCAGCAATATGGGGCTTTGCATTTGTTGCACAGCGTGTAGGCATGGAAACGATGGGCCCACATTGGTTTAACAGTTTACGTTTTTTAATTGGTGTCGTTGCGCTTATTCCCGTGGTCTTGTGGCTGGACAGTAAACAATCGGTGCAACAAAAAGCCGCCCCAAAATCGAGCAATAAAGCATTATTGTTAGGGGGCTTGGCGGCAGGTAGCTTGTTATTTCTTGGGGCGACTTTTCAGCAGGTGGGCCTGCAATACACCACGGCAGGCAAGGCTGGTTTTATTACAGGCATGTACATTTTCTTTGTGCCTGTTATCGGTCTGTTTTTTAAAATGAGAACGGGGTTTGGAACATGGTTAGGCGCTATCATTGCGGTGTGGGGCCTATATCTTTTAAGTATTAATGAAGATTTCACTTTGAGTAAAGGTGATACCCTGCAACTGATTTGTGCCTTTGCGTTTGCAGGTCACGTGCTGACTATCGGCTACTTAGCTTCAAGAATGGATGTCGTTAAATTGTCGTTGGTCCAGTTTTTTGTGGCGGGGGTATTAGCCATGATGTTTGCTTTGTATTTAGAAACACTTAGCTGGGCTATGATTGAGTCCACGGCGATTCCCTTACTTTTTGCGGGGGTCATGTCTACAGGCGTAGCTTATACATTGCAGACCGTTGCGCAGCAGCATGCTCACCCGTCTCATGCAGCTATTATTTTAAGCGCCGAAGGTGTGTTTGCCGTTTTAGGTGGATTCTTGTTACTTAACGAAATACTTCCTGCTCAAGGGGTCATAGGCTGTGGGTTGATGCTGATGGGCATGTTGATCTCACAGCTAATGCCTAACTTACGCCTAGCCAAACCCAAACAAGCCGTTTAGTTTTTATTTATAGGTGCAACAAGATGCTTAGTGATTTAATCCCCATTTGCTCATCGCAGCTACTAGAACGTGCAAAAGCGCTGCCTGCAATGACCACAGCCGTTGTTAATGCAGGTTCAGAGCTCGCCTTAGAAAGCGTCAAAATGGCGTTTGATGCGGGCATCATCATACCTATATTGGTCGGCGACATTAGCGCCATGAATAAAGCTGCTAAAGCCATTGATTGGTCCATCGACGAATTTACTTTAATCGCCAGTGATGGTGAAGAAGACGCTGCCGCTAAGGCCGTTAAATGCGTTAATGATGGCTTAGCTGAGTTATTGATGAAAGGAAATTTGCATACTGACGTGCTCATCAAAGCGCTACTCAATAAAGAACATGGGCTTAGAACGGGCGAGCGCTTAAGCCATCTGTTTCACCTGTCTGTACCCAATAGTGATCGTGTTTTATGCGTGACTGATGCGGTGGTGAACGTGTCCCCAGACACTAAAACTCAGTTGAGTATTTTGCGTGGTGCAACGGATGTGATGCATGCATTGGGTAACGCAAAACCAAAGGTAGCAATACTTTCAGCCACAGAGGTGGTAACCCAAGCTATGCCGTCTAGCGTGAATGCTAAGAATCTCTTAGATGCCATGAGTGAGCAAGATCACAAGGGCGCTCAGGTGTTTGGGCCGTTAGCTTTTGACGGTGCAATATCACCTGAAGCAGCTAAGCTTAAGGGTATCAATCACCCTGTAGCAGGGCATGCTGATGTGTTACTTGTGCCAAATATAGAAACGGGCAATGCCATATTTAAACAGTTGGTTTATTTTAACGCAGCTACCGCTGCAGGGGTGCTGATGGGGGCGAAAGTGCCCGTGATGTTAACTTCACGCGCGGACCCTCCAGCAGCGCGCCTGGCCTCTGCTGCCTTAAGTGTGATCTATGCACATCATCTAAGCCAAAAAAGCAGCTAGTAGCAAATATGCCCACTGAAGTGCTGTTGGCTGTGTTATTTGCGGCAGCCATGCACGCAGGTTGGAACGCATTAGTTAAAATTAATGCCGAACCCATCATAGCGATGGGTTTGATTATGCTCTGTACAAGCCTAGTAGCGCTTGTATTCATTCCTTTTGTAGATTTCCCTACACCAGAAATTTGGCCATTTTTGCTGGTCACCTTAGTGCTTCATTTTGGGTATAAATACTATTTAGTAAAAGCCTATGCACAGGGTGATTTTGGCCAGATTTATCCTATTGCTAGGGGTAGTGGGCCCTTATGGGTGTTATTGCTTAGCTTGGTTGTATTTGATGTCACCTTTTCGGGCACGCAAATAATAGCGATCATATTAATCATCTTTGGAATCGCTTCTTTAGCTCACTTTCAACCTGTTAAATCATCTAATTCGGGCATTTATTTTGCGTTAGTAACAGGCATGTGGATTGCAGGTTACACCATGGTTGATGGCTATGTGGTGAACCAAATAGGCCAGCTGCAAAGCTATGTGGTGTGGTTATTCTTTTTTGACGGCCTGATCGCCGCAGTCTGGGCTTACCAGTATAGCTCAAGAGTGTTTCTGAACAGCTTAAGTCAGCATTGGTTTGTGGCGATTGGCGGTGGGCTAATGTCTATCGCCGCTTATGCTTTGTGTTTGTGGGCCATGACACAGGCCCCGGTAGCGATGGTGGCAGCCTTGCGTGAAACTTCAGTGTTGTTCGGTGCGATGCTTGGGTCGTGGCTATTTAAAGAGGCTTTTGGCACAAGACGCTGGGCTTGTGCAGCGTTTATTTTCTCAGGCCTGGTTTTAGTAAAGCTGTCCTAGGCATACTTAGGCCAAACTTTGCCTTATTGATTACTCTGCCAGCATTTGGTTCATAATATTGGCAAGCTTCAAAATACCAGGTTCTATCAATTTGGGGTTGATTGATGAATAACCCAAACGGAAATAGTTCAGTGGCTTTTGGTCCCCTAAAAAATGAATGTCGCCAGACTCTATTAAAATGCCGTTTTCGCCAGCGCGGCGTTTAAGCTCTCTTGCATCAATAGATTCAGGGCCTTTTACCCAATAGCATGAACCACCAAATGTGGGTTGCTCTGCTAAACCTGGCATGTGTTTATGCAGCGCATCAGCCATAATCTGATGGCGCTCTTGATAAGCCTTCACAATAGAATTTGCCAAAGAATCATAATGCCCACGTGCGATAAATAAGCCTATGCTGCGCTGGTTGTTGGCAGGCGGGTGTCTAAGCATCAGTCTGCGCAAAGAACGAGCTTCTGCAATGAGTTCTTTATTGGCCACTAAGTAACCAATGCGAAGCCCTGGTGCTAGAGTTTTAGAAAAGCTGCCGATGTAAATCACTCGGCCATGTTTATCCAAGCTCTTAAGGGCGGGTGATGGGGCTTGATGAAAGTTAGCTTCACATTCGTAGTCATCTTCAATAATGAGAAAGTCTTCTTGGCTGGCCATTTCTAAAAGCTTGCGGCGACGATCAAGCGGCATGGTTACCGTAGTAGGGTACTGATGACTTGGGGTGACATAGACGCAATCACATTCGGCAAGGCCTTCATCCACAATTAAACCGTCTTCATCTACTGGCAATGCCTTAAGTTTTGAAGGGTTTAATTTGGCAATGTTGCGCATATCCACAAATCCTGGGTCTTCAAGGCCCATGGTGGTGGTTTTATCCAGTAATAGCTTCGCCAACATGTAAAGGCCTTGCTGACAGCCGATAGTGATAAGAATCTCTTCAGGCGCAGCCCAAACACCCCTTCTTGGAAGAATGCGAGTATGTATTTGCTCGATCAACATCGGATCATCGGCGACAAAGTGATCTGAAGCCCAGCTTCGTATGGCAGGAACACTGACGTTATCTCTGCAGCATTCACGCCAATGGTTTGTTGGAAAGAGCTCTGGGTCGAACTGACCATAGATAAAAGGATATTGGTAATCTTGCCAGTCATTGGGTTTGGTGATATTTTCTTGCTGGGTTGGGTTCAGCTTAAACATGGCTTGCCAATTCGGCACGGAACCCTTGGTATGCGGCTCATCCGAGATCGCTTCTAGTTTAACGTTATAATTTAAGATAGAAGGGTTTACAAAGTAGCCACTTCTTTCTTTTGCGATCAGGTAGCCATCATCAAGTAAATGCTCATAGGCAAGAACAACCGTGTTTCTGGCAATATTGAGTTGGGTTGCTAGTTTTCTGCTTGATGGTAGGGGCGAATCTAATGGGATATGCTTATCCAAAATAGCCTTGGCAATTTGCTGGCGCAATTGTTGTTGTAAGCTAGCGTTTAAACCGGCGTCCAAGGTGAATAAAGGATGGCTCATAACAAGACTCTTAAAACAATTAAACAAACTTGATTCTAAGGTCTGAATAGGCAAAATACCTAATCCTTTTTAGTAAAAATTTGATTACCTATTATTTGGTATCACCTGATGCGTTTAACTGGTTCTAGGCGGCTTGTTAGGTTTGCCAGTAAGCTTCTTTCATATTAGCCCAGAGGGGCCTTTTTTTCTTGACCTCAATTAGAATTGAGTCGTTGTTGGAGTTATAACCTATGAAGTACGATGTTAATAACTATGATGCACAGGATGCTTTGGCAGATGACCGCAGGCACGTATGGCATCATATAACCCAGCATAAGCCGCTTGAAGATAAAGACCCCTTGATGATAGTTGAAGGCAAGGGCATGCGCGTCACCGACATCAATGGCAAAGTTCATTTGGATGCAGTGTCTGGTGCAGTATGGACAGTGAACGTAGGCTATGGTCGTGAATCTATTGCCAACGCAGTGCGTGATCAATTGATTAAGCTCAACTACTTTGCCAATAGTGCGGGTACATTGCCAGGTGCGTTGTTTGCAAAGAATCTGATCGACAAAATGCCAGGCATGAGCCGGGTTTATTACTCAAACTCAGGTTCTGAAGCTAATGAAAAAGCCTACAAGATTGTGCGCCAGATCTCAGCTAAAAAGTATGGCGGCAAAAAGCACAAAATTTTGTACCGTGATCGGGATTATCACGGTACCACTATTACGGCATTAAGCTCTACTGGGCAACATGAACGTAAAAACCAATACGGGCCGTTTACCCCAGGCTTTATTGATTTTCCTCACTGCTCACCTTATCACTCAGAAAACGGTGCTGACGCTGATTTTGGCATTCAAGCAGCACGCGCCATGGAAGAAGTTATTTTGCGAGAAGGAGCAGACACAGTAGGTGGCGTTATCGTTGAACCTATCACCGCAGGTGGCGGTGTCATTGTGCCACCGCAAGGCTACTTTGAAGAGATTCGACGTATATGTGACAAACATAATGTGCTGCTGATTGTGGATGAAGTCGTGTGTGGTTTAGGCCGCACCGGGACGTGGTTTGGCTATCAACACTTTAATATTGTCCCTGACATTGTCACCATGGCTAAGGGTGTGGCTAGTGGCTATGCAGCCATTTCATGCACCGTAACCACTGAAGCGGTGTTCGAGTCATTCAAAAGCGATGCTTCAGATCCGATGGATTACTTTCGTGATATTTCTACCTTTGGCGGTTGCACGGCAGGGCCTGCCGCTGCTTTGGAAAATATGCGTATCATCGAAGATGAAAACCTTTTAGCCAATGTGGTCGAAATGGGTGATTATTTACAAGGTAGGTTGCAAGGTCTAAAAAGCAAGCACAGCATCATTGGTGACGTGCGCGGCAAAGGCTTGTTCCAGGGTATGGAGCTTGTGGTTGATCGCGAAACTCGCGAACCTGTGCATGAAAGCGTGGCGATGGCCGTGGCTGCAGACTGCATGGCTAACGGTGTGATTATCGGCCGTACTAATCGCAGTTTTACCAGCCACAACAACACACTGTGCTTGAGCCCTGCGCTCATTGCTACGCAAGCTGATCTTGACGAAATTGTTGATGCTATCGATGCTGCCCTCACAAGAGTGACGTCTTAATTTGACTTGTTAGCCGATCAATTTTTTGGTCTAGAAACCCAGGTCGAGGGATGTTGCTCCTTGATACTGGGTTTTTTTGTGTCTTTGATTAGTTTTTATCAGGCTCAAGTTATATGATATTCTAACGCTAATCGCTTCAATCGATGAGGCATGAGTGATTTTGTTGGATAATTTATACAGGTTAGGAATATTACAATATGGACATTACCAAAGTGAGTGAAACATTTGCTGTTGCTGGGCAAGTTTTAACTTCAGATATGCCAGTGTTAAAAGCACAAGGTATTACTAGTATTATCAATAACCGACCAGATGGGGAAGAAGGCCATCCATCAAGCAGCGAGGAACTTAAAGTTGCAGCACAGGCTTTGGGCATGAGCTATTACTATATTCCGGTGATGGGTATGAATTTTCCAGATGACACAGTCGCTGAAATGGCACAAGTCATCGGCCAGGCTAATGGAAAAGTGTTGGCTTTTTGTAGAACGGGTAACCGTTCCATTAATACTTGGGCGCGTGCTAACAAGCAGGCCCAAACTGGGGTTGACGTTGAAGCCTTAGTTGCAAAAACCGCTTTTAAGTTAGTTTGAGCTAAAACAGCGACGTTATAACCTTAAGTTATAAAAATATCATTTTATATTCCAATACTAGCCATTAAATGAGTGCTATAGTGATTTTTATGGGGCCAATGATCAATTTTGATTGGCTCCAGCTAAACAAAGCTCACTGTAGGAGACCATCATGGCACAACAATTTGCTCAACTTTCACTCAATTATGCTAACGAAACGCAGCCTAAAAAAAAGGCTTCTGCGGCTAGCAAAAAAGCCTCTTTACGGGTGGTGAAAAAACCAACTGCCATGGTAAAAGATTCAGTTATGCCTGTTTACGTGGGTATTGCAGGTTAATCATTTTTTGATTGAACAATACATAAACGCTAATTAAATTTGAGCAAGTCGATGAACAATTAGCGTCAACTTGCCGCTTCACTTCGAGTTTGGTTTCAAAACAAACTCAAAAACTTAAAAAGAAGTGCTCTTTTTCGTTTGGACCTATGGTCAAATTAGGGTTGGCTGTTGGACAAACGGGCGACATCCTATATGCTCTTAGGTATCAACCTTATAAGCATTTTTTATATGACACATCGCCAAGATTTGCCTCAGTTTGAAGATCACAAAAACCAAGATCATAGATACACCACCTGCTACATGTGCGCTTGTCGATGTGGCATTAAAGTCACCGTTGAAGACGAAAAAATTCGTTTTGTACAAGGTAATCCAGATCACCCGGTGAACAAAGGTGTACTTTGCGCCAAGGGTAACTCCGCTATAATGAAGCAGCTTTCGCCTGCTAAACTTTCTCAGCCGTTGATGCGTAAGCCAGGCACCGAACGTGGTGCAGGTGAGTTTGAACCCATTTCATGGGATGCTGCTCTTGAAATGCTGACCGCTCGCCTTGCCAATATAAGAGCGACAGATCCTAAAAAATTAGCCTATTTTACGGGTCGCGATCAAATGCAGGCCTTGACAGGGCTCTGGGCGAGCCAGTTTGGTACGATTAATTGGGCTGCGCACGGCGGCTTTTGCTCTGTGAATATGGCGGCTGCCGGACTCTACACTATGGGCCATTCTTTCTGGGAATTTGGTGATCCAGATTGGGAAAATACCAAGTACTTTATGATGTGGGGTGTGGCAGAAGATCATGCCTCTAACCCAATAAAGATTGGTTTGAAGCGTTTGAAAGAGCGTGGCGCTAAGTTTGTTGCCGTTAACCCCGTTCGCACTGGCTATCAGGCTATTGCTGATGAATGGGTAGCAGTGACACCAGGCACAGATGGCATGTTTGCCTTGTCCATGATGCAAGTATTACTGCGAGAAGGGTTGGTTGATGATGAATTTTTGATTCGCTACACCAATGGCCCGCAGTTAGTCATTAATAACAAAGGCCAGCAAGGCGATGGCCTATTGCTGCGTGATGAACAAGGTAATCCCCAAGTTTGGGACCAACACACCAACACGACTCAGTCTGCACTGAGTGCTGATGTTGCGCCAGCGTTATTCGGTGAGTATGTTGCACCTTGTGGTACATCGGTTAGAACTGCATTTAGCATTTTGGTAGAAAAGTACATGGCGCCAGAATATGCGCCAGAAGCAGCCGCTAAAATTTGTGGTGTGTCCGCTGAAGATATAGAGCGTATAGCGCTAGAAATGGCTCATGTTGCCTTTAAAGAAACCATTACTATTGATACTGAATGGACGGATTGGGCAGGGCGTAAGCAAACCCAATTTATTGGTAGGCCAGTATCTATGCACGCCATGCGTGGTATTTCCGCCCATTCCAATGGCTTCCAAACTTGTCGCGCAATACATTTGTTGCAGGTGGTTTTAGGCACGATTGATTGCCCAGGTGGACACTTGGCTAAACCGCCATTTCCTAAGCATATTGTACCGCCTATTAAGCCTGCTAAAGGCAACGCTCCAAACACACCGCTAGAATCAGCGCCACTTGGTTTTCCAACTCAGCCAGAAGATTTGGTGATTGACGAAAATGGTAAACCAAGGCGCATAGACAAAGCTTATTCTTGGGATGCGCCAATTGCCAACCATGGCCTGATGCACATGGTGATTAGTAATGCCGTTGCAGGTGACCCATACCCCATAGACACTTTAATGTTGTTCATGGCTAACATGGCATGGAACTCGAGCATGAATACTGCTCAAACCATGGATATGCTGCGAGCTAAAGATGACAAGGGTGACTATAAGATTCCCTTTATTGTCACCTGTGATGCCTTTCATTCAGAAACGGTTAACTTTTCCGATTTGGTTTTACCAGATACCACCTTCTTAGAGCGCTATGACACTATTTCTATGTTAGACCGTCCTATTTCAGAGGTGGATGCGGCTTGTGATTCTATTCGCCAACCCATTCTTGCGCGCGATAGAGACGTAAGGAGTTGGCAGGAAGTGATGGTAGATTTAGCGGGTCGGTTAAAGTTCCCAGCCTTTACTAATGAAGACGGTCAAGCTAAGTACGAAAGCTACGAAGATTTCATTGTGAATTTTGAAAGAGCTCCTGGTATTGGGTTCTTGGCGGGCTGGCGCGGTAAAGATGGTGATAAATCCTTGCGCGGTGAACCCAATCCAAACCAGTGGCAAGCTTACATTGATAATCAATGTTTCTTTAAGTTTGAACTTGAGCCTAACCAGCGTTACTTGCGCCATGCCAACAAAGATTATTTGGAGCTGGCTAAAGAAGCCGGCTGGGTAGGTAGTACAGATCAAATTGTGATTGAGATCTATTCTGAAACTTTGCAAAAGTTTCGGCTTGCAGGCCAAGGCTTGTATGATGGGCCACAGCCTAGCGAAGAGCATCATAAAGAACGCTTAAAAACATATTTTGACCCTCTTCCGTTCTACTATCCGCCGCTTGAGCAAGCCAGAACCGATGCAGAGGAGTATCCATTTTTTGCGGTTAACCAACGCCCTATGTTTATGTACCATTCATGGGATTCTCAAAATGCTTGGTTGCGCCAAATTATGTCGCAAAACTATCTTTACATGCATCGCAGTAGAGGCGAAGCTCTTGGAATTAAAGACTTTGGCTGGGCTTGGGTAGAATCTCACAATGGCAGGATTCGAGCCCAAGTGAAATTGATGGAAGGTGTTAATAAAGATACTGTCTGGACCTGGAATGCCATTGGTAAGCAGCAAGGAGCATGGGGTTTAAGCGATGATGCTAACGAGGCACAGCAAGGCTTTTTGATGAACCATTTGATCAATGAGCTACTTCCTGGCGAAGCTGAAGCGGGTGGGCATCGTATGACTAACTCAGACCCTGTAACTGGCCAAGCCGCTTGGTACGACCTTAAAGTTAAGGTTACGCCAGTAGGTAAAGACGAACTTCCTTTGTCAGAGCAAAACCTCACGTGGCCTCGCTTTGACAAGGTTAAGCCGTTACCTAACTTTACACCTAGAAGTGAGATCAGTAGCTACAGCAGCCATCCTAATGTAAACCTTAATAGAGGTTGGCGTGATATATTTACCCGGGGTGAAAAATGAAATTAGGCTTAGTAGTAGATTTAGACACCTGCGTAGGTTGCCATGCCTGTGCGACTGCCTGTAAACAGTGGAATACCTCAGGCACTATTGGCCCGTTAAGTGATGAAAGGCCGCATGGTAAGGATCCTAGCGGCAGTTGGCTAAATCGTATCCACTCTTATGAAGTGGGTGATAGCCCGCACAGTAAGACCGTGAATATCCCTATGTCATGTATGCACTGCGAGTCTGCTGATTGTGTGACCGTCTGTCCAACAGGTGCCTCATATAAGCGTGAAGAAGATGGCATTGTGCTGATTGACCAGGACAAATGCATGGGTTGTAACTTGTGTTCATGGGCGTGTCCTTATGGTGCTCGTGAATTAGATACCAATTCTGGAACCATGAAAAAGTGTACTTTGTGCGTTGACAGGATTTATGACGAACAACTTCCAGAAGCCGAGCGTCAACCTGCCTGTGTATTGACTTGCCCGACATCTTCTCGCGTATTTGGTGATTTTGATGACCCAGACTCTGAAGTGTCAAAGCTCAACAGAGAGCGTGGTGGAGCGCAGTTGATGCCTGAATTGGGTTACAACCCCGTAAACACTTATCTGCCGCCCAGGAACCCAAAGCAGCAAGACAAAATTGAAGTGTCTCCAATGCAAGGCGTGAGGCAATTGGTTAATCGAATTATTAACCGTTAATTAGCGTATTTTGTAGGTATTTATTATGCATCCGGCATTTTCAGTTCTTATCTTTACAGTGACATCGGGCGCAGGTTATGGCTTGTTAGCTTGGCTTGGTGGGGGAGAGTTGCTTGGTTATACCAAAGCCTATGACACCAACTTACAAGTTATCCTTGGAGTTGTGGCCATGGTGCTTGTGACTATTGGCCTTTTTTCATCAACAATGCATTTGGCAAACCCAAAAAATGCCTGGCGCTCATTTAGTCGCTTTCGCACATCGTGGTTGTCTCGTGAAGCCGTATTTGCCATTTTAGTTTATCCGGTCGCGGCTTTGTATGCCGCTTCCATTATTTGGCAGTGGCCACTGATTAGCATTTTTGCTGGCTTGAGTATGGCGTTAGCTTTAATTACTTTATTTACGACCAGTATGATCTACGCGAGCTTAAAGACTATACGTCAATGGAACACGCCAATGGTTCCGGCCTTATTTATGGCTTATGCCTTGATGAGCGGTGGCGTGTTGTTCTTGGCAATCAGTGCTTTTTTTGGAATGTTTAATAAAAGCCTGCTGGTTGTCGCTATGGCGCTAATCATCCTCACCTTGGCACTTAAAATGGTGTATTTCTTTTGGCAGGGCAAGCCAAGCGGCGCTACCATCCAAACTGCAACGGGTTTTTCCCAAGCCAGTGTGCGTTTGCTAGATGCAGGCCACAGTGCACCAACCTTTTTAAATAGAGAGTTTGGTTATCAGGTAGAAGCTGACTTTCTACTGCGCCTACGAATAGTTATGACATTGGTGGCTTTCATTGTGCCTATGGTGATTGTGTACTTTGTACATTCTTCCTCTTTTGCCACGACTATGCTCGCTTTAGCGTGGATTATAATGATGGCAGGTTTGTTGGTAGAACGATGGTTATTTTTTGCTGAAGCTAGGCATGTTGTTAGGCTTTATCAAGGTGACCAGCGCACCTAAATGGCAAGCTTAAGCCAAAGCTTTAGCTGGTTTTACCTGCCATTTTCTTCTTTGGAGCTCGCATACCTTTTACTCATCGTCTTATTTGCAGGCGTTGTTCGGGGTACTGCGGGCTTTGGCTTTTCTGCACTTTGCTTTTTTTCACTTGCACCGATCTTAGCTGCACAAACTATAGTGCCGCTCATGTTTGTTATGGAACTGGTGGCAAGTTTGCACTTGTTACCCAAAGTGTGGCGCCATATTCCATGGCGGTGGTTTTGGGTGTTAAGCCTTGGCACGGTGATAGGTACACCGTTTGGTGTGATTGGCTTGCAGTATTGGCAGTCTGATATTGTGAGAGGTCTTGCAGGAGCAGGGGTTTTAATTGCGTGCCTTGCCCTTTGGAACAAGTGGCACTTTAAATCCGCAAACTCTGTGGGTTGGTTGATTTTTACAGGCCTCATCGTGGGCTTTGTTAATGGTCTAGCAAGTATTGGTGGTTTAGTGGTTGCCGTTTACATGATGTCTTCAAAAATGTCCCACGTGGTTATGAGAGCTGGGCTTATTATGTTTTTCTTCGCTACCGAAATTTATGGGCTAGCATGGTTCCACATCCAAGGTTTAGTAGCAGATGAATTGCCTAGCTTATTGTTGGTGATGATACCAGTGATGCTTTTTGGTAACCAACTGGGCTCAATGTTGTTTGACCGCATTGACCCAAACCTGATGCGTAAGCTGTTATTAGGCTTGCTTTCCTGCCTTTCAAGCGTCGCTTTATTGACGTCAGTCATCTAGCCCTCCTATTTGAAACATGTCACAGGCAGGCTTATAGAGGCTATAGTGCCTGGCCTTGGTTTATAGTCCTAGTTCGATAACGGGCTGAGAATTGGAAACTAAGCAGGGTTGCTAAACGGATCAACAATCAAAAAAAAGGGCAAACCGTTACCGGCTGCCCTTTTTAGATTTAACACGCAATAGGCAATAAAGTGATTTAGCCCTTACCACGCCAAGGAATCGTACGGTTGATCACAGAGCGCATAATTAGGTCAAACACTAGGCCCAATACCCCTAGGATGATAATAGTGACCCAAATCACTTCGTAATCTGATTGCTTTCGTGCCACGTTTTCAACAAAACCAATGCCTGTTGTACCTGCAAGCATTTCTGCCGCTACCAGAGTACCCCAACATACACCGATAGAAATTCGAATACCGGTCAGTATTTCAGGCAATGAGTTAGGCAAAATGACCCGTCGCAGAATTTGGCGATTACTGGCCCCTAAAGAGTGGGCAGCATGAATTTTAGACAGTTGGGTGCCAGTAGCACCCGTTCTGGCTGAAATAACCATTATTGCAAACGCCACCATAAACAAGAGGAAGATCTTACCATCGTCTTGAATACCAAAAATAGTCAAAATTAACGGTGCCCATGCAAGAGGGGGCACAGGTCGATAAAGCTCTACCATAGGGTCAAAGAAACCCTTAGCAAAACGGTTAAGACCCATAAACAAACCAAGTGGCACACCCAATATAATGCCAAAGAACAAGCCTGTGAGTACGCGAATAATTGAATCCCACATGTGGCCCATAGGCACAGGTACTGAGAATGAATCGTAGTTGCCTGTCACTAGGTTTCTAACGCTTGATTTAAAGTTACTGCCAATTTGGCCGGTCTCGTCATGGCGTGGGTAATCACCAGGCAAGATATCAGCAATCCAGTCAGGCAATAAGAAACCAATCATTCCACTCACAGGCTGCCAGCGATACCAAAGTAATGGAATATCTTTAAAGCCAATATCTGGATCAGAAATCCTTACCAGCGTACCAAGAGTGTCCGAAGGCTTTGGTAACCAGCGTCCAGAACCTTGCTCACTACAGGCACTATTGCCTGCTTGAATACGACCACCAGGCATCATCCAGGTGTCATAAGTTCTTAAGAAACCTTGCTGTTCTAAATGCGAGTTGTTGAACTGAACCAATGCCGCCTGAATACCATCCAAACTAGAGGGTGGGTAGACAGAACCATCATCGATGCGTTTCGTCATTTTATTCAATTGGCTATATAGCTTTTTAAGGGTTGCCTGCTCGGTTTCGGTTAACGCACTATCCGCTTTGAACCTGGCTTTTGCCGCTTTGATTCTAGCTTCAATTTCGCTTACCTGAGCTAATAAGTGCTGGTTAGTATTACGCAGCTTAGAAAAGTCAGACGTGATTTTAGCCATTTCGTTGGCCACGGCAGCGTAACGGTAGCCAAGATCTGTAGTGGGTAATACCGGAATCTCTTTACCCGTATCGCCCCAGCCAGGTTGCGCATTAGCTGCGTCAATTTGAACAGCCGTGGGTGCACCAGGAAAAGCAGGGTCTATCAATTTAGCATTGAGTTGCTCGATTCTGATCTCAATCTCGTTAAATTCAGAAGTTAAGCCATCTTTTAAATAAGCTGGGTTGGCTTGGTCAAACAAAGCCTGTTGTAATAAGCTTGAGATTGCTAAGGCTTCATCTTTTTCAGCTTTAGAGATACCCAGGGTTAAGATATCTAAATTGATTCTTTCAAGTTGAGAACCGTCCCTATCAAGCAGGTCTGTAGCCCGAAGGTTGGGTTTGTCTAATGGGAATATAGAACGCATCGGTTTGATAGCGTTTTCAACTTTAGCCACCTGACAAAGCTCATTAGCCGCACTTGGACGATAGGCTCTTGCTGCATCCCAAGAAAAATAAAACCAAATGAGCAAGATAAAAGAGATACCAGTGATGACCCAGTACCAGCCGCCTAGGGCTTTGGCCGGGTTACCAAACACTAGATCTGTCTTCTCTGTGGCCATGACATTGCGGCCTTTAATGACCGACAGCGTGAGCGCAACGAGAAGGGCGATAATAAGAACAGCAACCACTGAGTTGCGGTATTCAGCAATTAAATCAATCATTATAAGGTGCCCCCGCCCATGATTTCTTCTTCCATGTTCCAAATCATAGATAGAATTTCTTCACGAACCTCGCCAAAGTGTTCAGTTTTTTTGATGTCGCGTGGGTCTTCAGTTAAGCCCATTTCAGCAAAGGGTAGGCGGTATTCTTTGTGCAGGCGACCAGGCCTTGGTGCCATTACAAACAAGCGTTCACCCAACATGAGGGCTTCCTCAACTGAGTGAGTGATAATCATGATGGTTTTGCCTGTTTCTTTCCAAATTTTAAGCACCAGTGATTGCATTTTTTCACGGGTTAGCGCATCTAACGCGCCTAATGGTTCATCCATCAAAATAAGATCAGGGTCATTGATCAAACAACGAGCCAAAGCGATACGCTGCTGCATGCCGCCAGAAAGTTGGTAGGTAGGGGTGTCTCCAAAGCCAGCAAGGCCAACGATTTCAAGCCACTCTTCTACTTTTTTAGCTGTTTCTACAGGGTCTGCACCCTTCATCCGTAAGCCAAAGTCTACGTTTTGAGCTACCGTAAGCCACTCAAACAATGCACCTTGTTGGAAAACCATCCCTCGGTCTACGCCTGGGCCATCAATCTCGGTGCCGTTCAATGATACAGAACCGCCTGTGGGGTTAAGAAAACCAGCAACAATGTTGAGTAATGTGGTTTTGCCACATCCAGAAGGCCCTAAAACGGACAATAATTCGCCTTCTTTTAGGGTAAAGCTAACGTCTTTTAACGCATGCACAACTAGGCCTGAAGGCGTAGTAAATTGCATATTTAAGTTATCTGAGACTAGGTCACTCATAATGGGTAACTCTTATAGTTTAAACAGGTAATAAAAAAATACCTGACCCTTCCTTATGAGTTGCGTGGAACCACGCTGAAGAAGAGCCAGGCTTTTTATCTCTTAGGTGTAAATTACATGACTAAGAGGGCGGTAAGTTTCATTACCGCGACATGCTTCGTTCTATCTTAGTCTAGGAAAGACGTGTCGATAGTGACGTTGTAGTCAGCAAGCGCTGGGGTGTCGCTAGTTGCGAACATGTTACCCATGAATGCAAGCATGCTACGTGCAGTACCGTCTGCGCTGAAGTAGTCGTTCTTTTGCTCTTCTACCGTTGGGAAAACAAAACCTGCCATTTGAGCAGCTGTTGCTTCTTCAGACATGCCAGCATCTTTAGCAATAACACCAAGCTTAGACTGGTCAGCAGCCCACGCTTCGTTTGCTTCAGTAGTTACTTCGATGAAAGTACGAACTAGATCAGGATGCTCTTGAGCAAAAGTTTCAGTCACAGAAATAATGTCGAAGCTTGTGATACCAGCTGCTGCTTTTTCAGCAGGAGTTAGCATTGGAGCACCTACTTCTTGCATCTTAGCCAAAGAGTTTGCACCGTAACCACAGGCCATAACGACATTGCCATCAGCTAAAGATACTGCAGCATCTGCTGGCTCTTGGTCTACGATGGTTAGTTCAGAAACGTCAACACCTAGGCTAGACATGGTCATACGGAAGCCAAAGTCTGCCATTGTGTTTAGAGGCACAGCTACTGCTTGGCCTTCTAGTTCTGAAGCGTTTGCCTTGGTGATACCTGAGTCACCACGAACGATACAGTCATCAGCAGCGCCGTATGCCACTGCGATAGCGACCATTTTAATAGGCGCGTTTGCATTTACAGCGTTAGCGAAAGGCGTTAGGCCTTGTGAGTAAGAAATGTCGATATCGCCAGAAAGCATCGCTTCTGTCATGCCAACGCCTGAACCAAAGTTAGTCCAGTTTACAGTTTCGCCCATGGCGTCATCGTATGCTTTTTCCACCTTGGCGATTTGGTTTGGTGTGGCCCACTCTAGAAAGAAAGCAACATTAACGTCTGCTACAGCGTTGCCTGCTAGTGAAAGTGCGATGGCAGCTGTTGAAGTTTTCAATAAAGTTTTCATAACCTTGTTCCTTGTATAGTTCTTGCGCCCGTTGGGCATTGAACTTTTTTTAGTTATAGGTGCAGATCATAGATTCTGCAAAGATTTTCGAACAGTTGGGCGTTTGGGCGACCAAACGTTAACCCTACTTACTTTGATAATAAAGATGTTGACGCAATTTACAATAGAGCCACTTGTTTTTTTAACTGGGACCAATATCTTTTTTGATAAACCAATGAATTTCACTCAAGTTACTGAAACTTATATGGTTTCTCTAATTAAATGCCATTTCTGACCTTGGGGCCAGCTAATGTAGTCAAAGTGGGTAGTCCAGTCGCCAAGTACGGCACGATCGCCTGTTGGAAGATGGTGGACGTTAGGGCGATGCGTGTGGCCATGAATCAATAAGCTTGCATCATGCGCCTGCATAGCCTTTGTTACCGCGTTATTGTTAACGTCCATGATGTCGTCAGATTTTTGGGCTGTTTTCACTTGGCTTTGCTGCCGATAGTCTTCAGCCTGTGATATGCGCTTTGCAGCAGGTAAGGAAAGAAAATTAAGTTGCCAAGCTGGGCTGCGAACTAAAGTGCGAAAATTTTGGTACTCAGTGTCGTCGGTGCAAAGGGTGTCACCGTGCATAAGTAGTGTGTTTTGTTCGTCAAATTGACACACTGTGGGGTCGGATAGCAGTTGTATGCCAGTAGCTTGGGCGAACGCTTGGCCCACTAGAAAATCTCTATTGCCGGCCATAAAAAATACTTCTGCACCACTATGGGTAAGCTCATTAAAACAAGCGATGACATCGGCATAAGTTGTTATGCCAACGTCATCACCAATCCAGGCTTCAAAAAGGTCGCCCAGTATATAGAGCTTGTCATCAGGGTGAACACGCTGCTGACAAAAATCGATCAATGCAAGGCTACGCTCAGGGTGCTCTGGGCTTAGATGCAAATCTGCAATAAACAGGCGACGCAAGGTAGAACCTTAAACCATTGTTGCTGATTCAATCACAACAGGCTCTGCCGGCACATCTTGGTGGCCAGCCTTTGAGGTGGTTGCAACTTTCTTAATGGCATTAACGACGTCCATACCGTCAACGACTTTTCCAAATACAGCATAACCCCAGCCTTGTGAGTTTTTGCCTGTGTGGTTTAGAAACGCGTTGTCGCCAACGTTTATAAAGAACTGGGCTGAAGCTGAATGTGGATCCATAGTGCGGGCCATAGCAATAGTGCCTTCAGCATTGGCTAGGCCGTTATCGGCTTCGTTTTCGATGGTTGCACGGGTTTCTTTTTGGTCCATGCTCACGTCAAAACCACCGCCTTGTACCATGAAGCCATCAATAACGCGGTGAAAGATCACCCCATCATAAAAACCATCACGTACATACTGCTCGAAATTAGCAGCCGTAATGGGGGCCTTTTCGTGATTGAGTTCGATGGTAATAGGACCAAAGTTGGTCTGCATTAATACATTTGACATGAGTCATCCTCAGGATGGATTGTTAGAATATGAGGCGTTTATTATGAAGCTAGAGGGCTTTACATGCAATCTCTAGGGTGGCTTAAGGTTTAAATAGTCTCTTATATCGCTAGCAAGGCAGCGTGCAAAAGACATATAATTATTAGCTTTTCATGGCAAGCTTCAAGGAGACCCATTCGTGGCCGAAAAAACCGTCGTACAGGCATCAAACTTTGTTCGTAATATCATCGCTAAAGATGTAAGGAAGGGCAACAATGATGGCCAGGTGGTGACTCGTTTTCCACCAGAACCTAATGGGTATCTGCATGTAGGGCACGCAACTTCAATTTGCTTGAATTTTGGTATGGCAGCGGAGTTTTCTGGCCAATGTAATCTGCGCTTTGATGACACCAACCCAGAAAAAGAAAGTGACGAATTTATTCAGTCGATTAAAGAAGACGTTAAATGGCTGGGTTTTGAGCCTAAGTTTGACGCCTTTTATGCATCAAATTACTTTGAACAGCTGCACAGCTTTGCCTTGGAACTGATTGAGAAGGGCTTGGCTTATGTCTGCGATCTAAGCCCAGATCAAGCCCGTGAATACCGTGGTAACTTAACTGAACCAGGCAAAGATAGCCCGTTTCGTGATCGCAGCGTGGCAGAAAATTTAGATTTATTTGCGCGTATGCGAGCCGGCGAATTCGAAGATGGCGAGCGAGTATTAAGGGCGAAAATAGACAACACTTCACCCAACATGAACATGCGTGACCCTATTATTTACCGCATTAGGCATGTAGAGCATCACCAAACTGGCAATACATGGTGCATCTATCCTATGTACGATTTCACCCATGGCTTGTCAGATGCGCTAGAAGAAATCACTCATTCTATCTGCACCCTAGAGTTTGAAGACCACAGACCGCTTTATGACTGGTTTATTGATAACGTCACCCTGCCAAGTGGTAAGCGCAGGCCACGCCAATATGAATTTGCCCGCCTAGAGCTTAATTACACCATTACTAGTAAGCGAAAACTAAAGCAGTTGGTTGATACAGCAACGGTGACAGCGTGGGATGACCCAAGGATGCCAACCATCAGCGGAATGCGCAGGCGCGGCTATACGCCTGAGTCATTGCGTAATTTTTGTGCAGCTACACCAGTGGCCAGAAGTAAAGGCATTACAGAATTTGGCCGCTTAGAATCTAGCGTACGAGATGACTTAGATTCTGTCGCTTCAAGAGCCATGTGTGTTTTGCATCCGCTTAAAGTCACCCTTAGCAATTGGGAAGCGGGTAAGACGCAAATACTAACAGTGCCTAAGCATCCCAAAGATGAAACCATGGGTGAGCGCGAGCTTGTGATGACAAAAGAGGTTTATATCGATCAAGCCGATTTTGCAGAAAACCCAGAAGGCAAATGGAAGCGTTTGGCGCCTAATCAGTCTGTGCGTCTTCGTGGTGGCTATATCATTACTTGTGAGCAAGTGGTTAAAAACGAGCAAGGCCAAGTGGTAGAGCTCATTTGCAGCTATGATGAAAACACTCTGGGCAAAAAACCAGAGGGTTACAAAGCCAATGGCGTATTACATTGGGTGAGCGCGTCACACCATGAGGTAGTCGATGTGCGTTTGTATGATCGTTTGTTTAATCATGCCAATCCAGATGGCGATAAAGACGTTGATTTTATGACCCACGTTAACCCAAATAGCCTAGCACTTGTTGAAGGTGCGCTTGCTGAACCCTCTTTAAGGTCAGCTGTGACCGGTGATCATTTTCAGTTTGAGCGTGAGGGCTACTTCTGCGTAGATAAAGATTCAACGGATGCGCGGTTAGTCTTTAATCGCACCGTTACTTTGCGAGATTCGTGGGCTAAAAAGGGTTAATGGTTTTATATTATGTTGCAACTCCACAATACACTAAGCAATAGCAAAGTTCCGTTTACGCCGATAGAACCAGGCAAAATTCGCATTTATGTGTGCGGCATGACGGTGTATGACTATTGTCACATTGGCCATGCTAGGGTGATGGTCTCATTTGATGTGATTACCCGTTACTTACGCCATGCAGGTTATGAAGTTGAGTATGTTCGCAATATCACCGATGTGGATGACAAAATAATCAAGCGCGCCGCACAAAATGGCGAATCGTGTGAGGCGTTAACTCATCGTTTTATTGCGGCTATGCATGAAGATGAAGCGGCCCTTAACGTTTTGCCACCTAACCAGGAACCCCGAGCTACAGCTCACATGGACGCCATTATCGAAATGGTGCAAACCCTTATAAATAAGGGGTTTGCCTATGCTGCTGATAATGGCGATGTCTATTACCGGGTTGATCAATTTGAAACTTATGGTGCACTTACCAACCGCAAGCTTGACGATATGAGAGCAGGCTCTAGAGTTGAAGTGAACGATGTTAAAGAAAACCCCTTTGATTTCGTGCTTTGGAAAGCTGCAAAAGCCGGTGAAGTGTCGTGGGAGTCGCCTTGGGGTGAGGGCAGGCCTGGTTGGCATATCGAATGCTCTGCGATGACTAAGTGTTGCTTAGGTAACCATTTTGATATTCATGGTGGTGGTCCAGATTTGCCGTTTCCACATCATGAAAATGAGATAGCTCAATCTGAAGCAGCCAATGGAGAAACCTTTGTAAACTATTGGTTGCACGCCGGTGCCGTAAGGGTTAACAAAGAAAAAATGTCCAAGTCTTTGGGTAACTTCTTTACCATTAGGGAAGTCTTGGCTAAATACCCAGCGGAAATAGTGCGATATTTGTTGACTGCAAGCCATTACAGAAGCCAGATAGATTATGCAGAAGATGCCTTGGTCGAAGCTAAAGGAGCGCTTGATCGTTTGTATACTGCACTAGACCAGCTAGAACTGAGTGATGTGTCATTGGATGGCCCTTATCTAGAAAGATTTAACGCGGCCATGAATGATGATTTTAACACCCGTGAAGCCATCGCTGTGCTGTTTGAAATGGCCAGAGAAGTGAACCGCTTAAAGCGAGGCAACGATCCGAAGGCCCAGGTGTTAGCGAGTCAAATGAGGGGTTTGGGAAATATTTTGGGTTTGCTTGCGTTACAACCCAGTGAATACCTAAAAGGTGAGGCGACAGAGGGTGGCCTTAGCGATGAAGATATTGACCAGCTTGTCAGCAACAGAGCACAGGCAAAAATTGACCGAGATTTTGCATTGTCTGATCAAATTCGCGACCAATTGAAAGATGCTGGGGTAATATTAGAAGACACAAAAGATGGGACCAGTTGGAAGCGCGACGTTTAAATTCTAGTTTATTTTAAGAGTTTGGTTTTATTGATAAAAAAACCAAACAATAAGCTTGACGGAGCACGGAATCGGCTATAATATACGCACCTCTTCAACGGCTTAAGCCTTTTGGCACAAGCTTTGTAGAGGATGTCGGGGTATAGCGCAGTCTGGTAGCGCGCCTGCTTTGGGAGCAGGATGTCGGGAGTTCGAATCTCTCTACCCCGACCATTATTTACCGCAGTGACATGCGCCCTTAGCTCAGCTGGATAGAGCAACGGCCTTCTAAGCCGTAGGTCGCGGGTTCGAATCCTGCAGGGCGTGCCAACGCCGTAGGGTACAGCGAGTAAATAAGATATGTAATGCCGTAATGGTGGGCGTAGCTCAGTTGGTAGAGCCCCGGATTGTGATTCCGGTGGTCGTGGGTTCGAACCCCATCGTCCACCCCATTGCATAGTAGTAAGTAGTACGATGAACACAGGCTTATCCTATGTTGATTAAGCGGACGTGGTGGAATTGGTAGACACGCTGGATTTAGGTTCCAGTGCCGCAAGGTGTGAGAGTTCGAGTCTCTCCGTCCGCACCATTTAAATCCTTAATTCTAAAGGGTTTATGTCTAAAATGAGATTTGAGTGGCACTAGCGACTCTCACTATTTCTAAATTACCTACCTACCAATAACTCAGACCCATGACAAACGCCCCAGCTGTTAATGCATTGCTTGTGGTAACTCGGCATAACTTCAATATCTGAATTCCCCATTTAATCTTCGATAAAACTTTGGTCTTTCGCTGGTGTGATCATTTGTAATGAGCTTGGGATTATTTGTAAGAATGCTTTTGCAGGAGTCCATTTAGCTTCCAGAGACGACGTTAAGAAACGTAAGCCGCTATCGAGTAAATCGCTCAAAGGGCCTCAGAGAGTGTGTATGGCGGCTGATGACACCCTGAGATAGTTGGTCGCTCTTATCAGTGTGACTTGCGTATGTTGGGGAAGGTTAGCAGGCCTTCATATATAACCATGAGTCCCTGAATACTCTGCTGAGGGTTCTTGACCCTGCTTGAGAAACTTTTTAGGTAGCTGACGGTGCTAGCTCAAAATTTTTGAACTAACACCTTAGTGGTTACCTATCGTAGCGCACCACGCCATATTGTGAGGCAGATTCTGTGTATATTCTGCTGCCTGACGCGTTATCTACAATTTCTAGCGTCAATACTAGGTACTCTGAAGAGTTTTGAGCCATTAAGCTAAATCTATTTCTAAGATTTATTTCAAGGCCACTAGCGTATTCGCTTCCAGCTTGGCGTAAATTGTATGCCTTGTACATTTGGTAATCTTGGCCATTGCGTATTTCAAGCTCAGTTTCTGCGCCATATTTACCACCTACAAAGCACGCGGATATATTGATGTGGCCACCCCCGCTCATACCGCAGGTGAGGGTTGCGGTGTAAGGGTATTCTCTTGCAAACTCTTCTTGTCTTTTTTGTGCAGCAGCAGCGGCGCGAGCAGCGCGGGCTTCTTCCTCTTTTATGCGGGCAGTTCTATAGTCTAAAATATTCATCGACTTGGCTTTTGCAGCACTTAGATCTTTGAGATAGATCAGTATGTTGGCAACTCGAGTATCTTCTGAGTACTGGCTAGCTAGCATCGAAGCTGAAGCTTGCTCGTATTCAGCCTGGTTATTTATACCCAAGTTCTTAAGAGACTCTATGTCATTAACATCAGCGTTGATATTGCTAGCAAATGAGTACTGTTCAAAACCGTCAAAGCCTTGATTAATTGCAAACCTATTTGATGTCTCTGCTTTACTGAACACTTTACCAATTGCGGTATAACTACCAACATCTCTGTCTATAGCGTTTTTGAGCTTTAAAATATTGGCAGGGTAATCAATAAAGAAATTGCAATATTCTTTATCCCCGGCTTTTAATTTACCTTTGATATTTATAAAAGCATCGCCAATGTTGTCGAATGTATGCCTAAAATAATTCCTGTCTCGATCGCTATAATTGAGTGAAACTTTCTGTTCTTGAATATAGTTGATCAGTTCGGTGTCAAGAAGCATGTCATCGCCCATAAGCCGATAACCTATGGCTGCTATTCCGTCTTCGCCAGAGTAATCAAGTGTACAAAAGCCCTGAGGCACAGGGTTGTAACTAGTCTCCAAATTTAAATACAAAGAGGCCATATAGTCTGTGTTTTGCTCTTCGGCAAGGCTTAGGAACTGTTGCTCAAGCTCATTTTTGATTTTATTTTGTTCTTCTAATTCTAGTAAGTATTCATCTGACATGGCTTTTATAGAATCATAATCCCAAGTGCCAATCACATCTGATGAGGTTATTTTTTGGGCCGTTTCATCGCCTAGCTCAAGCCACCTTTCGTAGATATATCTGGGTAGGAAATATACATCTGTGTTGTCGTAACCGTTTAGATATGAGCTATTCCCAGATTCTCTAGAATTTCTGCAATGTTCTGCAAACTTAAGATCTAGGCCAAAATCTGTCGCCCAGGTTTTAAGGCCTTGCTCACTGTCTTTGGATAATACATGCGCTAGGTTTTGAATTCCGTAATGTTCATAAACACTGTTAACAAGATACAAATTTGCATCAAGTGCAATATCCACACCCTGTCTGTAGTACATCGGGCTAATGCGATCTCCAGATCCAATTTGAGTTAAGTTTGTGAGCAAACACGTATTGGTTATCAGGGTTTCATCGCTAAGTCTTTGACTGTTTACAGAGAAGGTTAGGTTTTCGTCTATATCCGTGACAAAGACTGGGTCGTCAACATGAGTTTGTATCATGTAAACAGTCAAGGCTGACTTTTCTTCTTCGCTTGGGACAGTTGCTTGCGCTGAAACGTAGGAAGCCATGGCAAGGGTTAACAATGAGATACTAACTTTAACTAGATTCATGGGTTTTCGCATATCTATCTTAATATTCGTGTTAATTAAATTAACTGATATGCAATAATATGGCAAATAGACGGTAAACCCCGTTTTACGTGTATATTAGCTTTGCCAATAGGCTATAGGCTGAAGCCTAGTTTCTAGGCCATCAAATTTCATTGATCTAAACTCACTCTCTAAAGGATTAACCATCATTGAATCATTTAACTGAAGCCTCCATTGGCTGCCCTTATTGCGGCGAAACAATTAATGTATTAGTTGAGCCATCAGATGTTGACCAACAATATATAGAAGATTGCCAAGTGTGCTGCCAGCCGATTAATTTTGTTGTTTCAGAAAGTCTGGAAGGTGAGCTTTTAGTCAGCGTTTACAGTGACAACGAAGCATATTAGCAAAGCCATAACACGCGGCTAAAGGCGATGAATCAATGAAAAATGAAACTAAACCTGATGACTATATTTACACAGCCATTGATGCCATGGATGAAGTTTATTATGGCAAGGCGCTAAAGAGCTCATCAGAACCTTTGTTAACAAAGGATCATGGTGATAAGTGGGTTAAGGTTGCCATTATCATGCTGATGACCCTGCTAGTGCTGGGCTTCGTGTTTTTTAGTTAACAGCGTTTGTGCAAAGATCGGACTCAGTGAGAACAAGAACCAAACAATGCTATCGGTGTGAAAACCCAAAAGAAGCGCTCTATCGTTGCCGATACGAGGGTGAGCAGGGTTGGGTGTTTGTCTGTGGCAAGTGCCTTACGCAGGTGAAGCAGCGCTTTGAGGATACCTACCAATATGGGGGAACATGGAAAAGCAAAAAGAAGTAGCTACCCCGTTTGAGATTTAAGCATAGCTTATCGTCAGTGTAATAGATGGAGCCATTGATTCTAGCAGATATGAAAAAGGGCTAGCAGCGCCAGCCCTTTTTATTCACGCAATGATGGTGAGTTATTTTGGTTTATTTTGATTCAGAATCAGCTACCGCAGCTGCCCAAATCACAAGACCAAAGGCGATCTTGTTCCACAAATCGGCTACGTTGTACCAAAGGTTTAAAGTGGCATCATCGGTGGCGCCCATAAAATACCCAAGGACATAACCAATAGGGTAGATGGCCCAGCCTACAGTCACTAACAAACGCATTGCACCATAGGCTTTTTGTACGATAACGCTACCGCTTGCCGCGTTTAGCTTGCTTGCTTCGCCGTAGAAGATTTCGTACATGATCCACAACCAACCTAACATACCCACTATGAAGCCTGAGGTGACATATGCTGGGTTAACTTCACCCAAAAAGCCTGCGCCAAGCATAATCAAAGACCCTGCGAGCAAGCGCCAGAATACCCCTGCAGGCACCTTGGTAATGGCAGATAGAATCAAATAGAACTCAATAATGAGAAGCGGAACTGTGAGTAACCAATCGATGTAACGATACACTGTGGGTGTCTCTCCGGTGGCTACCCATACATCACGCATGTAGAAGTAGTGCACGGCCGCTATTAAGGTCACTAAACCTGCAACGGTTAAAGAAGTTTTCCACTTTCCGCTAACTCGATCACGTTCTATAAAGAAGAACACTGTCGCTGCAACCATGGCCATTGATATGAGCCAAAACGACATGCCAACTGGATCGCTGGCGCTTAGGTTATTTGTCATTGTAAATCCCTACCTTTTTTTTCGTTATTGTTCTTGTGCCGCCATTGAGCTAATGGTGACACGCGTAGCAACGCTTTCGGGCTTACCTGCAACTTTTGGTTTTATTGTTATTAAAGCGTTGCCTAATAAAGATATACCCTTTTTAAAGGGGGTGCAAATTAGTGGCTTTTGGTAGTGGGAAATTTCGCACGGGCATTTAAGAGCCTATGCCTTAGAATTGTTTTTTGAAAACGCAGGTGAAAGATGGATACAGTGGGCCCTAATGGGCGGGCGCTTAGTAAAAAATGAGATGATGATTGCAGAATAAGTTGATAACTTTGTTGTTTCTTCTAGTTGGTGTTTTAAGCCATGGCGATAGCCACAGATAGGATGCATGCTCAGCTCTAAAGCCATAGACTTAGCGCAGGTTAATGCGCCATTGTACCCAGGGTTTATTGCTTGGATTTTAGCGCATCGATTTTCTCACGGATTAGCTCTGCCTCCTGCGTTTTAACCGAATAACCCATAATATCGCCTTTTCTTTGGAGCCGCAGGGCTACTAATAGAAGGTGTTCGTATTCTTTTTGAAGCTTTTTAGTGGGGTCCTTTTTAAATAGTCCAAACATAGCGTGTCTCTTTTAGTGTCAATTGGGCAGTCGCTATAGTGCTGGCGGCCTGCCACATCACCTTAACACCTTATCGTTTTGATTTTCAATTGATTGCTAATACACCTAAATTTGAAATCTCGAAGAGATTCGATATCCGTTTGGAATAAACTTAACAAAAGTTCAATTCTCGTTGATAAGCTAGATAAAAAGAGAACCTTGGTAGGTGCAAATGAGAGGAGTTAAGGAAAGTAACGTAAAGCAAAGCAAAGGCAATAACGCATCAATAAGTTGGTTTTTTACGCAACAAATGATGCTTGCAACCTGAGCGGAGAGGGACACATCCTTGTGTCAGCTTCGTCCATTTTGTGAACACGGTTTGTTTTAAAACTATGATCTAGCGTTTTCTAGTTTAACGGCGAGTCCGTGTTGAGCATTAGGTTTGTGTACTTTTAAAGCAAACGTTGGTTAATAAGTGGCTTCACCATCAGCCCTTTGATTTACCCTTAACGCCCGCATCCAAACCTTTAGATAGTTAAATTATTGGCTCAAAAGTCATTGCAAACTGTCTATCTGCTATGACTAGTTGACTCTTGTGTTTAAAAAATGGCGTTGCAGGTTAATCTAAAAGGCGCGCTAACTTTATCTCCAACGCTTTAGAAATCTGAGTCATTTTGTTTAGGGTAGGGCTTACATTTCCCCTTTCAATTTCGCCCATGTAAGCGCGATTTATACCTGCAATATGGGCAAGCTTTTCTTGAGTTAGGCCATGTTGTGACCTTAAAGCTCTCACATTAGAACCAAACGTTTTATTCACTGGATACATGTTCAACAATCCTCTAATTTTCCAATTGCGCTAAATAAAAACTGTTTACAAAGCGAACAATGGCCCAGGGTTTAGGCCAGTAAAAATTATTGAGGTGTTGGGGGTGCTTGGGGGAGGTGCTCGGTGGAACAACCAAAAAAAGTTTGCTTATGATGGCGATCACCAATGGGCTGCTTAGGTTGTAAGGCAGAAAAGGCGTCAGTAAACACAATATGCCAGGCCCATTGGGGTTCTAGCATCCATGCCATTTTTTTGGCTCTGGAGTTGTTACTGAAGAAAAAGTTCATATCCGCAAAATGCTTGATCGATCAACTATTCGACAAGATTATCGTTCAATGTGGTTAATCACCACGGGATATATACAGCATTCTGTATCAAAAATATGGATTCATTTGCCGTGATTTTATCTTATTGGGTATTATTTGTGTTCATATTGGTTATTTTTTGATAAAAATTTAGCTAAAGTTCTAGCCAATCATAAATTTTGGTCATTGATTTTTCTATGTAAAGTTTTGTCAGCACAATGGGTTTTTCGAATGAAATATACTTAATTGCGGTGGTGTTGCGGGTAAATAGAAAAAACTAGGGTAAATTAAACCCTAAGCCCAAAAGCGAACTGTGTTCCGGTTGTACAATAAACCCCATATTAACCATCCACTTAGTCGTTAGTAGGCCGTACTTAAGCTTGGCTTTGATCAATCTAAAAGCTCGCTGACGGGCATGTCTAATGCCTGGGCAATTTGGTTCATTGTTTTAAGCGAGGGGCTTACGTTACCGCGTTCAATTTCGCCCATATGTGCTCTGTCCATTTCGGCCAAGGAAGCTAATTTTTCTTGAGAGATGTTGCGGGATTTTCTTGCTTTCCTAACATTAAGGCCAAAAATTTTTTCTGCCGTTTCCATAGTCACTTACCTAATTGTAAGCTTGGCGCCTTTTGTTGGGTTTAAACGGCGCAGCTTGTCAAAAATAATTGTGTGTTGAACACAAACCAAAGGTTTTATTTTCGACAGCAGGAGGGCCTTGAGACAGGTCTTCTTGAGATGAGCCAAAATCCACTTCTTTATCAGCCATTCTAACCACCGGTTTTAATGGGCACAGCGAGGCGAATGCGTCAGTAAAAAGAATATACCAACGCCATTGTGGCTCACGCATCCAGGACATGTATCTGGATCGGCAGTTGTTGTGGATGAAGAAGTTCATAGTTTAGTATCGCTCATTGAAACATAAGAATAAACTGATATTTTTGATTAAACCACCGGTTATATACAGCCAAACTGAATGTAGCCGAATAGTTTTAAACGCTATATTAAAAGTAAAGTTTTCTAAAACGGCACATCAAATATTTTGTATATTAGATAAATCTGGTATCGTGCATAACTATAAACGAATAACATTAGCGACTTACGTGCGGATGGATTTCACCAACTCAATCTGCGTGAAATATACAGCCCATTGGCATGCATACAGCCCAAGTGAGCGATAATAATGAACATAAAAAACATTTTCAGAGCCATACTTTTATTAAGTCTTTGTCAAAGCCCTGTATCAATGGCTGCTGTTCCAAGCTTTGAAGTGGGAGTGAGAGCTCTTGCAAATGGCGATTTTGATACTGTGCTAGCTCATTGGATACCGCTAGCTAAAGATGGTCATGTTATTGCCCAAAATAACTTAGGCTTGATGTATGCAAGCGGTAATGGGGTCGCAGAAGATCATGAGGAAGCAGTGTCTTGGCTCACGTTGGCAGCTAATCAAGGCTACCCAGAAGCTCAATACGAATTGGGTGGGATGTATGCTCGGGGAGAAGGCGTCAGTTTGGATGCGCAGGTTGCTCTAGATTTAATGAGTTTAGCCGCTCAACAAGGCTATCCTGAAGCCCAAGCTGGACTTGGGCTTATGTATTACATCGGTAATGGGGTTAAGGCTGATAACGAGAGGGCCTATGCATGGTTCAATTTGGCGCAGATTAACGGTGACATCATAGCCCAAGGTTTAAAAGAAGACGTGGCTCAACAGATGAGCAATGAAGAAATTTCCAAAGCAAAAACGCTTTCAGAAGTTTGCTATAACAGTGCCTATACTCAGTGCTAGTAGGCTTTTAGCTCTATAGTTAAGTGATTCTTAGCATGATCTGAAGATCTATAAACCAGGGCAAAGGGTAAAGCTTTTTAGATTTGTTCTTCCAAAGGATATGCAAATACGATGAGTACGCTGTAGTTTTGGCGCTCGCAGCCCTCTACCTGAGGTGGCAATTGGCCTATGGGTAAAGGGAATGCTTCTAGGTCGGCATTAACTGGGGTGCATGTGCCGGTGCCAGCAGTGGGAGTGTATCTTGCAGATCGACAAGGGCCGTGGGTCACCTGGGCAATAGTGGTTCCCTGTGAGAGTGACCAAGCTTGGCTGCCACTATGGTCGGGCTTTTCTATTCTCAACAACGCCGCCTGGTCTTCACCGTTGGTGACGTAATATTGGCCTGGAGGAATGGGAAATTCTGGAGCTTTCATAATAAGCCCGTTTTCATCCAGCCACCAGTCGTCAATATCAAAGCGCCAACCTGCAGGTGCAATGTTACTAGCCCTTTCTAAAAACTGATAAAACCTTAGCCAAACCCCAATGGGACCTGGGTCGGTACGCCATAACCCCCACTTCTCAGCGCCTATACCTGAACTTTCATTGCCCAACGCAAGTGATGCAATATATTGTGGGCTCACGCGCCGGATTTTTTTAGGCGTGGTTGAAGCCAGTAATGGGGTCGAAATAAAAGTGGCAATGGTCGTTAAAAAAGCCTTGATAGACTGCCTACGAGAGAGTTTGTTTGGCTTTTTCATTCTAGATCCTCATTGATTGCTTGGCTTTTTATGGCGATCAATACATCAGGTTGAGGCTATCATAGCTTTTGTCTTATGTCTTATGCGCCTCATTAGGTGCAACGCGTGTGTTAATCACTTAATTGATGATGAGCTAATGAACACTTTGCCTGGTTACTTTTACAAATCCTTATGTAGGTTTTCTCAGATTTTAATTCAACTTTAATTCAACTTTAACTCAATGGTTGCCAATGTTAATATCAAGCCCAATTTAACCTTATGGATTTTCTTTAATGTTACCGAATATCGATGACACCTTGTTAAAGGGAGTGGCGGCGCACAGAGCAGGCAATTTGCAAGAGGCTCAAAGGCTTTATAACCTTGTTTTGCAGATAAAACCTATGCACGCTGATGCTAACAATAACATGGCTTTGCTTGCGGTTGGTGTCGGTAATTTTTCGGCTTCTCTTAATTTTTTTAAAAAAGCACTTTCTGCACAGCCTAACAATGTTCAATTTATGCTGAATTATGCTCAAGCCTTGTTGAGTTTAAATATGCGTAAAGAGGCTCAAGGCCTTGTCAAAAAGGCTGAAAAAAAGGGTGCCAAGGGCCAGTTATTTAACACCCTAAAACTTCAATTATCAGGCAAGGCACCTCTAGACCCGCCGCTAGAAGACCAAAAGCGATTAATATCCGTTTTTGCTTCCAAGGACTACAATGGCGTTTTACAAAGGCTTGAAAAATTCATGGGTGACTTTCCAAAGTCTGCACTATTGCACAATTTGGCGGGGGCCTCTCATGCAGCCTTAAAAAACTATGAAGAAGCGATCAATTGTTATCAAAATTCGCTAAAAGTCGATCCGAAAAACGCAGAAACTCACTACAACATGGCTGCGGCTTTGAATGATAGCGAAGATCATGTGCGCGCTGAAAAAAGTTACAAGAAGGCGATTGCACTCAGGCCAAAATTTGAAGATGCCATTAGGAATTTAGGCAGTTTACTCAGTGAGCGTGGCCGCTATAGCGAGGCTATTGAATGCTTTGATCAACTTTCTGATAAGTATGCCGTTGCAAAAGCGCTTGAATGTCATTATTTTTTAGAAAATTATGACGAATTTAATCAAAGAATTACAAACATAGCGAAGGTAAACCCATCTAACATTAGAGTTGCTGCCATGAGTGCTTTTGCATCTCACCAATTGAAGCAGCCTGATATCTATCCTTTTTGCAGGCAGCCTAATGAGTTTGTCAAAGTTAGCCACTTAAAAAACCATATTGACAATCATGATGAATTTGTTGACGACTTGTTAGTGGAAATGAACCAAAAAGATACCGCTTGGGAACCACAAAACCATGCGACTGTCGCTGGTTTTCACACCTTTGGTAACTTGTTTGCTACCCCATCCAAAGCATTGGAAATTTTGGAGTCTGCAGTTCGAAAAGAGTTGGATTTGTATTTTGACACCTTTAAAGACGTCAACAACGGCCTCATCAAAAATTGGCCCACGCAAAAAGTAGTGAAGTCATGGTACGTAAGGATGTTAAAAAATGGGCACCAAACGTCGCATATCCACTCTGCGGGCTGCGTTAGCGGAGTTATTTATTTAAAAACTGTGGATAATCCTATTGGCCACGAAGGAGCGCTTGAATTTGGCTTGCATGGCTATGGTTACCCAATATTAGATGACAATTTGCCAAGGCAATTTTTTCAACCGAAAAAAGGCGATATTGTGCTTTTCCCATCGTCTTTGTTCCATGCAACAGTGCCTGTGGTTAAGGATACCGAACGTTGTGTGATTGCATTTGATTTGCATAAATAATTGAGAGATTTAAGTTTAGCGCCTAATGGTTTATTAGGCTTTAAGCTCTATTACACTGCCTGTTGCGTGCGCAGCGTCTAAGGGGTCATGAGTCACTATGATCATGGGTATGTTAGCGCTTTTAGCTTGGCTGAATAAAAATTCACGCATCGACTGTCTTAGCTTTACGTCCAATTTTGAAAAGGGCTCATCAAGTAACAATGCGCTTGGCTTGGCCAAAATGGCTCTCATTAAGGCCGCACGTCCTTGCTGACCACCTGATAATGTTGTTGGGTCACGATCGTAAAAGCCATCCAGTTGGGCTTGAGATAGAGCCTCCTCAACAGCGCTGCGGCGCTCGCGCTTACCCTTAAGATTTGGACTGAGCCCATAAGCTAAGTTGTCTCCAACACTTAAATGAGGGAACAATAGCGGATCTTGGAAAAGTAACCCAATGCTGCGTTTTCTCGCTTCTAGGTGAACAATACTTTTGCTATTTAACAATAGCTCACCTGACATTTTAAAATGATGATTTAGATGTCCGCCAATAGCACTTAATAGTGTGGATTTCCCAACTCCTGAAGGCCCCATTATGCAGGCAACTTCGCCGCTATTAACCACAAGGTTAACCTCGCTAAATAATGGTTTTTGGTCGGGCTTAGTAATGGCTAAATGGCGTAACTCTATACTCAAAATTTATATCTCTTTAGCATTTTAGCGTTGTAATCTAAAAAATCTGGGTGCCCACAAAGCTGTAGCATAAGCAAGCAATGGTACTATTGTCTGGAGTAAAGCATATAGCCCAGTTAGGCGTCTATCGGCGCCAGAAGCGAGGCTTATTGCTTCTGTAGTGAGGCTTTCAATTTTACCAGAACCAATCATCAGAGTCGGTAAATATTGGGAGATAGAAACGGACACGCCAATAGCCCAGGCAAACCCAATAACCTGCAATAACATCCCAATTTTTATACGCCAAAAGCAGTTCCATGGAGTTTTCCCAAGGCTTCTTGCTACGTGAAGATACCTTACATCAATGGCTTGCCATGTATCCACCATGGTTAACATGACGTAGGGGAAAACAAATAGTAAATGGGCCCAAATTACCGAGACCAATGCGCCATTGAGACCCAAATTTAAAAAACCTACTTTTAAACCGTAAATAAAGGCAATTTGTGGGATTAACAAAGGCAGGTAGATGAGCCATACCGTAAAGCGCTGAATTTGCCCGCCAAAGCGATCTTGCACCTCAAGCCAAGCGATACAGAGAATAATGGCTAAAAAACTGCTAGCAAGTGCGATGAACAAGCTGTGTTGCAGCGCTATTGGCCATGTTGTAAAAACTTTTACCCAATTTGTGACTGAAAAGGAGTGAGGCATAGCGTCTGGAAACGACCAGCGCCACGTGAATGACCAAATGGCTAATATTAAAAGGGACATTAAGCCAGCTAGCATTGTTATGGGGACTAACGCTGTGACTGCTTGAGTGATGATATCTGGCCGTGGCCAACGCCTTCCTGATCGAGCAGATGAACTGTTTAGGCGCATCAAAAGGTAAATGCCAAGCTCCCAGAATAAAATGCCAAGTATGATTAACAGCCCTAACCCAAGTGCAGCAGAGGAAGCCGGTAATATCATTTCTAAATTAGCATCCTGATACCATCGCAGAGTTTCAACAGCCAGGGTTGGGGGGTTATTAGGCCCCAGTATTTGAGCCATATCTACGTTTGATAAGCCGTACACTAGAACGACCAAAACCGGCAAGCGGATAAGGGGGTATAGCTGTGGAATAACCACTTTTACCCACGCACTAAGGTCACTATGGCCTAGGCTTTGGGAAATGCTAACGTGTTTTTGAAATTGGATTTTCTTCAAAGTAACTAAACAAACGACCCAGAGAAATGGAAGTTCTTTAATGACCAGGCCAAAGATAAGGCTGATGCCCCAAAGGTCTTGAACACTAGTGACATTAGGCGGCAGATTCCACTGTGTTAACCATGGGCTAAATAGGCGAGAAAGCCAGCCAGAGGGCGCTATTAAAAATGCTAAGCCAATTGCTAGAGCAGCATGAGGGGCCGCTAGAATAGGCACTAACAAAGGCCGTGTTAATTGCCGCAACACATTGGGTGAATACTGTTTGGAAGAGGTTTTAGTCACCCATAGGCAACCAGCTAAAGCCAATGTCAGGGCTATTGCTGTGGATGCCATGCCCGTGACCAAAGTTAACCTTAAGCTTGAATAAAGACCAGGCATGCTCATTAAATGCTGCCATGAAGCAAGGTTAAAGCTATTGTTTCCAAGTGCGGGCAAAAAGCCAAATGCAGCCCGAATGGTTTCGCCTAAACCCACTATAATAGGGGCTAAAATGACGAAACTTAAAAGCAATAACATTAAAAAAGTTGGCCAACTCGGTGGCCAATTTGTAACTCTCATAAGGCGCAAAGTCAAAGAACCTATTGGCTGTAACGCTCACTCCACGCTTCTTTTAGAGCGTCGGTCCAACTTGCATGTGGCTCAAGCAAGGTTGGGCCTAAGTCATTAAGCGTGGGTAGTGCTTTTGAAGTGGGTAAAGCGGAAAAAGCCATGGTATGTTGATGCGTAAGCTTTGATGTATCCAATACAGAAAAGCTACCCAATACTTCTATGTTCTGCATGTGGGCTTGTGTTTCTGGTTGAAGAAGAAAATTGGCGACCACCATGGCTGCCGATTTATGGCTTGCGTTATAGGGTATAGCGACAAAACTTATATTCCCTAAAGACCCTTTGTTAGGCACTAAAATACGCGCGCTTTCAGGCAGTAAACCACTGGCGATTCCAGCTGCTGCGGCTGCTGGGTCAAAAGCCATGGCAATATCAACTTCGCCATCGCTGAGCATTTGTTGCTGAATAGATTCATTTTCTGGAAAGCTTTTTCCTTCTCTCCAAAGGTATGGTTTAAGTTCGTCATACCATTGCCATAGCGACTTAGTTGCTAGGGCAAAGGAGTCTTCAGTCACAGGTTGTTGCAGTAATTCTTTGTTAGGGGTCAGTTCTATCAGTGCTTGTTTCAAGAAAGTGGTGCCCATAAAGTTGCTGACAATAGGGTGAGTCAGGCGCCCAGGATTGGCTTTAGCGAAACTAAGCATCTGCGCCATGGACTTAGGCGCATTGGTGACTCGTTCGCTATCTACAATAAACACAAAGCGCGCCAGTCGCCACGGTGACTCTAGGCCAGCCACAGCTTCAGTAAAATCCACAGTAGCTGGCGAACCAGGGCTAAGGTCTAAGTATTTTGCATTGGGCAACTGCGAAACAAAGGGGCCATGCAAAAGGTTTTGCTTTTTCATGGCTAGAAAGTTAGGTCCGTTGATCCAAATCATATCCACAGCACCACCAGAATCTTGACCAGCAGCCTTTTCGGCTAAAACTTGAGTTACCGCCTCTGAAGTTGAAGACAATTTAACCTGACGAACAGACACATCATATAAAAGTTCAGTTTGATCATTCACCCAATCGATAAAAGCGTTAGTTCTGCTATCACCGCCCCATGCATGCCAATAAACGGTATCGCCAGCGGCTTCATCTAGCGTGTCTTGCCAAGTATTGGCAGAGGCAAGAGGGCTGGTAAAGATGCAAGTCATAGCCAGTAGCGTGATGGCGCTTTGAATGGTTTTTTTATAAGTTAACGCGGTAAACATGATTGGAAACTCCAAAAAAGATGAGTGTTTCATTGAGGTGAATTATCAAGCAGGGTATAGCCTTGGTGCCAGCGGCACAAGGTTGTTGTTAAACATGCAAAGGCGAAGCAGTAGGCCAGCAGGGCAAAATGCTCAGGCCAGATACAAAATGCAACAAACAAAGCAATGGTTTCTGCTCCTTCAGTGAGGCCGCCCAGGTAATAAAGACCTTTGGATTTAAATTGTAGAGATTTTAAATTGCGTTTTTCTGCCAATAGAGCAAAGGCTAAGAAAGAAGAGCCGGTGCCTACAAAAGCGGTGATCAAAACAGCAGCGGGCAGGGCGTGTTCTTCAGGGTTTGCGATTGCAAAACTTAACGGGATTAGCGCATAAAAGGCAAAATCTAGTGTAATGTCTAAAAATGCGCCGCGATCACTAGGCGCCGTGAGTCTAGCGACTTGCCCATCAAGGCCATCAAATATTCTATTTAATAAAATGAAGATCAACCCCAATAAATAGTATTGGTATGTAATAGCAGGCACTGCTATAAGGCCAATCAAAAATCCAGCGATGGTAATTTGATCTGCACGCACATTGGCTTTCACCAAAATATGAGACATAGGTGATAAAAGCTTATGCTGTAATGGCAGTATTTTTGAGTCAATCATGATCTGCGCCAATTATGATAGCGTTTAACAAAAGCCAATAATTTAGGGTTTACGTGATTACGTTTCCATTCACCTGCAACGTATTTATTAGCTTCGGCCATGGTAGGGTAAACGTGTATAGTACCCAGAATTTTGTTCAAGCCTAGGTTATATTTCATAGCGATGACAAATTCAGCAATAAGTTCGCCCGCCCTTGCTCCTACAATAGTAACACCCAATATTTTATCTTTCCCAGGTACGGTAAGCACTTTAACAAAGCCGTTTGCGCTGCTATCTGTAATGGCTCTGTCCAAGTCATCAATGCCATAGTGTGTCACTTCAAAAGGAATGCTTTGTGCCATAGCTTCTTGTTCATTGAGGCCAACCCGAGACACTTCTGGATCTACAAAAGTAGCCCAAGGGATGACGCGGTAGTCGGCTTTAAAGCGCTTAAATTGGCCGAATAGGGCGTTTACACTTGCATACCATGCCTGATGTGCTGCGGTGTGAGTAAACTGATACGGGCCTGCTACATCGCCTGCGGCATAGATATTTGGATACAGTGTTTCAAGGTAATCGTTGGTTTGAATAACCCTATTGGTGGGAATGCCTAATTCTTCTAACCCAAACCCAGTCAATCTTGGAGCTCTGCCTACCGCAATGATTATTTCGTCGAACAAAATACGTTTGGTTTCACCGTTACAGACCACTTCAAGCCACTTGGTTTTGGTGTCATGGTTTGCATCATTCAATTCTTCAGACACCCCGCAACGAAGTGCTTTGTGGTCTGTTAAAACTTCAACACCGTCTTGACTTAAAACTTGGCCAACATGCTTTGATACGTCTTCATCTTCTCTTATCATGACTCTATCGGACATTTCAACTTGCGTCACGCTCGAACCCAGCCTGGCAAAAGCCTGAGCCATCTCACATCCAATAGGGCCACCACCCAATACAACTAGTCGCTTAGGGGCATTGGTATTATTGCGTAAATGCTCCCAAAGCGTATCAGAGGTTAAGTAGCCTGTTGTTTCAAGCCCAGGTAACGGCGGTACAAAAGGCGCAGCGCCAGTGGCTATTATGGTACTGCGGCTAGTTAAATGGGTCACACTGCCATCAGCATGGGTGATTTCTGTGCACCATGGGGAAATCAGCCTAGCTGTGCCTTGCAATACTTCAACCCCCAAAGATTCGTAACGTGCAATGCTATCGTGCGGCTGGATGGCGGCAATCACATCATGTATGCGTTGCATGACGCTGCTAAAACTAAACTGTGGCGTATGTGCAGCCAAACCATAATGGTCTGCATGTTTCATTTGATGAGCGACTTTAGCGCTTTTAATTAATGCCTTAGAAGGTACGCAGCCATAGTTAAGGCAATCACCACCCATTTTATGGGACTCAATAAGCGTCACTTTGGCCTCAACTGCTGCGCCAATATAGGCAGAAACAAGACCCGCCGCGCCAGCGCCAATTACAATCATGTTTCGGTCAAAACTCTTTGGTTTGTCCCATTTAGCATAAAGCTTACGGCGTTTAAGTTGATTCAACACAAAACGGATCAACCAAGGCAATAGTCCCAAAGCGACAAAAGAACTAACCAGCGCAGGTGAGGTAATGTCGGACAGGCTGTTGAGCTTTGACAGCTGAGTACCTGCGTTAACATACACAATGGTGCCCAAAAGCATGCCGATCTGGCTAATCCAATAAAACCGAATGGCTTTCATGTGGGTTAATCCAAGTAACAGATTAACGGCAAAAAATGGCAATGCTGGAATGAGTCTTAGCGAAAATAGGTAAAAGTCGCCATCCTTTTCAAGGCCGGCATTCAACGTTTTTGCATGAGCCCCAAGTTTTGAGGTGACCCAGTCTCTCATGAAATATCGTGAGGACAAAAAGGCGAGTGTGGCGCCTATGCTCGAGGCGAAAGACACCAGCACAACCCCCCAACCTAATCCAAACAAAGCGCCCGCTGCAAGAGTCATCCACAAAGCTAAAGGCAAGGAAGTCGCTGTTACAAGAACGTATGCACCAAAAAAGAGGCCAACAAAAAGCCATTCATTCTGTACACGCCAGCCCTTTAGGCTGCTCATAACGCTTTGCACGGTTTCAAGGCCAATGCTGTGATCATTTAAATAAAAAAGTGACGCCGCGATGATGCCAAGAAAAACTACAAAAAGAGCCTGCTTAATCCTTGTGCCCTGTTTGGTTCTATTCATTTTTTAATATCCTTATGGTGTGATGCACTTTATCAGCTAAGGCTTTGTACCTAACAATCTATAATAACAGGCGTGGAAGTCCAGTGTTATGGTTTTTTCAAGCCCTGGTTTTATGAGTTACAACTCCAGCCTAGACCCTCAATAAGAATGATGAGCGCTCGTTGTAATTTGGTTTCGCTAAACACCTAGACGTCATTAAAAGTAGCGGCTTTTAACCGAAGGATCTGTTTTTTTAGAAAAATAAGCTGCTTTTGTGCTTACAGCTTGACTAATAGGCTCTAAATACGGAAAATTCCGCCTTTGATTTCGCCTAGGTGGAACAAGATCATTGTAAACGCTGATTTTGGAAAAGCCTTGGCTAGCGTAATAGCAAAACGGGTCTGTATATAGGCGTGTTTTTTTGATAATTAATGAGGCATTTAAATGCAAGTTTCAGTTGAAGCGACTACCAGCATCGAACGACGTTTAACCGTCACAGTACCATCTGAGCAAATTGACAGCGCAGTGGATAAAAAGGTAAACGAAACCGCTAAAACGATCCGGATCGATGGTTTTCGCCCGGGTAAAGTACCGACTAAGGTGGTTAAAAAGCGCTACGGTGCTAGCATCCGTCAAGACGTTTTAGGCGATGTCATACAGTCTAGCTACTTTGAAGCTTTACAACAGGAAAACATCAAACCTGCGGGCATGCCAACCATTGAGCCAAAAGAAGACAATGGTGAAGGCGAGTTCAGCTACACCGCACTGGTTGAAGTGTACCCAGAAATTGCTTTAGCGGATGCCTCTGGCGTGAGTGTTGAACGTTTAACTTCAACTATTGAAGATGCTGACGTGGATAACATGGTTGAGGTGCTTCGTGGCCAGCAAACTCAGTGGAATGAAGTTTCACGCGCTGCTGCTGATACAGACCAAGTTAACATTGACTTTGAAGGTTTCTTAGACGGAGAAGCTTTTGATGGCGGTTCAGCCCAAGGCCATGATTTGGTGCTTGGCTCTAACAGTATGATCCCAGGCTTTGAAGAAGGTATCTTAGGGATGGAAGCGGGTTCTGATAAAGACATCAAAGTGACTTTCCCAGAAGACTACAACGCTGAACACCTTTCCGGTAAAGAAGCTACTTTTACAATTAAGGTAAATTCAGTAAAAGAAGCCACTAAGCCAGAACTTAACGAGGAATTCTTTGCACGTTTCAACCCAAAAGAAGAGGGTGAGGCGGGTTTCCGTGCTGAAATACGCTCAAATATGTCACGTGAGCTAAACCAAGCGCTGAAGTCGAAGCTTAAGAACAGCTTGCTAAATGCCTACTTGGCAATTAACTCATTCGAAATCCCAAAGGCTTTGGTAACTGAAGAGTTAACCCGTTTGAAGCAACAAGCTTTGCAACAGTTTGGTGGCGGTAATGAAAGCTTAGATCCAAGCATTTTGCCAGACGAAATGTTTCAAGATCAGGCAGACAAGCGTGTGCAGATTGGCTTGTTAGCTGCTGAAATCATTCAGCAAAATGAGTTTAAAGCTGACGAAGACAAAATTAATGCTCTAATTGCAGAAATGGCGCAAGGCTACCAAGACCCACAAGAGTTTATCGATCACTACACTAACAATGCAGAGCAACGCAGCCAGTTAGAAGGTGTTGTGCTTGAAGATCAAGTGGTTGAGCATTTGTTGGCCTCTGCCACCGTGACTGACGTGGTAGTAGACTACCAAACTGCCGTAGCTCCTGAAGCTAAGGAAGCCGCTTCTGAAGAGGCTGCAGAAGAAGAATAATTCTTCATCAAGGCTGTCATCGACTAAACAGACTTGAACAGATAATCGGTATGAGTTACTTTGACGTGATTCATGCCGTTTTTTTTGCACGTTATTTGGGTTAGATACGTTTTTATAAAGCCTTGGGGCTAGCATTTATTAAATATGCCACTATCTAGTGAATAGACATTTTTTAGGATTGGAGTTGTAGCAGCTATGAGTTTTTCGTTTCCTCCACAAATGGGGCTAAGTCCTCAGTTAAATCAAGAGCTAAGCGCTCTAGTACCAATGGTTGTAGAACAAACTTCAAGAGGAGAGCGCTCGTATGATATCTACTCGCGCCTCTTGAAGGAGCGGGTTATTTTTCTGGTCGGTCAAGTTGAAGATCATATGGCCAATTTAGTCGTGGCGCAGCTGTTGTTTCTTGAAGCTGAAAACCCAGATAAGGACATTCATTTATACATTAACTCACCAGGTGGTTCGGTCACTGCAGGCATGTCAATTTATGACACGATGCAGTTCATCAAGCCAGACGTGAGCACAATGTGTATTGGCCAAGCGGCCAGCATGGGGGCTTTATTATTGACAGGCGGTGCTGCTGGAAAGCGCTATTGTTTGCCTAATTCTAGAATGATGATCCACCAGCCTCTTGGCGGCTATCAAGGGCAAGCCACCGACATAGAAATTCATACTAAGGAAATTCTAAATATCCGTGGTAAATTAAACCGAATTATGGCAACCCATACGGGTCAGGACATTGCAACCATAGCGGCTGACACGGATCGTGATAATTTCATGGAAGGCAGTGAAGCTGTTAAGTATGGTTTGATTGATGCAGTGTTAGAAAAACGTCCAGTATAAATTAGTGCTCTAGTAGCAACTAGATCGAGTATAAGGTGAGCGTGTAGCGCCAACCTAAGACATTGGTAATTTTATGAGTGAAGAGAAAGACGGCGAAGGTACAGGCAAACTGTTGTATTGCTCCTTTTGCGGAAAAAGCCAGAATGACGTGCGCAAACTAATCGCAGGCCCATCAGTTTTTATTTGTGATGAGTGTGTAGATCTTTGTAACGACATTATCCGTGAAGAAGTGATTGATCAAGAAGTCCCTGAAACTGACGACCAACTACCCACCCCAAAAGAGATTAGGGCTGCTCTTGAAGAGTATGTCATTGGTCAGCCTAGGGCAAAAATGGTGCTGTCAGTGGCGGTATATAATCACTACAAGCGACTTAACTATGTCGGCGGTAAAGACGATGTAGAACTGGGGAAAAGTAACATTTTGCTTATTGGCCCAACCGGTAGTGGTAAGACTTTGCTAGCAGAAACTTTAGCTAGGCTGTTAAATGTTCCATTCACTATTGCTGATGCAACCACGCTGACAGAAGCGGGGTATGTGGGTGAAGATGTTGAAAACATCATTCAAAAGTTGCTACAAAAATGTGATTATGACGTTGAGAAGGCCCAGCGAGGAATCGTTTATATTGATGAGATCGATAAGATCTCTCGTAAATCCGATAACCCATCTATTACCCGTGATGTGTCTGGTGAAGGTGTTCAACAAGCGCTTTTGAAATTGATTGAGGGAACAGTGGCCTCAGTGCCTCCCCAAGGCGGTCGAAAGCATCCTCAGCAAGAGTTTTTACAAGTAGACACAAGTAATATTCTGTTTGTTTGTGGTGGTGCCTTTGCAGGTTTAGACCAAGTAATTCGTGACCGAACTGAGAAAAGCAGCATTGGCTTCTCAGCCACGGTGAAGAGCAAAGATGATAGTAAAACTGCTGGCCAGCTTCTGCATTCTGTTGAAGCCGAAGATTTAGTCAAGTTTGGTCTTATTCCAGAATTTGTGGGTCGTTTGCCGATGGTGGCTACTTTGGAAGAGCTTGATGAAGAGGCCTTGGTACAAATTTTAACGGCTCCTAAAAACTCCTTAACTAAGCAGTATCATAAACTGTTTGAAATGGAAAACGTGGAAATTGAATTCCGTGAAGAAGCCCTTAAAGCTGTTGCCCAAAAGGCAATGGAACGAAAGACGGGTGCTCGTGGACTGCGCTCTATACTTGAGTCTGTACTTTTGCCTACCATGTATGAACTTCCAGATCAGGCTAATGTGGCCAAAGTGGTTGTGAATGAACAAAGTATTTCTGGTGAGAGCGAGCCTTTGATTGTGTTAGACAACTCTGAACTTCAGCAGGCGGCATCTGACGAGTAATTGTTTGTAATACGGCGTAAAAAGACCACCTTAGGGTGGTTTTTTTATGCTCATTTAGTTTTAAGGCTTGTATTTTTATGGCCTGTCCGCATTTAATAGATCAGCAACAAAATATGATCGACACCTTGACGCTAGCTTGAAGGATTTATTATGACCCAAACGCTTCCCTTGATTCCCCTACGTGATGTAGTGGTCTACCCACATATGGTAATACCTTTATTTGTAGGGCGCCAAAACTCTATCGATGCGCTTGAGAAGGCTATGGCCGATGACAAAACTATTGTAGTAGTGGCTCAAAAGAATGCATCGGTCGATGACCCTAAGGTTGCGGATCTATTTGAGGTCGGCACATCAGCACGTATATTACAGCTACTTAAGCTGCCAGATGGCACGGTAAAGGTTTTAGTAGAAGGCGAACAAAGAGTCGCCTTAACAGATGTTAAAGACAGCTCTGGTTTTTTCACTGCGTCGATCAAAAACATCGATGATGCCCAAACTCCAGAGGGTGAACGCAAAGCCTTAACGCACACCTTGATGTCTCAATTTGAGCAGTATGTAAAGCTAAGCAAGAAGATTTCCAACGATGTGATGTCTTCAATAACTAATATTGAAGATCCAAGTCGCCTAGCGGACACGATTGCCTCCCAGATGAATTTGAAGCTTGAAGAAAAACAAGCCTTGCTTGAAATGGGTGACCTTACACTTCGATTAGAACACCTTATGGGTCAAATGGAAGGTGAGATTGACCTTGTTAAGGTTGAAAAGCGCATTCGTGGTCGTGTTAAAAAACAAATGGAAAAGAGCCAACGCGAGTATTATCTTAATGAGCAAATCAAGGCTATCCATAAAGAATTAGGCGATATCGATGACGCTGCTCCAAATGACTTGGAAGAGCTTCAAAATAAGATAGATGCTGCGGGTATGCCAGAAGAAGCCAAAGGTAAAACCCAAGCTGAATTAGCGAAACTTAAGATGATGCCGCCTATGTCGGCAGAGGCGACGGTGGTCCGTAGCTACATTGATTGGATGATCACCATCCCTTGGAAAAAGAAAAGCCGCCTAAAAAATGACTTAGCTAAAGCGTCTCTTGTGTTAGAAGAAGACCATTATGGTTTGTCTGAAGTGAAAGAGCGCATTTTGGAATATTTGGCAGTTCAGCAAAGGGTTAAAAAAGTTAAAGGCTCTATCTTGTGTTTGGTTGGGCCTCCTGGTGTTGGTAAGACTTCACTTGGTCGTTCTATTGCCCGCTCTACAGGCCGTCAATATGTGCGTATGGCTCTAGGTGGCGTTAGGGATGAGGCTGAAATTAGAGGCCATCGACGCACTTATATTGGTTCGCTTCCAGGTAAACTGGTTCAAAAAATGGCTAAAGTTGGCGTTTCTAATCCCTTATTTTTACTGGATGAAATTGACAAGATGGGCATGGACAGTCGTGGCGATCCAGCGTCTGCATTATTAGAGGTGCTGGACCCAGAGCAAAACAGCACCTTTAACGATCATTACTTAGAAGTGGATTACGATCTTTCAAATGTGATGTTTGTTTGTACAGCCAACTCTATGAATATTCCAGGGCCACTTTTAGATCGTATGGAAGTGATTCGCATACCAGGCTACACGGAAGATGAAAAGCTTAGTATTGCAAAGAAATATTTGTTGCCTAAACAGTTAGCTGCGAATGGTTTGTCTCCATCTGAGCTTAATTTAAAAGATGAGGCGATTGTTGATTTGGTGCGTTATTACACCCGTGAAGCCGGTGTTCGAAGCCTTGAGCGGGAAATCGCAAAAATCTGTCGCAAAGTGGTCAAAGAACATTTGCTTGCAGGATACAAAAATGCAGTCGACAGCCCAGCTCAAGAAGTTGACGCTGGCAATTTAGAACAATACTCTGGCGTAAGAAAATGTAGCTTTGGACAAGCCGACGCAAATGATCGTGTAGGCCATGTCAATGGCTTAGCATGGACTTCTGTAGGCGGCGATATCCTGACTATTGAATCTGCTGTTGTGCCAGGAAAGGGTCGTTTAGTGAAAACTGGTTCGCTAGGCGATGTGATGCAAGAATCTATTCAGGCAGCGCTCACAGTGGTGAGAGGCAGGGCGGCTGGCTTGGGTATAAAACCTGATTTTAATGAAAAAAGTGATATTCACATTCATGTCCCTGAAGGCGCCACGCCAAAAGATGGCCCTAGTGCAGGTGTAGGAATGTGTACAGCACTTGTGTCTGTGTTAACTGGTGTACCTGTTAAAGCCGACGTTGCTATGACAGGTGAGATTACCTTGCGAGGCCAGGTCTTACCTATTGGCGGTTTAAAGGAAAAGTTGCTAGCGGCGCATCGTGGTGGTATTAAAACCATTATTATCCCAGATGAAAACGAGCGTGATCTAAAAGAAATTCCTGATAACATCAAAGCTGATTTAGTGATCAAACCCGTCAAATGGATTGACGAGGTTTTGGATATCGCACTGCAGTACAGGCCTACTGAAATAGAGCCAGAAGAAGGCGATTTATTGGTTGACAAATCCAAAGCTAAGACATCGTTAGACAGTATTAGCACACATTAGCGATAATGATAGAATTAATTCAAAGCCTTACTTGACAAGGCTTTGGCCTAGTTGGTATAAATTGTACTTCGGACATTTGGGCTGAACAAAGTATTAAAAAACAACAAAAATCTGCCGTAGCAGATCATTTATTTTACATACACATAAGGGGATTAACGTGAATAAATCAGAACTGATAGAAGCGATCACAGCGGAAGCTGATCTTTCAAAAGCAGCAGCAGGCCGTGCATTAGATGCAGTAATCGGTGCTGTGACTAACGCTCTTAAAGAAGGTGAGTCTGTTTCTTTAGTAGGTTTCGGTACTTTTGCAGTAAAAGCTCGCGCAGCGCGCACAGGTCGTAACCCACAAACTGGTGCAGCTATCCAGATTGCTGCTGCTAACGTACCAAGTTTCAAAGCTGGTAAGGCACTAAAAGACGCGGTTAACTAAGACTGACTTTTGCACTACGTAGGTTGATGGCGTAACAGTATGTTATGGCTCTTCGTAGTCTAGTAAGAAACGCATTCAATTGAATGCGTTTTTTGTTTGTAGAATCCTAATAAGCAGCTATTCAAGCTGCAGAAGCTAATACAATGCTACAAAATATTCGTGACAATTCTAAAGGTATCGTATCCAAAATTTTGGTCGGCTTGATCGCCTTTACATTTATGATTTGGGGAGCTGAATCGCTGTTTAGCTTCAATTCTGATGCTAGTGCGCCAGCTGAGGTCAACGGTGAAGAAATTACTCTTCAAGAGCTCATGCAAACTGCAGAGCTACAACGGAGGCAGATACTAGCAAGTAACCCAGATATTGACCCAGTGACGCTTGATCAGCAAGCCATTCAAGCTTCTGCATTACAACAACTGATTGCGCAACAAGTGATGTTGCAATACATACAAAGTAACGATTTGGCTCTATCTGATGCTGCCATTGATCAAATGATCGTTCAATCTAGTGACTTTCAGGTTAATGGGGTTTTCAACCGTGAGTTGTTTGAATCTTTATTAAGAAATTTTGGTTTAACGCCATTAACCTACCGCCAGCAACTAAAACGTGGAAACCTTATAGACCAAGTTCAACAAGCGATTTCTACTACTGCATTTGCAATGGAATCTGATGCAGACTTGATTGCTAGGTTAGACGGGCAAACTCGTGATCTTTCTGTTATTAAATTCTCACTTTCAGATCAATTGCAGTCAGTTAATGTTGAACAAGCTGAGATAGATCAATATTACTCGGAAAACCAAGCTTTATTCATGGCACCTGAGAGTTTAAGTATCGATTTTGTCACTCTGAATCTAAGTGACTTTTATGACCAAATAGAAGTTTCGTCAGAAGAGCTTCAAAAAGCTTATGCTGACGCTAAAGATTTGTCCATGCAAATGGCAGAAGGTGAGGCTGAGGCTTCACATATTTTATTCTTAGTGAATGATTCACAAACAGAAGAACAGGCGCTTGCGCTAGCAAAAACTGCCTACAATGACTTAGAACAAGGCCAAAGTTTTGAGGATGTTGCTGGACTTCGTTCACAAGATGAAAGTACCGCAGATAATGGTGGCTATATTGGTCTTTTGGCTAAAGGTGAATTTGGCGATAAGTTTGATGATGCTTTGTTTGACCTAAATCCAGGTCAATATAGCGAGCCTGTTGTGACTGAATTTGGTGTGCAAATTTTATATTCCCACGCTAAAGATGCCTCTGACTTCCCAAGTTTTGAAGAGCAAAAACAAGCTTTGACTCTATCACTTAAACAATCCGGTGCAGAAAGTTTGTTTGTAGCGGCCAGTGAGGAAATGGCAGACATCGCTTTTTCTTCTTCAGATTTGTTTGAAGTTTCAGAAGTCCTAGACCTTGAGATTGAAACTAGCGCACTGTTTGGCCGTGATGGCGGCGAAGGTATAGCCAGTTATGATCGTGTGGTCGCTGCGGCTTTCGGGGACGATGTGCTTTTAGAAGGTAATAATTCAAATGTGCTTGAACTCACTTCTGATAAGCTGGTTGTTATTCGTCTTAACGAATACAACGAAGCAGAGCAGCTTCCTATTGCACTAGTGCAAGAACAAATTAGTAATCAGCTGTTAACTGTTAAAGCTGCAAAGAGCTTAGATGACAAAGCCAACGATTATGTTGAATCATTGAAAAATGGCAATACGCTGGCTGCTATTGCATCTACTGAAGGTCTAGGCATCGAAAGCTTTGAAAGCGTTGATCGTGCTTCTACTCAAGTGGACAGTTTCATTGTGCAAAATGCCTTCCGGCTACCTCGCACAAGTTCTGGTCAAAGTTTTGGAGTAGCTCAAAATTACAATGGTGATGTTGCTATCGTTCAGGTTAATAGCGTTAATGATGCGGATCTAAGCGACCAAACACCAGAGCAAAAAGATGCCTTGATTAATGCTTTGGCACGTTTGCAAGGTCAGGCTGATATGGCTTCTTTGGAGAAGTCTCTAAATGACAAAGCGGTTATCGAGACCTTTTAGTGGTTTTTGAGTAATCAAGCTACAAAAAAAGGCAGCCTAGGCTGCCTTTTTTATGCGTAGAAGGTTACTACATATCTTTTACTGCGTAGATACCGTCTACATTTCTAAAGTATCCCTGGTAGTCCATGCCGAACCCATAAACGAAACGATCTTCTACGTCTAAACCGATAAAGTCTGGTACGTAATCAACTTTTCTATCATGCAATTTGTTAAGCAGGGCAGCGGCGTAAACTTTTTTAGCGCCAGCTTCTTCAAGGTATTCACAGATTGCAGCTAAGGTATGGCCTTCATCATAAATGTCATCAACGACTAAAACCGTGCGTCCTTTAATATCTGTACTGGGCCTGGCAAGCCATGACAAGTTTGTGCCAACAGTCTTGTTGCCATAACGAGTGGCATGCAAATAATCTGTTTCTAGGGGAAACTGAAGTTTTAACAACAACTGCGCCATTGGGATCATGCCACCGTTAAGAACACAAAGAACTAAAGGCATTTCTTTGGCAAGAGTTTCCGTAATTTCAGTAGCCATAGTATCAATGCTGGCAGCAATGGTTTCGCCACTAACTAGCAAGTCAGCTTCTTCGTGAACCGAGACGGCCTGTGCGTATGTGATGCTCATTTTAATGCCTTTCAAAAAATGTTGATTATAACCTAAATCGCGCAATGCACGATAATGGAATTATTACAAAAAAGCCGTCAAACAAGAGGCAATAAAGACCCTAGATAAGTTAGAATAAAAACACTAACACAAAGTCGTTTTGTGGAATTATGAATACAGATATTAATCACATCCTAGTTAATGGTGCACGAATAGCGTTTAACAAAATGCGCCGCGCTCAGTCATTCAATGCCAGGCTCTATTATTACGCAGAAATCGGCGTCTATTTGGAAGTGTCGCTGTCCCACGGTGCCGGTATTAGAAGCGAAAGTAATGAACAGATCGATGAGATATACCAACAGGCAACCCGCTTTCATATGAATCAAAATAAGCGCCTTAGTGAGATTTAGTTGCCCAATGAGTGAAACTAACACCCCCAACACTTTTGATATTGATGAGTTTCTAAAACAACTGCCCCTGCGCCCGGGCGTCTATCGCATGTTTGATAGTGCTGGTGAAGTGATCTATGTGGGCAAAGCGGTTAATTTAAAAAACCGGGTGACAAGTTACTTTCGTGGCAAAAGTCACAACACCAAAACTCAAGTTATGGTCTCAAAAGTGGTTTCTATTGAAATCACTTTAACGCATAGCGAGAGTGAGGCTTTGTTGCTTGAGAATACTTTGATCAAGCGTTTAAAACCTCCTTATAACATTTCCCTTAGAGATGATAAATCTTACCCCTATCTCTATGTGTCCAATGAACATGACTTTCCGGCGATGCAATATGTGCGTGGTGGGAAAAAACGAAAGGGCAGATATTTTGGCCCCTACACCAGTTCCGGTGCCGTTAGAGAAAGTTTAAATTTAATGCAGCGAATTTTCCGTATTCGCCAATGTGAAGACGCGTTTTTTGCTAACCGCCAAAGGCCGTGTTTACAGTTTCAAATCGGTCGCTGCAGTGGCCCTTGTACTGGTGAAATTAGTAAAGAAGACTATGCAGCTGATCTTCGCCATGCCACTTTGTACCTAGAAGGTAAAAATAAAATATTACTGGATGAAGTTAGCGAGCAAATGCATGAAGCCGCAGAAAACCTTAGGTTTGAGACGGCCGCGGCACTTAGGGATCAGCTTGGTTTTCTAAGGCAAGTTCAAGAACAGCAGCATGTTGTTTCAAAGCGCGGTAATCTTGATATTTTTGCGGCCGCTAGCTCCTCTTCAGGCTACTGTATTCATCAACTCATGGTGCGATCGGGAAGGGTGATAGGTAGTAAAAACTTCTATCCGAAGATGGGTTTAGAAGAAACTAAATCTGCAATGCTCACGGCATTTTTAGGCCAGTATTATCTTTCTGGGCAGTACCGAGACTTGCCAGATGAAGTGCTGGTCAGTGATGCGGAACAAGAACAACAAATCATTGCGCTAGCCATCGCAGAGCGTGCGGAGCATGGTTTTAAGGTGGTTTCCAGTGTGCGTGGTCCCAGGGCGCAATGGCTTAGGTTGGCTCAAACTAATGCAGACCAAGCTTTGCTAAGTTATGTTGCAAATAAACAAACTCAAGTGGCTCGTTTTGCGGCTTTGCAAGAGGCCCTGGATCTTCCCCAAATGCCAGAAAGGTTGGAATGTTTTGATATAAGCCATTCTAGTGGTGAAGCCACGGTTGCTTCTTGTGTGGTGTTTGATCAGTCTGGACCCAAGAAATCGGATTACAGAACTTTTAACATCGAAGGCATTACTGGTGGCGATGATTACGCTGCTATGACTCAAGCTTTAACCAGACGCTATACTCGCCTAAAAGAAAACCAAGGGGTTATGCCTGATGTTCTGATTGTAGATGGGGGCAAGGGCCAAATAACCCAGGCGATTCAAGTGTTATCAGAGCTTCAGTTGCAAGATCTATATGTATTAGGCGTAGCCAAAGGTGAAACAAGAAAAGCGGGCTTTGAAAGGCTTTTTAACGGCTGGAGTGGCGCAGAAATCGCACTCGCAGATGATTCTTCTGCATTGCATTTGCTCCAGCACATTCGTGATGAGAGCCATCGTTTCGCAATTACGGGCCACAGAGCGAGGCGTAATAAGAAAAGAACCCAATCAAGCATCCAGCAGATTGATGGAGTGGGGCCCAAGCGTCGCCAAGCACTACTGAGTCATTTTGGTGGCATGCAAGCCCTGGCGAAAGCTAGTGTTGATGAATTGGCTAAAGTAAAAGGTATTAGCGCAGATATGGCAGATAATATCTATCGTTCTTTACGTGGCGAAGACGGATAGGCTAAAATGCTACGCTATTCACTAAAACTCTACCAAGCGGTTGATTATGTTAAACATTCCTAATTTGTTAACCCTTTTTCGTTTGGTATTAATTCCATTTATTATTTTGGCGTATTATTGGCCGTCCGAAAACCGCTATTTGATTGCTGCGGGTATATTTTCGATTGCTGCAATAACCGATTGGTTAGATGGATATTTGGCCAGAAAGCTTAATCAGTCTACGGCATTCGGTGCATTTTTAGACCCAGTTGCTGATAAAATTACCGTCACTGTAGCTTTGGTAGTGTTGGTTGAGTCATATGCTGAGTTTTGGCTCACAGTGCCCGCCGTCATTATTATCTGTAGAGAAATTGTTATCTCTGCATTACGTGAGTGGATGGCAGAAACAGGCAAAAGCGCCAACGTTGCTGTTTCATACATTGGCAAGGTTAAAACGACAATGCAGATGGGTTCTATCATCGTTTTACTCGCTAGCCCTCCTGGCACTTTAATGGGATTTATTGGCGTGGGCATGTTATACGCAGCTGCCATATTGACGATCTGGTCTATGGTGTTGTACCTATTGGCTGCATGGTCTCAACTCAAAAAATCAATGTAGCTTGGTCCTATTTGAGCAAGCTTTCGATAACTAGGCGACGGGTCTTCTACTGACCACAATGCCAAAAAGTATTGCGCCTAGCGCCAATACATCATGCCATACCACTAATTCTCCTAACACTAATGCTCCTAAAAAGTAGGCGACTACTGGAATTAAGTAGTTAATGTTAGACAGAAACGTTGGGCCTGCGCGCTGTATCAAAGCAAATAGGATGATCGACGCTACGGCAGTAGGGAAGACCCCTAGCCAAATAATAGTCACTAAAGAAGAAGTGTTTATAGTGTGCCAATCAATGTTTAAAGCCGATGGCCAAATGACAAGGCTTGCCAGCGCTGAACAAATCATAGCACCTGTGCTCACCACTGAAGAATTGTATGAAGGTAATCGCCTTGCAATGATTGAGTTGCCGGCATACAAAATAGCGGCACTTAACACTAACAAACAGCCAACTAAACTGTTTTGAGAGCCCTGTATTGTTGGTCCTAGAATTAAAACAATGCCACCGATACCAAAAACAAAACCCAATAGCTTGTTGCGATTTAGGTTTTCTCCGTCAATAAAGAAATGTGCCAAGACTAGCGTCATTAATGGCATGATAGCCATTAAAAGGCCTGCCATACCAGAGGTCACAAGTACTTGGCCTTTTGCAATAAGCCAAAAGGGAATGACGCTTCCCACCAACGCTAGAATCAAAAAATGGATCCAGGGCCAAGGCTTTACTGGTATTTTTTTCCCCCGCGCCAATAAAATGCCTACCAATACAACAGCTGCTATGCAGAGTCTTAATACGACCACTTGTTCAGGTGAAAAACTTTCTAGACTGATTTTTATACTCAAGAATGAGCTTCCCCACAAAGCAACCAGTGAGAAAAGTAATGACCAATTGATTATTTGTTCACGGGTGAGTTTCATTAAACAGATGTCTCAGGTGGGGTAGACGGGAGGTTCTTTACACTTTTGAGTTGGTTCACTAGTTCTTTTCGTATGTTGTCGTTGAGTAACGTCTCAGAGATCTTCTCGGCCGTCACTTCATCCACACCTGCGGTTTCAATCAAGTCTGCGATGAAATAGAGAACATCGGTGCGATAATCAAGATCCTTTGCCTGTTTGATGTCCATGAACTCTCCGATGATGGTGCCTGATTTATTGATCACTTGGTGTACTGTTTTAATGCTCATTGTGTGTCCAATGTAAGTGGTTACTGTATGGGCATACAGTATAGGGTGTGATTGAGTTAAACACTAGTTCTATTGTCTAACGTGACACTACCTAGTTAGGGAAATATAATAATTTAACATAATATACATTATACGAAGTTATATATAGATTATAAATATGTGTTAAGTATAATGTACGTATGCGATTAAAAGATTAGCAACTCTCCTTTCAATATGACTGAGTCCAAATATATGATCACTGCTGATTCCTGTCCTGTGCCCAAGCGACTTAAGCAAGCTAGAATTAGACGTGGACTGTCACAACGCAGTTTAGGGATTGCGGCTGGAATTGATATGGCTTCGGCAAGTGCTCGCATGAATCAATATGAGCGTGGTAAACACGTTCCTGATTATCAAACTTTGAGCCAGTTAGCCTCTGTATTAGATGTGACTGTGCCGTTTTTCTACGCAAGCGACGCTGAGGCTGAAATGTTACTGAACATGGCTTCCCTTACAAGTCAGCAGCAAACACTGGTGCACGGGCTGATCAAGAGAATCAACTTCGACTAATAAGGTTACGCTTTAATCGGATGATTGGGCTTGGTTAATTGACGCTATAGCGATGTACATATTTACCATTAACCATAGAAAACAGCTCGTCTATGCCATCGTGCCTCACAGGCGCGGCGTCTAGCGCAATTTGTAAGTTCTGCTGTGAAACGTATGATTCGTGTTCACTACCGTCTGTTAATATGTGGTAAAAAGGTTGGTTTTTTTCGATTGGCGGCTGTCCTATGCTAGCCATGACTTTGCAGGCTTCTTGGTACCAGCTGTCGTCCAAAGAATACTCAAAATCTATATCAAATATAACGCCACGAAAACCGAAGTGTTTGTGTTCTACAACTTGGCCAATATTAAATTGTGCGTGATAAATGGGCATCTATAAGGCTCTCTTAGTGCTAAGCAAGGTTGCTATTATACGATGTTTAGGGTCTACACAAAAGTTGATGGGAACAAAAGCTAAATCTCAGTTATCCCCAACCCTGGAATCACCTTATTAAATGGCTTATAGGTTTATTTTCTAGTGGTTTGAAGCGGTTTCTTTGACCGTTTTTTACAAAAAAAGCACCATTTTTCCTAGCATCTTTGGCTGGTTCGACTACAATAAACACCTTAGTTTAATTGAGGACTACATTTATGCAAGATCAAATTCAGGTTTCAGCCGGTTCAAGAGAATCTGCCATCGCAACAAATAAAGTATTGCGCAACACATACGCCCTACTTTCACTTACTTTGTTGTTCAGCGCACTAACAGCGACTTTGGCTATTGCTAGCAACGCTGCTCCAGTGAATTTCATAGTGCAAATCGTTGTCTTATTTGGCAGCTTATTCTTGCTTCAAAAAATGAGAAATTCAGTGTGGTCTATCCCATTGGTATTCTTTTTTACAGGCTTTTTAGGTTTTACTGCAGGCCCAATTCTTAATTTTTACTTAGGCATGGCAAACGGTGGCGATATTGTGACTACCGCTCTAGCGATGACGGGTATTACCTTCTTAGGCTTATCGGCCTACGCTGTCTCAAGCCGTAAAGATTTTAGCTTTATGGGCGGTTTTTTGATGATGGGCCTTATCCTTGTGATTATCGCTTCTATCGCCAATATCTTTTTTGCGATACCTGCGTTGTCTTTGGCGGTGAGCGCAGTGGGCGTTTTGGTATTCTCTGGCTTCATTTTGTATGACACTAGCCGGATGGTAAATGGTGGTGAAACTAATTACGTGATGATGACCGTAAGCTTGTATCTAAACATCTACAACTTATTTATGATGCTACTGCACCTAACAGGCGCCTTTAGTGGCGATGACTGATCTTATGGGTTTGTTTTAAAGATCTACGAGCCCCGCCTTTTGGCGGGGTTTTTGTATTTGCACTGTATAAAATATTACGAGGCCTATTTGTTCATGGCAGATTCACTTAATTACACCGTTATTGTTCGTTGTGGCCCGCATCAACAGGCTGCAGCGCGCACGGCGTTTGAGTTTACTCGTGAAGTGATTAATCAGGGGCATCACCTTGTTCGGGTGTTCTTTTATCAGCAAGGGGTTTACTTAGCCTCCTCCTTGAGAGTATCTCCACAAGGAGAGCTCAACCTTACCAGCCAATGGCAACAGCTTAACAAGGATAGTGGTGTAGAACTTGCGGTGTGTATCGCCGGGGCGATTCAATCTGGAATTGTTGATAATGCAGAGCGTGAACGTTATGACCTTGATGCAGCTAACCTGGCTTCTGGTTTTTCGTTGGTCGGGTTAGGTCAGCTTGTCAGCGCTAGTGTTGAATCTGATCGATTAGTGAGCTTTGGAGGTTAGTTATGTCCTGTCTTATTGCGCTAACCCATACGCCATATGGTTCTCAAGGCGCTAAGGAATCCTTAGATGTGGCGCTAATGTTTGCAGCGTTTGAGCAGATCCCGGCGATTTTGTTTCTTGATGAAGGAGTCCTACAGCTGCTTCCAAGAGATCACAGCCTGACTTCATTCAAGCATGTCGGGAAAGTTTTAAAGGCTTTTGAGATGTATGATATCGAAGAGCTTTGGGTCGAAAAAGAATCACTTGAAAAATTTGGAGTGACCCAAGATGACCTAAATCATAAGGTCAATGTGATTAAGCGCGATGAAGTGGCAAGCTTTTGTCGCAAATTTAACCAGCACTTGGTGTTTTAGTTATGGCAATCCTACATATTGTCTCAAAATCTATGTCATATGGTGATATTTCTAGACTACTGGATCGCAGCAGTGCTGATGATGCTTATGCTTTGGTTGACGATGCTGTTTATGCCATTTTAGATTCAAATAAGCTCGTTTTTAATCCACACAACCTCTACGTTCTAGGTAGCCATGTAGTTGAGCGTGGCATCGATCCTGATCTATTTCCAGACATAAGCTTTATAACGATGTCGCAGCTAGTGGAATTAACAGCTGAATATGCCTCGTCGATGAGTTGGCACTAATGCAAATAGAAACAGACAAAGAAGGTTATTTAAAAAACCTTGGGGATTGGAACCCAGAGGTTGCAACATGGCTTGCATCTACCGTAGAAATTGAACTTACCAATGAGCATTGGTTGGTTATTGATGCCTTACGAGAGTTTTATGCAGATACGGGAGTGTCTCCTGCCATGCGTATACTGGTAAAAATAGTGAAAAAGAGTATAGGTGCAGAACAAGGCAACAGTATTTATTTGTTAACCTTGTTCCCTGGCAGCCCTGCCAAATTAGCGGCTAAAATAGCAGGCCTACCCAGGCCTACTAATTGTCTCTAACGCTCATTAGCCCTTTTGAGCTAAACGCGTTACGCCACCCATGTAAGGCACCAATACCGCAGGCACTTCTACGCTACCATCTTCTTGCTGATAGTTTTCTAAGATAGCAAGTAACGTTCGACCTACCGCAAGGCCTGACCCGTTTAGCGTGTGTAAAAGCTCAGGTTTACCTGTTTCCGGGTTACGCCATCTAGCTTGCATGCGTCTTGCTTGGAAATCACCCATGTTTGAGCAAGAAGAAATTTCACGATACTTATCTTGGCCAGGTAACCACACCTCTAAGTCATAAGTCTTGGTAGCAGAAAAGCCTAAGTCACCGCCGCACAAGATCACCTTTCTATAAGGCAGCTCTAGGCCCTTCAAAATCTCTTCGGCGTGGCCTGTAAGCTCCTCTAGAGCTTGTGTAGATTCGCTTGGCTTCACCATTTGAACCATTTCTACTTTTTCAAATTGGTGCTGGCGCACTAGGCCACGAGTGTCTCGGCCGTGGCTGCCAGCTTCACTTCTAAAACAAGGTGTGTGGCTAGTGAAACGTAAAGGTAAATTGCCTGCATCAATAATTTCATCGCGCACAAGGTTTGTCACGGGGACTTCAGCTGTGGGTATTAAATATAAATCTCGCTCACCTGGCACTTTAAACAAGTCTTCTTCAAATTTAGGTAACTGCCCGGTGCCACGCAGTGAATCTGCGTTCACAAGGTAAGGTACATATACTTCTTCATAGCCATGCTTTTGAATATGGTTATTAAGCATATATTGAATGAGTGCCCTGTGCAGACGAGCAAGTTCGCCTTTTAGGACCATAAACCGAGCACCAGTCACCTTAATTGCAGCACCAAAATCTAGGCCACCTAATGCTTCTGCAATATCGACATGATCTTTGATCACATAATTGAATTCTGGCTTCTCACCCCAGATCAATACCTCTTGGTTGTCATCTTCAGATTGGCCTTTTGGAACTGATTCGTGGGGTATGTTTGGGATTGTCATTAATAATGCGTTGAGTTCATCTTGGACAAGCTTCAACTGGCTCTTCTTAGCATCAAGTTGCGCACCAAACTCGCTCACCTGAGCCATAATCTCAGTGGTATCAAGGCCTTGTGATTTAAGCTTGCCAATCTGCTTAGACTTGGAATTTCGCTCGCTTTGCAAGTTTTCTGTATCAATTTGCAACTGTTTGCGCGCTTCTTCCATGCTATTAAGCTTTTCAACATCTAGTTTAAAGCCTTTTTTTAATAGCTGGTCAGCCACCTCTTGTGGCGTATTACGAACCAATTTTTGGTCTAACATTGGATTTCCTAAGATAAATCAATAAAGAGTAATTTTTATGTTTGAATGGCTAAATTAAGCGTCCAAGATACAAACCGATACAAACGCCAGCGATGCTAATCGCTACATTTGATAATACGTTTGCTAACGCCATTAACCATTCTCCTTGCTCGAAGAGCCTGATCGTGTCTAACGAAAAGGTAGAAAAAGTTGTCAAGGCTCCTAGCAGACCCACCATTAAAAATGGTTTCCAGGTCTGGGGTAAAATGCCCTTCTCTTCTATCATGACATACAATACGCCAATCACGAGAGAACCCACTGAGTTTGCCACTAAAATCGCCACTGGAAAGCGTCCACTATAGATCGAGGCGATATATTGCTGAAGCCCAAACCGCCCTATAGCACCTAATGCGCCCCCACAGGCAATAGCAAAAAACTGAGCAACGATTATGGTCTCTCCTTCATGAGCAAACTTTAAGCATTATAGCTTAGATAATGGGTTATTTATAACGTTGCTGATCACTATTTTGGTTCAGTTCAGTTAGTTTAACTAATTTTTCCTTTATCTTAGCCTCAAGGCCGCGTTCACTGGGGTGATATAGCACTTGGTCAGACAGTTCTTTGGGTAAATAGTTTTCACCGGCAGCAAAGGCCATAGGCTCGTGATGAGCATACCGATAGTCTGCCCCGTGCCCCATCGATTGAGCTAAACTTGTAGGCGCATTTCGTAAATGCAGTGGTACTTCGTAATCAGGTTCATCCTGGGCAAGCTTCATTGCTGCTTTAAATGCTAGATCTATCGCATTACTTTTAGGTGCGCAGGCACAATAAACAGCGGCGTGCGCTATGGCCCGATTACCTTCAGCAGGCCCAAGCCGTTCAAATACTTGCCACGCATTTAATGATACTTCTAAGGCCCGAGGGTCTGCGTTACCAATGTCTTCTGAGGCGATCGCAAGCAAGCGCCGAGCCACGTACAAAGGGTCACAACCAGCATCAATCATTCTGGCTAACCAATAAAGTGCGCCACTAGGGTCTGAGCCGCGGACAGACTTATGAAAAGCGGAGATTTGGTCATAGAAAATGTCACCCCCTTTATCAAAACGTTTAGGGCTTGTTTGCAGAACTTGCTCGAGTACTTTGTTATTAATGATTAGTTGGCCATCGTTTGCTTCGCCAATGTCTGTAGCAATTTCTAATAAGTTTAAGAGCTTTCTAGCATCACCATTAGCAGCTTGTACGAGAAGTTTTCTTTGTTCACTTTTGATGGAAAGGTTAAACTGCCCCAGCCCTCTTTCGCTGTCATTTAAGGCTTGTTCTAGCAAGCCCTCTAAATCAACCTCTGACAAAGATTTTAAGATGTATACTCTTGAGCGAGACATTAAAGCGTTATTAAGCTCAAAAGCAGGGTTCTCCGTCGTAGCGCCAATAAAAATAAAAGTCCCATCTTCGATATAGGGTAAAAACGCATCTTGTTGAGATTTATTGAAACGATGTACCTCATCAACAAACAATACGCTATCACGGCCAGACTGAGCTCTGGTTTGTAGTGCTTCTTGCACCGCCGCTCTGATCTCTTTAACACCCGACATGACCGCTGATAAGGTCATAAAATGAGCATCGCTTACTTGGCTCATTAGCCTTGCTAGCGTGGTTTTACCCACTCCTGGGGGGCCCCACAAAATCATACTATGCAAGGACCCTTGTTCCATCGCGGTGCTTAAACTTTTACCAGGCGCTAAAAGATGAGTCTGGCCGATGTATTGGCTGATGTTCTGAGGGCGCATGCGACTCGCCAGAGGCAGATGCCTAATGGACGTATTAGAAAACATATCATCAATCAAAATTGGCCCATTTCAACTAGATCAACGCCTTTTGGAACGACAAACTGAAAAATTGATTCATCAATCATGGGATTGACAACCACATCACTGAATATCAAGCTGGTTTTTTGAAACAGAGTGTCCTGAATTTGCATTTCTAACAGCTGATCGTTTTTAAAATTCAAACGTAAACTTTGATATAGACTTTCAGGGTCTTTAGGTATTAATCGGTATAGCGTCAAGCCATCTTCGGTTTGAGCCATTTCGACAACAAATTCTTTATCAATATCCTGCCCATTGCCACTTAGCAACAAGGCCGGGGTGCTTGTAGTTTTTTTATCTACAGGTTGAACTGTCACTTGTTCTAAATCTTTGTCATATATCCACAGACGTTGGCCGTTACTCACGATAAGCTGTGCAAATGGATCTTGGGTTTGCCACCAAAATTGGTTCGGTGCCCACAGGATCATTTCACCGTGCGTTTCTTGCAAGCGACTGCCGCTGGCATCGAGCACGTATTGCACAAACTTAGCTTCAAGCTTTTGCTGTTTCACAAGTTGTTGGCTAAGCGCATCGACAGCACTTTGGGCGTGACTAAAGCTTGCAATTAAGCCTGTTAATAAAACGACAGCAATGCGCATTGTGGGTCCTTTTTAAGTTCAACCTAATCCCTAGGTGGTGGCGGTGCTAATACTTCCCGGGCACCATTATGAGCTGGCGCGGAAATGACACCGCCTGCTTCCATAGCTTCTACCATTCTAGCTGCGCGGTTATATCCGATCTTAAACTTACGCTGAACCGAGGAAATGGAAACTCTTCTTGTTTCGGTAATGAAGGCTACAGCTTCATCATACAGGCGATCCTTTTCGTCCTCATAGGCTCCCTCGGAAGAGGCAAGACCAAAGCCTGGCTCTTGATCATAATTACCTTCAACGATCGCATCAATAAATTGGGGAGCACCCTGCTTCTTCCATGCTTCTACCACACGGTGAACTTCGTCATCGCTCACAAATGCGCCGTGTACCCGTTCAGGCATGCTCTTGCCAGGAGGCAGGTATAGCATATCACCGTGCCCTAACAAACTCTCTGCCCCACCTTGGTCAAGTATAGTTCTTGAATCAATCTTAGAGCTAACCTGAAATGCAATCCGCGTGGGAACGTTGGCCTTGATAAGGCCGGTTATAACATCTACAGAGGGCCTTTGGGTAGCCAAAATGAGGTGGATGCCGGCCGCTCTAGCTTTTTGTGCGATGCGGGCGATGAGTTCTTCAACCTTTTTACCCACAACCATAATCATGTCGGCAAATTCGTCCACCACAACCACGATATAAGGTAATGGCTGTAAATAAGGCCGGTCGTCGACATTCTCTCCATTAGCCTCATCAGGCACCCAGATGGGGTCTAATATTGGATCACCTTGGGTTACTTTGTCATTGAAGCCAGCAAGATTTCTTACGCCTTGTGAAGCCATTAAGCGATATCGTCTTTCCATTTCTGCAACACACCACCTAAGGCCCCCGGCGGCTTCTTTCATGTCTGTAATTACAGGCGCTAGAAGGTGGGGTATGCCGTCATAAATAGACAATTCCAACATTTTGGGATCGACCAAAAGCATACGCACCTTATCTGGCGTCGATTTAAGCAATATGCTCATGATCATTGCATTTACGCCTACTGACTTACCTGAACCGGTAGTCCCGGCAACCAGCAAGTGCGGCATTTTTGCCAAGTCCACAACGACAGGTTTACCCGCAATGTCGTTGCCCAAGGTAAGCGTTAATGGGCTAGCAGAAGTTAGGTAGGGTTGACTACCAATCACTTCGCTGATGCGCACCATTTCTCGGTGTTGATTCGGTATTTCTATTCCAATCACAGACTTTCCAGCAATCACTTCAACCACCCTTACACTCATGACTGCCATTGAGCGGGCTAAATCTTTGGCTAGGTTACTAATTTTGCTAACCTTGGTACCAGGTGCAGGACTTATTTCTATGCGTGTAATTACAGGCCCCGGATTAACTTCTACCACTTCGGCAACAACACCAAAATCAAGCAGCTTAGTTTCTAAGAGTTGGCTTAGCGCAGTGAGTTCTTCAGCCGTCATCACAGGGTTTAAGCTTGCAGAGGGTGGGTCTAACAAACTGATTGGTGGCAGGTTTCGAGTTTTAATTGCTCTGTCCTGAGTCTCAGTTTTAGAGGTTCCAGTGTCTTGTTTATGGGTTTCCGACAAAGGCACAATTTTTATTTCTTTAGCAGGTTTAGTCTCATTCGTACTCGTTGTTTGTGTCACTTGAGGTGGAACTGATTTTGCGGGTGCACTTGGCTGGGATACTTTTTGTGTTGAAGCCTTTGTTTTTGGCGCATCAGCAAGTGCTGCAGCAACATCGTCTGCGCTAAAGTCAGAAGCTTCAACCCCAAAAGCTGTAGTATCAAAAGTAGGTTCACGAGGCTCACTGGCCATCCTGTCTATGTTTGCCGATGCCTCTTCTTTGGCAATGGGTTTAGCTCTAGCTTTAAATGTGAAAATAACGCTTAGTTTACTAGTCAATGCTTTGAGGGGGTTAACTAATTTGCTAGACAACCCACTGCTTTGAGTCAAACTGCGAGCTCCCTTTGAGAAACTACGTGCAGCTTCCTGCGCTGTTTTTTTAGGTTTCACGTAGACGGTTTCGTCTTTGTTTCCAAAAATGACTTTTTTGCCATATTGGTACCAGTATATACAGTGGCGCCCGATAGCTTCGGTGATGGTACCCCAGCGTAAGTTCCAAAAATGGCTTGCAGATAACCCAATAGAGGTTAACAGTAATATGTTTGTGCCCCACATGCCTAGCGTTTTATGCAAGACTAGAGCCAAAGAAATACCCAGTAACCCACCACTTGTCTGTGGGAAATTTATCGGTGAGATATTAATGTGAGTTGCTGAAAAAATGCATAAAGATAAAAATAAAATACAAAACGAAGCAGCCTTTAACCATAGTTTATAAGTGGCTTTTCCACTTGAACTTATAAACCGGGAGACTTCGTACTTAATCAGCAAAACTGGAATGAGAAACGTAGCAATTCCAAAGGCCCAAAAAAACAGATCAGCAAGAATCGCACCAAATGTGCCACCGGCGTTATGAATACCACCTGTTGTAAAGGCTTGAGTAGATGAAGGGTCTCGTGCGTCAAAGGTCACTAAAACAACCAAGAAATAAACACTAAACGATAGCAATGCAAAATGAAATCCCTTCCAGCTCAAGCGATTAATCCAGTTGCTGGATGGATGGGATGGTGTGCGTGGATTCTTAGTAGCCACTAATTCTTTCCTTGTGCTTGAGTCTTAGATTTCGATCAATCTATATGATACTCAATCTAGATAGTTGAACCAAGTTTAATGACAATCTTGTTGGGGTTAATTGATCCTGTGCTCGTCTACCAAAAGACAATGTTTCAATTAAGTGTTTAGATCGTGCTTTTCGCTGTAAGTCCCCTTTCTTAGTTTATAATGCTGGCATTATCGATTTTCTAGACTAGTTTAATGCCTGTTTACCAACTTGATGAACATGATTTGTGGTTTCCACCCGTATCTGAGGCGGAACAAGACCCGCAAGGTCTTTTAGCGATCGGGGGTGATTTGTCTGTGCCAAGGCTTTTGTATGGCTATCAGTGTGGCATTTTTCCTTGGTTTTCTGAGCAAGACCCTATTCTTTGGTGGGCACCTAGCCCACGCATGGTTGTTGCGCCTTCGAAAGTGCACATTTCCAAAAGCATGAAGAAATTCATCCGCTCTACCCCACTTGAAGTCACTTACGACCAAGCTTTTGAGCGTGTTGTTAATGCCTGTGCCTCAGTGCCAAGGGGACAGCAATTGAGCCAAGAAAGCTGGATCACCCAAAGCATGCAAGCCGCTTATACAAATCTTTACCAAGGCGGTTACGCACATAGCGTTGAAGTATGGTCTGGCGCAAGTCTTGTGGGAGGTTTATATGGTGTTGCTATTGGACGTCTGTTTTTCGGTGAATCTATGTTCAGCAAGAGTAGCAACGCATCTAAACTGGCCTTTATACACCTTGCCGAAAGTCTTAAAAGCTGGGGTTTTGTGTTGATAGACTGTCAAATGCACACGCCCCACTTAGAAAGTATGGGTGCAACCGAAATTGAGATGAGCATTTTTCAGAAATATTTAGGCGATAATGAGATTTACGGCCTAGAAAGTAACTGGAATCAGATGATAAAGTCTGACACAAAGTTGGCATAATTTTTAAAAAAGGTATCCGCTTATTTCTTCTTCGATTGATATCAATAAGCTCATGTTCTATGCAACACCAGAGCACCCTTGTAGTTATTTAGATGGCAAGCAGGCTAAGTCGATCTTTTTAGCGCCTGATCAGGTGTTAGACGAATCCGTTTATATGCAGCTTACCGATGTGGGTTTTAGGCGCAGTGGGAAGCATATTTACCGACCTTGGTGTGACAATTGTGTTGAGTGTAAGTCTGTTAGAGTGGTGTTAAACGATTTTAAATTAAGCAAAAGTCAAAAACGGGTCCTCAATAACAATAAAGACCTAAAAGTTTCATTTGAACCTGCTCAAATAACACAAGAAATATATAACCTTTACCAGCGCTACATAGATAAACGCCATAAAGATGGTGATATGTACCCACCCTCCCATGAACAATTTGAGGATTTTCTCTGCAAGCCACCAGAATCCAGTCACTCCCAGTTTATATGTTTTCGCTTGAAGGAAAAGCTGCTGGCTGTGGCTGTGGTTGATCTTCTACCGCAGGGAATTTCTGCAATCTATACATTTTTTGACCCCGACCAAAAAGCAAGAAGCTTAGGGCGCTTAGCGATTCTATGGCAAATAAATTGGGGCTGTTACCACGGTATGGAATTTGTATACCTTGGTTATTGGATTAAAGAGTGTCAAAAGATGTCATACAAAAGTGAATATCAGCCGCTTGAAGTGCTTGATAATCAAAAGTGGCAATTGCAAGAGTCTTACTCAGCTTAAACCGTGTTTTTCTCGCTTTTTCTTAGGCATTGCTGCATAATACTGCGCAACGAATTATTTGATAACCTTTAAATAACCTTGAGGCTTTAATGGCTAAAGAAGACCAGATTGAAATGGAAGGTACCATCATTGATACCTTACCCAACACAATGTTCCGTGTGGAGTTAGAAAACGGCCACGTGGTCACTGCTCATATATCGGGCAAAATGCGTAAGCACTACATCCGAATTCTTACGGGTGACAAAGTTAAGGTTGAATTAACACCTTATGATTTAACCAAAGGTCGCATCACATACCGGGCCCGTTAAAGATTAAGCATAGCTTTCTAACTTTATATAAAAAATGAGCACTTAGAGTGCTCATTTTTTTTGTATCAAATAAACCTTAGGGCCCGTATCTAGACCCTTATTAGGGTAATTTACGCCGGATCTAGCGATTTAGCGATGCGCTTACTTGGCTTAGTTGTTAACACTATTTTATCTTTCTTAAGATTCACGATTAACTTGCCGCCAGCTTCTGCCAAATCACCAAACAATAGCAGCTCAGCCATAGGTTTCTTCAATTCCTGTTGAATTAATCTTGCCATAGGCCTTGCTCCCATTTCTGCATCGTAACCTTTTTCGCCAAGCCAAATTCTAGCTTCTTCGCTCACTTGCAGGTGAACTTGCTTGTCTTCAAGCTGAACTTGCAGCTCGACTAAGAATTTATCAACCACGCCCAGAATCACATCTTTAGAGAGTGAGTTAAAGGCAATAATGTCATCCAACCGATTACGAAATTCGGGTGTGAACAATCGTTTAATGGCACCCATTCCATCGGAGCTGTGATCTTGTTTAGTAAAACCGATTGAATTTCTACTGATTTGTTCAGCACCAGCATTGGTGGTCATCACTAGAACGACATTTCTAAAGTCAGTTTTACGACCGTTATTATCCGTTAGGGTGCCATTGTCCATAACTTGCAGAAGTATATTGAAGACTTCAGGATGGGCTTTTTCAATTTCATCCAACAATAAAACACAATGGGGGTTTTGGGTAACGGCTTCAGTGAGCAACCCTCCTTGATCAAAACCTACATATCCAGGAGGCGCACCAATTAACCGAGATACAGTGTGACGCTCCATGTACTCTGACATGTCAAAACGTACAAGCTCTATTCCCATCACTCTGGCAAGTTGTTGTGTCACTTCAGTTTTACCGACCCCAGTTGGGCCTGAAAACAGGAAGCTACCAACAGGCTTTTGCGGTGCATTGAGGCCTGCTCTAGACAGCTTAATGGCATTGGCGAGGGTGTCTATGGCTTTATCTTGGCCAAACACAACACGTTTTAAATTTTGCTCTAAGGAGTGAAGCTGCTCTCGATCAGAGGCAGAAATACTTTTTGGCGGAATACGCGCTATGTTCGCAACCACAGCTTCAATTTCAGGCACATCTATAAAGCTTTTTCGCTCTTCAATAGGAAACAGCTGCTGAAAAGCCCCTGCTTCATCAATCACATCAATGGCTTTATCGGGCATTTTTTTGTCGGTGATATAGCGAGCCGCTAGTTCAGCGGCAGCATCAATTGCACCGGGTGTATATTCAAGTTGGTGGTGACTCTCATACCGAGAAATAAGGCCTCGAAGGATGGCTTGTGTGTCGATCACATTAGGTTCGTCAACGTCAATCTTTTGAAATCTGCGTGCAAGTGCGTGATCTTTTTCGAAGATGCCTCGAAACTCAGTGAATGTAGTCGAGCCAAGGCAGCGTAATTTTCCAGAGCTAAGCGCTGGCTTTAACAAGTTAGAGGCATCCATCGCACCACCTGAAGCGGCGCCTGCGCCAATAATGGTGTGGATCTCATCGACAAAAAGAATTGCATTAGGTACTTTTTCAATATCTGATAGCAGGCCCTTCAGGCGTTTTTCAAAATCGCCCCGGTATTTAGTTCCAGCAAGTAAAGCTCCCATGTCTAGAGAGTAAACCGTTGAAGATGCAATCACCTGCGGCACGTTACCTTGCTCAATTTGATAGGCCAAACCTTCTGCTATCGCGGTTTTTCCGACCCCAGCATCACCGACCAGTAATGGGTTGTTTTTTCTGCGTCGTGACAAAACCTGCACCAAACGCTCAAGCTCTTTACCCCTACCAATTAATGGGTCGATGTTGCCGTTTCTAGCCTCTTCATTTAAATCTGTGGTGTATTTAACTAGGTCGTTAGCTTCCTCGCTTTCAGAAACATTGGTAGTTTCAGAGCCATCCATCTCGGTCTTGCTAACGCCATGAGAAAGATAATTAACGATATCCACTCTTTCAACATCAAGCGAATCTAATAGGAAAACTGACTGGCTTTCAGTTTCACTAAAAATAGCAACCAATACATTAGCGCCGCTCACATCACCTTTGCCAGAGGATTGCACATGAAAAATAGCCCGCTGTAATACACGTTGGAAGCCCAGTGTCGGCTGAACGTCATAATCACCCCTTGCTTCATCGACTACCGGAGTTGTGTCATTAATGAATTTTTCTAAAGGTGTCTTGAGCTCTTCAAGCTGGACTCCGCAAGCATTTAGCACCTTGGCACTTGAATCATTGCCAAGTAAAGCTAAAAGAAGATGTTCAACAGTCATGAATTCATGGCGTTTCCAGTTAGCGTATTTGTATGCGTCGTTTAAGCTTTTTTCTAAATCGTTGTCTAACATCGCTATTATCCTTCTATGAAACGGGTTCAACTTCACAAAGTAAGGGGTGCTTATGCTGTCTTGAGTGTTGGTTAACTTGCATGCATTTTGTCTCTGCAACATCTTTAGTATAGATGCCGCAAACGCCTTTGCCTTGGGTATGAACAGCTAGCATGATCTGCGTGGCCTGCTCTTCATCGTGGCTAAAAAATTTGGCCAATACGTCTATGACAAATTCCATTGGCGTGTAGTCATCATTAATAAGGATGACTTTATATAATTTAGGCTGAGCTAGTTTAGGACGGGTTTCTTCCACAACCTGAAACTGGCCATCAGCATCATGCGGGTCAGAATCATCGTGGTTCATGACGATTGTCTGCCTAGTTGTTTTGTTAAAACTGAAGGCGTTTGCTTGGGATAAAACGTGCATTTTTAAACTCTAAATTAAACAGTTAACATTATCATAACTTTACTGTTGGGCCTGTGTCTTCATTTTTCCAGAGTTCAATTGTAAACAGCTGTAAATATATCGGTCTCTACAAATATTAAGCGCACCTCCAAGCCACAAGCTACTGTGTCAGAGGACTTATTTGAGAGCAAAAAAAACCAGCCGAAGCTGGTTTTTTTAACGTCATCTAAAGACTACATGTTGGCGATGATGGCATCACCAAATTCAGAACAAGATAGTAATGTAGCATTGTCCATTTGACGCTCAAAATCGTAAGTGACTGTTTGTGCTTTAATAGCACCTTCAGTACCCGCAACAATCAAGTCTGCCGCTTCAAACCATCCCAAATGGCGTAACATCATTTCGGCAGAAAGAATGATAGACCCTGGGTTAACCTTGTCTTGGCCAGCGTATTTAGGCGCTGTGCCGTGAGTTGCCTCAAAAATTGCAATGTCATCGCTAAGGTTTGCACCTGGTGCAATGCCAATACCGCCTACTTCAGCTGCCAATGCATCTGAAAGGTAGTCGCCGTTTAGGTTCAAGGTTGCAATCACATCATAGTCTTCTGGGCGTAAAAGGATTTGCTGAAGCATCGCGTCTGCAATTACGTCTTTAACAATGATTTTTTTGCCATTGTTTGGGTTAGTCATTTCACACCAAGGACCTTCACCTAGCAATGTCGCACCAAATTCTTCTTGTGCAATTTCATAGCCCCACTCTTTAAAGGCGCCTTCGGTGAACTTCATAATGTTACCCTTGTGCACTAGGGTCAATGAGTCACGGTCGTTATCGATAGTGTACTGAAGTGCTTTACGAACTAGACGCTTGGTGCCCTCTTCAGATACAGGCTTAACACCGATACCACAGTTTTGATCAAAACGGATTTTTGTAACACCCATTTCTTCTTGCAAAAACTTAATGACCTTTTCAGCTTCAGGTGTTCCCGCCTGCCATTCAACACCTGCGTAGATGTCTTCTGAGTTTTCGCGGAAGATGACCATGTCCACATCTTGTGGCTTGTTCACTGGGCTAGGAACGCCTGTGTACCAGCGCACTGGGCGTTGGCATACGTATAGGTCTAGCTCTTGGCGCAAAGCTACATTCAAAGAACGAATGCCGCCTCCAACAGGAGTCGTTAGAGGGCCTTTGATGCCCACTTTAAATTCTTTAAATGCTTCAAGTGTTTCTTCAGGCATCCAAGTATCTGCATCGTAAGTCACGGTGGCTTTTTCGCCCGCGTATACTTCCATCCAGTTAATTTTCTTCTCACCGTTAAACGCTTTTTCGACAGCAGCGTCTACTACTTTCAACATAACTGGAGAAACGTCAAAACCAATGCCATCACCTTCAATATAAGGGATAATAGGGTCGTTTGGCACGTTAAGAGATAGGTCTTCGTTTACAGTAATCTTTGAGCCTTGCTCTGGCACTGTGATGTGTTGGTAGGTCATGAAATCTCCAAATGCTTTAAAATAGCGGTTTGTGGTCAAAACAATTGCAAAATTATTTTGTAGTCAATCGATATTATATCTTGAATGCGCCTGAAGGCCCAAGGAATCGTGTAGTTATTTTACAAAATTGTAACAATTCATGTCACTAATAAGGGGTATTTGTTTGCACAACATTATCGTTTTCAACAAACCTTTTCAGGTTTTAAGTCAATTTAATGACACCCAGGGTCGAGACACGCTTGGGGATTATATAGACTTGCCAAAGTTCTATGCGGCCGGGCGTCTAGATTATGATTCTGAGGGTTTAATGCTATTAACCAATGACGGAAAATTGCAACATCAAATATCTAATCCTAAGCACAAAGTTGAAAAGGTATACTGGGTTCAAGTGGAAGGTATTCCAACTCAGGAGCAATTAACGCTCCTGCGGGCTGGCCCTTTGCTAAAAGATGGCCCAACTAAGCCCGCTAAGGTTCGTTTATTAAGCGCTTCTCCAAAGGGACTTTGGCCCCGCGTGCCTCCCATAAGAGAGCGAGCCAATATTCCTACGAAGTGGTTAGAACTTCGAATTAGCGAGGGTCGCAACCGGCAAGTAAGAAGAATGACGGCAGCTGTGGGCCTACCGACCCTAAGATTGGTGCGTATGGCCATTGGAAATTTTAGGTTAAGAGGCCTAAAGGTGGGTCAGTATCGTCTTGAAACTATCGATCGGGTGTAGATTAATCAGTCGTTTGCCACCTGGCCGTCGCTTCCTGGTCAGAGTCTTTTGCGGCGACCCATTGTTTTCCTTCGTTAGTTATTTCTGCTTTCCAAAACGGTGCGTCTTGCTTTAAAAAGTCCGTGATGTATTCGCACGCACTAAACGCATCGCGCCGATGTTTGCTGGTTACGGCTACTAATACGATTTGATCATGGGGCATAAGTCTTCCTACGCGGTGAACAATATGCACGCCTTCAAGCGTATAGCGCTTGCGCGCTTTGGTAATGATGTCCGCTAAACTGGCTTCGGTCATGCCTTTGTAGTGCTCCAGCTCCATGGCTTTTAACGCAGAACCGGGTAAGTCTCGAACTAAGCCTACAAATAACACGGCGGCCCCAGTGTCTCTGGGGTTGAGCTTTAATAACTGCTGGTAATGGTGGTTAACATCGAAATCAGCTTCTTGTACCAAGATAAGGTCATGGTTTGTCATTCGGTTAAAAGTCCTTGGATTTGCTCATAAGCCTAGGCTTGGCGGCTTGGTTCGGTTAAAATTAGCAATCTATATACTAGATCACTGTCTTGAACTAAATCTATGGTTGTTTCTACCTCTAAACGCGTTATTGTCGGTATGTCTGGCGGCGTTGATTCATCAGTTTCTGCCCTACTGCTCATGCAACAAGGGTACCACGTTGAAGGCCTATTCATGAAGAATTGGGACGAAGACGATGGTACTGAATACTGCACTGCCAAAGAAGATTTAGCCGACGCCCAATCGGTATGCGACAAGCTTGGTATCCCCCTTCATGCCGCTAACTTTGCAGCAGAATACTGGGACAACGTGTTTGAGCACTTTCTTGCAGAGTATAAAGCGGGAAGAACCCCTAATCCAGATATTCTATGTAACCGTGAAATTAAGTTTAAAGCGTTTTTAGACTATGCCAAAGTGCTAGGCGCAGACTATATCGCCACAGGCCATTATGTACAGCGTGACGGTGATGGGCTTGAGTGCAAACTTATCAAAGGCCTGGATACTAACAAAGACCAGAGCTATTTTTTACATGCAATTGGTGCAGCAGAGGTCTCGCAAACTCTGTTTCCCATTGGGGCGCTGGAAAAACCAGAGGTTAGACGCATTGCAGAAAAGCATGGATTAGCTAATCACGCCAAAAAAGACAGTACGGGTATTTGTTTTATTGGTGAGAGAAGGTTTAAGGACTTTTTACAAGACTACCTGCCGGCCCACCCAGGGAAAATTGAAACGGTAGATGGTGACACGATTGGTGATCATCAAGGCCTTATGTACCATACCATTGGCCAGCGCCAAGGCCTGGGTATAGGTGGTTTAGCCAACTACAGTGAATCACCTTGGTATGTAGTAGATAAAGATCTTACAAGAAACACATTAATTGTAGCCCAAGGCAAAAATCACCCTCGCCTGTTTAAACCCACACTCACTTGTCAGCAACTTATGTGGATAGATGGCCAAGGTCCAGACTTATCTAACGGCCAGTCGGTCGCATTAATGGCTAAAATTCGTTACCGACAAGCAGATCAAGATTGCATCATAAGTTTGATTGACGATGACACCATAAAAGTACAATTTGCTGAGCCGCAAAGAGCCGTAACGCCTGGCCAATCCATTGTCTTTTATAAAGGCGATGTGTGCCTAGGAGGAGCTGTCATTGACTAATCCTTTGACTAAGAGCCAAGAACGTGTACTGGCGTTGGCAGGCATTGTTCAAGCTGCTGTGCTGGTGAATCAAGTAGCCACGAGTGGCCAAGCGGATACCCATGCAAGTCAATGTGCCTTGGAATCGCTATTTGTAGCGAACCCTGGCCAAGCGGCAGATGTTTTTGGCGGTCCACACGCCATACAAAATCTAGCTTTAGGCCTGCAAACGCTCAAAGCCATCATGCATCAAGACAACGGCGCAGGTATAAAGGATATTACCCGTTATATTATTGGCGTGATTCATTTGCAGAAAAAGCTTAGTAAAAAGCCGCAGATGCAAAGTGATATAAGCAATCAGTTGATGCATAGTCAAAGGCAAGTGGATCTATATGAAATCACACATGCCAATGTTTTAGCTAGCGTCGCTGAGACCTACTCTTCGACCATCAGCAAGTTTAATTTTCGTATCCAAGTGACGGGCAACCCTACGTATTTGCAGCAACCTGCTAATACTAACAAGGTACGCTCCTATCTCCTTGCAGGGATCAGAGCAACTACTCTATGGCGCCAGCTTGGCGGACGAAAGTGGCACTTGGTGCTTTTTAAAAATTCTTTGCAAAGCGACATAGATGCTTTGCTTAACCAAATTATTCATTAAATCAATTTAGGATCCCATTATGGATTTATCATCAATTTCAGCCCTTTCCCCTGTCGATGGAAGATACGGAAGCAAAACTGCTTCACTGCGCCCTTACTTTAGCGAGTTTGGCCTGATCTATAACAGAGTTTTAGTTGAAGTTAGATGGTTGCAGCAGCTTGCAAGTCATCCTCAAATTGAAGAAGTGAGCCCACTTAGTGATGCCGCCAATGCCTTACTTGAAGATTTGATCGCGAACTTTGATGAGTCCCAAGCACAGCGTGTCAAAGACATTGAAAGTGTCACTAACCACGATGTTAAGGCGGTTGAATACTACATAAAAGAGCAATTTAAAGGCAATGCTGAGCTTCATGCAATTAATGAATACGTACATTTCGCTTGTACCTCAGAAGACATCAACAACCTATCTCATGGTTTGATGTTAAAGACTGGCTTAGATGCTGTCATATTGCCTGAAATGAGACAAGTGTTGAGCCAGATTAAGGGCTTGGCGCATACGTATAAAAGCCAACCCATGTTATCCAGAACTCACGGCCAAACAGCTTCTCCAAGCACCATGGGCAAGGAAATGGCAAATGTGGCAGCGCGCCTTGAGCGCCAACTAACTCAGATTTCAAAGGTGCAGTTTTTAGGAAAAATAAACGGTGCCGTTGGTAACTACAACGCTCATTTAAGCGCTTATCCAGAAATTGATTGGCAGCAAAATGCACAAGCGTTCGTCGAAAAATTGGGCTTAACCTTTAATCCCTACACGACGCAGATTGAACCTCATGACTACATTGCCGAGCTATTTGATGCCATCGCAAGGTTTAATACTATTTTGCTGGATTTCGACCGTGATGTTTGGGGTTACATTTCGCTGGGCTTTTTCAAGCAAAAAACCATTGCTGGTGAGATTGGCTCATCCACTATGCCTCATAAAGTGAACCCAATCGATTTTGAAAATTCAGAAGGTAACATCGGTATTGCTAATGCTCTGCTTAATCACTTGGCCGCTAAATTACCTGTATCTCGCTGGCAACGAGACCTAACAGACTCTACTGTGCTGCGCAATCTAGGTGTAGGCCTTGCACACAGCTTAATTGCTTACCAAGCGACGCTTAAAGGTATTAGCAAGCTAGAGCTAAATGCGCCGCGTTTAGATGCTGATTTGGACAATGCCTGGGAAGTACTGGCAGAACCTATTCAAACAGTGATGCGCCGCTATGCCATTGAAGAACCTTACGAAAAACTAAAAGCACTAACCCGTGGTAAAACCATTGATGCCCAAATTATGGCCGATTTCATTGATACTCTTGAGTTGCCTCAGGCAGTTAAAGATGAGCTAAAAACACTAACGCCAGCAAATTACATTGGTAATGCTGTAGCGCAAGCTGGCAATGTTTAATTAATGGATAATTCATCAGCTTTAAGCACCTCTTCTTTAGCACCATTAACTCACTTAGGTGACATGACGGTGGAACACTTCATTGCAGAATACTGGCAAAAAAAGCCTGTTTGCATTCGAAACGGCATCGCTTTTAAAGAAGCCTTAATTGAGGTTGATGAGTTAGCTGGCTTGTCGTTGGAGCCACAAGTTGAGTCGCGCTTAATTGAAAATGATGGCGAATTAGCTGACTGGACGGTTACTCACGGTCCCCTAAGCGAAGCTGATTTCGCTAAGGAGCGCCCCTATCCTTGGACATTGTTAGTTCAGGGTGTGGACTGTTTTGTGCCTGAAGCACATGATTTTTTAGCTAGGTTTCGTTTCTTGCCTAGCTGGCGGATTGACGATCTTATGGTGAGCTACGCCACTAAAGGCGCGGGCGTAGGTGCCCATTACGATCGCTATGACGTGTTTTTGATTCAAGGTGAAGGTAAGCGGTGCTGGCAAATAGGCCAAACATGTGACCAAGAATCAGCCTTAATGTCACATGATCAGTTGTCGCTACTAGCAGATTTCCAGATGCGTGAAGAGTTCATCCTTAACCCTGGCGATTTACTTTATATCCCACCTTTAGTGGCCCATAAAGGCGTTGCGGTCTCTGATGCTTGTGTGACCTACTCTGTAGGTTTTAGATCACCCTCTTATGCCGAGGTATTTACTCAATTTTCTGACGAGCGTAGCCTTGAATTGAGCGCAGACAAAAGACTTGAGGACTTTGGTTATACAAAAGCCAGTGGTGAAATAAGCCAAGCCGACGTTGATTCACTGATGAAGATAATGCGCGAGCAAATTACCCCAGAAAATGTGGCTCAATGGTTTGGTAAATATACTACCGAACCTAAGTATGCTGATTTAGATTTATCAGAAGAAGCCATGGATATTGATGAGCTTGAAGCGATCATTAAAGATGAATACGGTGTGCTGAGAGTCTCTGAGGGTGTGCGTTTAGCCCATACTTGGCAAGGTGACGGTGGGCTCACACTATTTGTCCAAGGCGAAGCTATTCCTTGTCCACCAGAGGCAACAGCCTTCGCACAGGCAATATCTAACCAAGGTATACTTGAGGTTGATCAGCTGGTTAATGTGTTAATTAAACCCGCAGCCAAAGCGATGTTATTGGTGCTTCATAACCAAGGCTACGTGTATTTTGCAGACGAGTGACGCGCAGTACCGCTAGATTATCCCTAAAGTAGCGCTAAAGTATTGCTTGTCATAGGAACATCAAAGCCTGCTTCATAGATCGAGCGCTGTTTCAGAAACCAAGACGCCGTTGTTGTCTGCATAAATATATTGGCCTTGAACAAAGGTAACCCCCGCAAATGATAGAGACGGGCCTATTTCCCCCAAACCTTTTTTTTGCGTTTTCATCGGATGTGCCGCCAGCGCTTTAACACCAAGCTCAATCTGTGAAATGGCATTTACATCTCTGACACAGCCATTAATGATGATACCTTCCCAACCGTTAACTACCGCCTTTTCGGCTAACATATCGCCTAGCAAGGCCCGATTAAGCGAACCTTGACCGTCAACCACTAACACTTTGCCTGTTCCAGGCTGTCCAAAAAGCTCTCTTACTTTTGAATTGTCTTCGAAGCAGCTCAAGGTCACAATTTCACCAAAAAAGCGCTCTTTAGCACCGTAATTGGTAAATATGGGGTCCGCGATGCTCACTTGGCCTTCAAGCTGATCACATACCTCTGGCAGTAAATCTAACATGTGTGTTTTCCATTTTTTGATAACACAAGCGGCCTAAAGGTTTGCGCTGGTATTGTGTTTTGGGAGGTAATCGTCGCTTAAACGGTAGTTTCTATCGGCCCCATTGAGTGGGCAACGAAACGCTAAATGGGTTGAAACTAGGCATAAATTTTGTATTTCTTGGTGGTCTTCCATGCCGTAAAGTCGGTCTCCAATGATTGGGAAACCCGCACCGCTTAGGTGTTTGCGTATTTGGTGCTTGCGGCCAGTGGCAATATCAATAGATATTAAGGATGTCTTAGTTTTAGAATCGTATGACAACAATCTTGCATAGCTATGGGCTCGCTTGCCATTAATGGGCTGATCAATCACTAAGTCATTAGGAAAGTGACCAGCAACCTTTGCGGTATAGACTTTGTATATTTTTCTTTCTTCAAATAATCCACTCAATCTTTTCGCTGCCGCTTTAGTATGTGCAATGAGCATTAAACCTTGGGCAGCTCTATCTAAGCGATTCACAATAAAAGCAGGCCTTTGAGGGGTATGGTTAAGTTCAATCCAGCGGTTGATCGTGCAATGATCACCCCACTTTGACCCTTGGCTTAGCATTCCATAGGGCTTGTACCATACACTGTAATCCTCTTCATCATGCATTAGCACAGCGGGTTCTACACTCTCACTAAGGACTTTATCATCGTGGTAGAGATGCAGAGATTGGCCTATTTCTAGCGTTTTATCTGCTCTTCGTAAACGTTTTGAAGAACCTTGAGTAGAAGTGACCCAAACAGCCCCCTTTTTCATAGCCTGTTTAATTTGTTGAATAGATAAACCGCTACTGAAAGCCAAAAGCTGTGCTGCACTTTGAGCATTATGGGACACTTCTACATGAAATTCAGACATCCGGTACTCTAACCCACCCTTCCATTAATACCCGCGCACTGCGGCTCATGATTGCTTTAGTGGCTGTCCACTGACCTTCATTTAGGCAAGCTTCAGCGCCAACGGTTAAGGTACCAGAAGGATGCCCAAAGGTCACTTGATTTGGTGCTTTGCTGCCAGCTGCAATATTGACTAGTGTGTTGGGAATGGCCGCGGCTGTGCCTATGGCAACGGCTGCGGTACCCATCATGGCGTGATGCAGTTGCCCCATTGATACTGCTCTCACCAAGAGGTCCACTTGTTCGGCATTGACGATGCTACCGCTTGATGAAGTGTAACTTTTTGGTGGGGCCACAAAGGCGATTTTGGGCGTATGTTGACGTGTTTTGGCATCATCAACATGCTTGAATAAGCCCATTTTGATACCGCCATGTGCCCTTATAAGCTCTAATTTAGCTAATTCATTGGGGCTGGAGTTAATATCATTTTGTAACTCGGTGCCCTGGTAGCCAAGGTCTTTGGCGTTGAGAAAAATGGTAGGAATGCCTGCACTGATCATGGTGCTTTCAAAACACCCCACTCCAGGAACATCTAGTTCGTCTATAAGATTTCCCGTTGGGAACATATCAGCATCAGCAGCAGAAGGGTTCATAAACTCAAGCTTAATTTCCGCCGCGCCAAAGCTTACACCATCAAGCATAAAATCACCGATCTCCTGCACTTCACCATTGATAAGAGGCACATGGGCGATGATTGTCTTTTGGATATTCACTTGCCAGATTTTAACCACCGCAATACCATCTCTTGGGAATTGCGTGGCATCAACAAGACCTGAAGAGATGGCAAATGCGCCTACAGCAGCAGATAAATTACCACAATTACCACTCCAGTCTACAAAGGTTTTATCGATCGCCACTTGGCCAAAAAGGTAATCCACATGATGCAAAGGTTCACTTGGCGCAGATAAAATGACGCTTTTACTCGTGCTAGAGGTGGCTGCACCCATGCCATCAATTTGCTTACCATAAGCATCAGGACTACCTAACACCCGAAGCAGCAAAGCGTCTCGCTCTGGGCCCGGCACTTGAGCTGCTTTAGGTAAATCTTCAAGTTTAAAGAACACACCTTTACTAGTGCCGCCACGCATATAGGTAGCAGGGACTTTTATTTGCGGTTTAAAACTCATCATTGCTCCTAGGCTGCGTTTAAAGATTCGAGAAAATCTTGGGCGAAACGCTGTAACACACCACCGGCCCCATAAACACCGACTTCCTCTTCAGTGTCCAATCGACAAGTAACGCTGAGGGATTGCTGGGTACCATCGATGCGATTGATCACTAAAGTTAAGTCGCAGCCTGGGCTAGGTTCGCCCAACACATCAAAACTTTCCGTGCCATCAATACCTACGCTAATGCGGGTATCCCCGTCTTTAAACTGTAATGGCAATACCCCCATACCCACAAGGTTGGTGCGGTGAATGCGTTCAAAGCCCTCTGCTACAATCACTTCTACGCCTGCAAGCCTTACCCCTTTTGCGGCCCAGTCTCTTGAAGAGCCTTGACCATAATCGGCACCTGCTATGATGATTAATGGTTGGCTTCTATCCATATAGGTTTCGATGGCCTCCCACATGCGCACAGTGTGGCCTTCAGGTTCAAGCCGAGCGAGTGAACCTTGAATCACCTCGCCTTGAGCGTTTTTACACATTTCGTTAAGCAGTTTAGGGTTGGCAAACGTGGCTCTTTGTGCAGTTAAATGATCACCGCGATGCGTAGCATAAGAGTTAAAGTCTTCCTCTGGTAAACCCATTTTGGCAAGATATTCCCCTGCGGCACTAGTTGCAAGAATGGCATTGGATGGTGACAGGTGATCGGTCGTGATATTGTCCCCTAAAATGGCTAATGGGCGCATTCTCGTTAGGCTTCGCTCCCCAGCTAATGCACCTTCCCAATACGGAGGCCTGCGAATATAGGTGGTATTAGGACGCCAGTCGTATAAAGGGCTTTTAGAAGTTTCTATTTTCCCTAGGTCAAACATGGGGATGTATACTTGGTTAAACTGTTCAGGCTTCACACAAGCAGCCACTATTGCATCGATTTCTTCATCACTTGGCCAAATGTCCTTAAGTTTTACATCATTGCCCTGTAAATCCTGGCCTAACACGTCTTGCTCAATATCAAAGCGCATAGACCCAGCGATAGCGTATGCTGCAACCAGAGGTGGCGAGGCTAAAAAGGCTTGTTTAGCGTAAGGATGGATACGGCCATCAAAGTTTCGGTTACCTGACAAAACGGCTGTGGAATAAAGGTCACGATCAATAATTTCTTGCTGAATCTTAGGGTCCAACGCGCCACTCATACCGTTACACGTGGTGCAGGCATAACCTACGATACCAAAACCTAATTTTTCCATTTCTTTAAGTAAACCCGCTTCTTCAAGGTACAGCTTGGCTACTTTGGAGCCCGGGGCGAAGGATGTTTTAACCCATGGTTTACGTTTTAAACCCAGTTTATTGGCATTTCTAGCCAATAATCCTGCCGCAATAACATTGCGAGGGTTGCTGGTATTGGTGCAGCTTGTAATGGCGGCAATGATAACTGCGCCATCTGGCATCAGAGCACTATCTTCATTACGCTGATAGTCTTTGGCTATGCCACGTTTGGATAAGTCTGCAGTGGGCAATCGCAAATGTGGGCTAGAAGGTCCAGCCATATTGCGACCAACACTGGATAAATCAAAGCTTAGCTTTCTGTCATATTGAACGCCCTGCATGTCTTGCGACCATAGACCACAGGTTTTCGCATACGCCTCAACGAGGGCGATTTGCTCTGGCTCACGACCGGTTAAGGTTAGATAATCGAGGGTTTGTTGATCAATGTAAAATAAACCCGCAGAAGCTCCAAATTCTGGAGTCATATTAGATATGGTTGCTCGGTCTCCTATTGTAAGGCTATCGGCACCCTCACCAAAGAACTCTAAGTAGCAAGAAACCACTTTTTGTTGGCGTAAAAACTCTGTAATCGCTAACACCATGTCTGTGGCTGTAATGCCCGGTTGGCGTTTTCCGGTTAGTTCAACGCCAACAATGTCTGGCAGACGCATCATTGATGCACGTCCTAACATTACGTTCTCGGCTTCCAAGCCACCCACACCCACAGCAATCACCCCTAACGCGTCTATATGCGGGGTATGGCTATCTGTGCCCACACAGGTGTCAGGAAATGCGATACCATCTCGATTCTGAATAACTGGTGACATCTTCTCAAGGTTGATTTGATGCATAATGCCATTGCCAGCCGGGATAACATCTACATTTTCAAAGGCTGTTTTGGTCCACTCAATAAAATGGAAGCGATCATCGTTTCTGCGATCTTCAATAGCACGATTTTTATCAAATGCATCGGCCTCAAAACCGCCATGCTCAACCGCAAGGGAATGGTCTACAATCAGTTGGGTGGGCACGACTGGGTTAACTTTAGAAGGATCTCCACCTTGTTCTGCAATGGCATCACGTAATCCTGCTAAATCCACTAATGCCGTTTGTCCCAGAATGTCATGGCACACTACTCGTGCAGGATACCACGGGAAATCCAGGTCTTGCTTACGCTCAACCAACTGTCTTAAAGAAGCGTCTAACATATCAGGATCACAACGGCGCACTAACTGTTCTGCCAGCACTTTTGAGGTATATGGCAGTTTTGCATAGGCCCCTGGGCTGAGGTCATCTACTGCTCTTTGGGCATCAAAATAATCTAAACCAAAGTTAGCTAAAGGCTTACGGTAATTGGTATTCATTCCACTTATCCTCGTTGATCTATGTCAACCCAAGTGGCCGTGTCTGGCCCGGTATAATCTGCACTAGGGCGAATGATACGGTTGTTAGCCCTTTGTTCCATCACGTGTGCAGCCCAGCCAGTAAGGCGTGACATCACAAAAATGGGAGTAAATAGCTTGGTTGGAATGCCCATAAAGTTATAAGCAGAAGCGTGGAAAAAATCGGCATTACAAAACAGCTTCTTTTCTCTCCACATCACTTCTTCACACCGCACTGACACTTCGTAAAGCCTTGTATCGCCGCAATCCGTGGCTAGTTTTTCAGACCATTGCTTAATAATAACGTTGCGAGGATCGGATTCTCTGTAAATAGCATGCCCAAAGCCCATGATCTTATCCTTACGAGCCAACATACCCATGATTGCAGCTTCTGCTTCATCAGGAGTTTTCCAGCTTTCAATCATGTCCATAGCCGCTTCATTGGCGCCGCCGTGAAGTGGCCCCCGCAAGCTTCCGATAGCACCAGTAACACATGAATGCATATCTGAAAGTGTGGAAGCACACACTCTACCTGTGAAAGTAGAAGCATTGAATTCATGCTCGGCATACAGAATTAACGAAACATTCATTACTTTGGCATGTAATTCACTGGGCTTTTTATCGTGTAATAAATGTAAGAAGTATGAGCCTAATGAATCATCATCGGTTTGTGTTTCAATCCTTACACCGTCATGACTAAAGCGATACCAATAACAAATAATGGCTGGGAATAGAGCTAACAATCGATCAGTGACTTCTTGTTGCATCGAAAAATCTTCTTCAGGCTCTAAATTGCCAAGCATAGAGCAGCCTGTTCGCATAACATCCATAGGGTGCGCAGTCTTAGGGATTTGTTCTAGAACTGTTTTTAGTGCCTGGGGTAACTCACGCATGCCCTTAAGCTTTGCGATATAGTCATTGAGCTGGTCTTGAGTAGGCAATTGGCCTTTGAGTAACATATAAGCCACTTCTTCAAAGCTTGCTTTTTGTGCCAGCTCGCTAATGTCATAACCACGGTAGGTTAAACCTGTGCCAGTTAGGCCTACGGTGCATAATGCGGTGGATCCTGCAGATTGACCCCTTAAACCAGCGCCAGAAATAGGTTTTGTGCTCATGATAAATTCCTTGTGTGGGTTGTATTAAAGGTTTTTGCCGGCGGCAAATAATTCATCCAATTTTTGTTCAAAAGAGTGATAATCCAAAAAGTCGTATAGCTCCATGCGCGTTTGCATCGTATCGATCACGGCTTTTTGATCGCCATCGGCTAACAAGTGCTCATAAACGTTTAGTGCAGCTTTACTCATGGCTCTAAACGCACTGAGTGGGTAGAGCACCATATCGACCCCCACTTCAGCCAGCTCGTCCTTGTTGTACAAAGGTGTGGCACCAAATTCGGTAATGTTGGCAAGTAACGGCGCATCGATCGCCTTGGCAAAGGCTTTGTAATCTGTGAGTTCGTGCACGGCTTCTGCAAAAATGCCATCAGCGCCAGCCTCGATACAGGCTTGTGATCGATCGATGGCTGCTTGTAAGCCATCTTTTTGAAAGGCATCAGTTCTTGCCATGATGAAAAAATCTTCATCTACTCGAGCATCGGATGCGGCTTTAATTCGATCGACCATTTCTTGGGTAGAAACAATTTCTTTGTTGGGGCGATGGCCACAACGTTTTTGGGCGACTTGATCTTCAATGTGCACTGCTGCTACACCCGCACTTTCCATACCTTTAATCGCTCGCGCAATGTTAAATGCCCCTCCCCAACCAGTATCAATATCCACGAGCAAAGGTAAATCGCTGGCCGCAGTAATCCGGCTGGCATCTGCTAAAACGTCATTGAGGCTTGTCATACCAAGATCTGGCAACCCATAAGAGGCATTGGCTACACCGCCACCTGAAAGGTAAATGGCTTGATGCCCAACCTTTTGCGCCATCATTGCAGTATAAGCATTAATAGTGCCGACAATTTGTAATGGGCTAGCATTGTTGATGGCCTCGCGAAATCTAGCGCCTTGAGTCATTCTAGTTTTGTTGCTCATGCATTATCTCCATGATGAGTGTGGGTTTGTATATTCATGCTTTGCATAATATTGTTTCTTGCATTTTTGATGTGGCGCTTCATTAACCATTCAGCCAATTCCCCATCTCCTTCTTCAATGGCACCGCAAATTTGTTCATGCTCTTTTAAGGCTTGCATGGGGCGATTGCTAGTGAGGCTAAATTGATACCGATACATTCTTACCAGTTGATATAGATCTCCTGCCAACATATCGATTAAACGTTTGTTTTTGCTGCCCTGAACAATTCTATAATGAAAATCTACGTCGCCTTCTTGTTGAAAATAGGCTTGGCCCTGTGTTTCTAGCAGGTATTTTCCGTGGCTAGTTAACAGTTTACGTAGGCTAGATTTTTCGTCTGCATTCATTTGAGTGGCGGCTAACTTAGCCGCTAGGCCCTCTAGGGATTCTCGAATTTGGTAAATTTCTAAAAGTTCCTCATACGAGAGCTTCACTACCCTTGCCCCGACATTAGGAGTACGTGTAATAAGCCGCATTGATTCAAGTCGGCTAATGGCCTCTCTAAGGGGGCCACGGCTAATACCATGAGTCCGGGCTAGTTCAGGTTCGTTCAACTTTTGACCTTGAGCAAGATTACCCATGATGATGTCTTGAGTGATCTGCTCACAGACTTGAGTTGCTAAGGTGGTTATTTCTTCTTGCATGTGAATATTGTCTACACAATTATGATATGCGCAGTATAAATCAGCCATAATGCCTTATCAAATTGATAATTAGTCTAATATTGTCGACAATATGCAATTACTTTAAAGCTTTATACCCGCTCACGGACAATTAGTGAGTGGTAATACAATAAAGCGCTAGTTACCGCTTCAAGAGCCAGTTAGAATAGACTTACTTGAAGTCTTAAGGTCGTTATTTTGAAGATCTCCCAGTTACCTTTTGTGCCTGACGCATGCCACTATTTTGAAGCTATTAGACACCTTCCTGTTCCCTTGTTGCTTGATTCTAGCCGTCCCACTAGTCACTTTGGCCGTTATGATCTTGCCATGGCAAACCCACTAGCACTGATTACTCATACAGATGGTGTCACTTGGTTGGAGCAAAACGGACAAAAAAGAAAGGTCGAAGAGGATCCATTTGATTTAATTTTCAGGCTTCAAAGTGAGTTGTTAAACGACACCAGGGACATACCTGGAGCTTCTAACATTCCATTTACTGGGGGCGCTGCGGGTTTATTTGGATACGACCTTGGGCGCTCTATCGAAACCCTTCCAGCCACTGCCATAGCCGATATTGACATGGAGCATTTGTGCGTGGGCATTTATGCTTGGGCAATTGTGACAGATCATGAGTTGGAACAAAGCTATCTTGTGAGCCAGCTAGATCAATTACAGACGCAAATTTTGGTTGATAATATTTTAAACACCACAAAACCTAAAATTGACGCCTTCTCATTAAAACAAGATTTTGTCTCCAATATGAGTCAGCTTGAGTATCAACAAAAATTTGATCAATTGATGGAGTATATCCATGCAGGCGATTGTTATCAGGTGTGCTTAGCTCAGAGGTTTGAAGCCCCTTACAAAGGTAACCCTTGGCATGCATACCAACAACTTAGAAAGGCCTCACCGACCCCGTTTAGTGCCTATATGGAGACTCAGAAAGGCGCATTATTGAGCTTGTCACCAGAGCGTTTTTTGCAGGTCGATGACGGTAAAGTTGAAACCAAGCCGATCAAAGGCACTAGGCCCCGTGGAGCGTCAAAAGCGCAAGATCAGCAATATCATGATCAGTTGCAATCAAGCGCTAAGGATCGTGCTGAAAACGTGATGATCGTGGATTTACTGCGCAATGATTTGAGTAAACATTGCGAACCTTTTTCGGTCAAAGTTCCCAAACTCCTAGAAGTTGAAAGTTACAGCAACGTTCACCATATGGTCACTACGATTACTGGCAAATTAAGCTCTAGCGATTTGATACTACCCTTGTTAAAAGGAGCATTTCCAGGTGGCTCTATTACTGGCGCGCCGAAGTTACGCGCAATGGAAATTATTGAAGAATTAGAGCCGCACAGGCGTAGCGCATATACAGGCTCTATTGGCTACATTAGCACTAACGCAAGGATGGATACTAACATATGTATTCGCACCTTAGTGACCACGTCTAAAGGTGACTTAGATGGCTCAATCTTTTGTTGGGCTGGCGGTGGCGTCGTTGCAGATTCAGATTGTGATGCCGAATATCAAGAGACTTTTGACAAGGTCAATAACCTTCTTGATGGTTTGCGCGGGCTATAATGCCCTTGCTTAGAATCCTTTAAAGAATGGGTAAAGAGTTACGCTCGAATAATGCATCCAATTCATTTTGGCTTTGGCATGCCTGGGCTGCTAGAACTTTTTCTTTAGTGAGGTTCGGCGCAAATGCTTCAATAAAATCGAACATATAACCGCGTAAGAAGGTTCCCTTTCTAAAACCAATGTTAGTTGTGCTGTAGGCAAATAGATGACTGGCATCTAAAGCCACAAGATCACTGTCTAACTCAGCTTCGTATGCCATGCTAGCAATAATGCCAACGCCCAGACCAAGTCTCACATAGGCCTTGATGACGTCTGAGTCTACAGCAGTAAATACTACCTTGGGTTCTAGGTTTGCTTGGGTGAAGGCCTCGTCTAATTTTGATCGGCCGGTAAAGCCAAATACATAGGTAACTATTGGGTGCCTGGCAAGTTCTTCTAGTGTTAGACGTTCAACTTGAGCTAATGGGTGATCTTTAGGGACCACAACACAGCGGTTCCAGTGATAACAGGGCATCATTAGCAAATCACTAAATTGCTCAATGGCTTCAGTTGCAATAGCAAAATCTACCTCGCCCTCTGAAGCTAGCGTTGATATTTGTTTGGGCGTACCTTGCTGCATGTGCAAGGCAACATCTGGGTAACGACCAATGAAACCATTAATGACCTTAGGTAGCGCATATCGTGCTTGCGTGTGGGTGGTTGCGATAGATAAAGAGCCGATGGTTTCATCGGTATATTCTTGAGCTTTACGTTTTATGCCATCAACCTTTAGCAACACTTCATGGGCAGACTCTAGAATCGATTTACCTGCTGGCGTTACGTGGGTGAGATGCTTACCGCTACGAGCAAAAATCTCTACTCCCAGTTCGTCTTCTAACAACCTGATTTGCTTACTGATGCCAGGTTGCGACGTGAATAGGCTTTGCGCTGTCGCAGATACGTTAAGATTGTGACGTTCTACTTCACAAATGTATCTCAGTTGTTGTAACTTCATAATGTGTTAAGCTAATTTCTGTTTAAATTCAATCTTACCACATATAACTCAAAAGAATATAGTTATAGTTCTTTTATGCTTTTTGCAAAAGTCGATAATGCTCCAGCTTTTGGCACACCCACTATAGTCTCCGAAACTAATTCTCCAGCACTTGTGTAGAAGACCAATGCCGGTGGCCCCACCAAATCAAGCGATTGAAGTAGGCTTTTTGCAGCTTGCGTATTTTCGGTAACATCAACCTTCACTAAATCAAAGCCTGCAAGCGCATCGATCACTGTCGTATTAGTAAACACAAACGCCTCAAGCTCTTTGCATGATACGCACCAATCTGCATAAAACTCCAACATTAATGGAACTTGAGCTTGCCTTGCTGCTTGCAATGCCCCTGGTACATCAGCCGGTAGGACTTTAATAAACTCCAAGGTTTGGCTGGATGAATTAGTTTGTTTACCTGAACCTATAAGCGCTCCCAGAGGTTTAGTGAGCGTTGCGCCTCCACTTAATTGGCCAATCACCAAAGCGCCCCCATAGATAGCTAGTACAAGGGCTAGTGCATAACTTAATACGCTGGCAAATAATCCTGTTAAAGGTGGCTGCCAGCGCTTGTGCAATGCTAAAAGTATGGCCAGAACAATAACAACTGCACTAACAAAGATTGGCGTTAGTGAGGCGAATACTCGATCTGTCATCCATACAGCCATTAACAACATCACAAACCCAAAGCCAATTTTGACTCGATCCATCCATGCTCCAGCTTTGGGGACCAACTTACTGGCTGAGGTGCCAACCAACAATAATGGAACGCCCATACCCAAACCCATCACAAATAGAGCCAACCCGCCCACAAACGCATCACCTGTTTGGGCAATAAACAACAGTGCACCTGCTAAAGGAGCTGCAACGCATGGCCCAACAACTAGTGCTGAAAGTACGCCCATCGCTGCAACACCGGTTGCTTGACCACCCGTCTGATTTTGGCTGATGGCATTTATCTTGTTTTGAATAGCCGTTGGCATTTGCACATTAATAAATCCAAACATGGCTGCAGCAAACACAACAAACAATAGCGCCGTTAAGCTAATCACAACGGGATGCTGCAAAGCAATTTGCACATTGGAACCACTTAAGCCTGCGATAACACCAGCGATACTATATGAGCCAGCCATCGCTAAAACATAGACCAAAGACAAACCAAAACTTTTTAAAGGTCCAGGTTTTGGGCTTATACCAAGGATAATAGTGGATAGAATAGGCATCATGGGTAATACGCATGGCGTTAACGCCAATGCCAAGCCGGCTAAAAAGAAAACGACCAATACAGAGGGCAGCGTTGCATTTTCAAAATTTTGCAAAAACCAGTTTGCGTTGGTGCCTGACGCATTTTTCCAATTTGAATCGCCATTGGTGCTCGGCACCACGGACGGCGCTTTACCTTCACGTTTGTTTTGTTCTTCAAGTGGCACTTCGCCAGCGTTACTAGTAACTGCAGGTATAACCGTGTAATCAAGTGTGATGGTCTTGGATGTAGGTGGATAACAAACTCCGCCGCTCCAACAGCCCTGATAATTAATCGTTAATTGAGTGGGCTTGGGTGACTCACTGGTAATGGTGCCTGAGAGGTGTAATTGCTTGTAATACACTTTAGTAAGGCCAAACAAAGGGTCTTGTTTCATTTGAGCTTCAGGCAACACCATGCCTTCCAGTGCAGTGTTGTTTGAGGTGGTGATTTCTAGCTTATCTTGATAGAGGTAATAATTGTTGGCGATCGTCCACACTATGTCGATACGATCTTGATATTGGTCTACTTTTAAAGCAAAGGCTTTATCCACTGGTAATGGATGTTTCACTTTGTTGAATAAGGACGCTTGCGCCTGAACCGAAACCAAAGCCAAAACCCATGCTAAAAATGCAGCAATCAATAGTTGGCTGGTACTTAGTGAAAAACGTTTTGACCCCATGAAAACCATAAATATTGTCTCTAATCTTCTATTTTAGCGAGTTTCATTTGTTTGTAGGCCTTTAAATGTGTTAAAAAGGTGCGCTAAATTATATCGTTTACCCGCAAGTATTAGCCATCTAATTGGCAATAATACTTCCAGTTATTTTTATAGAGACACATTATGACCGATCGTCGAGTCGAAGACCTGAATATTGCCAGTCAACAAATTCTAACTTCGCCTGAAAACCTAAAGCTTCAGTTACCCACCACAAGTATTATTGCCGATGGAGTGATGCAGGCCCGCCAGACTATTAAAAACATTCTAGATGGTAAGGACCATCGCTTATTTGTTGTGATTGGCCCTTGTTCAATTCATGACCCTGAAGCAGCCCTTGATTATGGTCGTCGTTTGGCTGCGCTTGCTGAAGAGCTAAAGGATTCTATATATGTAGTCATGCGCGTTTATTTTGAAAAACCTCGCACAACTGTAGGTTGGAAAGGTTTGATTAATGACCCTCACCTAGATGGCACCTTTGATATAGAAACTGGTCTGGCCACTGGCAGAAAACTTATGCTAGACCTTGCTGCAATGGGTTTACCCCTTGCTACCGAAGCGCTTGATCCAATTTCACCACAGTATCAATCTGACCTATGGAGTTGGGCGGCTATTGGGGCGCGCACTACTGAGTCCCAAACGCATCGTGAAATGTCCTCGGGTCTGTCTTGCCCTGTAGGCTTTAAAAACGGCACAGATGGTGGCTTAACTGTTGCCATTAACGCGTTGGAATCCATGGCTTCTCCTCACTCATTTTTGGGGATCAACCCCCACGGCCAAGTATCTATTACTAGTACTACAGGCAACGAGTATGGCCATGTTGTGTTACGAGGCGGTGGCGGTAAGCCTAATTACGATGCAGCCAATGTTGCTGTGTGTGAACAGGCGCTTGCTAAAGATGGCCTCAAGGCGAATATTATGGTCGACTGCAGCCATGCAAACTCGAGCAAAGATCCAGCCAACCAGCCACTGGTCATGGAAAGTGTTGCCGAACAAATTAACGCGGGTAACGAATCCATTGTTGGCCTAATGATAGAAAGTAATATTAACTGGGGTAACCAGTCTATCCCTGAGAACCTGTCTGAACTTCAGTATGGCGTGTCGGTAACTGATGGGTGTATTGATTGGGATACCACAGAAACTAGCATGCGAGAGCTTGCCAGTGCTTTAAAGGCAAGCCTACCTTTGCGTTCACGCTTAATTTAAGTTTTGTAGAGCCAAAAAAAACCAGCTGATCGCTGGTTTTTTTTGCTCTAAATATCGTCTTACATATACGCGTTATCTGTATTTGAGTGATCGGTCACATCACGCACAGCATCAATGCTTGGGATCCGCTCTTTTAAGGTTTTCTCAACGCCTTCTTTTAAAGTTAAAGACACCGAGCTACAGCCTTGGCAACCACCACCAAACTTTAACACTGCAACATTACCAATGTCTTCTTTAACCACCCCGACTAGACTCACATCACCACCGTGGGACGCAAGACTTGGGTTGATTTCGGTGTAAAGGTAGTAGTTAACTTGCGCATCTATTGGACTGTCAGCCGACACTTGCGGCATTTTTGCGTTGGGCGCCTTAATTGTCAGCTGGCCACCCATTCTGTCCGCACTATAGTCAATAAACGCATCTTCAAGATAATCTACACTTGCTGGATCAACATAAACTCTGAATTTTTCCAGATCGGTAAACTCATCTGTAATTTTTACCTCATCAGGTCTGCAATAAGCCAAGCAAGTTTCAGCGTTAGGGGTGCCTGGATCAGTTACAAAAATACGCACCGAAATACCTTCAACATCTTGCTTTGCTAATAATTCTGCAAGATAGTCTTGAGCGCTTGGAGTAATGTCTATGTAATCCACTAAATATATCCTTTGTTACCTTCTAAAAGAGCAACCCTAGCGTGCTCTAACATGGGTGCATTATATACCCTAGTGTTTTACTTGGGTATTCATTTTAAAGACTCACTAAAAAAGCATATAATAAACCAAATTTATTCGTGCTTTGGTGCCAACAACATTGCACCTAAAATACAAGAGTCATGTCAAATTGATCACCCATTCTGACCATCTTCAACCTAGCCTTGCAAAAGTTTGGAGCGTTGCTTTACCACTGAGTGGAGCAATGATGTCTCAGGCTCTGTTAGGGCTGGTGGATACCGCTTTGGTAGGCCATTTAGGTGGGCTAGCGTTAGCCAGCGTGGGAATAGGCAGTTATCTTGTTTTCATATTAGTAGCGGCGCTTACCGGAATGGGCACTGGGTGGCATAGTTTGGTCGCTAAAAGTTCATTAGGCGCATCAGGTACTTTTGTGTCAGGTTTAGTGTGTGGCTTAGCTTTGGCATTAATTCTGGCTGCGCTGGGCGCGATGTTCATTTCTGAACTCATCTACATTTTAATATTAGATGATCGAATCAACAGCCTTGCAGTTCAATACGCTGAAGCGAGATTATGGGCATTACCAGCGATCGCCTTGAGTATAGGCGCCAGAATATATTGGAGTGAACAAGCTAGGCCTTGGCAGTATACTAAGCTTATCTTAGCTTCTCATGTGGCCAACGTGGGCATTAGTTATGTCCTGATTTATGGGGCTTTCGGGCTTAATGGCATGGGTGCTGTGGGCGCTGGCATCGGCACAAGCATTGCTGTTTGGCTTGGCGTCATCGCGCAATTTGTATTGATAATGCGTGAAGAAAAAGCCAACTCATTAATTAGATTTGGTACCAATTTGAGCGATGTATTTTTACTATTTCGCTCAAGCTGGCCGCCCATTCTCCAGCAGCTAGCCTTCTCGCTTCATTTGGCAGTTTTCTTATATCTGGTGAGTTTGCTTGGCGCTTCAGCAATGGCTTCGGCCTTTGCCGTGTTAAATGTGGGCTTAGTGATGATTTTACCAGCAGTTGGCTTAGGGCAAGCGGCGTTTAACTTAATTGGGTCGTCACATGATGCTGACCCAGCTCTAGCCCTTAGGTGGAGCCGCCTCATCATTAGTGCTAGTGCCATAAGCGCGATTATTTTGGCATTGATTATTACCTACAGCGCCAGTTTTATCGCAAGCTTGTTGGTTGTTAATCGTGAATTACAACTTTTAACACAGCTCGCTCTGCCCTGGTATGCTTGCGCTATGATACTTGAGTCATTAATTATTGTGCTGAGCCGGTTAGCACTAATTTCAGGTTCACACAAGGCAGTGTTTGCCATATCAAGTAGTTCTCAGTGGTTAGTGTTTTTACCCCTGTTAGTGATTTTGGGACCAATGTATGGGTTTATTGCTATATGGTGGGTGCATATTGGCTATCGTATGCTTGTTATTATTGCATTAGGGTGGATTTGGCGAAAATCTTGGTTACACAGGCCCCTTAAAATAAGCGCTATCAATTAAAAAAGGACTTTGCATGCATACTGAATCAGTCATCTTCTCATTCTTTCTCATCTTTAGTGGGGCTACCTTGCTTGCCACTTTGTCCTTGTATTTAAGGCAACCATTACTTTTGGCCTATATCTTACTTGGCGCTATTATTGGACCATTTGGTTTGGCGTGGGTGGTCGACACTAACCTACTAGCTGACGTGTCGCACGTGGGAATTATCTTTTTGTTATTTTTAATTGGTTTGGATATGCAACCAAGCCATCTGCTACAAATGCTACGAAAAGGTTATATGGTGGCCTTTATAAGCTCTGTCGTGTTTGCATTATTGGGCTTTGCCGTTGCTCAAGGCTTTGGCTTTAATTGGATGGATAGCATCATAATTGGTGCTTCAACTATGTTCTCAAGTACTATTATTGGCATTAAACTCTTACCCACAACCGTTTTGCATCACAAACAAACTGGCGAACTTGTGGTCGGCCTGTTGCTGCTTCAAGATCTATTGGCCATTGTATTACTCACCTTATTAACAACCTTTGGCGAACAAGCCCAACAAGGCATGAATTTAACCCTAAATGCAGATTTATTGATCAGCTTGGCATCCCTGCCTATCCTGATGGTTACCGCGCTTGGTTTTGTAAGGTTTGTGTTGTTACCACTGATCCAAAGGTTTGACAGATTTCATGAATACATCTTTTTGTTGGCTTTAGGTTGGTGTTTAGGCGTGGCGGAGTTAGCTCATAGTGTGGGACTATCAGCTGAAATTGGAGCTTTTATCGCAGGTGTAAGTTTGGCCTCTAGTGTCATTAGTCAATATATTGCGATTAACCTAAAACCCATTAGAGACTTCTTTTTAGTGCTTTTCTTCTTTTCAATTGGCGCAAGTTTCAATTTCAATTTGATTGGCGATATTTGGGTTCAATGCATCGTGCTAGCGGCGTGTGTCATGTTTGTGAAACCTATTGTGTTTGGTTACATCATACGGCCCATCTGTAAATCTAAGGCAACGTCATGGGAAGTTGGCTTTAGGCTTGGTCAGACCAGTGAGTTTTCTATCCTAATCGCTACCCTTGCAGCTTCTAGCATGATGATAAGCGAATCAGCTTCATTGCTTATTCAAGCGACCGCCATCGTGACCTTTGTAGCCTCTTCTTATCTTGTTGTGGGCAACTATAAATCTCCAATCGCAGCCAAAGATCACTTAAGGTACGATTAAAAAAGTCTCGCTAAAATACAAAAAAGCCCTGGCAAAAGACTTTGGCAGGGCTTTTGTAGCGCTACATACCTCCTAGCTGGGAGTGCGCATGGTAACAAGCTCTTCGGCACTGGTTGGGTGTATACCGATAGTGGCATCAAAATCAGCTTTGGTGGCCCCCATTTTCATAGCGACTGCAAAACCTTGCAGCATTTCGCCTGCGCCCTCACCTACAATATGCAGGCCAACCACTTTATCATTTTCATTAGCTACAATTAGTTTCATTAAACTACGCTCATCACTACCGCTTAGAGTATGTTTCATGGGCTTAAAATCCGAACGATACACGCTAATGTCGCCCCATTTCTGTTTGGCTTGAGCTTCGGTTAAACCGATTGTTCCCACATTAGGTTGGGTAAATACTGCTGTGGGTATTAGCTCATAATCCATGGTCTTACTATCATCACCATACCAGTGATTCACCAGTACCATCGCCTCAGCTAGGGCCACAGGAGTGAGTTCAATGCCACCAGTGACATCACCTAGTGCGTATATATTGTCAATGTTCGTTTGGAAGTTCTCATTGACTGCTATGGTGCCTTTAGCCGTTGTTTCAATTCCCAATTGTTCAAGCCCCAAACCTGCAATTCTTGGGTTGCGTCCGATCGCCATTAGAACTTGATCCACTTCTAAACAAGTGCCATCTTTAAAGGTAACCAAGAGGCTCTTATCAGCTTGTTTAGCCACGTTTGCAAGCTCGCTGTGATAATTCATTACGATGCCTTGCTTACGCATTTCTTGGTCGACAAATTGCCTAACATCCTGATCAAAGCTGCGCATGATCAAGTCGCCACGATAAGACACTTGTACTTGGCTACCTAAGCCTTGGAAAATACAGGCAAATTCTAATGCGATGTAGCCTGCACCAACCACTAATAAACGTTTAGGAAACTCAGCCAGATCAAAGATCTCATCAGAACTAATCAATAAGTCTGAATAGTCACATGCCGGTATATTGGGAGTGCCCCCTGTAGCGATAACAATGCGCTCTGCGCGATATTCATCATTTCCAACCACCACCGTATGCTCATCCTTTAAATGGGCATGTCCACGAATGATTTGGGCACCTGAGTTATCTAGTATATTGCCATAAATGCCGTTGAGGCGTTTAATTTCGTGTTTCTTGTTTTCAACTAATTTTGGCCAATTAAAGTTAGCTTTGCCAAGCTCCCAACCAAATCCTTCTGAATTTTCAAAATCATGGCTGAAATGACTGGCATAGGTATAAAGCTTCTTGGGGACACACCCCACATTGACGCAGGTTCCGCCAAGCGCTTTATCATCTGCTATAGCGACTTTAGCGCCTTGTGAAGCAGCCATTCTCGCGGCTCTAACACCACCTGAACCAGCGCCTATAACAAACACATCAAAATCATAACTCATATCTACATGTCTCAAGCTTAGGGTTGTTTGGAATAATGACCGAAATATTATCGGATTCGTTCTAAGCCAATAATATTTCTATTACAATAGCTATAATTGTAGCAGCCTTCAGTTTTTATTGTTGGTTTTCAACTATTTGCCAAGGTCAAAAAATGCATATTATTTCTTTCAACATCAATAGTATCAGAGCACGCATCCCGCAACTTGAAGCCATTGTTGAAGCGTATTCGCCTGCCATCATTGGTTTACAAGAGACCAAGGTTCAGGACTTGGAATTCCCAGTTGAAGAAACAAAAAGGCTGGGTTACCAAACTATTTTCCACGGCCAAAAAGGCCACTACGGCGTAGCCTTAATGACTAATCTGCCCATATTGAAAGAATATAAAGGGCTTCCTTTGGACACAGAAGACTCTCAAAGGCGTCTTGTAGGCGCTAAACTGCAATTACCCAATGGGGACACAATGACGGTGTTTAATGGGTATTTTCCTCAAGGTGAAAATATTGATCATGCAACCAAGTTTCCTGCTAAGCGTGACTTCTATCATGGGTTGACCCAAATGATACGTGAACAATTCAGTGATACTGAATCCTTAGTCGTTATGGGCGACATCAATATTGCTTCCGAAGATATTGACATCGGCATTGGTGAGGACAACAAAAAGCGTTGGTTAAAAACGGGCAAGGCTAGTTTTCAGCCAATCGAGAGAAATTGGCTTTCAAAAATATACGAACTTGGCTTGCATGATAGCTATCGTAAGCTCAACCCAACGGCAAACGAATTCTCCTGGTTTGACTATCGTAGTAAAGGTTTTGAAAGAGAGCCAAGACGCGGCCTACGCATTGATCAAATTTTGGTGACTGATAAGTTGCTGAATGTTTGTGTGGATGCAGGTATTGATTATGAAATTCGCGGTATGGAGAAACCTTCGGATCACTGCCCTATCTTTATTAAGCTCGATGTTTGACGGAGGTGAACGCCAAATTTTTCAGCAAAATTTATTAGTAAAAATATTATAATATTGTATAAATACAAGAAAATATAATTCCCATAACCTAAAATATTAGCTATAGTAGTTACACCTTATTGTAGAAGGTGAAGTTTGGGTTTGTCTTGCTGTCGCTTAAGCGGATAGTTAAAACTTCAGTGATACAAGAGTGAGAGCTAATTAAACGAGACCTACAACGTTATGCCAAATAATACTCAAGCCTCTGCAGTGATAGCATCAGATCTTAAAGAAAGCGCGAAGACAGCCTCGGTGATGTTGAAGGCTATTGCAAATGAAAATCGTCTGCTAATTCTTTGCAGCTTGCATACCAAAGAGCTATCGGTGACTGATTTAAACGAACAAGTTGATCTCAGTCAGTCTGCCCTTTCTCAGCACTTAGCTGTACTAAGAAATGATGGTTTGGTTAAAACGCGCAGAGAGTCTCAGACCATCTATTATTCTTTATCTGATGAAAGGGCCTATAAGGTGATCAAAACCTTGCATGAGTTGTATTGTTCTTAACAAGGAATTTGTAAAAAACAGTCGAATAGAATCAAATGAATAACGAACCGATAAAAAAGCCTCTGTTAGAATCTAACAGAGGCTTTTTTTATGGGTATGGTCTAACAATATTAGGCGCTAAGCTCTAGTAACAATTTATTAAGCCGTGAAACGTATGCTGCCGGATCGTTCAATTGACCGCCTTCAGCTAGCTGTGCTTGGTCAAAAAGGACTCTTGTCAACTCACTGAAGCGATCTTCATCAGACTCATCGTTAAGCTTAGATACCAGTGGATGACTTGGGTTTAATTCAAACGTAGGCTTGGATACTGGCATAGCTTGACCTGCAGCTTCCATTATCCTTCTCATTTGCAATCCCATGTCATCCTCACCTACTACTAAACAGGCTGGGGAATCTGTTAAGCGATGAGTTATGCGCACATCTTCAACGTCGGCTTCAAGCAGGGTTTTTACTCGCTCTACTAGACTTTCGTACTGTTTAGCTTGTTCTTCCTGTTCTTTCTTTTCAGCTTCATCTTCTACTTCGCCAAGATCTAATGCACCTTTGGCGACGTCTTGTAGTTGCGTGCCATCAAAATCCATCATGTGCGACATCAGCCACTCATCTACCCGGTCTGAGAGCAATAACACTTCGATCCCTTTCTTGCGGAAGATTTCTAAATGCGGACTGTTTTTAGCCGTATTGTGATTGTCGGCAACCACATAATAGATTTTGTCTTGGCCTTCTTGCATACGCTCTTTGTATTGAGCCAAGCTGTGTAGCTGCTCAGATTTATCATCAACACTTGAAGAGAAGCGCAACAATGCCGCTATTTTTTCTTTGTTGTTAAAATCTTCCGCCGGTCCTTCTTTCATGACCTGGCCGAACTCTTTCCAGAAAGTGGCATACTGTTCTGGCTCTTTCTTAGCCATTTTGGCCAACACATCCAGCACACGTTTAGTTAATGCAGCTCGCATGGAGTCGATGACTGGATCTTTTTGCAAGATCTCACGTGACACGTTTAAAGACAAGTCGTTGCTGTCTACAATACCCTTAATGAAGCGCAAGTACATAGGTAAGAACTGTTCGGCTTCATCCATGATAAATACACGTTGGACGTACAGCTTTAGACCACGAGAAGCTTCTCTTTGGTACATGTCCATTGGCGCTTTGGAGGGAATGTAAAGTAAGCTGGTGTATTCTAGCTTACCTTCAACTTTGTTGTGAGACCAAGTTAATGGATTCTGGAAATCGTGGGACACATGCTTATAAAACTCATGGTATTCATCTTCACTTACGTCTGCGCGAGACTTTGTCCAAAGCGCTGTAGCTGAGTTGACTGTTTCTTCTTCTGGCTCTTTTTGATCTGCATCTTCACCATGATGTTCTTTCATCATGATGACAGGAATCGAGATGTGATCTGAATACTTTCTTACCAGGCTTCTAAGGCGGAAACCTTCAGCAAACTCACTTTCATCTGCTTTAAGATGAAGAATAATCTCGGTTCCCCTAGAAGCTTTTTCTACTTGTGAAATATCAAACTCACCTTCGCCTTTGGAGCGCCATAGAACACCTTCTGAGGCTTCTGTGCCGGCTTTGCGGGTAATCACTTCTACCTCATCAGCAACGATGAACGACGAGTAAAAGCCAACTCCGAACTGACCAATAAGTTGAGAATCTTTTTGTTGATCTCCCGTTAGGTTCTGTAAAAACTCCGAAGTACCCGACTTAGCAATAGTACCTAGGTGCTCAATGACATCTGATCGTGACATACCAATGCCATTATCACTGATGCTAAGCGTATTGGCTTCTTTGTTAAAGTTGATACGGATGGCAAGTTCACTATCATCGCCGTATAAGCTGCCATCTGAAATAGCTGCAAAACGCATTTTATCGGCAGCATCTGAGGCATTAGAAATAAGCTCACGCAAGAATATTTCTTTGTTGCTGTACAAAGAATGAATCATCAGGTGTAAAAGTTGCTTTACTTCGGTTTGAAAACCTAAAGTTTCAGTGTCATTGCTCATGGTGCGATATTTCTCCGTAATTCATGGGCTAAGGGTTAGTAAAATTGCTACGAAGGTTATGATGGGGATGGCTTATGCGATTTCAAGCTATCATCGCTCTATTATCTTCTCAGAACTCCCAAGAACGGTGTTTTTCGATACACCGTGGGTGGCCCAAAAGGTGACAATTGATGATCAATGATAAGACAGGTTGATAGATTACGCTTTAGAGCTATAGCAAATGGTAATCGACCAGCGTTTTACGGTTTTTCAAATCGTTGGAGCCTTTAAGCTCAGCCAATGAACTTGAATTAAACTCGCGTGTGTAGAGGATATAAATCACCAAACAGGTCGTGCTCATAAATACTACAGGATGAAGTGCCCATGTTAATACAGCCAAGCTGTAGTAATAGGCTCTTAGGCCAAAATTAAAATTGTTCGCTGCCATAGAAAGCACTTTGGCTGAGCGGTTTACGTGGTCAACAAGCTCTTTGTTATCTGAAATGTCCCCTCGCACAAAAGGCGCACACGAAATCATTACAGATGCAAAGCCATATTGTCTAAGGCTCCAAGTAAATTTAAAGAAGGCATAAACAAACATCAAGGTTAAAAAGAAAAGCTTAAACTGCCATTCAAGCGGTGTTTGTGGCGGTACAAATGGAATACCCTTACCAATATGCACCACATCGTCAGTATATCCAACTAATGTGACTAAACCCGCCAAAATAAGCAGGCTTGAGGACGCAAACAAAGTCACGTAGCGCTCTAAATTAGCCACTGCAGCGATGTCTGCCATGCGCATTTCGCGCCCTATAGCACGCACCATCCAGCGCTGGCGGTATGCGTGAAGTACGCCAGCCAATGAATCTTTACGCCTGGATGCCCCAATAGCATAATTTTGGTAACCCACTACAAGAACAATAAACCACACTAATGCTAGGATGTTCCAGCCTTGGCTTAAAACAACGTTAGTTACAAATGTGGTTAAGTTATCCATTTATTTGGCCTCTTCTTGATGTTGCTGGAAGATCGAAGTTTGTTTCTTCTTTGCTGCCAACCCTTTTTGCTTTCGGGTTTGGTAACTAGTAGGAGAAAAGGACTTAGGGATAGTCTTTTTCTTTTTGTGCGGATTAAAAGTCACCCCTGCTACAGCAGGCATTTTTTTCTTGGCTCGGGTCATGGTGTCGTCTACTTATTGCACTTTAATTTGCTGGTTATTTTAACACGCATTAGTAGTCACCGAACAAAAAATATGGTCCCTAAATTGGCAACACAACAAACTAACCTGATAAGTTCAGGGTTAACGATGTTGTTCTTGCAGGAATCTTGTGACTAAGCTGCAAAATAACTCTGGTTTTTCTGCATGCAACCAGTGACCACAGCCCTTCATCACCTTTAGGGTTGCGTTGGGCAAAAACTTGTCAAAGTCAGTTTTATGCTCAGCCACTATATAATTGGATTGATCACCCTTGATGACAAGAGTTGGGCCGGTGTAGCCTTTCGGGTGAAAATCGTTTTTAAGAGGCGCTGCGCTGATAGCGGTGTAGTTATTTTCAATAGCCTGCAGATTGTATCGAAGTGCAAACACACCTTGATCATTTTTATAGAGGCTTTTAAGTAAAAACTGGCATACGTTGATATTGGTTTCATAGGCATTAAGAAGCCCCAATGCTTGTTTGCGTGATTTTACTTGATCTAGCTTTAGACTCTTAAGCCCTGTCATTATGGCTTGATGTCTTGGTGGATAAGCCACCGGTGAAATGTCTGCAACCACCAAGGAATTCAATCTTTTGGGGTCGTTTAGAGCCAGTTGCATTGCCACTTTCCCACCCATTGAATGGCCTAAAATATCGACCTTGTTAAGGCCCAATTGGTCCATAGTGGAGATGACATCTTCACTCATTAAAGCGTAATCCATGTGTTTATCATGCTTTGATAAACCATGGTTTCTAAGATCCATCATAACTACACGGCGATCGTTAGCCCAGGCTAAGCCTTGGCTGCGCCAATTTTCCTTAGCGCCAAATAGGCCATGCAAGACAACCAGTGGGCTTGGCCCTTGCTCATTTAACTCAATGGTTTCAAGCAGCATTAAAGAATATCTACCTCTACTTCTTCAACAGGAATCACAAAATCATCCACTTGTTGCCAAGCTTGTTCTGGCAGTCTCTCCCAAGCGGTACCAGCATTGCTATCCAGTAAATCTCGTAAGCTTTCATCAGCTTCACACATCGGCTCAAGCGGAAAAGGCTCTAGGTTCGCGAACTCCTCTAAAAACTCAGGTGTCTCGTAGCCTGTAAATAAGCGCCAGCCCGTATCGTTACTGTGTTCAGGAATAGTTTTATACATAAAACGTACTGGCAAGGGTTCATCACCCAACGCTAATTTTGAAACTCGAGCCATAAATCCCTGACGAGTTTGGCGTTGTTTTTGGTCCATAAGTCAATCCATCATTCCAAGGTGTTATGCGTGTTATTTAAAGTGTTCGTCAATTTGTGCGATGTTTAATGGTTGCCCTTTTGCTAAGCGACAGCGGTTCTTGGTTTCAAGTTTGGCATATCCTGTCACTGGGTTGGTGTGGGTTAGCCATATGTTGTTTGGTACCAACCAGCCAGTTCGCTTGAGTTACCCTGCACTACAACGCGATCCTGCTTTAAAGATAGCTGATAGTCATACATTGGATCATAATAACGCGTGAGTAAATATGCAATCCAATCCTGATGGCAGCTAAGATCTTGTAGCGAAATTTGGCGTTTTAGAGCTTCCTCTAACAAGTTTACAAGATGAGTGTAAGACTCACTGCCTAAGCGTTTGCGTATTCTGTACATACTCTGGCGCAAGCTTTCAGAAAAAGCGTGATACGCCTCTAATTCATCGCCCTTCTCAACATTCCATGCGGCTATAGCTTTAACCACATATTCTTCAAAAATTCGGTCTACTCTGGCTTCAAAACTATCGGTGAGTAACATTACTTTTGAAGATTTAAGCTTAGCTTGCAAGCTTAACGGCAATACCCTACACCCTATTAAGCGGCTTTCATCTTCATAGACGATCGCCTTTTTGAAGCCTTGATTTAGTTTTATAAGCTGAATCGCGATCTGATTTTCAAAATCAATTTGGCTAGGTTGATCGTCAATCTGTTTACCAAAACTTGATCCACGATGCTTAGCAATACCTTCTAGATCAATAAAATGATCAAATAGCGGCAGAATTTCAGTTTTTCCTGAGCCTGTGCGACCACTCAACACCAGCATAGGTAAATCGTCGAGTAACTGCTCTAAGCGCTCAAGCAAATAATGCCTAAGCGCTTTGTAGCCGCCCTCGACAAAAGCAACCTTTACCCCAGCTTCGCCAAGCCATTGCTGACTAATTCGTGAGCGTAGGCCTCCGCGAAAGCAATAAAGCACAGCGTCTGGGTTTTTTGTAACAAAGTTGAGCCATTGCGAAATTCGTTCCTGCTTTATTGGGCCATTAACTAATTCATGGCCTAAAACGATAGCTGCCTCTTGGCCTTGTTGTTTGTAACATAAGCCTACTTGTTCTCGTTCATGATCAACCATCAGTGGTAGATTAGTGGCGTAGGGAAAAGCGCCCTTAGTAAACTCAACAGGCGCTCTAACATCAAACATTGGTCTATCACTAAGGAATAACTGCTCAAATTGGTCTGTACCAATGGCTTGGAGCATAGAATCCTTTGGTTTTGAGTGGGTCATTTAGACAACCGATACACAATGCGCTTGCATCGTATCAACAGCCTTGATTCGGCCAACCCAGGCACATTCATGCCCGCTGGCTGCACACAATGCTTCAACTTCTTCTATCGCATCTTCAGCCACAGACACTAAAAGCCCGCCACTGGTTTGTGGGTCGCATAATATATTGAGTTGATCATCGGTTAACACACCAAGCTTGTGGCCATAGCTTTCAAAATTTCGGCCACTTCCACCAGGCACACATTGTTGATCTAAATAGTGTTGTAGATCACTAAGCAAAGGGACTTGGTTAAAATGAATGTCCGCATGAACCCCACTCCCTTCACAGACTTCAACTAAATGCCCCATCAGCCCAAACCCTGTGACGTCGGTCATTGCGTGAACACCAACTAAAGGGGCCAACTTGGCACCAATGTCATTTAGCTTAACCATGTTATCGCGCGCAAGGTTAATGTCTTGATCACGCAAAATATCCCGCTTTTCAGCTGTGGTTAAGATGCCCACACCCAAAGGCTTAGTAAGCATTAGGTAATCGCCGACTTTAGCTTCATCGTTGCGTTTAAGCTGCTCCAAGGCCACCGTCCCTGTCACCGCTAGCCCAAATATAGGTTCGGGCGCGTCAATACTGTGGCCTCCTGCTAAGCAAATATTAGCATCGGCGCAAACCGAGCGTGCTCCATCGATCACCAATGAGGCTACTTCGGGTGATAACTTGTCTATAGGCCAGCCTAGAATTGCAATCGCCATAATGGGCTTGCCACCCATCGCATAAACATCACTAATCGCGTTAGTGGCGGCGACCCTGCCAAAATCAAAAGGATCATCAACAATAGGCATAAAAAAGTCTGTAGTGCTAATGACACCAGAACCATCGCCCAAATCGAAGACGGCAGCATCATCTCGGCTCTCATTGCCGACAATTAAATTAGGGTGCGAAAACTTAGGTAGTTTTGATGTCAGAATTTTATCCAAAACCTTAGGAGATATTTTGCATCCACAGCCTGCACCGTGGCTGTATTGTGTGAGTTTTATTTCCATTATTTTGCTAGCTTTTCAAAAAATTTATTAGGGTGGATTATCGAATAGTACAACATAGATATTGTTCGATGTTTATTTAATTAAGCAACCTATGAAATACCGACTATGTTTGTATTTCAACTTTTCTAACTTCTATTTTAACTGCAATCAATCCAAGCACATGTCGATTTCAGTTAAACACCGCAAGATACTAATAATGAAGCCTATTTCAATGAACCAAACAACCAAACTAGAACAATATTTCCAAGAGTATAGAAACCATGTGATTGGACATAATACTCTTGTTAAATCGCCATATGGTGTTAATGAAATCAAATATGCTGACTGGACAGCCAGTGGACGGCTATATGAACCGATAGAAAAACATTTAATTAAACAGGTTGCGCCTTACGTAGGAAACACGCATACAGAGACCAATATTACTGGCACTTCAATGACTCTAGCCTATCATAGGGCTAAAGAAATTATCAAATCACATGTGAATGCCGACCCTAAAGATGTGCTAATTATGGCGGGCTCTGGCATGACTGGGGTAGTTAATAAATTTCAACGCATTTTGGGCTTAAAAAATGCTCAGACGAAGGATGCAAACGATCGCCCAGTTATTTTTGTTAGCTATCTTGAGCACCATTCAAACGATATCTCTTGGCGGGAAACTCAAGCCGATGTAGAAATCATAAATCTATCTGCTGAGGGTAACATCGATCTTAATCACTTATCACAATTGCTAAAAAAATACGCGTCCAGGCGTTTTAAAGCCGCAGCGATAACGGCATGTTCAAATGTGACCGGCATTCAAACCCCCTACTACGATGTCGCAAAGTTAATGCACCTCAATAACGGTTGGTGCTTTGTAGATTTTGCATGCTCTGCACCCTATGTGACTGTTAACATGCATCCCAATGACCAATTGTGCCAGTTAGATGCTGTTTTTTTCTCAATGCATAAGTTTTTAGGCGGTCCAGGCACACCAGGAGTGCTGATATTCAACCAGGATTTATACCAAAATTCAGTCCCTGACAACCCTGGAGGCGGCACTGTAGAATGGGTGAACCCTTGGTTAGAGCAACAATACATTACCCCCACAACCACTTTAGGTATTGAAGCAAGAGAAGACGGCGGAACACCACCATTTTACCAAACGATTAAATCGGCACTTTGTATAAAGTTAAAAGAACAAATGGGCGTAGAGCAAATTTTGGCGCGTGAAAAAGAGATCGTTCAAACCATTTTTGAACGCTTAAGTTTAATTCCTAATTTAACCATCCTAGCGCACAAGAACATGAATCGTTTAGGGATTATTTCTTTTCTGATCGACGACTTGCATTATAACCTCGGGGTGAAGCTTCTCAATGATAAATATGGCATTCAAGTAAGAGGCGGTTGTGCGTGTGCGGGGCCATACGGCCATGCATTACTTAATATTTCCAAACAAAAATCGAAGCGCATCACTGACGATATTGATGTGGGGTTAGCCACTGCAAAGCCTGGTTGGATAAGACTGTCCATACACCCAATTATGTCCAACTGTGAAATTGATTACATATTGGAGGCGATTACTGAGGTGGCATCACAATTTACAAAGTGGGCTAATGAATACACATATTTACCGGCCAAAAATGAGTTCTTTCATATCACAAAAACCTTTGACCAAGACCACCAAAAGCAGGTGAATGCTTGGTTTGAAGTTAAGCTTTGATCCAAAGACAGTCACATTTTTTAACCCTTACTAGCTTAATCTATCTAAAGTTAGCTGAGCTAGGCTGCGGATCTGGTGTTGCAATGGCTTGGAAGTGTTGTTGCATGCAGCTTCAATAATGCGTGCTTTTTCAGTGTTTGAAACAACATGCTTAAGCAGAAGGTGTAAAGGCCCACTAAAGCCAGCCCGACCCTTGGCAAATACTGTTAACAACTGTTGCTCAGTCTCAAAAGATAATTCCTCTAACCCCTGCGCTTGGCAATGGTCAATGATTATTTGCTGAGTTGATATAGGCAAAGATTTAAACCAAATGTCTTTCCCAAATTGAAAATAGCCGAAAAAATGCCTCCTAATTTGCTCTTCAAAGCGCTTTGCCCTGTCGGTGATTGATTGAATAACTTGGATACTGTTTAATCCTGTTGCTGAATCTGCCTTCATGCCAAGCCAGGCGATCTTATATTGATTGGCTAACCAAAATTGAAGTGTGTTAGGGGCAGCTGAAAAACTAGCTCCCAAAAAATCTACTTTTGCTTGCTGAGCTGATTGGTAAATATGTTCCAAAAAAGCAGACCCTAGGCCACAAGATTGCATATCAGGAACGACAACAATCCTTTGTACCCTCCAGCTGTGTAACACACAGGCCTCCATCAAGCCTGCTTGTTGGCTAAGAATCTGAGCTAACAGGTGGCCCTGTATTCGCCGTTCTCCTAAGGCCACTTGTTGAGCAAGTTTTGGTACCAAGCCGCCCTCTTTCGATACCCAAGCCACAGCGACAAGCTTGCCTTTGTGATGGCATAAATACAGTTGGTGCTTTGGGTTATCCAGTAAAATACGCAAGTCTTGAGGGGTAGTCTGGTAATGAGCCAGCCTAAGTAGTCCAAAAACCTGGGTTAACAAAGACAAATTATTAGCCAGCTCAGATTGCGTGACGCTACAAAAGCTTAGCTTCGAAGCCTGTGTGATTTGGATTGGTGAAGCTTTGGTCTGTGCTTTGGAATCCAACAAAAAACTACGACGGATAAAGTCCTCTAATGGGTCCAATGCTTGCCAACGCATAGGCTGACTTAACTTAAATTCCTTTGTCTTTAAGCCGTGCTTTTCTATAACGCCTGGTAGTTTTAGCCTGTAGCCCTGCCCACTGCCCTCATAGCCATCCTGCGTGCTAGCCAACACAACAAGTTTATACTGTAAAAGCAATAAGGATATTTGTGACATAGGCACTGCAGCGGCTTCATCGATGATCAGTAACTCAGCCTTGGGCAAGTGTTCTAAAAGCGCATCTAAGGCCCAAAAATCAGCAAATACAGGAGCTGCTGCCCTTTCCAAACTTGCGATGCTACGCTTGTTAGGAGCGCTTACAATGACGGCTCCACTATCCTCATACCCAGCAAAAGCTCTTAACAAAAAGCCAAGGGTGCTGGACTTACCCCTGCCTCGCGGGGCATCAAGCTTAATGATCCTATTTTCCTTGCTGGCATAGGCATGGATAACACCGTCGATAACGTGTTGTTGCTCGTTGGTAGGCAGCGCCATTTCCTGTTCATTACTAGCAACCTCAGTCTTCAACGCTAAAGGCACAACTTGCGACAGATTGGGTTGGGTGTCTTGCAAAACGTAAACAGCATCATGTTGCCATTGTTGTTGCCACCAGCCTATAAAATTTGATTCACAAGTGTCTTGGTCATGGCCATATGAGCGCATTTGCTCATCTAAATTATGCGTCCAACGATCAAGCTTTGGAGTCAATAGTATTAATACCCCACCTCCTTCTATAGTGCCGCATAGCGCGCACAGGGCGTTTGCATTAAAACTGTCGTGTGTGCTGTACACAATCGCTTGGTGACTTGTACCAAGAAAGTGATTGGCTTGTGATGCTTTAATGCACTTGTGCTGAGCAGGTAAGTTGGACAATTCACCCTGCACACCCACGAAGAGGCTAGAAGAAGCAGTTTCTAATAGCTTTTTTGCTAAGCCCTGACCTAATCTCTCATCTGCTCCTATGACCAACATTAAACGGTGGCCCTTCTGTTTTGCAAGGCCCAATGCTTGTCCAAATTCAACGAGTGTCGTTATATGCGCCAAACTATATCTTTCCTCGCAGTTGATGCACTAAATGTAAGGCCATTGCCGACTTGAAAAATAAATTAAGGCGTCTCGATCATAAAGATTTGACTAGCTGTCTATCTACCACTTCAAACCCATCTTTAGTCACTATTGGCTGATGGACTGACGTCGTACTTTAGAGAGTACCAGGTTGGTAAACTTGTCTAGGCTGGCAGCAGCAGCCATGCCAAACTTCTCACCTATGGTTTTCTTGGCCACGTATTCAACCAGTAACACGTCTCGCTCTTTAATAGCGCTGATCAATAGCTCATCCGAGGTGCCTATACTATCAACTAAGCCCAGATCGATCGCTTGTTGACCATACCAAACATCGCCATTTGCTACTTTTTCTAGATCCAAATGTGGCCGTTGCTCTATCACCCACGTTTTAAATAGCTCGTGGGTTTGCTGTAAATCATCAACAAACTTTTCTCGCCCTTTGCGAGTATTTTCGCCCATCACAGTTAGACTGCGCTTGTGTTCACCGGCTGTAAGAACTTCAACGTCAATAGAATGCTTTTTTAACAACCTGTGTACGTTAGGCACTTCAGCAACAACTCCGATGGAGCCGACCAAAGCAAAAGGAGCGGCTACAACTTTGCTCGCCATACACGCCATCATATAGCCTCCACTAGCAGCAATTTGATCTACACAAACTGTTAAGTGTATGTTAGCCATCTTTAAACGCCCAAGTTGGGAAGCTGCTAGGCCATAGGTATGCACCATGCCGCCACTAGAATCTAGGCGCAAAATCACTTCATCGGTGGGTTTAGCTACAGCGACAATCGCACTGATTTCATGACGCAAAAATTCTAATTCACTCGCCTTTATATCGCCGTCAAAATCCAATACAAAAGTACGTTTTTTGCCACTTTGAGAATTTAAGTCTTCGGTTTCTGGATTAAGCTCACCTGAGTTGGTTTTTTTAGCGAGCTTTTTAGCTGCAGCTTTGTTTTGCTTGGCCTCAAGCTTATCTGCTTTTTCTTGGTTTTTTCGCAATTGTTTGAACTGAAACTTGTCCATCATTGCATGGTCTAGTGTGTCGATCATGTCTTCAAATTCATCATTGAGATTTCTAACCTCAATGTGCCCAGACTTATTGACCTGTTTGCGGTTTTGACTGGCCATCATCAAAAGGCTAATAACCACAACAAATGCAATAACAACAGTCACCGCTTTGGCTAAAAACAGCCCGTATTCAAATAAAAAATCTAACACTTAACTCTCCGGATAGGTTTCTTGGCTAAACCAAGCAATCCTTGCCATTCTATTCTAATAGGCGCTAAAACTAAAACTAAAACCAACACTAAGAACAAACCGATAGAATATTCAAACAGGCGTTTGATTTTATGTGTCTAACCTCCTAAAATAAAGACTTACTTAAACCGTTTAGGATCTATTTATGGGCGTTCAAGACATCATGACAAAAATGCAAACTGCATTTGTAGCTGAGCAAGCAGAAGACTTACAAGCAACCTTCCAATTTATGATCACTGATGACGAAAACTTTTTCATCAGTATCGATAACGCTCAATGCGTGGCCGATTTAGGCGACCATGACGATGCTGATATTACCATGTCGATGGATTTGGACACATTCAATGAAATAGTCACTGGCGAACTTGATGGCATGGCTGCATTTATGGGTGGTCGTTTGCAGGCAGAAGGAGATGTGATGCTGGGCACACGCTTAACCCAATTGTTCGACTTGGGATAGGTTAATCCATTACCTCCAATACGTTGTCATGCGGGCTTTTCACACTAAAGTGTTAGGCCCATTTGGTTGAATTCGACACCATACTCCTGTATCATTGCGCGCGAAATGTGGGCTTGCCCTAGCCACAAAAAATTATAACGCTACAAAATTTCCACAGGACTCTTTTATGCAACAAGTGATTAGTTTGCCGCAGGCCTTTTGGCGCAACTTTCTTGGTTATTCACCGTCTTGGTATAAAAAAGTCATCGTTGGCTTTTTAGTCCTAAATCCCATTTTGTTGTATACCTTAGGCCCTGTTGTTACGGGATGGGCATTAATATTTGAATTCATCTTCACTCTTGCTTTGGCACTAAAATGCTATCCACTTCAGCCTGGTGGTCTACTGGCTCTCGAGGCCATTGTGATTGGCCTCGCTTCTACTGATGGCGTTTATCATGAAGTAAGCAGTAACCTGCAAGTTATTTTATTGCTCATGTTTATGGTAGCTGGCATCTACTTCATGAAAGACATGCTGCTTGCCGTGTTCACCCGTTTTCTTGTGGGGGTGAAGTCTAAAACAACTTTGTCATTACTCTTTAGTATCACGGCAGCCTTGTTATCAGCCTTTCTTGACGCCCTAACCGTGACTGCTGTTCTAATCAGTGTCAGTGTTGGCTTTTATTCGGTATATCACAAGGTCGCATCCAACGCAGGCGCTCATGATTACAACTACCATAATGATGACAACATCATTGAACTGCACCGTGAAGACCTAGATCAGTTTAGAGCATTCCTTAGAAGTTTAATGATGCATGGCGCGGTAGGTACTGCTTTAGGTGGCGTGACTACCCTTGTGGGTGAGCCACAAAACCTGTTGATTGCAGAAAAAGCTGGCTGGGATTTCCTCACTTTCTTTACGCAAATGGCGCCCGTCACCATGCCGGTATTAGTGACTGGACTCTTGACGTGTTTCTTTGTTGAAAAATTAAACTTGTTTGGTTACGGAACAAAACTACCTAGCGCTGTTCGAACTGTTTTAGAAGACTACGACAAAGCGCAGCGTGTTAAACGCACCTCCAGAGATCGCGCTCGCTTGATTGTTCAAACCATTGTAGCCATTGTCTTAGTCTTAGCACTTGCATTTCATGTAGCCGCAGTAGGGTTGGTTGGGCTAATGATCATTATCTTGCTAACTGCATTTAACGGCATTACCGAAGAAAGCCAGATTGGTCATGCTTTTGAAGAAGCTCTGCCTTTTACAGCCCTTCTGGTTGTGTTTTTCTCAATTGTAACGGTGATCCACGAGCAGCATTTGTTTCAGCCCATCATTGTATGGGTACTTACGTTAGATTTAGAAATTCAGCCTAGGGTGTTCTTTGCCGCCAACGGCATACTATCAGCCATTAGTGACAACGTGTTCGTTGCAACCATTTATATCAATGAAGTGGTGGGCGCATTGCAAAGTGGCCTTATTGACAGAGCACACTTTGATAAGCTTGCCATCGCGATTAACACAGGCACCAACCTACCTAGTGTAGCGACACCTAATGGACAAGCAGCATTTTTGTTCTTGCTCACTTCCGCGGCAGCGCCTTTAATTAGGTTATCATATGGCACAATGGTTTGGATGGCACTGCCCTACACCATCGCTTTGAGCCTGATCGGTTACCTTGCGATTAGTAACTTGATCTAAACAATTAGATTGCAAAAAAAAAGCCGCTTTACAGCGGCTTTTTTGGTTTATGGAACTTAGCTTTAAGTGATTTAAACGGTAGCTTATTCGTTTGAACCAAACCATAGACAGTTTTGGTCAGAAGCTTTGTCTACAGTGTTAAGTTTAGCTTGGTGCGCATCTAGCTCTGCTTGTGTAGCCATAACGACAACCAGTTCTGCGCCGTCTAGCGCTACTTTTCGGCTAGATACTGGTATTTCATTACCAGAGGGTGAGCTGGATTGAGCTGCCCACATAAGGTCTGTCTGGCCACCTGTCATCATCAAATAAACGTCAGCCAAAATTTCCGAGTCTAAAAGAGCCCCGTGTAACTGGCGGTGGGAATTGATAATGCCATATCTACGGCACAAAGCGTCTAAGTTGTTTTTTTGGCCTGGGTGTTTTTTACGGGCAAGTTGTAGTGAGTCGGTAATTTTGCAAATATCGGCAATCTTAGGGTATTTTTTACCATTAGCTTTACCGGCAATGGCCAATTCATTGTCTAAGAAACCCACGTCAAAAGGAGCATTGTGGATAACGAGCTCGGCGCCTTTGACAAATTCGATGAACTCATCTGCAACGGCTGAAAAAAGCGCTTTATCTTTCAAAAAGTCATCGGTGATTCCATGGACGGCTTGAGCTTCCATGGGGACGTCACGCTCAGGTTGGACATACTCGTGAAAACTGCGCCCAGTTAAGCGTCTGTTTTCCATTTCAAGGGCGCCCACTTCAATAAGACGGTGTCCCTGTTTGGGCTCAAGCCCGGTGGTTTCTGTATCCAATATAATTAATCGCATAATTACTTTCCTGTGGGTGTTAAGCTATGCTCAGCGGCACCAAGATTCGCTAGCTCGTCCGCAATCTCATTCTCTGCATGACCGCTGTGTCCTTTAACCCAGTGCCATTGCACTTGATGGGCCTCTACGGCAAGATCTAATCGCTGCCAGAGGTCTGCATTTTTAACGGGTTTCTTAGCCGCAGTGCGCCAGTTATTTTTGCGCCAATTAAAGATCCACTCAGTAATGCCTTTGCGTACATATTGTGAATCTGTCGTAAGCGAAACATGGCAAGGCCTAGTAAGTGCTTCTAAGCCCTTAATAGCGGCCATGAGCTCCATTCTATTGTTTGTGGTTACAGGCTCTCCACCGTGCAATCGCTTCTCTTGTGCTTTATAGCGCATCAATACGCCCCACCCACCTGGCCCAGGGTTACCTTTGCAGGCGCCATCCGTGAACAACTCAATATCATCGTTTGACAATCAACTACTCTCCAACTCTTTGTTTTGATTCAATTCACAAGCGACACCTGTGACAGCGTATTTTGGCTTAGGTAGTTTATTACGCCACTGTGTCTTCATTATATGGCCCCGTGTCTGTTTTTTTACAGCGCTTAATAAATAGGTGTTAGCAAACGGAGCAAGCAATGTCTTAAGCCACGGCCTTGTCTTTATGTTTAAGGCTGGATTATAAATTGCTATGAGTTTAAAGTCGCCAAAACCATGGTTAATAAGTTCCCTTTTAATCCACCATTTGCTTTGAAATCCCGCTTGCCAAGGCACGCCCTGCTTAAACCTAAAAAAGCGCAAAATACCCCAAATGCTGAGTGGGTTAAAGCCTGTGATCAATAATTTACCTCCGGGCTCAATCACTCTTTGGGCCTCTTCAAGCAAGGTAGCAGGTGATTGGCTTAAATCCAATGCATGTTGTAACACCAAAAGGTCCACACTATGGGTGGCTAACGGCAAGGAATGTGGGTCCATCACCACATCACTAGGGTGTTGTAAGCTGCTGTTTAAACAAATTCTTCTAGAAATGGGGCTGGGTGATTTTGAGCATTGCCAAGCGTTAAGACCAACAAATACGGCGTAATTGCCGAATGCACTTCTCATTTGCTGTTCAATGCATTGTTTTTCGTGAGCCATCAAGGCTGAACCTTTGGGTGTATTCATCCAAACAAAAAACTTCTTTTCTAAGCTTTGATAAGTGGCAAACTGTTGATCTGTATCCATACTTCATCATAATTCATTATAACTTTGCTTGCTTGCGTAATTTTATCCACACGGCTAGCATTACTTTGATATTCTACTTTCTGGAAAGACCTATCATGGCCCAAGCACAAGCGCTTAACATCTACCCCCTTAAAGCCTTTGAAGATAACTATGTATGGTGTATCGAAAACGAAGCGGCACAGGGCTTTATCGTCGTTGATCCTGGCGATGCCCAAGTGGTGATTGATCATGCTCAAACCCATGAAGCCAAGCTTGTGGGTATATTAGTTACCCATCATCATTTTGACCACACTGGTGGAATTGAGACTTTACTCGAACATTTTGGCAAGCTACCCGTTTTTGGCCCGCTCAACAGTCCATATAAAGGCATTACACATTGTGTGAGTGAGAAGGATACACTGGATATATTAGCTCTCCCATTTAGTGTGATGGAAATCCCAGGGCATACCCTGGATCACATTGCATATTATAACGCTGAGCATGGAATTCTATTTTCTGGCGATACTGTTTTTCTAGCAGGTTGCGGTCGAATATTTGAAGGCACCCCTTCGCAAATGTACGGCTCTTTAATGAAAATCATGGATCTACCTGGAAACACTAAAGTATTCCCTACCCATGAATACAGCTTAGCTAACTTAAAGTTTGCAAAAGCAGTAGAAAGTGACAATAAGGCGATTGACCAAGCTATTTTAGAATGCCAAACAAAGCGTTCACAAAACTGTGCCACATTGCCTACGACGCTGCAGCAAGAAGCAGCCATCAATCCTTTTCTTAGGGTTCGCCATGCAAGTGTGATCTCAAGCGCAAAAAGATATGGCCACTGTGACGTGAATGTTGAAAGTGAGGTGTTTTCGGTGCTACGGCAATGGAAAAACAATTTTTAACCTAAAATCAGCAAAACGTAAGGAACTAATGTATTGGCTAGAGTTCTATATTGACCTGTGCCCTTAGCCTGATAGAATTACAGCCTTTTTTGCCATTTAAAGTGTGATCGAAATTTTGATATCTTCTGTTGTAGCAACATTTGCTAAAAAAACATCCAAGCCGGCCTATAGCGCAGCTTTACTTTTAGTACTTAGTGGATGTGAAACCACACAAGTTATCAATGCATCCGCTCAAACTACCAAAGCGCCCATAGTTACTGCAGCGGCAGTGAAACCAGAGCCTTTGGATAGCGAGGTTATTGGCTCTGTTGTCGTGGCTAATGTTGATGTTGACGCTAATAGCGAAGAACCCCAGGCTTTTGAACTAAAACCATCAAAGACCCTTGGTTCAATTATTCCAGACAAAGAAGGTTTAATTGAAGAAGACCTTGCTGCTAAGCCTTCTGGTGTGGTGAAAGACGAGCTGCAAGAGAAACCGGCTAAAATCCAAGAACAGATCCAAATCACTAATACTGACATCGCAAACACTCAAACCACTCTCATTGAAGAAAAAACATCAGACATTCAGCATGTAGATGGAGTTGATACTCAAAAGGCTACAGTCGCTAAAACCGCACAAGAGATTGCAGAAGAGATCGCCAATGAGCAGCTACTAAGTTGGTCGGAGCTGGATACCAAAGAAAGCACGATCACGGTACTAGAGCTTGTTAAAGAAGCCCAAGAAAAAGAAATTGCAAAGGTTGTAGAGCCGGTTGAAAAAACCATTGAAGAAGTTCCAGAGCCCGTTCTTGATCTGTGGCAGCTCACTGTAGCCAACTATGGTTTGGGTCACATCGAACACGAGCGTATCACGCCTCATTATCAGTGGTATAAAAAACACCCACAGTATATGAACCGGGTCACCACCAGAGCGAGTCGTTATTATCACTACATGCTTCACACCGCGCTTGAACAAAATTTGCCTGCTGAAATCGCATTATTACCCATCGTAGAGAGTGGCTTTGACCCTTTCGCCTACTCCTCCGGTCGAGCATCAGGAGCATGGCAATTTATTCCTGCGACAGGCTTAAGCTTTAATTTGAAACAAAACTGGTGGTATGACGGCCGCAGAGACATTACGGCATCAACTAAAGCCGCACACTTGTACCTTACTCAATTACATAAGATGTTTGACGGAGATTGGCTGTTAGCTATTGCTTCTTATAATGGCGGCCAAGGCACGGTACTAAAAGCCATCAAACGCAATAAAAAGGCCGGTAAACCAACCGATTTTTGGTCTCTAGACTTACCTAGAGAGACCATGAATTATGTGCCAAAATTACTGGCTGTTGCGAAGGTGGTGTCTGAATTGGCGGGCACAAAAACGCTGCATAGTATTGCTGATGAACCCTATTTTGAGGCAGTCGATGTCGGCTCTCAAATAGACTTAGCTCAAGCTGCAGAAATGGCAAACATTACCACTGATGAGTTATATCGACTTAACCCTGCCTATAACCAATGGGCCACTGACCCTCAAGGCCCGCATGCTCTGTTAATCCCCGTTGCCCATTTAGACACTTTCAAAGAGAGCCTAGCCCAACTGCCACCAAGCAAAAGAGTCGCCTGGGAGCGTTATAAGATCGTTCCTGGTGATAGCCTATTAAGGCTTGCCAAGCGTTATCATGTCAGTGTTGACCTGTTACGAAGTATTAACAATATCGACGGTAACCTCATTGTAGCCGGTAAAACGCTGATGATCCCAATCGCAAGTAAAGAAGCAGGTGCTTATACGCTAAGTGCTGCGCAACGGGTCATTAACCGTCAAAATCAAATCAATAAGGCCCAAGCAAGTGCCCGTATCGACTACAAGGTTAAAAGTGGTGATAGCCTTTGGACAATCGCTAAAAAGTATAAGGTGAGTGTAGATCAACTGGCGAGCTGGAATAAAATAGGTACTAAATCTGTGTTACAGATTGGCCAGAAGCTTAACATATGGCCGCGCGGTATCAACGCCAACAAACTCCAAGCTAACGATGCTAAGGTGGTTAAGAAACTGACTTATAAAGTTCGTGAGGGCGATAACCTTTCTGTCATTGCCAAGCGCTACAGCGTAAAAGTCAGTGATATTCAAACCTGGAATAAGTCACTGACAAAATATTTACAACCAGGCCAAAACTTAAGTTTGTTTGTTAACGTCACAAAACTTAAACAATAAATAATAAAAAACCCGCTTAGAGCGGGTTTTTTGGGTCTGCAATAAAGCGTTAACTTAAAACCTTATAGCTGGTCGTCAACACCCTTAACATACCAATCCATGCTTGATAAACCGAAGCCTTCAAGCGTTTCGCCTTCTGCTACTCCTACAGAACCATCTTGTTTGTAGATTGGTCCTGTGAACGGATGTAGTTCGCCCGCTGTGATTGCAGCAGTGGTTGCTTCAGCCATCGCTTTAACATCGGCTGGCATGTTAACAAACGGCGCCATTTCTACCATTTTACTATCCATGCCACCCCAAGTATCAGTGCTTGTCCAAGTGCCATCTAGAACCGCTTGTGCACGCTGGGTGTAGTAGCCGCCCCAGTTATTAACTGTTGAGGTAAGCAATGCTTTAGGAGCAAAAGCTGCCATGTCAGAAGCCTGACCGAATGCATTTACGCCCTGCTCTTCAGCCACTTGAACGGGTGCTGTTGAGTCTGTGTGCTGAGTGATGATGTCAGCGCCTTGGCTGATTAGTACTTTCGCAGCGTCAGCTTCACGACCTGGATCAAACCAAGAATTAACGTAAACTACTTTAATTTCAAAGTCAGGATTTACACTTTGTGCACCCAACAAGAAGGAGTTGATGCCACGCACAACTTCAGGAATCGGGAAAGAACCAATATAACCTGCAACACCAGTCTTAGAAACTTGTGCAGCAATTTGACCAATCACGTAACGGCCTTCATAAAAGCGCGCATTATAAGTTGATACGTTATCGGCACGCTTGTAGCCTGATGCGTGTTCAAACTTTACGTCTGGGAATTTAGCAGCAACATTTAGGGTTGGGTCCATGTAACCAAAAGACGTTGTGAAAATAAGGCCTGTACCTTGACGTGCTAGACGGGTGATTGTTCGCTCAGCATCTGGGCCTTCTGGAACGTTTTCAACGAATACAGTTTCTACTTTATCGCCCAATTGAGCTTCCATAGCCTTACGGCCTTCATCGTGCTGGTAAGTCCAGCCGTGATCACCTGGGGGGCCAATGTAAATAAAGCCAACCTTAAGCTTATCTGCAGCAACTGCAGAGAAAGATAGTGCTGAGACTAGCGCAACGCTAGCGGCAGCTGTAAGCAACTTTTTCATATACTTTTCTCCTCATCAATATCGATGATTATTGTTAAAGCGTTAAAAATAAATCGTGAGTAAACTAACGATCAGGAACAAACCCTTGCCCTAGTGAAGCAGGGGTGTTGATTACGGATAAGCGTCGATTTGTTGAAATAACAATCAACGCCAAAATTGTGGCCACATATGGAAGCGAGGATAACAGCTGCGCAGGTATCCCAACGCCCATACCTTGCGCGTATAAACCCAAAATCCATACACTACCAAATAAATAGGCGCCCATGGCTAAGCGCGACGGCAACCAAGTAGAAAACACCACTAATGCAAGGGCAATCCAGCCACGCCCTGCAGTCATATTTTCAATCCATTGCGGTGTGTATACTAACGACAAATAAGCGCCTGCTAAACCAGAAGTTGCACCGCCAAAAGCGATGCAGGCATAGCGCACCGCAATGACTTTATAACCCAGGGCATGCGCAGAATCGTGGCTTTGGCCCACTGCACGAATAACAAGCCCAATCCGCGTGTTCTTTAGCACATAGGCTACGCCTGCTGTAAGTACAATAGATACATAAACCAAAGGGTCTTGGCCAAATAACAATCGACCTACAAAAGGCAAATCTGAAAGCCAAGGAATGGATACATTGGCAAGCTTTACACCAGGTAAACCAACAAAATTACTCCCTATTAAGCCTGACAAACCCAGCCCTAATAGGGTAATTGCTAGGCCTGTCGCAACTTGGTTGGTGACCAGCGTTTGCGTGAGCAACCCGAATAATAGCGAGACTGCGATGCCCGCTACAATTGCGGCAAACACACCAAGCCAAGCTGAACCTGTCACGTGAGCCGCCACGAAGCCACACACAGCCCCCATCACCATCATACCCTCTATTCCAAGGTTCAAAACCCCAGAGCGCTCAACAACCAGCTCTCCAATGGCGGCTAACAACAAAGGCGTAGATGCAGTAATGATGGTAAGCAGTATCGCTTCATAGGTGCTCATGAGACTTCCCCGTCCAACCTTTTTCTGATTAATTTAAGCCGATATAAGATCAGTGTGTCACACATTAAGATGAAAAATAATAACATGCCTTGGAACACTTGAGTTGTTTTATCAGATATTCCTAATTCAATCTGAACTCCTTCTCCACCAATGTAACTAATCGCCAGTAACAAGCCCGCAAAAATGACACCAAGTGGGTTTAAACGGCCGAGAAAGGCAACAATAATGGCCGTGAAGCCATAGTTTGGAGAAATGTGCGGCTGTAGTTGACCGACAGGCCCAGCCACTTCAAATAAACCGGCTAAACCTGCCATAGCCCCAGACACGGCAAAACAAAACCACACCACTTTGGTTTGAGAAAAACCAGCGAAAACACCGGCTCTTGGGGCACTACCCACTACATTAATTTCAAAACCCTTAAGTGTATAGCGCATAACCCAATACAAAATCAGTGCAGCAATAACAGCCCCCAAAAGGCCTAAGTGCATTCTGCCATCACCCCACATTGGCAGTAGATGCCAGCCCTCAAACGACACAGACTTTGGAAAGTTGTAGCCATTTGGGTCTTTCCATGGGCCACGCACCACCCAGTCTAAAAGTAACTGCGCGATATAAACCAGCATCAAACTGGTAAGAATTTCGTTCACACCAAACCTGGTTTTTAACCAAGCTGGGATCAGACCAAACAAAGCACCACCAACAGCGCCTAATATAACCATGGCTAACAAGGCTATAGGTGACTGCCAGTCACCCCAAACCACTGGGATAACTGCGCCCATCAAGGCACCTATTGTCAGTTGGCCTTCGGCGCCAATATTCCAAACGTTGGCTTTAAAGCATAACGCTAAGCCAGCACCAATCAAAATAAGAGGTCCAGCCTTCACCAGCACTTCTTCAATGGACCACCAATTGGTTAGCGGATCGATAAAGTATAAATATAGGGCCTCTAAGGGCGGTTTACCCATAGCGGCAAACATCAACCCTCCCATCACCACCGTAAGCATGATGGCCAGTACCGGTGACAAGGTGTTCATTAAGCTTGAAGCTTGTGAGCGCTTTTCCAAGATTAGTTGCATGTTAAGCGCCCTCCACTGCTTGGGCTTCTTCGTGAGACCCTGCCATCATTAAGCCAATGTCTTCTCTGGTTATGTCAGACGCGGCATATGTCGCTGACAGTTGGCCTCTTGACATAACGGCAATAGAATCTGCCAATTCAAAAATCTCGTCCAGGTCTTGACTAATAATTAATATCGCACTGCCTTGACGAGATAGATCGATCACCGCTTGGCGAATAAGCGCAGCGGCACCCGCATCAACGCCCCAGGTAGGTTGGTTAATCACTAGTACTTTGGGACTGCGGTTTAGTTCCCGTCCCACTACAAATTTTTGCAAGTTACCACCAGACAATGAATCAGCTGTGGCATCTTCACTGCCCTTGCGTACATCATAGTCTTGGCTAATTTGTCGGTTCATTTTTGCAAGCTGGCCTCGATCAATACCCAACCAACCTTTATTCAATGGCATTTGGGTATCTTCACATCCATGGCGAGAAAGAAGAATGTTGTCGGTTAAACTTAAATGTTCCACCGCCCCATGGCCCATCCGTTCTTCAGGTACAAATGCCGCGCCTAGGCAGCGGCGTTGGTTGATATTGAAGTGATTGCAGATCTTACCTGCTAGCTTAATTGAGGTTTGCTTTGGAGTTGGCTCTTCACCTGATAGCACGCCAAACAATTCGCCTTGTCCATTGCCTGCAACACCTGCGATTGCCAGTATCTGACCACCATTAACGGTTAGCTTAACGTCGATCAAATCCACACCAAAAGCGGCTGAAGATGGGTGTGACAAGGCGTTGACTGAAAGTAAAGGTTCTCCCACGTTTTGATTAGGCTTGCGGCTCACTTGATGCACACTCGCGCCGACCATTAACTGGGCTAGGGTCGCTGCAGTTTCAACTTTTGGGTCAACACCAGCCACACGTTTGCCGTGTCTTAAAATGGTGGCGTCTTCACACAGCTGTTTAACTTCTTCTAGGCGATGAGAAATATAAAGAACCGCGCAGCCCTCATCCACAAGGCGACGCAGGGTTTTAAAAAGGGCAATGGCTTCTTGTGGCGTAAGAACCGCTGTCGGCTCATCCATAATAAGCAGTTTAGGTTCTTGCAACAGGCAACGAACAATTTCAATACGCTGGCGCTCACCGACTGATAAATCTGCCACTAATGCTGATGGGTTTAGTGGTAGGCCATAATCTAGTGACAAATCAGTGATACGCTTACCAAGGTCGCCTTCTCTAAGCCTTGGCGGTAAAGCAAGGCTGATATTCTCAAGCACCGTGAGCGCCTCAAACAGCGAAAAGTGTTGAAACACCATACCTATACCCAGCTCTCTTGCGTGGGCCGGGCTCGCTATTGACACCCTTTCACCTTGCCAATAGATCTGGCCTTTTGTAGGTTGCAAAGCGCCGTACATCATTTTTACTAAAGTAGACTTACCGGCGCCATTTTCACCCAGCAAAGCATGTACTTTGCCAGACACAATGGCTAGGTCTATGTCCTGGTTAGCAAAAAACTCACCGAATTTTTTACTAATACTTTTAACCTCCAGCAAAGCTTGAGAGTTAGCGGTGTCATTTGAGTTGAACATGAAACTCCAGTAATGTCTTAGTCATTATAAATACAGGCTGTAGTCTTGGTCATTGTTTCGACCATCAAAGATCCCACAAACGCCTTACTCACTTAAACTTTATAAACCTCATAATCGCTAAAATAGGGCTCGTTAGCTAGTTGCGCTGGTGCAACTACTGCATCGCAAGGTTGGCCTTCTTTTAAGTATGCATTTGCAACTCTTTGAAGTGATTCAAGAGTAACAGACAAAATAGCCAACCTAAACTTTTGGCGGATGTTTGCACTGCGCCCGTGTAATTCATTTTGATAAGCCTGTAAAGCCTCTCCAGCCGGTGATCCTGGCTTATCAAGGCTACCAATAACACCCAAAACCGCTTCTTCTAAATGCTGCTTCAATAACCCATCTGACAGCACCCAATCAATGGATGCACTAAAGTCAGCAAACGTTTCGTTGCTTCTGGGGTCCCGATATGAATAGAATCTAAAACAGGCATTATTATTGTCTTGGCCCGCACCACCACCATAGGCTCCGCCTTGTTCACGCACCGCCCGATGCAAATATCCGTTACGAAGGACTTCGCCTAACACCACTAAAGAAGCAGCGTCTTCGTGCGCGCTCGGTACAGTTGGGTATGACCTTGCACAATAATTAACTTGCGTATTTGTGATCCACATTTGTTTGATGCTTGTATGGCGGCTAGTTGCACCTTTAACAGGCCAATCTAATGTACCCGTTAGCTTTCCGATACTATTCTCAAAAGCTTGTGGGAAACTCTTTTGCAAGTACTCTTGCTGCTGTAGCTCACCCACAGAAGCCAACTGCAAAGGCTTTTGGCACAGAGCTTGGTGAATGCGTTTTAATTCTTCACACAAAGCATTTAGGTTAGTTTCATCGGCCAAACCATCATCTAACGCTTGCAGCCATTGGAGACCGTTTAAGCCCGTTAAATTAAATTGTATGTTCGAAGCGCTGCTCATGTTTTGACTGGCAGCGCCCAAGGCAAAACTATGACCAGATTGGGCTACACTTTGTTGCTTTCTAGAACGCAACTGCCCGACCAGCTCTTTTATCCTTTGCGGCTCATCAAAACGCACATCCATAAGCGTGCGCTTAAGCAGGTTAACGATCTCATCTTGTTTCGAGGCAAGGCCTTTGGTACTTAACATAAAGTAAGCATTAACCTGATCAGCGTCAATAGCTTCACCGCGAAAGGATAAATACGCCGAAAGACTGCCACATACACTGGCCTGCTCTGCTTGTACTTCTAGATAGCTTTTTTGCCCAATCCCTAACTCGGTCATCAACTGCGCCAACAAATTCATATATGGCAGGCTTTGCTGGTTAATACTTGGCCAATCAATCACCAGTTGATGGTAAACAAGACCATTAGTACCCGCGCCATAAAAACTCCAGTTCAAGTCTTTACTGACCAGTGTGGGCTTTGCAATCGACTGCTCTACGGGAATGTCTTCTCTTGTCACTTCAGGCAGAATGCTGGCGTCATCTTCTTGAGCCTGTCTTGCCAACAGCGCTTTTGTGTCATGAGCAACCTTTTGGCGCTGCTCTTGATCCATAGAATCTAACAATTGTTGTAGCCTTGCTTGCTCAGCTGCATCACGGCGCGAAGCCATATCGGCATCAGGTGATAGGGATAGACGCACTCTATGGCTATTAGAAAGCAAAAGATCCTGTATCAAATTTGGTATGAAATTTCGATCCTTAATATCTTCACCTAACTGTGACAAAACTGGATCAAGATTGAGCGCCGCGATAACGTCACCCCCGTGAATAGCAGAAGGCAAAGCACCCATAATGAGTTGCATACCAAAAGGATAGCCATCACCACCGATTTCACGCTGCCCTAGCTCTAACTGGTGTAAAGCGGCACTAATTTCAGATTGTGGAACACCCTCTTCCATAACCCTAGCCAGACAATCTAATACCCTTTGCTCAAAGGCATCGGCGTCTGAAGTATCACAGCCCTCAAGCCCACACAAAAATGTCATTTCTTTGTTAGAGTCTTCCAAACCACAAAGCTGTGATGGGCCTGTGCCAATACCGCAGGTTTCTAGCTCTTTACGAAGTGCAGAGGCGCTGTTATCAAGCAACACTCTAGACAAAAGGTTGGCGCGCATTTGTTGCATTAGATCTGTGCTATGGCCTAATAACCAACCTAATACTAAGTGCGTCTTAGCTTGCTCATCATTGGCTGCGGCAGGATAACCCTCTTGCACTCTTAGGGGACTAAAATAGCGCTTTTCATCCGGCACTTGAAGATCAATTTTTTCAGCTTTAAATCGGTTCAGTGCAAGGGTTTCAAAAGAAGCTTGGTGAGTTGCTGCATCAATGTCACCACTGGTCATAAATATCGCGTTAGACGGGTGATAGTGGCGCTTGTAGAAAGCCAGTAATTGTTCGTGTGTTAAGTCTGGAATATCAACAGGTTCACCGCCACTGTTATAGTGATACGTAGTCGTTGGAAACACATATTTGGTTAGGGTTTGCCATAGCTGACTCACAGGTGAGCTCATAGCCCCTTTCATTTCATTAAAAACGACACCCTTATAAGTCAGCTTTTGTTGGCCCTTCTCATCATCAATCAACTCAACTCGATGGCCTTCTTGGGCGAAGTCTAATGGGTCCAAACGAGCAAAGAACACGGCATCCAGATAAACCTCTAACAGGTTGTTAAAATCTTTTTTGTTCTCGCTAGCAAACGGATATGCTGTCCAGTCACTGCTTGTCATCGCGTTCATGAATGTGTTCAAAGAACGCCTAATCATCATGAAAAACGGATCTCTAACCGGAAACTTCTCACTTCCACATAAAGCCGTATGCTCTAGAACATGTGCAACACCTGATGAATCTTGCGGCATGGTTTTTAGGGCCACTAAAAACACGTTTTCCGTTTGTTGACTAGCTAAATGAATATGTCGAGCGCCCGTAACTGTATGTTCAAATTCTTGAATGCTAATATTCAAGGAATCGATGGTTTGCTCTCTTAAAAAATAAAACGAAGGGTGAGGCTGTGGTGCTGAGGGCATATTTTTACCAGTAAATGGGCGCATAGGTGCAGGCTATAAACCCTACAATATTTGCGCTTGAGCATTAAAGCTTGGGCTAATAAATAGGCTTATGAGTATAATTTGAAATAAGGCGCTATAGAAGTAATCTTTCTATAATTTTATGGGAAACTATTTCATCCCCATTGCGTACTTAATCACTTGTTTTTTGATAGCAGGTACTTTTGCGGTGGCCAAAGCCAAGTTCCTCAACCATTTACTTGGGCCAAAGGTTTGACTAAAACCATGATGGAATGCATCCATGCTATGCAACATTATACTGTTAGCAAATTTACGCTGATCTTGATAACGCTTGAGAACTTCATTGCTTGCAAAATTTTCACCTTGAAGTGATGCTTGCGTTAGCAGCTTTGCGAGGCAATCCACATCTTGAAAACCAAGGTTCACGCCCTGGCCTGCCAACGGATTGATCACATGCGCTGCATCCCCAACAAGGACAACGCCATCTCTACTGTATTGCTGAGCATGCTGTTTTTGCAAACCAAAAGATGCTTTTGCGGTGACTTTAATTGGCCCTAGCTCTTTTGGAAATTCTTCCATGATCTTCTTAGATAACTCGGCATTTGAAAGCTTAGAAAGCGCCCTGGCCTGATCCACTTGATGATACCAAACCACAGAGCCATGTTGGCCTAGCATGGGCAAGAAGGCTTGCGGGCCATGGGGAACAAAACGTTGCCAAGTAATGTCTTGTTGGCCAAGCTTTGTATCAACAGATGCAACCAAACACGCCTGTTGATATTGCCCTCTATTAACACCAATACCAAAACTTTGTCTTACTTTTGATTGTGGACCGTCGGCGCCTACAATGAGCTTTGCGCTAAGTTGCTGCCCGTTATCAAGGGTCACTCTGCTCACTTGATGATGTTGTTCAAACGCCACAGGTGTTGCCGGGCATATAAAGCTCACGTTTTCATAGCGTGACAGAGCTTGCCATAAACTTAACTGTACGAGTCTATTTTCAACAATATGACCAAGCTCACTGGCGCCAATTTGGTTTGCGTTAAATGTAAGATCACCAAAGCCTGCAACCTCCCACACTCTCATTCTACGATATGGACAAAGGCGCATTTGATTCAAAATATCCCATGCTCCAGAGACTTGCATCACTTTCGCACTGTGTGGGCTAAGCGCGGCAACCTTTAGATCAAATGTTTGGCTTGCATTATAGTCAACTGGCTGGTGAGCCTCCACTAGGGCAATGCGAAACCCATGAGGTGCAAGCAGGCTGGCCAATGCAGAACCAATCATGCCACCACCGCAAATTAAAATGTCGTACTCACTTGTCATTGTATTTTTCCAACCAACCAATAAGGCGCGTTGCATTAAATTATAGCGAATCAACAAAAGCACTTTCTTTATGCTTTTACTTGTGGTTTATTTAAAGTGAGCTTGATGAGAAATGACTCCATCGCTCAACCCTTTTAATTTAACTTAACTTAACTTAACTTAACTTAACTCTACAACACAGGACTGATTGCTTATTTTTTAACTCAAACTGCTACTAACATAAGGATTCGATTATGCAAATGAACATTACTGCTCGTCACGACACCAAAGCTACAAGTGCTATAAAGCAACGTATTATGGCCAAACTGCAGAAAAATGAAAGCCACTTCGATCATATCACCAACATTCAAGTCACCATAGATAAGGACGGCACCAAAGATCTTGCCGAAGCCACCTTTCATCTTGACACGGGCAGAGAAATTTTTGCGAAAGCTAAGGGTGATAACATGTTTAGCGCAATCGATGCATTGAGTTCCAAAATAGAGACGCAACTACAAAAAGCCAAAGCCAAAGCCCAAACTCGTAAGGGGCTGAGTAAAAGCATGCGTATTAAACTAGACGTGGATGACTTTGCTGGCTCTGAAGGCGAATTCGCTTAACGAGCGTATCTAGTCCACCTGCTCTGCGAAGGTTGTGTATATTTCATAATCATTAATGCCTAGCGCTGCCGCAGAGCACAGTGCCATCGGATCATCCGCAAGCTCCTTTGGCACTACTACCAAACCATCGCTAAAAGAAACCACCTTTAACCCTACCTTCTGGCAATGCGCAAAGACTTTCTCTAACGCATTGACGACGTGTTCTTGATCCTTCAGTAGCCTTTCTCTTGGTACAGACTTATTCGCTGGCGGCTTATACTTGTATTGTTTCAACACTTGGTTTTGCGCATCTAACAACAGCAAAAGCACATCATCCCAACGCCACTGTTCTAATAAACGCTTGCAGAACATAAACTGTGCTATGTCACTACAATGAACCCGATCACCAGATCTTAATTTGCGCATGTTGTCATGCACGCTTTGTTGTGTGTCTGTGCTGTAAATATTGATATGCATAACTATGGACCGCTGAGATAGAGGGCTAAACTTAATGCTAGTCTACCAAAAATTTGGTTAGCCTGAACATTGCCATAAGTCAAAGTTAATACTAGCAAGTATTTATTGTATTTCTGCACAAGAAAAGACAATATGCAATTCTACTTAGTTTTTAACTAATTATTACGCGATCATTTTGTCGCTAATAAAAAATGCAAATGAGAGGTTGTAAAGTGGAACGTGAATCGATGGAGTTTGACGTTGTAATTGTTGGCGCAGGACCATCAGGTTTGGCAACAGCATGCAGATTACTTCAGCTGGCCAAGGACAACGAAAAAGAGCTGAGTGTATGTGTTGTTGAAAAAGGTTCTGAAGTTGGTGCTCATATCTTATCAGGGGCGGTTCTTGAACCCACTGCACTTAATGAGCTATTTCCGGACTGGCAAACCATGGATGCTCCCTTAACTGCGCCGGTTGATAAAGATGAAATGCACATCCTAACTGGACCCAGTAGCAGTTTAAAAATGCCAAGTTTCGCGATTCCTAAACCGATGCATAATGATGGCAATTATATTGTTAGCCTAGGCAATGTGTGTCGATGGATGGCTGAACAAGCTGAAAGCCTCGGGGCTGAGGTGTTCCCAGGTTTTGCCGCGGCCGAAGTTCTCTATCATGAAGATGGCAGTGTTAAAGGCATTGCAACTGGCGACATGGGCGTTAGTGAAACGGGTGAACAAAAAGATGGGTACATGCAAGGCATGGAGCTGCATGCAAAATACACCGTCTTCTCAGAAGGTTGTCGCGGTCATCTTGGTAAACAACTGATCGAAAAATTCAACCTAGACGCCGATACCACAAGCCAACATTATGGCATTGGTATAAAAGAGCTTTGGGACATTGATCCAGCTAAGCATCAACCAGGGTTGGTTGTGCATGGATCGGGTTGGCCGCTAACGAAAGGTTCTAACGGTGGTTTTTTCCTTTATCATGGTGACAATAACCAAGTCAGCGTGGGTCTAATTATCGATCTAAGCTACGATAACCCACATTTAAGTCCATTTGATGAATTTCAGCGCCTAAAGCACCACCCGGTTCTTAAAAAGCACTTAGAGGGGGGCAAGCGAGTATCTTATGGTGCACGGGCCGTTGAGAAAGGTGGTTTATTTGCTTTACCAAAAATGAGCCTGCCTGGCGCCCTTCTTATTGGTTGCGATGCTGGCACCATGAACTTTGCCAAGATCAAAGGCAGCCATACGGCTATGAAATCTGGCATGTTAGCAGCAGAAACATTGTTTGATGCGATCACAAATGGTGATGAAGGCAGAAATGACTTGGTGGCTTATGCTGAGCATTTTAAGAAGTCTTGGTTGCACGAAGAGCTATATAAAGCCCGCAATTTTGGCGCAGCAATGCACAAGTTTGGGATGTGGCTTGGTGGTACCTTTAACTGGCTTGAACAAAACATTTTTGGCGGTAAATTACCTATCAATCTCAAAGACGACACGCCAGACTATGCCACTTTAAAACCTGCCGATAAAATGCCTAAAATTGATTATCCCAAGCCAGATGGGGTGTTGAGTTTTGATAAGCTGTCATCGGTATTCTTGTCGGGCACTTATCACGAGGAAGACCAACCAGTGCATCTCACACTGCGGGATAAGGACTTACCATTAAGCGTAAATTTACCCATGTGGGACGAACCTGCTCAAAGATACTGCCCTGCAGGCGTCTATGAAATTTTGGAAAATGACGCAGGCGAAAAGAGTTTCCAAATCAATAGCCAAAACTGTGTGCATTGTAAAACTTGTGACATTAAGGATCCAAGCCAGAATATCACTTGGGTGACTCCAGAAGGCGCTGGTGGACCAAGTTATCCTAATATGTAGGTTTGGTTCTGGTTCAAATGGCTAACCACGCTAGGTCGGTTAGCCATTAAACCCATTGTTGGAAACTAGTCATGCATAGAGAAGAATTACACACTCGTTTTAACAGCCAAAACCCCATCGTGATTCCTGTCATTCATGTCTTAGATCACGACCAGGCAAAACGTAATATTAATGCGGCCATCGCAGGCGGTTGCTCTGGCGTATTTTTAATTAATCATGATTTTGAAAAAGAACGACTCTTACCCATTATCCAGAGCATTCGTGCAGAGTTTCCTGACTACTGGATTGGCGTTAACTTTCTAGCGGTAACGGGAGAGTTTGCGTTTCCCATATTGGGTGCTCTGCAAAGAAGAGGTGTCCGTGTTGATGGCTATTGGGCTGATGACGCCTGTGTCGATGAACGCCGTGCAATAGATGACCAAGTAGACGCCAAAAGAATTGATGCTGCCCGTAAAGAAAGCGGCTGGCAAGGCCTATATATCGGCGGCACAGCCTTTAAAAAACAACGTGAGGTAGCGCCGAAGGATTATGCCCGCAGTGCAGCCATAGCCTGCAATCACATGGATTTAGTTGTGACTTCAGGCGTAGCAACGGGCCATGCTGCAGATATAGATAAAATTAAAACCTTTCGGACCCATTGTGGTGACACAGCACTGGCCCTAGCATCTGGCGTCACTCCAGATAACGCGCATCAGTACGCAGAACACGTGGATCTATTCATGGTGGCTACGGGCATTAATTTTGATAACGATTTTTATAATATTGACCCCGCTAAACTCAAGCAACTAATAATAAACATATCCAATTCAGAGGTGTCACATGAGTTATGACAAAGGAGCACGAGAGGATCGTTGGTATTTGAAGCTTATGGCACCCAACACCAAAGGTGATAAGTTTGCATGGCTAGACCCTACTTCCATCTATATTAATGCTAGAGCCTACCATGACTTATTAGATGACTTATGCGCAGACATCGATGCTGATGAAGTGGACGTGGTTGCAGGGCTTGACGCCATGGGGTTTGTGTTAGCAGCAGGCATTGCAGCCCGCATCGGTTGTGGCTTTTTACCCATTAGAAAGGCTGGCAAATTGTGTGTTGATACCGACAGTGCAGCTATGACTAACTATTCGGGCCAAACCCAATCAATGGAAATGCGCCTGCCAGCCTATGCACCAGGCACTCGTGTTTTACTGGTTGATCAGTGGGTGGAAACAGGTGGCACCATGCATGGCGCCGTACAACTGGTAGAGCAACAACAAGGGATTGTGGCTGGGATGGTTGCTGTTGTAATGGAAGAAAACGCCAACACTGCCAGCTATCGAGAGAAATATAAGTGTGTTACAGCCGTTCTACCCAACACCAAATGGCAATTACAAGCCAACGCACAGTATTTAGAAAGCTTTAAGAGCTATGATCCAAGGTTAGCTTTTCCTAAATAATTAGGTCATAGGGGAAGCTAACAATGTGTTTTAGGTGGTGCCAAAAATTTTATCACCAGCATCACCTAGGCCTGGGATAATATATCCGTTTGCATTGAGCTTTGTATCCACCGCGGCAACATACAGATCCACGTCTGGATGCGCGTTTAAAGTAGCTTCTAACCCTTCTGGTGACGCCACTAAGAATAACCCAATAATGTTTGAACAGCCTTTAGATTTTAGTAACTCTATAGTGGCTAAAAGAGTACCTCCGGTAGCAAGCATTGGGTCGATGATAAGCGCTGTACGTTGGTTAACGTCTTCAATTACCTTGTCAAAATAAGGCACAGGCTGCAAGGTTTGTTCGTCACGGTACAGCCCTACTACGCTCACTTTAGCATTAGGCACAAGTTGCATGACCCCATCTAGCATACCAAGCCCAGCCCTTAAAATAGGCACAATAGTGAGTTTTTTACCTGCTAACATGTGCGCTTTTATGGGCGTGCCTTGCCAGCCTGTTATTTCAACTGACTCTAGTAAAAGCTCTCTTGTAGCTTCATAGGTAAGCAAGCTGGCCACTTCGTTAGAAAGCTCTCGAAATTGTTTGGTACTTACGTGGGCTTTGCGTAGGAGCGCAAGTTTATGTGAAATCAGTGCGTGGTAAACTTCATGAACAGGCATTTTAATAAACTCCAGAAAACATTTCGCTTTAAACAGGCCCTAAAGAAAATGCTTGTCCGCCACTTCTTAATTGAGCCGTGTCACCGTCACTTGAGGCGACTATCTCACTAGCAAGGGCCAGCTGATAAAACACCGAGCGATTGATGCGCCCCCACAGATCGTCTCTCACATGCAATTGTGGGCTGGGTGCCAAGGGATTGGCCCCACTGCTAAACTGATCTTGCTGTAACAAGGTAATTTGGTCGCCAAGGTTAGAGGTGAAAACCCACACATCCTGACCCAAACGACGCTCTCGATCGACTGCAACAATAACAAACGGCAGATCTTCCACCTGAATTCTAAAGGCTTCAACAGGCGTTACAATCCAGTAGTCACCATTAGCTTGACGCTGAAGTAGACGCCCAAAAAGTTGTCTAATCTTATCGCGAATAATAGGTGAACCTTCATGGAGCCACACCCCATCACCTTTTATAACAAGATCCATGTCGCCCTTAAAAACGGGGTGCCAATCCTCTAGATGATAACTAGGCAGCGCTTGGGCGTTCTCAATTAGCGTTTCCAGCATAATCTTGGTGCCTTTAAGGTTTGGACGGCTTAGGATCAGTTTTATGAGCCTCCGTGTTTCGGCTTTGACCTTGGTTGCCCATACGCATACCAATTTGCATCAAAAATTCAAAAAATGCTTCTTTGTCCTGGATGAATTCCTTGAAAAAACCCGAATCATGCAACGCTAAAGCACCATGTACAAGGGCCCATGATGCAGATAAATGAAAATAGGCTGGCACTTTTTCCAACTTTCCAGAATCAATGCGTTTTTGAACCAAGGCGGTTAAAACCTGCATATTTTCATTACGAACCTTGTGTACCTGGGCGACTTCAGTTTCATGCTCATGGCTCTTCACCAGTCGCTCTTCTAGCCGGTCAAACAACAAAGCTTGCTCTGGATCATTCATTCGAAATTCAAAATAGCTGCGCCACAATGACTCTGGATCAGAAAAATCCTTAGTGGCAAGGAGGTTTGCTAGAGCTTGCTCATAATTCACTAAGAGAGAAATATAGATGTCTGACTTAGATTTGAAATGCTTATATATAGTGCCCTTACCAATGCCTACATTGTCAGCAATCATTTCGACAGTGACTTTATCCTCACCCAAGTCTCGAAATAAGCCAAGTGCCGTTTCAAGAATTTCTTCTTCTCTGCGCTTAAACTCACGTACTTTGCGGTTTTCTTTTTCACGAGGGAAATAATCAGGAATGCTTGGCTTTGCTGCAATGCCCCAGTTCATGGCGGTACCTTCACTTGTCTATCTACAAATTTAACTTAATGGTCTTTCTGTGACTATAGAGCTCATAATAGTCATATGCAACAAAAAACCATGATAATTTGTGCCAAGGAACAGCGATTAAGGTTACCGTGGGGTTAAGAATAGATCAGCAAAATTTGAACTTGTCTTGTTGGCCAGTTGCAAAAGTGTCAGGCCCTTAAGGTCTGCTACATACTGCGCAACTTCCCTCACAAACTTAGGTTCGTTCTGTTTGCCGCGGTGTGGTGCTGGCGCAAGATAGGGTGAATCTGTTTCCACCAGAAGCCGATCCATTGGGAGTTTTTTAACAACGTCCCTTAAACGGCTTGCGTTATTAAAGGTAACGATCCCTGAGATAGAAATATAAAAGCCTAAATCCAAGCACGCCTTAGCCATGTCCCAATCTTCGGTAAAACAATGAATCACCCCGCCTACGTCAAGATCGGCATCGCTGTTCAGTAATGCTAAGGTGTCTGCATTAGCGTCCCTAGTGTGAATAATCACGGGCTTACGGATACGCTTAGAAAGGTCTAAATGGGCCGCAAAAGCTTTTTGCTGCAACGCGGTGTTATCTTTATCATAAAAATAATCTAGGCCAGTTTCACCCACCGCAACCACTTTTTGATGGAGGGCTTGTTGCTCCAACAAAGCCAAGGTATCCAAACTCTTAACCCCAAGTGGATGAAGCCCTGCAGATGCATGGATAAAGTCATAGTCCTTAATCAAATCCATCATGCCATCAAATTGTTCAGTATCAACGCCAATACACAACATTTGAGAAATTTCTTGCGCTTTTGCTGCCTCTATCAGATCTGGAAATCCATTGGCATAATGGCTTACGTCTAACTTATCTAAATGACAGTGAGAGTCTGTAATCATGGGTTTATGTTCCTGATTTAACTAATAGGTACCATTGGTTGAGAAGCTTCTCACACACCAGTTGTGGGTTTAAATTACGGCGCTGGTTTAAGTATTGTAGGTCCTCGCTGATCATGTCCATCAGTTGGTAAACCGCCCTAATGTCACTGCGTTTGCCCACAGCTAATAACAGTTTCAAAATGTCCTGATTCGTCACCGAATCGGGCTCGCCTGTCATTTTCAATCGAACCAAGTCACTCAACCACTCCATCCACCAGGAAAGCATGGGGATTAATGGCCTTTTTTGCCAAACATTGGCCACTTCAATACTGGTTTTATTACCTCTCAAAATGGCGGTTAACTCAACTAACATTTGATGGCGCTGCTCTGTCGCCTTAGTTTCGTGCAACTGCTTTGCTTTTAGTGGCGCACCGTTAGCCAGCTGCAATAAATGTTGCGCTTTTTCTTCACCGAGTTTTTCATCCGTAACATTAAACTGTAACCATTCATTGGCGATGCCTGTTAGAGGCGTTGCCATATCCAACACTTGACAGCGGCTTCTCACCGTAGCCAAAACCCTGCTTGGCCACTGATGAATCAATAAAAAGTAACTATTGTCACCAGGCTCTTCAAGCTGTTTTAGTAATGCGTTTGCAGCATTTGGGTTAAGATCTGAGGCACCATTGATGACTACAACTCTAGCCCCGCCTTGCTGAGCGGTGGTCGCTAAGGAATGGGAAATTCCTCGAATTTGATCTACCAGAATTGCTTTGCCCTCTTCTTTTGGTTCGAGCAACTTAAAATCTGGATGACTGCCTGAAAGTGTTAACTGGCAAGATTTGCACCTGCCACACGCTTCTGAGTCAACGGGACTTTGGCACAATAATGAAGCTGCAATAGATTTGGCAAAACTCAACTTGCCAATACCTTCTACCCCACCAATAATTAACGCATGCGGCAACCTTTTGCTTTGGCGCATTTCTTTAATTTGGCCCCAC
>CAXHZX010000001.1:0-175546 GCA_964022265.1 uncultured Oceanospirillaceae bacterium | reverse complement strand
TATCAGTTGGTGATTATCAGTTTATCAAGCCCATAATGCTCATCTAGCCATTGGCCAATCACATTATTTCCGCATAGGTGATGCGCATAGTGCATATGCAAACACCTAATTTGTTCCCAATCACGTAAACCACCGATACCATAGGTATCCAAGAGTCCGTCATAGCCTAATCGCTTTAGCTGCGCAGCGTCTTCCTCTGAGCAGCTTTCCCAGCGCTTATTAACGTATTCACGCTGATTTTCTTGGTAGGCGGCCATCCATTCAGGGTCTTCTTGCAAACGCTTTTCTAATTGCTTTACTGTGCCTACCATCTCAATTTGACTAATCGCTTTATGAAGATCTCGCGATGATAACCAATACAAGGTTGGAAAAGGCTTATCATCAACTAGAGGGCGCATTTTTAGAACTAAAGGAACACCGCTAGGGCTACTAGCGGCGATGCCTTTTAAACCTCTTGGGCTGCGCCCAAGCTGCTGTTTGATGACTTCAAGCTTAGCTTGAACTTCTGTGTCGTCCTCTAGAGCGCCACGCGATGATGTTGAGTGGGTCACGAAACTAGGCTCCAAAAACTCATTACAAAGAAGGCTTAATGGCCAAGAATCTGGCTCAAGAATAACTTCGTACGCTCGTGCTGAGGGTTGTCAAAGAATTCATGTGGTGTATTAGATTCAATGATTTCACCCTGATCCATAAAGATAACACGATCAGCAACTTGCTTTGCAAAGCCCATTTCATGAGTCACACAGATCATAGTAATGCCCTCATCGGCCAAAGAAACCATAGTATCTAGTACTTCTTTGATCATTTCAGGATCTAGCGCAGAGGTAGGCTCGTCAAACAGCATAATGTTTGGACGCATGCACAATGAACGTGCAATCGCTACACGCTGCTGCTGGCCACCTGAAAGTTGGCCTGGGTACTTATTCGCTTGCTCTGGGATCTTCACTCGCTCTAAGAACTCCATCGCCGTTGCTTCTGCTTCATCTTTAGGCGTTTGGCGAACCCAAATAGGTGCTAACGTACAGTTTTCCAACACTGTTAGATGCGGAAATAAATTAAAGTGCTGAAACACCATGCCTACTTCACGGCGTACAGCATCAATATTCTTTAAGTCGTTGGTCAATTCGGTGCCATCAACGATGATGTCACCTTCTTGATGCTCTTCTAAGCGGTTGATACAACGAATCATGGTTGACTTGCCGGAACCAGAAGGCCCGCAAACCACTATCTTTTCTCCCTTAGCAACTTCTAAGTTAATGTTCTTTAGAACATGAAAATCGCCGTACCATTTATTCATGCTACGAATTTGGATCAACGCATCGTTGTTTGTTTTGTTTTGTGCTTCTGACATTTTGAGAAACCCTTTAAATTAGTTGTTATCGCTTATGGCCGGTATTGAGCTTGTTCTCTAAGTACAAAGAATAACGAGCCATACCAAAGCATGAGATAAAGAAGAAAATGGCAACGAACAGATAAACTTCCGTAGACAAGCCAAGCCAAGCCGAATCAGCAGCAGATGCACGGCCAATGCCTAGCGGATCTAGTAAGCCGATGACGATAACTAAAGTGCTGTCTTTAAATAAGCCAATGAATGTGTTCACTATACCTGGGATCGATATTTTTAATGCTTGAGGCAAAATAATAAAACGCATTGCCTGGCTATAGTTCAAGCCTAGAGATTCGGCAGCTTCAAGTTGGCCCTTAGGTAAGGCTTGCAAGCCACCACGAATCACCTCTGCCATATACGCAGATGAGAACAAAGTCACCATTATCAATACTCTTAGCAGCAAGTCAAAGGTTGTGCCAGGTGGTAAGAAGTAACTCAACATAGTTGAGGCTACAAACAGCAAAGTAATCAGGGGTACACCGCGAATGAATTCAATAAAGCCAATGCAAAAGTACTTAATAATAGGTAGGTTAGATTGGCGGCCTAGGGCAAGGAAAACGCCTAAAGGTAAGGAAAAAACAATACCAGTCACGCCAATGATTAAGGTCAACATGAGGCCGCCAAATAGATGCGTACCTACAGGCTCTAACCCATAACCACCAACTAGCAACCATGCGGCAATAAACGGGTAAATAACGGCAAAGCGAAGCATGTGCTTACGAGCTGGGATGTTATCCCACAGCACTGCTGCGCCAGCAACGATCAATAATAGTGCAGATAAATCAACACGCCAGCGCTGTTCAACTGGATAAAAGCCATAAACGAAAAGGCTAAATCGCTCACCAATGAAAGCCATACATGCGCCACCAGGCGCACAATCTTTCTTGGTGGTGCCAACATAAGTGGCGTCTACAAAAAGCCAGTTTATCGTTGCTGGTAAAGCAAGATAAAGAAAATATAAACAAATCAAAGATACGATAGAGTTCGCTACTGATGAAAATAAGTTCTTTTTCAGCCAATAAAGCAAACCAAAAGCCGTCTTTGGTGGGGGTAGGCTAGGGTGCATGCCTGGTGCGTATGTTTCTTTAGTCATTCTCTTATTTCCCCTATCGTTCTACTAACTGAATACGGTTGTTATACCAGTTCATACCAGAAGAAATTAACAAAGAAATTGCTAAGTAAATTCCCATTACGATGAGCATGCACTCCATTTCTCGACCTGTTTGGTTGAGGGAAATGCCGCCAATCGTAGCTACAACGTCCATATAACCAATAGCCAGGGCTAACGATGAGTTTTTAGCAAGGTTCAAGTATTGGCTTGTTAATGGTGGAATAATCACTCGCAAGGCCTGTGGAATAATGACCAATCGAAGGATACGGTTATTAGACACGCCAAGTGCTTGAGCTGCCTCAGTTTGACCTTGACTAATGGCAACGATGCCTGAGCGAACAATCTCACCGATAAACGCAGCAGTATAGAAAGAGAGGGCTAACCAAAGCGCGATAAATTCAGGGCGAATCACCATGCCGCCTTTAAAGTTGAAACCTTTAAGCGCGGGCACATCCCATACGATAGGGCTCCCGATCATGAAATAGATCAAGAAAGGCGCGATCACGATGGCAGCAAAATTAATAGTGAACACAGGGTAAGCTTTACCCGTTTCATCTTGTACTTTTTGAGCATAACCTTTAAACCACCAAGCAAAGGCAATGCCGATGATTATGCTAGCCGTAACAACCCAAAATAAAGGCTGAAACTCGGGGCTTGGCATTTGGAAGCCACGGTTATTAAGAAAGAAAGTGTCGGCTAGGTTGAGTGAGCCTTTTGGACGCGGTAAGGCGTTGATGATCAGGCCATGGAGTAACAAAATGTGTAAAAGCAAGGGCACATTGCGGATGTACTCAATATACACATAGGCAATTTTTTGTGTGAGCCAGTTGCTAGAAAGGCGCATGATACCCAAGATGAAGCCTAAGATCGTTGCCAGAACAATACCTGCACCAGCAACAAGAAGGGTGTTAATAAGTCCAACAATCATGGCCCTAAAATGGCTAGACGTTGAACTGTATTCAATGAGGGTTTGGTTAATGTCATAACTGGCATTTTGCCAGAGGAAGCTAAAGTTAATGTCTTTACCGATGTTGGACAGATTCACAACAGCGTTATTAATAATGTAAGCAAAAAACCCTAGGATCAATGCAGAAGCAATGATTTGTACGATCACAGATCGGGTTTCTTTGTCATACCAAGCCCTTAAAATCGGGTTGGTGTTAGATTTTGGAGTACTCATAGGATGAACCGCATTAAGTAAAGATCAGCGAATATACTCTATCGCGTCTAACGTCTGGTTGATAGTAAGTTAAATTATTAAGTTCCAGATATGAAACTGGGGTGCGATTGCACCCCAGTTCGTTACTACTAATTCGTTCTAATTAACGAATTGGAGCAGCATAAAGTACGCCGCCATTTTTCCATAGAGCGTTAAGACCACGTCCAATTTCTAGTGGAGTGTTTGGTCCTACGTTGCGCTCGTAGATTTCGCCGTAGTTACCTACTGCAGCGATTGCACGTGCAGCCCACTTAGCGTCTAGACCCAACATTTCGCCCATTGTGCCTTCAGAACCAACCAAACGGTTGATGCCAGGGTTGTTGCCAACGTTTGCAGAAAGGTTCATTGCGTTAGCTTGAGTTACGCCCATTTCTTCAGCGTTGATCAAAGCGTTAACAACCCACTTACCAATGTCAGCCCACTGGTCGTCGCCGTGACGAACAGCACCACCTAGAGGCTCTTTAGAGATGATTTCAGGTAGCACAACATGCTGAGTTGGATCATCGAACTTAGCACGAGTAGATGCTAAACCTGATGCGTCAGTTGTGTAAACGTCGCAACGACCAGCTACGTAGTTAGTGAAACCTTCTTCGTTAGTTTCGATTGGCACTGGCTCGTAAGACATACCGTTGGTACGGAAGTAGTCAGCCAAGTTCAATTCAGTAGTTGTACCTGTTTGGATACATACAGAAGCGCCGTCAAGCTCAGTAGCTGAAGTTACGCCTAGTGCTGCAGGAACCATGAAACCTTGTCCATCGTAGAAGTTAACTGGTAAGAAGGTAAGCTTCAAGTCAACGTCACGGCTAAGGGTTTCAGTAGTGTTACGGAACAAGATGTCGCCTTCACCAGAGTTAAGCATAGTGAAACGAGTCTTACCTGTAGAAGGCACGAACTTAACAGCATCAGCATCACCAAGAACAGCAGCAGCTACAGCGCGGCAGAAGTCAGCGTCAAAACCTTCCCAGCGGCCATCTGCATTTGGAGCTGCGAAGCCAGCCAAACCAGTTGTTACCACACACTTTAGTTCGCCAGCTGCACGCACATCTTCTAAAGTAGACGCTTGAGCTGCTGTTGCTGTCATGGCTGTTAGCGCCACGCCAGTTAAAACTTTATTGATTAATTTCATAATTAGAGCCTCCTAAGGGCTTGATCATTTTGGAACATAAAACATAAATTTGTTATTTTTGTGACTGAACACAAGGGCCAGTGCGCTCATAGCTAAAAGCTATAAGGATAGAAACTCAGTTCAGATAGTTCGATCATAGACGATTTTCCGAAATTGTAAACCCATAAAAATATCAACCCATGAAAATTATTTCGTTGGCGCCAATATTTAGCTTTATTGACACCCTTTAATAGGCTTTCAATTTCAAGTCTAATTTCACACTTACACTTTAGCAAAGTCTTGATTATTTCCTATCCAACGTGCGACCAATGCTTTCGATTCTTGCTGATTTGCGCCATAATTTTGGGCGGCTTTTTGTACTTCGGGTAATAAGTGTGAATCACGAATAAGGTCAGCAATTTTTAAGCCAATAGCACCTGCTTGCCGGGTGCCAAGTACTTCACCTGGGCCTCGCAATTGAAGGTCTTTTTCTGCGATGACAAAGCCATCATTTGACTGGCGCAAAATGTCTAAACGCTCTCTGCCCATTTTAGAAAGAGGCGCTTGATACATAAACAGGCAATGGCTATAAGCCTGTCCACGGCCTACTCTGCCGCGCAATTGGTGCAATTGAGCTAGGCCCAAACGCTCGGCATTATCGATGACCATTAAGTTAGCATTAGGCACATCAACGCCTACTTCTACGACGGTAGTTGCGACTAAAGCTTGAGTTTGACCTGCCTTAAATTTAGCCATTGCATCAGCCTTTTCTAACACACTGAGTCGACCATGAACTAGGCCGACAGTAATAGGATAAAGTTGTTCTTTTAAGAGGGTTGCGGTGTCTTCTGCAGCTTCGCACTGCAACGCTTCTGAGGTTTCAATGAGTGGGCAAATCCAGTACACCTGTTGGCCACTTTCACAGGCTAAGCGAATACGTTGAATGACCTCATCACGTTTGGTGTTATTTAAAATTACACTGTTGATCGGTTTTCTTCCAGGGGGCAATTCGTCAATGACTGAGTGGTCAAGGTCGCCGTAGGCGCTCATAGCCAGTGTTCTGGGTATGGGGGTGGCTGTCATAACAAGCTGATGTAAGCCGCTTCCAGGGGGCGCTTTTTGAACCAAGCTATGGCGCTGGGCAACACCAAAGCGATGTTGCTCGTCAATGATCACTAAACCTAGATGTTGATAGTTTACGGCTTCTTGAAATAACGCATGAGTGCCCACCACAACTTGGCCTTGCCCGCTTGCGATGGCTGTTAGGGCTTCACGCCTGGGTTGTGCTTTTTGTTTTCCTGTTAACCAAACAACATTAACCCCTAGTGGAGTGAGCCATTGGCTAAAGCTTTGCAGATGTTGTTCGGCCAAGATCTCAGTGGGAGCTAAAATTGCGACTTGGCAACCATTGTCCACCGCCCGGCATGCTGCAAGTGCGGCTACAATAGTTTTGCCAGAGCCTACATCTCCTTGCACCATTCGTACCATGGGGGTCGTCGTGTTTAGGTCTCTTTGGAGCTCAGACCATACGCGATTTTGAGCGTTGGTCAGGTCAAACGGTAGCGATTTTATGAGTGCTTCTTCAAGGTTTTTGTTGGCATACATTGCAGGTGCTGGCAACTCTTGGCTGCGTTGTTTGGCTTGGCTCAGGGTGAGTTGTTGGGCCAGAAGTTCTTCTAGCACTAAGCGCAGCTTTGCAGGCGTAACTTCATGCTGCAAAGCATTTAAGTCCTCATCGATTTGAGGGTAGTGTAGCTTTTGTAAGCTTGCTTTGAGGCTCGGTAATCGGTGGCGTTGAATAAGATCTTGGGGCAGCAGTTCCGCTAAGTCTATATCGCCTTGTTCAAGGTGTTGCCAAGCCATGGCGATTAGCTGCGCCATACGATTTAAGCCAACCCCCTCTGTAGTCGGGTAAATAGGGGTTAGCTGTGTGGCTAGTGGCGGAGGGGTAGCATCGAAGATGACATACTCTGGATGCACCATTTCTAGGCCCATTGGCCCAGGCCTCACTTCGCCAAAACAACGAATATTCTTGCCGTTAGCAAAGCCCTTAGATTGGCTTGCGTGAAAGTGCATGAAACGCAGCCCTAGTTTGGCGCCGTTTTGTTCTATGCCTACTCTAAGGCTCACACTGCGTCCTCTTTGCAAGGCGCTTGTTGTGATAGTGCCTTCCACTAAACAAGACATCTTTGGCCGCAAGCCAGAAAGAGGTGTTAAGCGAGTCCGATCTTGATAGCGGGTGGGTAGATGAAAGAGCAAATCTTCTAGAGAAAATAGACCCAATTTAGCAAGCTTGGCAGCAAGTGCTGGGCCCACTCCTTTAAGTTGCCTCACTTCCACAGCATCAATACCTTAGGTACGGCTTAATCGGATAACGCCTGGAATCTTGCGCATTGCTTTAATAACTTGGGCTAAGTGGATGCGATTTAGCACAGAGATCTCTAAGTTGACCACTGATAAACGAGCATCTTTCTCGCTAACATCAATTTTTTCAACGTTAGCCTCCTCTTGCGCTGCGCAAGTGGCAAGGCTTGCGATAATGCCCCGGCTTGCAGACACTTCTACCTCCAGGCGTACATCAAAGTCTCTATCGCCGGTTTCTGCCCACACTAAGGCTAGGGTCTTGTCTTTATCTTTGCCAATGTCTTGGATGTTATTGCAAAACCCGCGATGCACTGCGATACCGTGGCCAGCATTGAGATGCCCCACAATTGTGTCACCGGGTATAGGGCGACAACAGCGCGAGTATTTAATCATAATGCCTTCTGTACCATGGATTTCCATAGGACCTATGCCACTTTTTTTGTCGGTACTTTGATCGTTATCTTTAGCTAAGGCAGAAGCCACAATATAGGCTAGGCGTTTGCCCGCACCAATTTCAGCGAGCAAGTCGTCCAGATGGGCTAATTTATGTTGGCTCAGGTAGTTATCTAGCTGGGTTTGTTCAAGTGATTCAACGCTTAACTGGTTACTGGCAAGTTCTTGATTGAGAATTCGTCTACCTAAATTTACAGCATCATCTGTGGCTTGGTGCTTGAGTGAGTGTCGAATATTACTACTCGCTTTGGCAGTAGCAACAAAGTTTAACCAGCTCATGTTCGGTTTGGCGCTAGCAGTGGTCACAATTTCTACCGTATCGCCACTGTCTAATTTTTGGCTAAGTGGAGCAAGGCGGCGGTTAATGCGACAGGCAATACAGGTGTTGCCGATGTCGGTGTGCACAGCATAGGCAAAATCAACGGGTGTTGCGCCAGCAGGAAGCGAAAAAACTCCACCCTTTGGAGAAAAAACATAGACTTCATCAGGAAACAAGTCATGTTTAACATGGTTAATAAATTCCATTGCGTTGCCCGAACGCTTTTGCATCTCAACTAATTCTTGGATCCACTTTTGAGCATGTGTATGAGCCCTTTGGGCTTTCGTGTTAGTGGTTTTATATAACCAGTGATCAGCCACCCCATGACTTGCTATGTCATCCATTTCTTTGGTGCGTATTTGTATTTCAATGGGGGTGTGCACACCAGAGCCTGCTCGGTATAGAGTGGTGTGAATGGATTGGTAACCATTGGATTTTGGAATAGCAATATAGTCTTTAAAACGACCTGGCACAGGGCGATATAAATTTAGGTGGTGAACAGCGCCTAAAATACGGTAACAGGTATCAACCTTGTCTGTAACGATACGAAAGGCAAACACATCCATGATTTCACGGAATGACTTCTTTTGTTCGTGCATTTTGTTATAGATGCCTGCCAAATGCTTTTGGCGACCACTCACCACGCCCACAAGGCCTTCTTGTGCTAAGCAGTCTACTAGTGCCAGTTGCACCTGTTCTAGTAACGCTTTTCTTTCTCCACGAGCTGCGGCAACGGCTCGCGCGATGTATTTATGGCGCATTGGGTGGTAGGCTGAAAAGGCTAGATCTTCAAGCTCAATTTTTAACTCATGCATGCCTAAGCGGCCTGCAATAGGCGCATAGATGTCGGTGGTCTCTTTGGCTATTCTGCGGCGACTATCTGGCCTCATGGCACCTATGGTGCGCATATTGTGAAGCCGATCTGCAAGTTTTACCAAAATCACGCGAATGTCTTTCGCCATTGCGATAGCCATTTTTTGGAAGTTGTGGGCCTGGCTTTCTGCGCGAGTTTTAAATTCTAGATGGGTGAGTTTACTAACACCATCAACTAAGTTGGCTACGGTTTCACCAAATTGGGATTCAAGGCCTGGTTTATCAACCTGTGTATCTTCAATAACATCGTGCAGCATGGCTGCCATGAGGCTTTCATGATCCATGTGCATGCTGCCAAGAATGCTCGCTACGGCCAGTGGATGAGAAACGTAAGCCTCACCACTTTTGCGCATTTGCCCATCGTGGGCTTGCTCTGCGTAATAATAAGCGCGGCGCACAGCCTTCACCTGCGTGGGATCAAGGTAATCTTCAAGACGCGTAGCGAGGGCGTCGATTGTAGGCATAATTTGGCACCATTCTTAACTCGAACCCCATGGTAAGGGAAATTGTCGAAGCGGGAAAGTTTTGTTTAGGTTATTAATAACAATCCATAAAAAAAGAGCCCTGAGGCTCTTTTTTTAACGCAGTAACTGACGCTGTTATTCGTCGATGTCTGGGCTGCCATGTACGACTTCTGCCTCGACCTCAGCAACTGTTTGAGTCACTTCATTAAGCACCTCTGGGTCTGCAGGCGTTTCAGCAAATTGTTGATTGATTTCGTCATGATCATCTAAAATGCTGGCGCTAATATGACCCTCTGCAATTTCACGCAGGGCCACAACGGTTACTTTGTCGTTTTCCCACTCTACGTGCGGATCTTTGCCGCCAGTTGCTAGTTGGCGAGCTCGCTTTGCGGACACCATAATCAGCTCAAAGCGGTTATCAACGTTTTCCAAACAATCTTCTACGGTTACGCGAGCCATGTGGGTACCTGTTATTTATAAGCAAAGCGGAAAAAGGATTTCAACAAGACAGTCGAAATTTAGGCCCGATAGTTTACAAAATTTAACGCCCTGTTGACAAGAGCTCTGACAACAATTGGTAATGTTTAGCGGATTGTTGGGCCGTTTTTAAGCGCCTTGCTGAAAAAATACACTGTAAATCAGCTAAAGCCTCGTCAAAGTTGTCATTGATAACCAAAAAATGGCTGCCTTCATAATGACTAATTTCACTGTGGGCCTCGGCCATACGCCTTGCAATGACTTCATCAGCATCCGTACCACGGCTTTGTAAACGATTTTGCAGGGCTGATTGAGATGGAGGCAAAATGGTGACTGCAATAGCTTCTTTGAAGATGGCTAAAACTTGATCTCTTCCTTGCCAATCAATCTCTAAGATAACGTCTTTTCCAGAGGCCAAGCTTGTCTCTACCCACTGCTTTGATGTGCCATAGCTGTGTTCAAAAACTGTGGCATATTCAAGCATTTGGTTGGCTTCTACTAACTGGCCAAATTCTTGTTGGCTAACAAAGTTATAATCAACCCCATCTACCTCACCGCTTCTAGGTTTGCGGGTAGTATGCGAGACTGATACGCATACGTTGGTATCTTGGGCTAACAGTGCTTTTACCAAAGTGGTTTTTCCAGCACCTGATGGGGCTGAAAGGATGTAGAGTGCGCCAGAAGAGTTTGACATAAAGGGTCACTTTGTTAGTAGGTTAGACTAAAACCGTGATTATAAGCGCGCTAGCAGCGAATGTCAGCTTAACAAAAGTAAATTGCTAGGTGTCATCTAGTTTCAACTGGATTAAAATACAGTCTTAACCATTCTCAATTAAGGTAACCTATGACTTCCACTATAACCGATCAGCTTAAGGGCCTAAAACTTGATTTTGTGCGACCCAGTGGCCGAGCCCCGGATCAATTGCGCGACATTAAGATTACTCGAGGCTTTACCAAGCACGCAGAAGGCTCGGTTCTAATTGAGTTTGGTGGCACACAAGTTCTATGCACAGCCTCTGTGGAAAGAGGGGTTCCTCGGTTCTTGCGGGGTTCTGGTACAGGTTGGGTCACTGCTGAGTACGGCATGTTACCAAGGGCTACTCATTCTCGAAATGGTCGTGAGGCAGCGCGTGGTAAGCAGGGCGGCAGAACGTTAGAGATTCAGCGCCTGATTGGCAGGTCTTTGCGAGCTTCTTTGGACTTGGAAAAATTGGGCGAAAATACCATCACGTTAGATTGTGATGTTTTACAAGCTGATGGTGGCACACGCACTGCATCAATAACCGGTGCATACATTGCTATGGTTGATGCCATTAGCGTCCTCAAAAAAGACAAGAACGGCGCAATGAGAGGCAACCCGCTGAAGCGTCAGATTGCAGCAATATCGGTAGGTATTTACAAAGGCGAACCTGTACTTGATCTTGACTACGATGAAGACTCAAAGGCTGAGACGGATATGAATGTGGTGATGACATCAGAAGGTGGTTTCATTGAAGTTCAAGGCACTGCCGAGGGCGCACCTTATACTCAAGATGAAATGAACGCTATGTTGGAGCTAGCGCGAGAAGGCATATCAAAGCTTACTCAGTTGCAAACTCAAGCGCTAACTGAATAATCACAAACTCTTAAGAGCGGGCCTTAAGCCTGCTCTTATAAGTCGCAGTTGTAATCGATGATCAATGGCGCGTGGCTTGAAAACCTCTGCTCACGATAAATGCCTGCACTGCGAACGGATCGGCGTAAGTTAGGCGTGGTAATTTGATAGTCTAAACGTGCACCTTCATTAAGTTTGAAAGCACGGTTATAGTCTGGCCACCAAGTAAACTGGCGCTCGTTTTGATTGACTTGACGAAACGCGTCACAAAACTCCATTTGGAAGAATATTTCATCAAGTACTTCTCGCTCTTCTGGCAAGAAACCTGAATTTTTTTGGTTTACATACCAGCCAGATAAGTCTGCTGGCCTGTGAGCGGTGTTTATTGTGCCACAAAAGATAAAGTCTCTGCGCTTGCGCAGGGTTTTGCGAAAGTGATTGCTCAGCTGGTCCATGAATTCGTTTTTGATATCTTGCTTTTCTTCATCGCCAAGGCCAGATGGTACAGAAACTGACGCAACACTGACTCTTTCGAAATCGGCTTGAATAAAGCGGCCTTCAAAATCGCAACCTGGAAACCCTAACCCTGACATGATGGCTTTTGGCTGGTGTCTACTGTAGATGGCCGTGCCACTATAGCCATCTTCAAAGGCATCAAAAAAATAAGCATGCCAGCCTTCAGGGCGGAACATGGGCTCATCAAGCTGATAGTCTTTTTCGCGGATATCCTGAAGGCAAACTACGTCTGCGTCTTGGGTAACCATCCATTTAAAAAAACCATTTTCTACAGCTTGACGTAAGCCTTGAACATTTAAAGTGATAACACGCATGGGTATTAGAAATTGACTCGTTTGCAGGGCTAGGTTTGAATTCAGCGACTGCATAATTTAGTTAAAATTTATTATCTGTTTTTTATTGTAACATGGTCTCACTTTTTGACCCACATAAGGTGTTGAAAATAGGTGCGATTTACTCAGATTTACTCTGCTAAATGCACACGCACTCGCTTTAGGGTGGTGTTATAATAGGGTCATGAAAACCGGTCATTAATGAGTTAACCAGAGAATGAAAGCTTACCAACGAGAATTTATTGAATTTGCCATTGAACGTGAAGTGTTACGGTTTGGCAGCTTTACCTTAAAATCAGGCCGTCAAAGCCCTTACTATTTTAATTTTGGCTTGTTCAATACTGGCTCAGCGTTGGCAAAGTTAGGCCAATACTTTGCCCAAGCTTTGGTGGATTCTGGTATTGAGTGTGACGTTATTTTGGGGCCTGCATACAAGGGCATTCCGCTGGCGACTACTATGGCGGTTGCTTTAAGTGAGCAACATGGCATTGATATGCCTTACTCTTTTAATAGAAAAGAAGCCAAAGTTCACGGTGAGGGTGGATCGATCGTGGGTGCTGAGCTTAAAGGTCGGGTTGCTATTGTTGATGATGTAATCACAGCAGGCACAGCCATCCGTGAAGTGATGACCCTTATCAAGGCGCACGATGCCAACCCAGTGGCGACCTTTATTGCGATAGACCGAATGGAAAAAGGCCAGAGCAATTTATCGGCCATTCAGGAAGTTGAAAGAGATTACAACCTTAAAGTGGTTAGCATTATCAGCTTCAATGAAGTACTAGAGTTTTTGCAAGAAAGCGGCAATAAGCAAGCAGAAGTTGCCGCTATGCTAAAGTATCGTCAAGACTTTGGTGTTTAGCTTTTAGTAAGCGCCGACTTGTTGGCGCTTGTGCTGCTTAGCGCATTAGGTTTTGGCTCAAAACCGCCCACTGATCTGTCCAAGCTGCGGTTGGCTTGTGGCGAAAGTTAGTACGGCTATACTGTCTGATACGGCCTTCCGCTAGAGCAATGAGTAAATTAGCGCTGTTGCTTGGGGTATCGCTAGTGCGCAGCCCTTCTTTGAGTTCTGCGTTTCTAAGCACCTGTTTCAATTGCGTTTCTAGCTTCTCAAACAGCTGATTAACGCGTCCACTTAGACGTTCATTTTCTCCTACCAAAGCTTCACCTGTTAAAATACGGCTAAGCCCCGCGTTTCTTTCTACAAAAGTAAGCACTAAAGTAAGAATCTGTTGGCATTGTGCAAGTGCGCCAATGTCTTGTTGTTGAATCATTTTCGCACGACTAAAAATGGTTTCTTCTACAAACTCAAAAAGCGCATCGTACATTTGTGCTTTGCTCGCAAAATGCCTATATAAGGCTGCTTCTGATACACCCACTCGCTTAGCAAGTGCAGCAGTAGTAATGCGAATATTAGGATCTTCCAACATTTCCATTAAGGCTTGAAGGATTTGTTGCTTACGAGATATTTTAGCGTCGGTCATAGTTATTCTTTGGCTTTATTTAAGTGACGTAGGATTTTCGTTGGTGTCAGTAATTAAAGTGCCAACACCTTGATCTGTGAATATTTCCAAAAGCGTAGCATGGTTCACTCTTCCATCGATAATGTGGGCTCGCTTGACACCGCCTTTCACCGCATCAAGGGCACACCCAATTTTTGGAAGCATGCCGCCATAGATGGTGCCATCGGCAATGAGGGCATCGACTTGTTGGGTTGAAAGGCCCGTTAATAAATTGCCTTGTTTATCCAGTAAGCCTTTTGTATTGGTAAGCAACATGAGCTTTTCAGCCTTGAGTACTTCAGCTACTTTACCTGCCACTAAATCAGCATTGATATTATATGAGTGCCCTTCATCGTCTACACCAATGGGTGCAATCACAGGTATGAAATCACTGTTACGAAGCATGTCTAAGACATCGGTGTTGATATTACTGACCTGGCCAACATGACCAATATCAATAATTTCTGGTGCTAGCATTTCTGGGCTTTGGTGCGTCACTTTAAGCTGCTTAGCTTGAATAAGCTGCCCATCTTTACCTGTCATGCCGATGGCTTTACCACCATTTTGGTTGATCAAGTTAACAATGTCTTTATTAACGGAACCACCAAGCACCATTTCAACCACATTCATTGTGGCCGTGTCAGTGACTCTCATGCCATTTACGAAGTGTGACTCGATATTTAGCTTGGTCAGTAGTTCACCAATTTGGGGCCCCCCGCCATGCACAACGACCGGGTTCATGCCGACAAGCTTCATCATGACCACATCACGAGCAAAACTATTTTTCAAATCTTCATCGATCATGGCGTTACCACCAAATTTAACGACGATGGTTTTGCCAATAAAACGTTGAATGTAAGGCAGGGCCTCACTTAATACTTGTGCTACGTTGATAGCAGCGCTGCGGTCAAGGGTCATAAATACTGTTCCGGTATAGTCAGTTTTGAGTCTACAGCATGCAGGTGCTGTTGAAATTCATTTTGTATTCTTTTCAGCACAGTGGCGCTTTCACCTTCAAAGCGTAACACCAAAACAGGCGTAGTGTTAGAGGCTCTTATCAAGCCCCAGCCGTCTTTATAATCCACACGGATGCCGTCGATGGTAGACACTGTGCCGCTTGGGAAGTGGGCTTTTTGGAGCTGCTCTACTAGCTTAAACTTTTCTTCCTCTGTGACGCTTATATTGATTTCAGGTGTGCTGACATCTTCTGGAAAACGCTGGAATAACTCACTTGCGGCATCATTGCCATTGGCTAAAATTTCACACAAGCGAACCGCGCTGTAAATCCCATCATCAAAGCCAAACCAGCGCTCTTTAAAGAAGATATGGCCACTCATTTCGCCCGCAAGTAGCGCGCCTGTTTCTATCATTTTGCCTTTAATGAGTGAGTGCCCAGTTTTATACATGGTGGCTTTTCCACCTAAGCTCTGGATAAAAGGGTCTAACAAACGAGTGCACTTAACATCATAAATAATCTCAGCACCTTTGTTTCTGCTAAGTACATCCTGGGCAAATAACATTAATAGCTTGTCAGGGTATACCATTTTCCCATCATTAGTAATGACACCCACTCGGTCACCATCGCCATCAAAGGCAAGGCCGATATCGGCTTTATGGTGAGCGACAGCGGTAATTAAATCGGCTAGATTTTCAGGCCTACCTGGATCAGGGTGGTGGTTGGGGAAGTTGCCGTCTACCTCACAGAAAAGCTCAACAACATCACAGCCAAGCTGTTTGAATAGCTTTGGCGCTATGTCTCCGGCTATGCCATTACCGGCATCCAAAACCACCTTGAGCTTGCGCTTTAACGAGGTGTCTTTTGCAATACGGTCTTGATATTGTTGATCAATATAATGCGCCTCAATGCGACCTGTGCCTCTTACATAGTCTTGTTTTTCAATCAGGTTATACAGGGCATCAATTTGTTCATTGGCCAGCGTTTGTCCGCCAATGACAATTTTACAGCCATTATAGTTTGAGGGGTTATGGCTGCCTGTGAGCATAATACCAGAGTGGGTATCCAAGGTTTTTATACCAAAATATAAAACGGGCGTTGGCACTGCACCCAAGTCGAATACTTTGCAGCCGGTATCTTCAAGGCCTGCCATCAACCACTGACTGAGCCTAGGGCTTGATAACCTGCCATCGGCACCGACAGCGATACTGTGCTCACCGTTTCTAATGACTTGAGTGCCTACTGCAAGACCAATGTGATAAAGCATGCTCTCACTAAGCTGCTCATCTACAATGCCGCGAATGTCGTAGGCTCTAAAAATACTTCGAGTCAGGGGGTTGGGTGCTGATAAACGTAAGCGATCCATGCAAAAATTTTCCGTATAAAAGTAAGGGTTAGTTTATTATTTTGAATCTAGGTGAGTTTGAAGTTACTGACGACCTGAATGGCCAAAGCCACCTTCACCGCGAATACTGGCATCAAAATCTTCTACCACACTCAGTTGGGCCTGAACGACGGGCACCAAAACCATTTGAGCAATCCGTTCAGATGGTTCAATCACAAATGCTGTGTTGCCACGGTTCCAGCAAGAGACCATCAACTGTCCTTGATAGTCTGAATCAATTAAGCCAACCAAATTGCCAAGTACCACACCATGCTTATGACCTAGGCCTGAGCGAGGCAGCAACATGGCACAAAGGTTAGGGTCTTCAATGTGAATGGCTAACCCAGTTGGAATAAGCTTTGTCTCCCCTGGTTCTAGGGTATATGACTCATCAATACACGCCCTTAAATCCATTCCAGCAGAGCCTTGTGTGGCATAGGTGGGAAATGGAATTTCTTGGCCTATTCTTGGGTCAAGAATCTTTACGGCAAGTTTAGGTAGTTTGGACATGTTGATTTATACCTTGTTGGTGAGTTGACTAATGGCCGTGACAATTTCGCGCGCTAAGTTCTGTTTTGAAAGTAGCGGAAGCTCAGTGACACTCTCGTGAGTGATCAATGATACTTGGTTATCATCACTATTAAAGCCTATGCGCTTATCTGAGACATCATTGGCGATGATCATCTGCGCCCCTTTGTTTTTGAGTTTGCGTTTAGCATGGGCTAATACATCTTGCGTTTCAGCAGCAAAACCAATGGCAATTGTAGCGGGATATTGGCGCACCACAGTGGCCAATATGTCTGGGTTTTGCACCAGCACCAATTGAAGTCCATCAGTGGTATTTTGTTTTTTAAGCTTTTGATCTGACATAGATTCTGGGCGGTAATCTGACACTGCTGCAGTCCCAATAAAGTAATCTGCGAAAACGCAAGCACTAAGGCAGGCGTCAAGCATTTGGGTGGCACTTTCAACGCCAATAAATTCAATATCTGCAGGTTTTTCAAGATGCACAGGGCCGCTGATAAGGGTCACTTTTGCACCTTGATCTCTGGCGGCTTGGGCGAGTGCGTAGCCCATTTTTCCAGAGCTATGATTGCTAATAAACCTGACTGGATCAATGGCTTCTCGGGTGGGGCCTGCAGTAATGACCAGGTGCTTACCTGCTAATAGGCCCTGGTCAAACTGTGATTCGAGTATGCCAAATAGCTCACTAGGCTCCAGCATCCGCCCAGCACCGGTATCACCACATGCTTGTTCGCCGTCGCCTGGGCCATGAATGTGCAGTCCACGGCCTTGTAAAGTGTGTAAATTGTCTTGGGTGGCCTGATCGTGCCACATGGCTTGATTCATTGCTGGAGCAATGTGTATTGGTGCGTTGGTCGCTAAACACACGGTTGTTAATAAATCATCGGCCTGGCCTTTTGCCATACGCGCCATTACATTTGCGCTTGCTGGTGCAATAATCAATAAGTCAGCCCACCGAGCAAGCTGGATGTGTCCCATGCCCGCTTCAGCTTGTGGATTAAGTAGGTGTTGATGAACAGGGTGGCCGCAAAGGGCTTGCAGCGTGAGTGGCGTAATAAACTCGGTCGCTCCAGAGGTCATGATCACTTGCACTTTTGCGCCAGCCTTAACTAATAACCGCACAAGTTCTGCACTTTTATAAGCAGCTATGCCGCCACTTATGGCTAAAAGAATGTGTTTGTTGCTGAGTCGGCTCATAAGAGTGCGAAACCAATTAATATAGTATTTACAGCCCCATACTTTACCATAAAGTGGGGTAATATCTCATTAGCGTTATGTATTAGCTACAAATGCATTCATGTAAGCTAGCGCCAGCATAGCGATGCGCATAAAACGCCTAGCTTCGTTATTGAATTAATGCGCATTTCATGGCTTGATGATGCAAAACCAAAGCCTTTTTAGAACCTTGAGTTAGATCGATGCCAGAATTACCTGAAGTAGAAACGACGCGCGCTGGAATTTTGCCGCATATAAAAGACCAAACATTATCAAAGTTTTTGGTAAGAGATCACAGGCTTAGATGGCCAGTACCTGATGATTTGGGCTCTAAAGTAGAAGGCAAAAAACTCAAGCAAGTGATTAGGCGGGGAAAATACCTACTTTTTGAGTTTGACCACGGCGCCATCATAGCTCATTTAGGCATGACAGGTAGCATGCGTATCATAGGCGCTGATGAGCCGCCATCATTTCATGACCATGTTGATTTGGTATTTGAAAAGGTGACGCTTCGATACCGTGATCCACGGCGTTTTGGGTGTATGTTATGGCAGCAAAACCCTGTGATGGAACATCCCTTGTTAGTAAATTTAGGGCCTGAACCTTTAACTGACGCCTTCAATACGCAGCACCTTGTGAAGGCATGCAAAGGTAAAAAACAACCTATTAAAAGCTTGATAATGGATGCAAAAAGAGTGGTGGGGGTAGGCAATATCTATGCGAACGAAGCTCTATTTATGGCGGGCATCAACCCCCATCGCCAAGCGGGCAGAATCTCCGCTAAACGTTTGGCTGTTTTGGTTAACTGTTGTAAAGAGGTATTGGCAGCAGCCATAAAGCAAGGTGGAACCACCTTGCGAAATTTTGTAGACAGCGACGGTAAGCCTGGCTATTTCAAACAACAACTCAATGTATATGGCCGCTCGGGCCAAGCCTGCGTTGTTTGTGATGGGGTGCTAATAGAAACAAGGCTGGGCCAGCGCACTACAGTCTATTGTAAGCGCTGCCAGCGATAGGCATGAATATCTCCATGCCAAAGTACACGTTTATGCAGCGGTGAGCAGAATGTATTTGTCCATCAATTGTTCGTGTGTTTCAACGTTGTCTGGATCATTTGGGATGCAGTCTACTGGGCACACTTCAACACATTGTGGCTCATCGTAATGACCTACGCATTCGGTACATTTGTTCATGTCGATTTCGTAGATTTCTTCACCCGGTGAGATCGCTTCATTAGGGCATTCCGGTTCACACACATCACAGTTAATGCAGTCGTCGGTAATAATTAAAGACATGTCTTACTTCCTATTTTCTAGGCCACGAACACTTTTGATTCTCGTGGCAGTGCTTAATTATTGGGCTTGCTTAAGTGCCTTTTGAGCTCTTCAGCCACCAAAGGGTCGACAAATTGAGAGACGTCACCACCCAACGAGGCGACTTCTCTTACCAGCGTTGATGAAATAAAAGAATATTTCTCGGCTGGAGTCAAAAACATACTTTCTACATCAGGCGCTAATACTCTGTTCATTTTAGCTAACTGAAATTCATACTCAAAATCTGACACCGCACGTAGACCTCGAAGGATAATGTTGGCTCCTTGCTCGGTCATTAGCTGGGTTAAGAGTCCTGAGAACCCCACCACAGATACGTTACCCAGGGGCGCAGTAATGGTTCTTGTTAGCTCAACTCTAGTTTCTAGATCTAACATTGGCCGTTTAGATGGACTCGCAGCCACCGCTACAACCACTTCTTCAAACAGCTTTGATGCCCTCTCAATGAGGTCAACATGCCCATGCGTTACTGGATCAAAAGTTCCCGGGTAGATTACTTTGTTCATGCCACTAACACCTTCTTGGTTCACGCGGTTTAAGGCCAACAGGCCTAAAGCAGCGGAATACTAAATGAATTATATAAGCGATACAACCAAAATTAAATAGTTATAAAAAACTCTTTTGATATAACCATATTACATAAGATTTTTGTTTCTCGTCTGCCACCATACATTGGCTTGTTCGCTCGCCTCTAATTGGTTATCCGCTTTACCTAAAAGCACTAGGCAACTGGCTAAGGTATTAATGATGGCAGGCTCCCCATAGGGCTCTTTAGAATCTCCTTTCCAAAGTCTACGCAGACGCTCTGGATCCATTATTTGCTCCTGCGTATCTCTTTGAGTAAGTTGGCGTTGCCAAATCTGGGTATGAAAAGTTTCTTGGTCTACCCACTGCAGCTCACATTCACTATCAGGGCGTATCTCAGCCTCACCGCCATCGCCGCGTATGGTTAAACTGCGTGGGTGCTTTAAAAGTATGGCCGTTTGTTGATGTAAGGGACCATAGGCAGGATGAAACACACCATCTATGGTGTGGCTTGCAGACAAGGGGTTAATTAACCTTGTGAGCGTATGCACGGGTGAGCGCAGTCCAAATAAGCCACGTAGATTAATGATGTGATGCAAAGTTGGGCTCATATACTCCAGGCTCATAAAACTAAAGTTGTGTTGGGCTAACTGAGATTTTACTGACGCCCAATCTTTAGCGCCACAAAAGCCTAATGCTTGCAATACGTCTTCACTGTAAGTGCGGCCTGCGGTATGTCCTTTTGCGCCATGCATAAACACCTTTATGCCATGGCTAGCTAACGTAAGAGCGCTCAATAAAAACCACGGCATGTGCCGCCTTTTTCCAGCATAGCTGGACCAATCGATATCGACATGAATGCCATCAAGGTTGAGTTTTTCAAACTCATGATGATCTCGGACGGCTTTCACAAAGCCAGCAAGTTCTGGTGGTGTTTCTTCTTTAAACCGTAGCAGCATCAAAAAGGCGCCTAGTTGCTCAGGCTCCACTTGCCCAGTAAGAATCATGCTCATGGCATCATAAGCTTCAACTTGTGTCAGTGAGCGGCTACCTTGTTTGCCTTTTCCTAAGGCGCGCACGTAAGGTGCGAAAGAGTGTTCATTTGGCATTGATTTTAGCTACAGTCTTGGTGAGTTGGTTTAAGTGATGTATTTCACCATCAGGCTTAGTAAGGTGTGATGGCCAGGCTAAGTGATGGGGGTTCATCCAAATGGTGTTCATGCCTACAGCTTTTGCTCCTGCGATATCATGTTCAGGATGGTCGCCAATATGAATAAACTGACTTGCAGGACATTGCGCACGGTTGATCGCCGTTTCGAAAAACTTCGGAGTTGGCTTACTTACGCCAAGTTGAGCGGAGTTGTAATAAAAATCGAACAAGTGATCAAGCCCAACTTTTTCTAAATCAGCGTTGCCGTTTGTCAAAGCGCCAATCATAAATTCCTTTTTTAGCGCTTTTAGCTGTGATTGGGTATCTGGAAATAATTCGACCTTATTGCGGCCTTCAAAATACACCGCAAAAGCTTTTTTTGCTAATTCAGTTGCATTTTTATAGCCACAACGCGATAGGCCCATTTCGATTAGGCACAGCCTAATGTGGCTTAAGTCATGCAGCATGTGAGGATTGTTTGCAAAAGCTTCATCCCTTAACTGACTAATGCCTTGATCATCATATGTTTCGCTAAATTTTGGTGCGTGCTGACTCATCCAATCCAGCATTTGTTGGTTAGCTTTTACAATAACAGGCTCAATGGCCCAAAGTGTATCGTCTAAATCAAAGGTGATGGCTTTAATCATGGGTAAACTTCTCTTTTGTCATCTTTTTCGACTGAGCGCGAGGGTGGGCTTGATCATACACTTTAGCCAAATGCTGAAAATCTAAGTGAGTATAGACTTGTGTTGTACTGATATTGCTGTGCCCAAGAAGCTCTTGTACCGCTCTTAAGTCGCCACTAGATTGAAGTAAGTGACTTGCAAACGAGTGGCGTAACATATGGGGATGCAAGTGTTGGCCATGGGATGCCGCCATCGCAGACATCCTCATTTGAATACCTCGAACACCCATGCGTTGCCCTCGGTTATTGATGAACAAGGCATTTGCATCTAAGCACTTTAATTGGCTGCGTTGCTCCAACCAAAGACTGATGGCGCTAAGTGCAGGGCCACCAATAGGCAGCTGTCGTGTTTTGTTGCCCTTGCCGGTAATAATAAGGCTAGCATCTGCCATATCGATATCAAAAATATTGAGACTAGCCAGTTCACCCAGGCGTAATCCACAAGAGTAGGTTAGCTCTATCATGGCAAGGTCTCGAATCGCCAATGCATTGTCTGCTTCAACTTTGCTGTTGAGTAGTTGGCCAATTTGATCTGGATCTAGTGCTTTTGGGAGTCTGCGAGCAGATTTCGGTGCGCTAATGCCCTCAACAGGGTTTTTGGCCACCAGGCTTTGTTTTAACAAGTAGGTAAAAAAACTGCGCCAGCTAGAAAGGATTCTTTGAATACTCTTAGCTGATAAATCATCTTGCTTCGCGCTCACCATAGCGGCACGGATTGTGTCAGCTTGGACTTCTTGCCAGCTACTATAATCGAGCCTATTCAAAGTGCTTAGTAGCCTATTAATGTCTCGTTTATAGGCGTTGATTGTGTGAGGCGAATAACGCTTGTTATGGGCTAAATAGTCCAAGTAGGTATGAACATCTTGCTTAAGACCGGCGCTAGTATCAGCCATATTAGTCCTGTATTCGGCCCAGGCACTTGCTTGTGACTGCGGCCACATGGTTCAGAAATAGAGTGGCAAGTTGATCGTTATAATGATCTTTTGACTCACTGGCAATAATGAGCACACCAATGGCTTTTTCCGCTAGGAACAATGGCATGACTGCCGTGGATTTAAGTTTATTCTTTTGCTTAAAAAATGCCGCCATGTTTTTGCTTTCAAAGGCTTGGCAGTAGGCCCAGTTTTTTGATATCAAGCCTTTTACATAGTGACTTAATTCATCATCTTGGCTTAGTTTGATACTTGAAAGATTGGGATGGAAAGTGGCGCTTGGCAAAGATGAAAATAGTGCTAAATGCACCGCATCAGCGTCAAATTCTTGAGTAAAACTTTGGGTTAATACTTCAGCCAAACCCACTAAGTCTTTTGTGCCTGCCAATTCAATCACCAAGCGTTTAGTCTTCTCAAACTGCACATCGTTTCTTCTAGCTGTGGATAAAATATCTGACATGCGCTGTGCATTGTCTTCAATTTTTTGTCTCATTACTTGAGTTTGACGCTGAATAAGAGAAGTGGCTTCGCCACATTCATGGGCAAGCTCCAAGTGAGTTAACAGGTCTTCGTGTTCGGTTAAGAAGTGCGGATTCTGGCGCAGAAAAAGCGCCACGCTTTGTGCACTCAACGCTACAGCTTGGGGCTTAGAGGACTTAGTGTTACCGTTGCTCATAGTTTTATCTGGCCATCATAAACGTGGGTTGCTGGTCCTGTCATCATTAACCGATGAGAAGGACCTTGCCAATGTATGGTTAGGTCTCCCCCTGTAAGGTGGGTCGTTATAGTGTCATCAAGTAGCCCTTGTTGGCGACCTGCAACCACTGCCGCGCAAGCTCCTGTGCCACACGCTTTAGTTTCGCCTACACCACGCTCAAATACACGTAACTTAATGGTTTTTCTATCCACAATCTGCATAAACCCAATGTTCGCTTTCTTAGGGAAACGTGGGTGCTGCTCAAGCTGTGCGCCTAATTCTATGACCGGAGCGGAATTCACATCGTCCACCAAAAGAACAGCATGAGGGTTGCCCATAGAGACTACCCCAATATTGTAAGTTTCACCATTGTGCTCAAGCGCGTATGTATTCTCTTGAGTAGGCGCATCAAATGGCACCTCTTTTGGAGTTAACACCGGCTCACCCATATCAACGGTTACACCTTGCTCGCTATCCATATTCAAGACGATGCGGCCATTACAGGTTTGCACTGCGATTGATCGCTTACCCGTGAGGCGCTGATCATGTACAAAGCGAGCAAAGCAACGAGCCCCATTGCCACAATGCTCAACTTCTTCGCCATTGGCGTTAAAAATGCGATACCGAAAATCCACATCAGGAGACTGAGGTGTTTCAACTAACAATAGCTGATCAAACCCAACCCCCGTATTACGATCACCTAACTTGCGGATTTGCTCACTCGTTAAATGCACACGCTGACTGATAAGGTCAACGACCATAAAGTCGTTACCTAGGCCGTGCATTTTGGCAAAGCGTAATAGCATGTGATGGGTCCTTAATTTTCTGGCAACAGGCGCTCGCGAGCCCATTGCTGAGAGAGTTCTTCGCGGGCGCCAATTAAGTGCACCTGATCACCATCCACCATAACTTCTGCCGCTTTATTACGGCTATTATAGTTAGAGGCCATTGCAAATCCATAAGCCCCAGAGCTACATACGGCCAATAGGTCGTTAGCTTCAATGGCTAGGTTACGATCTTTACCTAAAAAATCGCCGGTCTCGCAAATAGGACCCACAATGTCAAAGTTATGAATGGCAGTAGATGCGTTGATGTTAACAGGAATAATATCTTGCCAAGCGCTATATAGTGCAGGGCGAAGAAGGTCATTCATGGCAGCGTCTACAATACCAAAATGTTTGTCTTGGTTGCTCTTTGTGTACTCAACACGAGTGAGCAAAATTCCTGCATCTGCGCATATAGAGCGGCCTGGCTCAAATACTAAAGCAAGCTTTCTATCACCCAGGTGAGCCCGCACACGAGCCATAAAATCAGCAATAGCAGGGGGCTCTTCATCGCCGTAACAAACGCCTAAACCACCCCCTAAATCTAAATGCTCAATTTCTATGCCTTGGGCCGCAATATGATCGATCAACACAAGCAAACGATCCATTGCATCAAGGTATGGTTCAATGGAGGTCAGCTGAGAGCCAATGTGACAATCCACACCAATCACTTTAATGTGGCTCATGGATGCAGCTTGGGCGTAAGCAGCAGGGGCTTGTTCAATGCCAATGCCAAACTTATTTTCTTTTAAGCCTGTTGAAATATAGGGATGAGTTTGGGCATCAACGTCTGGATTGATACGCAACGAAACGGGTGCAATGCAATCCATTGATAAAGCCACGCTTTGCAAGCGCTCTAGTTCAGCTTCAGATTCAACGTTGAAACAGTGGACACCCACTTCTAAAGCGCGTTGCATTTCGTGAGTTTGCTTCCCCACGCCTGAGAATACTATTTTCTTAGGATCGGCGCCTGCCACTAAGACACGTTCAAGCTCGCCTACTGAAACAATGTCAAAGCCTGCACCTAATTTGGCTAGAACATTGAGTACAGCAATATTAGAGTTGGCCTTTACCGCATAACATACTAAGTGCTCACAACCTTCTAGCGCCTGGCTATAAGCGACGTAATTACGCTCTAAAGTATCTTTTGAATAAACGTAGGTCGGGGTGCCAAATTGCTGCGCGATTGCATTTAAATCGGTGTCTTCGGCGTAAAGCGTTGCGCCGCGGTATTCAAAGTTGTCCATTTAAAAAACTCAGTTCTGATTAGTTTGTGCAGGCTCTGGAATATATAAGCTGCCGGCTTGTCCACAACTTGCTAAAGCAAGGCTCAATATCAACATACACATTAAATTTTTCACAAAGAAGTGCTCTTATTTAAAAATAGCTGCATTATGGCCTAGATTATACCCTTGAATGCACTTTGCACACTAGCGAAGAGCTTCGCAATGCTATATTTTGGTGGCATATTTTATCCACACACCCAAGCTAAGAGATTTATATGAGTGAAGCCTTGTTTCATGAGCGCGTTGATAATTTGTTTTTGCAGGTTGAGGAGGTCTTAGACGAAGCAGAAACTGACATTGATTTTGTGAACACTAGTGGGCTCTTGACCATTACTTGTGAAAACAAAAGCCAGGTCATTTTGAGCCGCCAACCCCCTTTGCAGCAAGTTTGGCTAGCGGCAATGTCAGGCGGGTTACACTTTGAGCGTATGGAAAAAGTATGGCGCTTAACCACCGATAATGAGCAAACTTTGGGCCAATGTTTAGCCAAGGCGCTGCAAGAGCAAGCCAATGAAAGCTTAGATTGCAGCGCCCTTGATGAAATGGAAGCCTAGCGGGCTTCCACTAATTTGGCAGCTCTTTGGGCGGCAGCAAGCACCTGCTTTGGGGCGGTGCCGCCTACGTGATCTCGAGCACTCACCGAGCCTTCCAAGGTCAGCACATCAAACACATTGTCGGTGATTAGGTCGCTAAATGTTTGCAACTCTTCTAAGCTCATTTCACTTAAGTCTTTGCCGCTTTTAATGCCATAAGCGACAGATTTGCCTACGACTTCATGTGCGTCTCTAAAGGCTAAACCCTTGCCAACTAAGTAATCTGCTAAATCGGTTGCCGTTGCAAAGCCTTTCAAGGCTGCAGCTCTCATTTGCTCACGCTTAGGCACCAACGCAGGCACCATGTCAGCATAGGCTCTAAGGCAACCTTTGACAGTATCAATGGTGTCAAAAAGAGGCTCTTTATCCTCTTGGTTGTCCTTGTTGTAGGTTAAGGGCTGGCCCTTCATTAGTGTTAGTAAACTAATTAGGTGACCATTTACGCGCCCAGTTTTGCCTCTTACAAGTTCAGGCACATCTGGGTTTTTCTTTTGCGGCATAATGGATGAGCCAGTGCAAAATCGATCCGGTAAATCAATGAAATCAAATTGTACTGAAGTCCATAGAATCAGCTCCTCAGATGCCCGCGATAAATGCATTAGAATAAGGCTTGCGGCAGCACAAAATTCAATCGCAAAGTCGCGATCACTAACAGAATCTAAAGAGTTTTCTGTGGGACGCTGAAAACCTAGTAAGTCGCTTGTCATTTGGCGATCTATTGGATAGCTTGTACCTGCCAATGCGGCTGCACCTAAGGGAGAGATATTCACCCGTTTGCGAAGGTCTTGTAGGCGCTCATAGTCACGCTGCAGCATCTCATTCCAGGCGAGAACATGGTGCCCAAATGTGACAGGCTGGGCAGTTTGAAGATGGGTAAAACCTGGCATTATCGTGTCGCTCTCAGCCTTAGCTTGAGCAATGAAGCCTAGCTGTAAACGGCTTATTTCGCTTGCGATAAGATCTATTTCATCGCGCAGATAAAGCCTGATATCAGTGGCTACTTGATCATTTCTAGACCGCCCGGTGTGTAGCTTTTTACCCGCCATGCCAATCTTTGCTGTGAGTGCAGCTTCGATGTTCATGTGCACATCTTCAAGCTCCACAGACCATGTGAAATCGCCACGTTCGATTTCAATACGAATTTCTTCTAGGCCTCTAAGAATGTCATCACGCTCTTTAGTGCTAAGCACGCCAACATGACAGAGCATTTTTGCATGTGCTACAGAGCCTTGAATATCTTGGCGATACATCCTTTGGTCAAAATCAACAGAGGCAGTAAAGCGAGCCACGAAGGCGTCGGTTGGCTCATTAAATCGGCCGCCCCACTGTTGATTGGTGGTTGTTTCGTTAGCTTGGCTCATGGTTTTACCTGTGTCTGGTGCGGTATAAAAATTAGGGGGCTATTGTAGCCAGTGGCCTTACCTGTGCGCAAGGACTTAGGCTAAGCTTGACCACTAACCTTTATCATTGGGACTTGGATTAAAGGGTAGTTTGCAAAAACCTTGGGCTGGGACATCTAATGCGCTATTGAATTTGCTGGATAAGTTTTGAAATGCAATTAACCCGGTTAAGTCGACAATAGCATCATCGTCAAAGAAGGACTTTAGTTTTAACATCAAATCATCGTTGACTTGCTGATCGGTATAGGTAATCGCGTCAGTGTATTCCAAAACTGCTCGTTCTTTAGCGCTAAAAATGTCACTGTTGTGCCACTGATCTACTTGCTCTGCTTTTTCCAAAGACCCAGCCCGCTTGGCTAGCGTTGAGGCATTAATATCAACGCAAAAGTGGCACCAGTTTATTTGTGAAACTCTAACGGTGACTAATGACCTTAGTACCGGGTCAATAGGGGAGGATTTGCGGTCAATGGCGCCGTACAAAAGGGCCACCGAAGCAAATAATTTAGGCACACGGCCCCATACCAAGCCTGGCTGCAAAACCTGGCCATATTTTTGTTTTTGTTTCCAAAAAAATGGCCTAATAAACCAGGGGTATTGATGGGTTTGTTTTACATTGATGCGCATGACTTATTCCTTTAAATTTATTGCCAAGCTATTGGTAAGGCTTCCAGTGCGCCCTAACCTGTCCCAACTATAGCAAATCCAATGATAAAATTGGGGCAGTCATGGGTTCATGCAGCGCTAAATCATGAGATAGTTATATTTTAAAGCCATATGAATGATGTGACATTTTTTTGATAGTCGGCTTACATAAACTCCAATTAAGGTTGCTAACGATGAGCTGGATAGAGCCCGGTTTTAAGGTCATTCGATACATAGGTTGCATCACCTTGTGTCTGCAAGCTTCTTTAGCCTCTGCTAATTGCCCCTTGTTGTCGGATAAAACAATGGCCGCTGCGCTGAGTTGGAATGGCATTCCTAAAGTAGGGCAAGTCTATAAAATCAACAATTGGCATGTACAAGATGGCGACAGTATTAGGCTTAAAGGCTCAGATCGCTTAAGAATAGGCCTCATAAATACGCCTGAAATTGGCCATAGTAGTCGTCCAGATCAGGCCTTTGCAAAACAAGCAAAACAGCACTTAAATAAGCGATTAAAAGATTATCCAAGCGTTTACGTTAAGCTGCTGCCGCAAAAACAAGATCGTTATGGCCGCTGGCTGAGCCAGATCTACGATGGAGCAGGCTTAAGCGCTGAGCAAGGTTTAGTGGAACAAGGCTTGGCGTATGTGATTAGCATGAATGCACAGGGTGCACCTGAATGTTTGTGGCAATCAGAATTCATTGCTAGAAATGATGGTCAGGGATTATGGGGCCATCCTTCATCAAAGGTCGTGGATGCCAATTATATTGATAAAAATGCCGGTGGTTTTATCCGCATGGAAGGTATTGTGACAGACATTAGCGATAGTCAATTTGACTGGTACATCGGTCTGGGTCAAAGAGGCGGAATGAGGGCTGATGTTGCCGTCAAAATATCAAAAGCGGTGTTAGCAAACTCGCGCTTTAGGGTCAGTGATCAACATGAACTGAAGCAGTGGCTAGGCAAGTCTTTGCAAGTTCGAGGCTGGCTTGCTTGGCGCAAGATCAGTGAAAAGCAAATTCAAAAAGGGTTTAGGCAGGGTTTGATGACCCTGTATCATGAGGACATGCTGAAGCTCTCTAGTGCACTTGGGGTAGATACAGCTTCTAAATTCACTATCCCTTAAAATACCTGTTCCGGAGCAGTTTCTAGCTCTTCACTGACACTGACATTGTCTTTAGGGCTTAGTGGTGCTGTTGTTTTAGGAATGCGTTCCGCTCTAAAAATCTCTTCTATCGCGTTCGCATCTGTTGGCCTAGCGAGCTCACCTGTCACTTGATCGATTTTTACTGTGACCATTGCATCTGGTTTTGGTCTCGTCTTTTCGGGTACATCTTGCAGGGCTATCTCCATGAAATCGATCCATATAGGCAGCGCTGCAGTACTACCAAATTCATTTTTGCCTAAAGTTGCTGGCTGATCAAAACCTACCCAAGCGGTTGCTACCATGTCGTCTACGTAGCCAGAAAACCATGCGTCTTTTTGATCGTTAGTGGTGCCTGTTTTGCCGGCTAAGTCATTTCTATTTAGCTTTTGCGCTCGCCTAGCCGTGCCTTTTTTCACTACATCTTGCAAAATAGTGTGCATCACATAATTAACTCGTTCATCCATTATTCGCGGGGCTATGGGTAAATTTGTGATGGTTTTTTCGGGCACATCAAGCTTGCCATTAATTAGAGCGTCTTCTTCATTAATCGCTTCATCAAGTGCCATAATTTCGCTAGCAACAACTTGGGTTAAGTCTTCATCTTGTGGGTCTAGGCTGACCTCGTCAGTGGGCCTAACGTATTCACAATCTTTGCATACAGTGCTGGGCTGAGCTTGATATAGCACCTTGCCAAAACTATCTTCTATGCGCTCAATAAAATAGGGTTCAACTTTATATCCTGTATTTGCAAAACTAGCGTAGGCTTTCGCAACGTCGATGGGAGGAACGCTTGCGCTGCCTAAAGCTAAGGACAAGTTTCGGGGCAATTGTTCAGCTTTAAAGCCAAAGCGGGTCGCATAATCAATGGCAGCCTTAGTGCCTATTTCGCGTAGAATTCTTATGGACACTAGGTTCCGTGATTTGTAGAGGGCTTGCCTTAATCGCGTGGGGCCAAAAAATTTGCCGCTGTAATTTTCTGGACGCCATGAATCTTCAAGGCTTGCATCGTTAAACACCACAGGGGCGTCGTTGATTAATGTTGCAGCGGTGAAATCCTTTTCAAGCGCTGCGGAGTATATAATGGGTTTAAAGTTGGAGCCGGGCTGGCGAAGTGCTTGAGTTGCCCGGTTAAATTTACTGTGCAGGTATTCAAAACCACCCACTAAAGCGATCATCGCGCCATCTTTAGGGTCTAGCGCAATGAGCGCACCTTGAGCATCTGGTACTTGCGATAGATACCACACTTGCTCGTTGTTATAGGCCTGGCGCACGCGCACTTGATCGCCCACTGTTAAGATTTCACTGATGTCTTTGGCAGCGGCGCCCATGTAATCTATGCTGATCCTTTCTCTTATCCAGTTCATATCACTAAAATTGACCGTCACAGTTTGGCCATAACGTAATAAAAGATCTGCGGAGTCTTCGTTCACAGCCCTAACGATAGCCGGTTGCAATGGGCCAAACACTGGCGTTCTATTGAGTATCTTTTCTGCTTCAATATCTGATATGAGTGCGCCGTGGTTTTTCTCCACACCTCTAAAGCCATGGCGTCTGTCATAAGCCAGGAGGCCTTTTTGCACCGCTAGCTGTGCTGCATCTTGTAGCTTACTGTCGATGGTGGTGTAGACGCGATAGCCGCCTGTATACACATCCTCAATGGGGAAGTTTTCGAATAGCTCACTGCGTACCATTTCCGCTACATAAGAGGCTGAAGTTTCTGGCGTTAGGCTATGATAACGCGCAGTAATGGGTGTGTTAACGGCACTTTCATGCTGGGTTTCATCAATGTAGCCTAGCAACAACATGCGATCTAAAATCCAGTCTCTTCGAATTTTTGAGCGCTGTGGATTTGAAATGGGATTATATCTAGAGGGCGCTTTGTATAGTCCTGCTAGCATGGCTAGCTGTGGTAATTCCAAAGTGTTGATAGAACGACCATAATAAACCTGTGATGCAGCTTCGATGCCGTAAGAACGATGCCCCATAAACATTTTATTAAAGTACATCTCTAATATTTGGTCTTTGCTTAATTCTTGTTCGATTTGAAATGAAAGTAAAATTTCGTTGAATTTTCGGATAAAAGTTTGGTCAAGCGTTAGCAAATAATTGCGTGCTACCTGCATGGTGATGGTGCTACCGCCACCTTGAATACGGCCGCCAGCCTGGGCCATTCTCACCGCAGCTCGCAGTAAAGCTTTCGGGTCTACTCCATAGTGTGAATAAAAGTTTTCATCTTCAGCCGAGATCAAGGCATTGATATAGTCCTGCGGCACCTGGTCTATACGCAACGGAATTCTGCGCTGTTCACCAAATTCTGAAATCAGTTTTCCGTCCCTGCTCAAGACTCGAAGCGGTGTTTGCAGATGGTAGTCTCGAAGGCTGTCAATGTCTGGCAACCTTGGCATAAGGTAAAGCCAAGTCACTGCAACTATTGAAAGCGTTCCAACAGATCCTATGATTAAGGCCCATTTAAACAGGCGGCGTATAAATGACATGCTATGCTTTTACTCGATACACAGGCGAAATTAATAAAAAAGTAGAAGCGAAAGTATATAAGATCTAGACGCTTTCGCCACCCAAGGATGGGTCCAATGTTAAAGCAATTTTTGTGGCGTAGGGGAAAAGCTTTTTACTTAGGCGTCCAATGGCAAGCTGATCGGCAATATATGGTGTTATTGCGCCACCATGGCAGAGCTTCAAAAAACCATAAGACCGATGGTTTTCAATTGATCCAGCAGTGGGCACTGTCGCCGTTTTTTGCAGCGGGTGAAGCTGATGAGCAGGCGAATTCTGATTGGGTTTATGCTGTTAAAGAAATTTCAGAGCTGACTAAGGGGTGGCCATTAAAGGTTAATGTGGGCTTGGCAAATAACCTTTGTCATTGGTTGCATTGCCCACCACACAGTCCAGGCATTCCAGATGACCCATCTGAGAGGGTTCTTGATTATCAGCGCACGGCCGCGCAAATGCTCAATAGCGCGCCTAGTAATTTAAGTGTACAGCACTTGCAGCTGGCCCCTAATTTGAGTTTTTTGGTTGCCACAAAAAGTGTTTATATCTCTCAAATACAGGCATTACTTGCCATGCTAGAGCAAGGCATCAAAGGGCAAGTACTAGGCTGGATACAACCGCAAGGTTTAAGTAATGCAGGTGCAAGCTTGGTTTTTAAGCCGCCGGTTGATGTGATGTTTGAAAATGCCAGCGCATTTTACCTTGCAATTTTGTTAGGCGTGAAGACGCTGCCCAAGGCCCCATGATGTATTGGCTTAAGCCTGGTGCAAATGAAGTTAACTTTTTACCTTGGCAGGCGCAATTCAAAAAAATAAACGAGCGCAGACGCTTTTGGGCCTGGGCTATAGTGATCATTTTTGGTGCATGGGCTATCGCCATTTTAGCTTTTGGATATACTAGGTATGAGGAATCTAAGTCATCACTGGACAAATTTTTAATTCTGACAAAAGCTGATCTCAAGCAAGCACAACACCAAGAATGGGCTAGGTCTTTACCTTTTCGAAAAAAACAACGGCCAATTAATGCCCTTGATAGCCAGCGTAATTTCCAGGCTGCTTTTGTTTTACTCCAGCTAAACGATCTGATATCCCAGCTTAATAAAGTTAACCAAACCGATGCTGATTCGGCGATTAATCTTGATCACTGGCTTTGGCAGGCCTCATCAGAAGCCAAAACAAGCTCAATAGTGTTCACTGTTAGTGGTCAGGATGCGTGGCAAGATTGGTGGCGCAAAGCCGTTATTGTATGGCCGTCTTTGCGCATAGAATCCCTAACACCAAAAGATTCAGGTTGGGCTTTAAAATCAAGCCACCATTCTAGAGATGTAGCCGATCCAAAAGCGCCTTCACCAAAACTAGCCCAAAAAAATGAAATAGCGACTAAAACAGCGACTCAGGATAATCTAGCTTTCACTTTACAGCTAACCCCACCAGTTATTGCAGAATCAGTTCAACTAGAAAGGGCAAATCCCTCTGCTTTATTAAACCTCGTTGAGGCGTTAAATAAGTATCCAAAGCTTTCGTGGGAGCATAATCAAACCACAAAAGTACACATTGATCTGGGAGCCAATGAATTAGCTAATTTCCATCGTATCCCAACTTCAAATAGTTTATGGCTGCAAAGCTTTGAATTTAAAAAGGTGGGCCTGAATCAGTGGCGCATATCTATAAATTGGGGCCCTAAGCAGGGGGTGTTTTCTCCACTCCTAATGCCTTTAGCCTCTTTTTCAGCGCAAATTAACGAAAGTAAATCTGCGTTTAAAACATACGTGGAACTGCAGGCGCTAGTAGCGCAAGAAGAGCCAGCGAGTGACTCCATGCTACTTGTGGAGCCCATACAAAGTGCAGTAAATGATGTAAATCCGGCGCTTCACCTTAGCTTTATTGGTTATAGCAAAATGGCGAACGCAGAGCAGCTGAGTTGGCTTAAACCCAAAGATGGAGAAAAGCTGGTGTTTGTTGAAATCGGCGACTTAGTCGAAGGCTGGAGACTAATAAGCGCGCATTCGAAAAGCCTGGTTTTAGAGCTAGATTCCAGACAAATTAAATTAATCCGTAGCTGCAATGCCCTTGCCGGAGTGTGTTAATGCGTTTACTAAGCTGCCTTGTTAAAAGTTCATTGGCCATGGTTTATGTTTTCATGAGCGCCAGCGCTTGGGCGCAGCTTGCCACCGATAAAACTCGTAGCAATATAACGATAGATGTTCATCATGTTCCAATATCCGGGGTGTTACGCCAACTGGCTGTGGCTGCAAATATTAACTTAGTGGTGAGCCATGATCTTGATGTGCAGGTGAGCCTAATGTTATTTGATATTGACCCTGATGTGGGTATCAAATTAATGTGTAACTTACCGCAGGTGTCATGTGTGAATGGACCTGATGGTTTGCTAGTGGGGCCTATAGCTGGATCGAGCGAAACAGAAATAATGCCCTTGCACAGTGTAAAGCTTCAGTACGCAGACGCAAACGATGTGCTCACTAGTCTTCAAGGAGCATTGTCTATGTTGTCAAGTTCGGGGCAGCTTTATGCAGACACTAGAGCTCAACAGATTTTTGTTTATGATGAGATAGGACATGCACAAAAAGTTATTGAAGCCGTCACTGCCTTAGATTTGCCCCTTAAACAATTATTAATCGAAAGCCGAATTGTGATTGTTAAATCAACTTTCGGATCTCAAAAAGGTCTCGATTTTATCGGTGGCCTTGGGCCTCAATATGGTGGTGGCCTGGCTTCTGACGGGCCTTTAAATGCGGACATTCGTTTTAATCAGCTTGGAGGTGGTTTTCAGCTTGGCTTAGTGGGCGCCCATGTGATGTTGAGTTTAGAGCTGGCAGCGCTAGAAGCAGATGGCCAAGCATTGACGCTTTCTCAGCCTCAGATTTTAGTTCAAGAGGGTTATACTGGCAGCATTCATACCGGCCAAGAACTCTCTTACACAGTGGCCACAGATGACGGTCAGCAACAAGAGTGGAAGAGCGCGGTGCTTGGGTTAACTGTGGTGCCAAGAGTTTTACCGAAAAATCAGGTGCAACTTGATTTGGTTGTGGTGCAAGATTCTATTGGTGATTTATTGCCCAATGGCCAGCTGTCTTTGAACACTCACAAACTAGAAACAAGAGCGATGGTGGGGTTGGGGCAAACCTTGGTTTTGGGAGGGGCTTTATATCAGCAACAGCTTGATCGGTTGTTATCTAATCCAGCCATTTCTGGCTTGCCTTTTGTGGGCCAATGGTTTGCCAATGAGCAGACTGAGTCAGAGCGTCTTGAGCTGTTGATTTTTGTTACGCCACGTATAGTTAACCCTTGATTATGTTGAGGTTAGTCTCCATAATTTAAAAGGATATACCGGGTGTGAATAAAAAGTATTTAATGACCGGGTTTTGTTGTTGCTGTTCCTAAAAGGAATTTCATTGTGAATATATTTTTAATCGGCCCTATGGGCGCTGGCAAAAGCACTATAGGGCGTCAGTTAGCACGTGAATTAAAACTAGAGTTTTTAGACACCGACAGAGAAATTGAAGATCGATCTGGGGCAGACATTCCTTGGATTTTTGATGTTGAAGGTGAAGCAGGCTTTCGCAAGCGTGAAGCCAATATCATCGCTGAACTAACCGAGCATAGAGACTTAGTTATGGCGACAGGCGGTGGTGCGGTTGAATTAGCAGAGAACCGCCAACATTTGTCAGCGCGAGGCACAGTTGTGTATTTATTTGCAACCGTTGAGCAGCAACTAGAGCGCACGTCTAAAGACAAAAACCGCCCATTGCTTCAAAACGAAGACCCAGAGCAAGTGCTAAGAGACTTGTTTGCTCACAGGCACGCCTTGTACGAAGAGACAGCCGATATTCAAGTGGCAACTGGGGCGCAAAACCCAAGGCTTTTAGTGGCTGAAATCATTAAGCAAATAGAAGCTATTCGGTCTCTTTAAAGTTCCAATTATTACTCAATCCTCCAACCTAAAGGCTAACCGCAAGAGCGATCACCATGACCAAAACACAGCACACTCTCACTGTTGATCTTGGTGATCGCAGCTATCCCATCTACATTGGCGATGGCTTGCTACAACAGGCGCAAATGTTAGGCAAACACATTACTGGCTCGCAAGTGCTGGTGGTGACCAACAAAACCATTGCGCCTTTATACCTTGAGCCATTAGTTGATGGTCTGGCAGGGATGACGTCCAAAAACTTACAAATTGATACGCTTGTCTTAGAAGATGGTGAGCAACACAAGCATCTAGACACGGTCAGTTTAATTTTTGATCATCTGTTAAAGCAAAGGCACAATCGCACCACTACGCTTATCGCACTGGGTGGCGGAGTGATTGGAGACATGACAGGCTACGCTGCGGCAGCTTATCAGCGAGGTGTTAATTTTATTCAAATTCCCACAACGCTGCTATCTCAAGTTGATTCCTCAGTCGGTGGTAAAACCGGCGTCAATCACCCTTTAGGTAAAAACATGATTGGAGCGTTTCACCAGCCCCAATGTGTATTAATTGATACTCAAACACTACAAACTTTGCCTGCTAGAGAATTATCAGCGGGGCTTGCTGAAGTGATAAAGTATGGGCTTATAGCACAGCCGCAGTTTTTTGCTTGGCTGGAAGAAAACATAACCAAACTTCAAAGCTTAGAGCCTAATGTACTCAGCAAAGCTATTTATGAATCCTGCTTGAGCAAAGCCCGCATTGTTGCAGCCGATGAGCGTGAGCAAGGGCAGCGTGCGCTGCTTAATTTTGGTCATACGTTTGGACACGCTATTGAGACTGAAATGGGCTATGGCCAATGGTTGCATGGAGAAGCTGTGGGCGCTGGCATGGCAATGGCGGCAGATTTATCAAGGCGCTTGGGATGGATTGAGCCAGACCAAGTTGAGCGTATTCAAAGCTTACTTCAGCATTCTAATCTGCCTACATGGGGGCCGGATGGGATGCCCGTTGAGGCCTACCTCGCCCACATGCAGGTTGACAAAAAGGTCACTGACGGCACCATTCGGCTAATTTTATTGCAGCAATTAGGCGCGGCGATTGTTACGTCTGACTTTGACGCTAACTTGTTGCACGAGACGCTGGCCAGTTAGGCCAAGGCCGCTGCGCTAATGAGCATGAAGCCAGCCAACCAGACGCGTCTAAAAACGGCTTACGCCGCTTATTTGCGTCAGGTCGATCAGCAAGAATCTAGCCATACAATGGCAGATTTGAAACCCTCCTACTTTCAGACAAATTCACGTGATGAACAGCTAGAAACTCTAGCGCATTTAAGCCAGTTTTCTGACCACTTGGTATTAATTACCGGCCCATCTGGCGCTGGGAAAACCACCTTTATTGAACGCTTTGTTGCGGCTCAGCCCACTCATTTTTGTTTGGCTTACTTATCTTTGAGTGAGCCAGCAACTAAAGCGTGGGTGGCTGAACGGTTAGCGAGTCAGCTGTCTATGCAAGTTGACGTTGATGCAAGCTATGAAGACAAAATCGTAGCCATTCAAAACTTAGCCCAAGATTTGGCGACCCGAACTGAAAAGTTGCTCATTGTTGTTGATAATGCCCTTTGGCTTGATGATGAAGCGCTTGATTTACTGGCTAACATTATGGCGGGTTCACCGTCACCAGAGAAAAGGCCTCATGTGATTTTGTGTGCCGAAGATGCCATGTTAGATCGGATCGACACGCCTAAGTTTTCCATACTAAGGAATGAGCGTTTTTACCACTTAGTTTTAGCTCCTTTTTCTGCGCCCGAGAGCGCGTCATATTTGCGCCAACGCTTGACAGATCAAGGTGTAAAACACGCTTTAACACCCGTGCATCTGTTCCAGCTGCACCAGCTAGCTCAGGGTCATCCTGGGTATTTAAATATGCTTGCGAACAAAGCTTTGAGTAAGGGCGGGCTTACCAATAAAAGTGGGCTTCCATGGCCGCACATCTTGGCAACTTCTGTTGTCGTTATCATATTGTTAGCGGTGTGGATCACGAACCAGAGCGTGCCCAAATCTGAATCTTCGCTGACTAGTCAACTGATTGGAATAGATTTAGAAGCGCAAGCGATGGGTAGCACGGAGTCCTTTGCTGACTTACCCCCAGCCCCGACACTTTTGCCACCGCTGGAGCTAATTGAGTTGTCACCAGAATCACAGAATGTAACCTTTGAGCCTGTGATAGAGCTCCAAGAGATTGCTAACACAGATAAAAGTGCAGACGCTGAACGTGCAAGCATGGCAATATCTGAAGCAAAATTAATGCCGACAACAAATGCGTCAGGCCAGCTAAGTAACGAAGGCTGGCCACTGATGACCAGGGGCCAAAAGCAACCCTACCATTTTGATGACCTATTAGGTTTGCCAAAGGATCGATACACCTTACAGGTTATGGGTGCAGGAATGGAAACAACGCTTGAAGCTTTTGTGACTGAAAATGGGTTTGAAGAACCCTATTTTGCCATCCAGTTAGAGCGAGATGGCAAGCCTTGGTACCTGCTTTTTGTGGGTAGCTATGGAAGCGCAAGTGAAGCCATTAAAGCGGTTTCTAGCATGAACCCGGCGCTTCAAAATCAAAGGCCTTGGGCAAGACCTGTAGCAAGCATCCAACAGCAGATTCGTAAAAAATTCAACACAAGTGGTGAATAAGTTTTACAAAATCCGCGAACGTCGCCTAATGTGCAGCTATTTGCGCTTTCTTGACGTTCCTCATATTGTCTGAACCCCTGTTCTCATGTAGTATACCCGTCCATTTGTTGATTCAATAAACTTATAAGTTCTTATAAAAGTTTCAAATTAAAACAAGTGTCCTGCTGATTCTTGTTTCATCTAGCAACATGCGCATGACATTTGTTAACACCAGCGGTGGTCATTAACCACCCAGATTAGCGAGAGAGATACCGATGAACGCTGGCTTTTTTAATCCCAAAGAATTCAAAGACAATTGTGGTTTCGGGCTGATTGCACACATGCATGGCGATCCGAGCCATGATCTGCTTCAAAAAGCGATTGAATCATTAACTTGTATGACCCACCGTGGCGGTATCGCTGCTGATGGTAAAACGGGTGACGGTTGCGGTTTGCTACTGCAAATGCCAGATGATTTTATGCGTCGTGTGGCGCTAGAGAATTTTTCTGAAGAGCTTACCGAATTTTATGGTGTGGGCATGGTGTTTTTATCGCAAGATGAGGACAAAGCAGCGCATTCACGCAATGTATTAAACCAAGCATTAGAAGAAAATGGTCTTGAAGTAGTGGGCTGGCGTGAAGTGCCTGTTGACCCATCCTGCCTTGGCCCTATCGGCGCTGACTGCCAGCCGCGCATCGAGCAGGTTTTTGTAAACAGCCCTGGGTTGCGCGGTGAAGTGCTTGAAGCACGGTTATTAGTGGCGCGCAAAACCACGATGTATGCCCTCACTTCAGACCCTGATTTTTACGTTTGTAGCTTGTCACACAGGGTGCTTTCGTACAAAGGGTTGATGATGCCGGTGGATCTTCCTGTGTTCTACAAAGACCTTGGCGATCCAACCCTGACCACTGCCATTTGTACTTTTCACCAACGCTTCTCTACCAACACACTACCACGTTGGCCGTTAGCCCAGCCGTTCCGCTTTTTGGCACACAACGGTGAAATTAATACCATTGAAGGTAACCGTAATTGGGCTAAAGCGCGTCAAAATGTTTTAGCTACGCCACTTATTCCAGAACTTCAAGAACTTGAAGGTGTGGTCAATATCACAGGTTCAGACTCCTCTAGCATGGATAACATGATCGAGCTGATGGTGCTTGGTGGTATGGATGTATTTAGGGCGTTGCGTTTGATTATGCCTCCTGCATGGCAAAACGACGAGTTAATGGACCCAGAACTAAGGGCTTTCTACGAATACAACTCGATGCATATGGAAGCTTGGGATGGCCCTGCAGGTATGGTACTTAACACCGGCCGTTATGCGGTGTGTTTGCTAGATCGTAACGGTTTGCGCCCATCACGTTGGGTTATGACAAAAGATGATTATTTAGTGACGGCCTCGGAAATAGGCACCTTTGAGTACGATCCATTGGATGTGGTTGCAAAAGGACGTGTGGGTCCAGGGCAGATTTTAGCGGTAGATACCCATACCGGTGAAGTCATGCACACTAAAGACATTGATGACAGGTTAAAGGCGTCTCAGCCTTATAAAAAGTGGCTTCGCAAATCAGCAGTTCATCTTGAAGGTACTTTAGATGAAGAGCAAAGCGTAGAAGATTTAACCCCAGCTGATCTTAAGCGTCATATGAAGATGCACCAGATCACCTTTGAAGAGCGAGACCAGGTGATCCGTCCTTTGGCAGAAACAGCGCAAGAGGCTGTGGGTTCTATGGGTGATGATACGCCAATGGCTGTTCTTTCAAGCCGTGTGCGTCCGGTATCCGAATATTTCCGTCAGCAGTTTGCCCAAGTGACCAATCCGCCGATCGATCCGTTGCGTGAAGCCGTAGTCATGTCCCTTGAAACTTGCTTGGGTAAAGAACGTAACATTTTCCAAGAAGGTCCAGAGTTAGCGAAACGGATTGTACTAGGTTCGCCTGTGTTGTCTGCGAGTAAGTTCAACGATTTAATGCAAATGAAGGTGCCAGGCTTTAAGGCCCAAACCATCGACCTAAACTATGCTGAAGAAATAGGTTTAGAAGCTGCGATTAAAGAAGTTTGTGTGCAAGCAGCGCAGGCTGTTAGAGACCGTGCCACGCTAGTTGTGCTTAGCGATCGTGCTATCGAAAAAGGTAAGCTACCTATTCCTGCGTGTATGGCCACAGGTGCTGTGCATCATCATCTTACCAAGCAAGGTTTGCGTTGTGATGCCAACATCATTGTTGACTCTGGTAGTGCAAGAGATTCTCATCACTTTGCTGTGCTTATTGGATTCGGCGCGACTGCGGTTTATCCGTACTTAAGTTACCAAGTCATCAATGACATGGTGAATTCTGGCGAAATAATTGGTAACCCAATCGACTGCCATAAAGCCTACCGTAAAGGGATTAATAAAGGCTTATTGAAGATCATGTCTAAGATGGGTATCTCCACTATCGCATCTTATCGGGGTGCGCAGCTGTTTGAAGCTGTCGGCATTAGTAGCAAGATTGTAGACCTATGTTTTGAAGGCGTGTCTAGTCGTTTGGAAGGTGCACAGTTTAGCGACTTCCAATCAGATCAAGCCGCTTTAGCAGCTGAAGCCTGGATAGATCGCAAACCGATTCAACAAGGCGGTTTGCTCAAATACATTCATGGTGGCGAGTATCATGCCTACAACCCAGATATTGTCACAACGATTCAACGAGCCGTGCAAACGGGCGACTTTGGCGAATACAAAAAGTATGCTTCATTAGTTAATGATCGAGGTGTTGCTTCTCTACGGGACCTGCTTGATCTAAAAGCCACTGATGCGATTGATATCAGCGAAGTAGAACCACTCAGTGAAATTTTTAAACGCTTTGATAGTGCCGCGATGTCTTTGGGTGCATTGTCACCTGAAGCGCATGAGTCTTTGGCTGTGGCTATGAATGAATTAGGTGGTCGTTCAAACTCTGGCGAGGGTGGTGAAGACCCCGCGCGCTATGGCACGGCTAAGCGCTCCAAGATCAAACAAATTGCATCAGGCCGTTTTGGTGTCACGCCTGCCTATTTGGCAAATGCAGAAGTGCTACAAATTAAGGTAGCCCAAGGCGCTAAACCAGGTGAAGGTGGCCAGTTGCCAGGTGGTAAGGTGAACGACTTAATCGCAACCTTGCGTTATTCGGTACCTGGGGTCACACTTATTTCACCCCCGCCGCACCATGATATTTATTCGATCGAAGACTTGGCTCAGCTTATTTTTGACTTGAAACAAGTTAACCCTGATGCCTTAGTGTCGGTGAAGCTAGTTTCACGCCCAGGCGTAGGTACTATTGCAGCCGGTGTGGCTAAGGCCTATGCAGATTTAATCACCATTTCTGGTAACGATGGAGGCACGGCAGCAAGTCCGCTGACCTCTATTCGTTATGCAGGTTCGCCGTGGGAATTAGGTCTTGCAGATGCGCATCAATCTCTGCGGGGTAACGGTTTGCGTGGCAAAGTAAGAGTGCAGACAGACGGTGGTCTTAAAACCGGTTTGGATGTCGTTAAAGCAGCGCTATTAGGTGCAGAGAGCTTTGGTTTTGGTACTCTACCGATGGTGGCCTTGGGTTGTAAGTACTTGCGTATTTGTCACCTCAATAACTGTGCGACAGGTGTTGCTACTCAAAACCAACAGTTACGTGACCATCATTTCCGCGGCACTGTTGAAATGGTGAAACATCTGTTTACCTTCATTGCTGAAGAAACTAGGGAAGTGATGGCGCAACTTGGCGTGCGCAGCCTTGAAGAGTTAGTGGGTCGTACTGATCTATTAGAGATTAATGATGGCCTGACGCCTAGACAGAATAATCTAGACTTATCGCCCTTATTAAGTCAAGCAGACATTGATGCCAACCAGCCTAATACTTGTCAGGTGACTAGGAACCAACCCTACGATACAGGTGCAATGAATCAGCGCATGTTTGATGAGATGGAAGATGCGATTAAGCACTCAAAAGGCGGTGAGTTTAGTTTTGACATCACCAACTGTGATCGCTCTGTTGGCGCACGAGTCTCTGGCGCTATCGCTAAACTACACGGCAACCAGGGCATGTCCAGTGCACCCTTAGAAGTGTATCTAAAGGGTATTGCAGGTTTAAGCTTTGGTGTATGGAATGCCGGCGGCTTAAATATGTATCTTGAAGGTGATGCCAACGATTACGTAGGTAAAGGTATGGCAGGCGGCAAGCTGGTGCTGTATCCACCTAAAGGCTCAAGCTTTAAGTCAAATGTGACTTCAATTATGGGTAACACCTGTTTATATGGTGCCACAGGCGGCACAGTGATGGCAGCGGGCTGTGCGGGTGAGCGTTTTGCGGTTCGTAACTCGGGTGCACATGCCGTTATAGAGGGCGCTGGTGATCACTGTTGTGAATACATGACAGGTGGCGTTGTCACTGTTTTAGGTGAAACAGGCGTTAACTTTGGCGCCGGTATGACAGGTGGTTTTGCATATGTTCTCGATATGGATCGCACCTTTGTTGATAAATACAATAGCGAATTGGTTGATATTCACCGTATTCGTGGTGAGCACATGGAAGAGTACCGTAGCTACTTGCGCAGTATTCTGGAAGACTTCCACGCCGCAACGGACAGCCGTTGGGGTGGAGAATTAAGCCGCCACTTCGAAGATTATATTAGCAAGTTCTGGTTGGTGAAGCCTAAAGCTGCAAATTTACAGCAGCTTATGTCTAACACACGCACTAAGACTGAATAATTCGATCTTTTTAAAACACATTACACGGTACACGAGGCAATTATGGCTCAACGATTAGAAAACAATTTTCAATTCATCGACGTAGGTCGCCAAGATCCAGCAAAGGTTCATGCAGACTTGCGTAAGCGTCAGTTCGCAGAAATTTATCACTCTTTTACGCCAGTAGAAGCTACACCACAGGCACATCGTTGCTTGGAATGTGGTAACCCATATTGTGAGTGGAAGTGCCCAGTGCACAACTACATTCCTAACTGGCTAAAATTAGTGTCCGAAGGCAATATTTTAGAAGCGGTAGAGCTGTGCCACCAAACCAACTCATTGCCAGAAGTTTGTGGTCGTGTGTGTCCTCAAGATCGATTGTGTGAGGGCGCATGTACCCTAAATGATGGGTTTGGTGCAGTGACCATTGGTTCGGTTGAAAAGTACATTACTGATACAGCATTTGCGATGGGCTGGAAGCCTGATTTGAGCCATGTTGTAGAAACAGGTAAGAAAGTAGCCATCATTGGCGCTGGCCCTGCTGGTCTAGCTTGTGCAGACATATTAGCCCGTGGCGGAGTCTCTGCTGTGGTATTTGATCTACACCCAGAAATTGGTGGTTTGCTGACCTTTGGTATTCCAGAATTTAAACTAGAAAAGCCCGTGATGGCGAAGCGCCGTGAAATCTTTGAGGGCATGGGCATTGAGTTTAGACTCAGCTGTGAAGTGGGTAAAGATATCACTTTAGATGAGTTAATGGCCGAGTACGATGCTGTGTTTATGGGCATGGGCACCTACAAATCGATGCGTGGCGGCTTCCCAGGTGAAGACCTAGATGGCGTCCATGAAGCACTGCCTTTTTTGATTTCCAATATTAATCGTCGCATGGGTTTTGAAAAAGCCCCTGAAGATTTTATCGACATGAAAGGCAAGCGTGTTGTTGTGCTAGGTGGTGGTGACACGGCCATGGACTGTAACCGCACCTCTATCCGTCAAGCGGCAGCAAGTGTGTCATGTGCTTATCGTCGTGACGAAGCTAATATGCCAGGCTCTATCAAAGAAGTGGCTAACTCAAAAGAGGAAGGCGTGCAGTTTTTGTTCAATCGCTCTCCAGTTGAAATTATCGGTGAGAATGGCAAAGTTACAGGGATCAAGCTTGTGACGACAGAGCTGGGTGAAGCCGATGAAAATGGCCGCCGCCGCCCCGTTATCGTTGAAGGCAGTGAAGAAATCGTTGATGCTGATGCCGTGATTGTAGCTTTTGGCTTTAGTCCAAGCCCAACCCCTTGGATGGCTGAAGCAGGTGTAGAGCTTGATGCTCGTGACCTTGTTAAAGTACCTCGTACATCAGATTTAGTGGGCAAAACCTACGCCTTCCAAACGTCTAATGAAAAAATATTTGCAGGCGGTGACATGGTACGTGGTTCAGATTTAGTAGTGACTGCCATTGATGAAGGCCGGCGCGCTGCCGAGGGCATCTTGGATTACCTGCAGGTTTAAACCGATATAAAAGCGTCAACAAACTGTAAAAGCTGCGCTTAATCTCGTTTAGGTCATCTGTACTCTTGTTTCAAACCGTGACAAGGGCGCGGGTGATCTATATCATATCAAGCATATTCAAATCCCATCTTTTAGGCCTAATTGCACTCTATGTCTGCTTCTAAACCTGTTTTAAAGAATGACCGTTTCCTTCGCGCTCTTATGAGACAACCTGTTGATGTCACCCCAGTTTGGATGATGCGTCAAGCGGGTCGATATCTTCCAGAATATCGCGCAGCAAGAGCTGAAGCAGGCGACTTTTTAAGCCTGTGTAAAAACGCAGATTTTGCCTGTGAAGTCACTCTTCAGCCTTTGCGTCGTTACGATTTAGACGCGGCCATTTTGTTTTCAGACATTCTCACAGTACCCGATGCAATGGGGCTTGGGCTTTACTTCGAAACGGGCGAAGGTCCTAAGTTTGAAAAGCCAGTGCGCACAGAAGCTGATGTAGCTGCGCTAAAAGTGCCCGATATGAATGCTGATCTTGGTTATGTGATGAATGCGGTTAGTACCATTCGCAGCGCTTTATCTGGTGATGTGCCTTTGATTGGCTTTTCAGGCAGCCCGTGGACGCTTGCAACTTACATGATTGAAGGCGGTTCTAGTAAAGATTTTCGTCACATTAAAGCGATGATGTACAAAAGTCCGGAACTATTACACCAGGTGCTTAGTGTGTTAGCTGATTCTGTGATTGGTTATTTGAACGCACAAATTGCAGCAGGCGCTCAAGCTGTGCAGATTTTTGACACTTGGGGTGGTATTTTAAGTGGACCCTGTTACCAAGCATTCTCGCTAGACTATATGCAGCGCATTGTGAATGGTCTTACACGTGAATCTGAAGGACGAGCCGTTCCTGTCATCTTGTTCACTAAAAATGGTGGCCAGTGGTTAGAAGCGATGGCAGGCACAGGTGCTGATGCACTAGGTCTAGACTGGACCATAGAAGCCAGTGAAGCGCGCGAGCGGGTTGGGGATAAAGTGGCTCTTCAAGGCAATATGGATCCTTGTGTCCTATACGCAGATGCACCTGCTATTGAAGCTGAAGTGGGCCGTATCTTGGCAGACTTTGGTAAAAACGATGGCCATGTCTTTAATCTTGGACACGGCATTCATCAGTTTGTTGACCCAGAAAGCGCAAAAGTATTCGTGGATGCTGTACACGAGCAAAGTGCTCAATACCATTAACCCTTAATAGGTATTTTTGCGGTAACTCAGAAGATTAGTCATGCCACATTGCGTTATAGAAATAGCCAATCAACTTAGTAGCAGTGTCACTAAGACACAGCTGCTTGGTTGTGTGTTTGATGCCCATGTGAAGTCTGGTTTGTTTGATCCCAATAATATCAAAGTGCGCTGTACAGGCTATGATCATCATAAATCAGGCACTGGGTCAGAACGCTTTATTCATGCCACTTCCCATATCATGGGTGGGCGTACTGAAGAGCAAAAGCAGCTTTTAAGCCAGCTAATCGTAGAAGGGCTTACTGATCTTGGTATTGCTTGTGTAAGTTTGAGTGCCCAAGTGGTCGACTTAGAGCCAAATTACGTTAGCTTTACTCACTAACCCTCGGGCTAGGTCAGGCTTGTCACCAAAGCTTTGATGGCTTGGGCTAAGTCTTTTGACGATAATTCTATTTCTAGGCCGCGCTTGCCGCCACTGACAAAGATAGTATTAAAAGCTTCTGCACTTTCATCAATGACGCTAGTAAGAAGGCGCTTTTGCCCTAAAGGGCTGACCCCTCCTAGGACATAACCGCTGCTTCGGCTGACCGCATTAGGTTGCGCCATGGCTACTTTTTTAGCGCCCACAGCTTTGGCCATGGCTTTTAAATTGAGTTGTTTTTCGACAGGAACTATTGCTACGGCTAAGCTTTCGTTGCTGGCTTTTACGACTAATGTTTTAAACACTCTAGCCGCTTCAACGCCTAATTTTTCAGCGGCCTCAAGCCCATAGGATTGGGCTTTTGCTTCATGTTCGTATTCATGCAAAATATGGCTAATCTTTAGCGCTTTAAGCTGTTCAATGGCTGGTGTCATCAGTGTGCAACCGCTTCTTTAAGACTCTTTCTTATACATTAAATCCCATACGCCATGGCCTTTGCCTTCTCCGCGGCGCTGAAACTTAGTGCTAGGTCTAAAATCTGGCTGAGGCGAATATTGGTTGGCACCTGCTTGGTTCACGTAACCCGTAGCAGGCTCCATGACCTCCATCATATGCTCAGCATAGGGTTGCCAGTCAGTTGCCATATGAAATACACCGCCATGGCTAAGCTTTTTGCGGATGTCTTGGGCAAAAGCGGGTTGTACGATACGACGTTTATTGTGCTTCTTTTTATGCCAAGGATCAGGGAAGAAAAGCTGTACCCCAGCTAGACTGCCATCATTGATGCATTGCGCCATGACTTCAATGGCATCATCACAAAATACGCGCACATTGCTAAGCTCTTGGGTTGCTAGGTTGTTAAGCAACCTGCCAACGCCTGGTCGATGAACTTCAATGCCAATATAGTTATTCCAGGGCATGGTGGCGGCCATGGTGGATAGGGAATCCCCCATGCCAAAACCGATTTCCATGATTACAGGGTGATCATTGCCAAATAAACTAGCGAAATCTAACAGTCCCTGATCTAACGATAAGCCATATTTTGGCCAGTAGTGCTGTAAAGCATGTTCTTGAGAAGGTGTCATACGCCCAGCACGTTTCACAAAGCTTTTAATGCGGCGAGGGTTTTCAATGTCAAGGTTGGTATCGGTAGGCATAAGTAGAATCTTAGTAAGTATGGGACTGCTTAGCTTTTATTTTACCTATTACTGCTCAATAAATCAGCATGGCGGCGCTGTGTATCTCACACATAGCCAAGCAATTTGATACACTAGGCTCTCTTTTAATACATCACTTGTTTAGTTTCTTATGAGTACAGTCCGCATCGCCACACGTGAGAGCCAACTTGCCCTTTGGCAGGCCTATTTTATTAAAGCAGAGCTAGAGAGGCATCACCCTGGTATAAAAGTTGAGATTTTGGGCATGAAAACCAAGGGCGACAAAATTCTAGATGTACCCTTGGCAAAAGTGGGTGGTAAGGGCCTATTTGTCAAAGAATTGGAACATGCCATGTTAGAGGGCCGTGCTGATATTGCTGTGCACTCCATGAAAGATGTGCCGATGGACTTCCCCGATGGGCTTGGATTATCGATTATCTGCGAACGAGAAGATTCCAGTGATGCTTTTGTCAGTAACCAATACAGCTGCTTAGAAGATTTACCCAAAGGCGCTAAAGTAGGGACTTCAAGCTTGCGCCGACAGCTACAAGTGAAAGCACTCAGACCAGATTTAGAATTGTTAGATTTGCGCGGTAATGTGAATACACGCTTAGCCAAGCTTGATGCGGGCCAATATGATGCCATTATTTTGGCTAGCGCAGGCCTCATGCGCCTAGATTTTCATGATCGTATTCGCTCGCGTTTAACGGATGCCCAGTGCCTGCCAGCAGGTGGCCAAGGGGCTGTGGGCGTAGAATGTCGTTTGGATGACGAAGTCACTAAGGCGCTATTGGCGCCTTTGCATCATGCTGATACTGCAGACCGTGTGATCGCTGAGCGGGCTCTAAATAAGCGCCTAGAAGGAGGTTGCCAAGTTCCAATCGCCTGTTTTGCTGTGCTAGAGGGTGATCAGTTATGGCTAAGAGGCTTAGTGGGCGAAGTCGATGGCAGCCGTGTGCTGACCACCGAAATTTGTGGACATCGATCACAAGCACACAACCTAGGGGTTAAAGCTGCTGAAGACCTACTCGCGCAGGGCGCAGGCGAAATTCTACAGGCTATATACGGCGCGCAGTAGCAAATTATGAATGCCAAAAAAGTGCTCGTCACTCGTCCTCTTGCTCAAGCAAAACCGATGGTTGCGCTGTTGCAAAGTAATGGCTTTGAGGTGGAGCATTACCCGTGTTTAGCCATCGAGGCTGTTGCACCGCAAAGCGCTGAAGGGATGCAAAGCAAACAGTTGGCTATGGCGCTAAGCACTTTTGACCATGTGATCGTGATTAGCAGCAATGCAGCCCAGCATTGGCTAGAGATCACCTTAGATTATTGGCCACAATGGCCCATTGGGGTGCAGTGGTGGGCTATGGGAAAATCGACCCAAGCTAAGCTTATAGCCCAAGGCATTGACACCTTAAGACCAACAACAGGCGATACAAGCGAAGCTTTATTGTTAGATTTGCTGCCTAAAATAGAAGCCAACCACAAAGTATTGATTGTAAGAGGCGTTGGCGGTAGAGAGACATTGCGCCAGGCGATTGAGGGCAAGGGCGCACGGGTGCATTATGCAGCCTGCTATGAGCGCCAAACCCCTACTTTCACTGCTACACAGCTTTGTGAAATCGCTCAGTTTTCACCACAAGCGGTAATGCTTCAAAGCGGCGAAACCTTAGCTAACTTCGATCAATTGTTAGGCGATCAGGCATGGTGTGATAAGGCCAGTACTGTGTTGGTGGTTCCAAGCCTTAGAATTGCCAAACAAGCCAAAGCCATGGGCTATCAGACAATACTAGAAAGCACTAGTGCGAGTGATCAATCTATGTGCGATACTTTAATTAAATCAATGCCAACCTAATGCCTATGCTGATAGGCTTAAGTGCAAGACATAACGCTCTAAATCTGGCTTATTCTGCCGCTAAAAGGATGCTGAAGCAGTGACCCAAGACCCTAACAAACCCAATACTAAGTTACCTGATCAAGCGGCTAGCAGCGCTTCTGCCAAGCCAGCCGTCGCTTCTAAAAAGCCAAAAGTTTCAACCCCAGCAGATCGGGCTAGATTATCTAAGACTAAGCCTGCAAGGCCTCTCTTATTATGGCTGGTGGTGATTTTGCTAAGTGGATGTGTTGCAGGCTTGGCCTATTTCCAGTGGCAAGCATACACAAAAGCAATGGCCTTAACTTCAAGCCAAACCGGTGCGCTGAAAGATTTGCAATTATGGCAACAAAAACAGCAATCACTTTCTATTACGCTTGATCAATTAGCCGCTGATAACACGGCAAAATATAACGATATCATGGCTGAGCAAGCCGTACTGTTACAAAACCAAGAGCGTATGGATGAAGCTTTGGTGAGCACATTGGAGTCAGTGGCCAAAGTTCAAATAAGCTCTGGTAATGCATTGCCCAGTTGGCAATTAGCAGAAGCTGAATATCTTCTAAGATTGGCAAATCAGCGCTTAGCCATGGAACAAGCCAGTGAGTCTGCGATTGCTTTACTCACTGCTGCCGATGTTATTGTCAAAGACAGCGAGCAAGTGGGTACCTATGGAATAAGGCGCGCCATTGCCATGGATCTAGCGGCCTTGACGGCGGTTCCAAGTGTGGATGTAGAAGGGGTTTATTCCAAATTAGAAGGGCTTTCCCTATTAGCCTCAAAGCTTGCCTTTATAACACCCACGGTGGCAAAAGCTTCTAAACTTCAAGCTTCTCCAAGCCAAGCTTTGGATGTGTTAGCAGCACCGCAGGTGGAGCCCACATTCATACAGGCTGGGCTGAGTACGCTAAAAGCTGCTTCGCTCAGTGTGTGGAGTGAGCTAAAACAACTGATTAAGGTGCAAAAGCGTGCCCAAAGCGATCAGCAATTGCTAACCCCAGGGGCCGAATTACTAGTGCGTATGCAAATTGAAATGGCGCTTAGCCAAACCCAAGTTGCGTTACTTAGGCGCCAGCAAGGTATTTACGATGAATCCTTAACCAATGTTAAGCGTTTGCTTGGCCAGTACTATCGCAAAGATGATGCGATTGCTAAAGCCATGCTGTCTCAAATTAACGACCTAGAGCAGGTTAAAGTGTTGGCGCAATTGCCTGATATAAGTGGTTCATTAATGGCTTTACAGAGCTTTATTGGTGCGATGCACGATCGCCCTCAAGCTCAAGCTCAAGCTCAAGCTCAAGCGGCGGAGAACTAAGCGATGCGGCTGTTAATCCTAAGCTTATTGTTAGTTCTCATCGGTGGAGCTGTATTGGGCACGCTTATTAATCTAGACCCAGGCTATGTTCTTTTAGCGTGGGGGGGCACTAGTTTAGAGATGAGCATTTGGGTGCTGATGATCTGCATCGGGCTTTTGTTTGTCACGCTATCTTTTAGCTTGCGTTTTTTGTTGGCACTGAACCTGCCTTTTTTGGCGCTAGGTCATTGGCAGCAAGCAAGCCGAACAAAACGTATGCAAGCTCAAATTCGTCAAGGTTTGTTAGCTTTAGCGGATGGCCAAAATGCTAGAGCGCAGACCAAACTATCCCCAATAGCTGAAACGACAGATCAGCCTTTTGTGGTGATACCAGCGTTAGCCCAAGCTTTGGGTAGGCAAGGTAAGCTAAATGAGGCAAAACGCTTGCTTGACCAGTTTGTGAAGCAGTTCCCCAACGCAAAGCAGCTCTCGCTATTAAAGCTGGCTGAAATCTATGCATATCAAGGCCACCATAAGAGTGCGCTTGATAGTTTGCAAACGCTTCATCAGTTCAATCCAAAGCATGCTGAGGCAAATCAATTGATGATGGATTTGCTAACTCGTTTGTCGATGTGGAATCAGCTCATCGAATTGCTGGCAGAAGTAGGCCGCTTTAAACAATTTGATGATGAACAGCTGGCTAAACAGCAGCAACTGGCTTATCGCCAAGCGTTTAATAGCGCAAATACTAAACAGGGTAGCGCAGCCGCTAGTTGCTTAGATGAATTACAGGTGCTTTGGAATAAAGCACCAAAGGCGATTACTGCTGATGCGCCATCGATTGTTGACTACGCGAAAGCCATGGCAAGAATTGAAGGTGACACAGGTACAAGAACACAAATTTTTATCGAACGTTCACTTGCCAAAAAATGGTCTGATGATTTGGTTTTAGTCTACGGGCACCTACCCCTTAATGATATCGCCAAAAGTTTAAAGCAAGCTGAACAATGGCAAGAGCACGCAAAAAATAGTGCCGCACTGCAACTGACTTTGGGTCGGTTATGTGTGGGATTAGAGCTTTGGGGCAAGGCGGAAGATTATCTAAATGCCAGTATTCAACTTCAGGCCAGTAAGGAAGCGCACGCTGAAATGGCACGTTTACAATACAAAATGGGTCAAATTGAGCAGGCTATCGTAAATTATCGATTGGCTAGCGTATTTTAAAGTTGACACATGGCGTTGCTTACGAGAGACTAGAACTAATCCAGCAAGACCTTCCGTCGTATCGGCTGGGATTAAAATGGCAAAACTTGCCACACTATTCTAATTAAACTTTCCTCCCTAGAGCGCATTGGCGCCCCTCTGCATATTACTTATGAATTTAACTGAATTAAAAACAAAGACAATGCCTGAACTTATTGAGATTGCCAAAGGCATGGGTCTTGATAATGTAGCCAGATCACGTAAACAAGAATGTATTTTTAGCATTCTGAAACGCCACGCAAAAAGTGGCGAAGATATTTTCGGCCAAGGCGTCCTAGAAATATTGCAAGATGGGTTTGGTTTTTTGCGATCAGCAGATGCTTCATACCTAGCAGGGCCTGATGATATTTATGTGTCGCCAAGCCAAATTCGCAGGTTCAGTTTACGCACTGGAGATAGCATCGATGGCAAGATTCGCCCCCCAAAAGATGGCGAACGCTACTTTGCACTTCTTAAAGTCAGTAGTATCAACTATGGGCCACCAGAGCAAGCCAAGCACAAAGTATTGTTTGAAAACCTGACGCCTTTGTTCGCCAACGATCGTTTAACAATGGAATTGGGCAACGGTTCTAGTGAAGATTTAACCGCACGTATTATCGATTTAACAGCACCTATGGGCAAAGGTCAGCGAGCCTTGATCGTATCACCACCAAAGGCTGGTAAAACTTTGATGTTGCAAAATATCGCGCACTCAATCACTCGCAATAATCCAGACTGTCACTTAATTGTGTTGCTGATCGATGAGCGCCCTGAAGAAGTGACAGACATGAAGCGCTCTGTTCGTGGAGAAGTGGTCGCTAGTACCTTTGATGAACCACCGTCACGCCATGTTCAAGTGGCTGAAATGGTTGTTGAAAAGGCCAAGCGTTTAGTTGAGCATAAAAAAGACGTGGTGATTTTATTAGATTCAATTACCCGTTTAGCGCGTGCATATAACACCGTTATTCCATCCTCCGGCAAAGTGCTTACAGGTGGTGTTGACGCCCATGCCTTGGAGCGCCCTAAACGTTTCTTTGGTGCTGCGCGCAATATAGAGGAAGGCGGTAGCCTTACTATTATTGCTACGGCCCTAACAGATACTGGCTCTAAGATGGACGAAGTAATTTTTGAAGAATTTAAAGGCACCGGTAACTCAGAAGTTCACCTTGATCGTAAAATTGCTGAGCGCCGTGTGTTCCCTGCCATCAATATTCGTAAATCTTCTACTCGAAGAGAGGAGCTTCTTACCCGTGAAGACGAGCTCCAGCGTATGTGGATTCTACGCAAGCTGCTTGATCCAATGGAAGACGGCCAAGCAACTGAGTTTTTGTTGGACAAGTTAAAGGGTTCTAAAACAAACGAAGAGTTTTTCATGTCGATGAAGCGTAAGTAACGCTTTCACTTAAGCTTAAGAAGAGCAGTCACCTAAAAGCACTGCTTCATCAACCGGAGACCGCGTAGGTTATGACTATGAAATATAAGGACTTACGCGATTTTATTGCGGGTCTAGAAGCACAAGGCGAGCTTAAGCGCATTACCCAAGAAGTTGATCCGTACCTTGAAATGACGGAGATCTGCGATCGGACTTTGCGCGCAGAAGGCCCTGCTTTGTTATTTGAAAACCCTAAAGGTTACGACACTCCAGTACTAGCCAACTTGTTTGGCACGCCCAAACGCGTTGCTCTTGGCATGGGAGCAGACAGTGTAGAAAGTTTGCGCGACATAGGCCATCTTTTAGCCACACTGAAAGAGCCAGAACCACCTAAAGGCTTCAAAGACGCACTTGATAAACTTCCGCTGTACAAACAAGTGCTCAATATGGGGCCTAAACTTGTGAGTAAGCCTGCCTGCCAAGAATATGTCATCACAGGCGATGAAGTCGATCTGAATCAGTTACCCATCCAAACCTGTTGGCCTGGCGATGCCGGCCCACTTGTTACTTGGCCTTTAGTGATTACCCGTGGTCCCAATAAAAAGCGCCAAAACCTAGGCATCTATCGTCAGCAAGTGATTGGTAAAAACCGGCTGATTATGCGCTGGCTATCGCACCGTGGGGGTGCATTAGATTTTCGTGATTGGAAAATTGAACACCCAGGTGAAAATTTCCCAGTTGCTGTTGCCCTAGGCGCAGACCCCGCCACCATTCTGGGAGCCGTTACACCTGTACCAGATACCTTGAGTGAATATGCATTTGCAGGTTTACTTAGAGGCAGCAAAACTGAAGTAGCTAATTGCACCACTAGTAACCTGCAAGTTCCAGCCAGTGCTGAATATATTTTGGAAGGGCATATAGCGCCCGATGATATGGCTGATGAAGGCCCATTTGGTGATCACACAGGCTATTACAATGAAGTAGACAGCTTTCCAGTGTTTACTGTGACCCGCATTACACACCGCAAAAATCCTATTTATCACAGCACCTTTACTGGCAGGCCACCTGATGAACCTGCAATTTTAGGTGTAGCCTTGAATGAAGTATTTATTCCACTGCTACAAAAACAATTTCCAGAAATCACCGACTTTTACTTGCCGCCAGAGGGCTGCTCGTATCGTATGGCGATTGTGACGATGAAAAAACAATATCCAGGTCACGCTAAACGGGTGATGATGGGAGTTTGGTCATTTTTACGACAATTTATGTACACCAAATTTGTCATTGTGACTGATGATGATGTGAACGCCAGGGATTGGAAGGATGTCATTTGGGCCATGACCACTCGAATGGACCCTGCCCGTGACACTATGCTGGTTGAAAACACCCCAATTGATTATTTAGACTTCGCATCGCCAGTCTCTGGCTTAGGCTCTAAAATGGGCATGGACGCCACCAATAAGTGGGAAGGTGAAACCACCAGAGAGTGGGGCACCACTATCTCGATGGATGCGGCTGTGAAGCAGCGTATTGATGACATGTGGGATGAACTAGGTATTAAATAAGATTCAAGAAGATAAGGATAAACCATGGCTGACAATGCTTACCTTTTGACCATCGATCAGGGCACCACAAGCTCTAGGTGTATTATATTCTCCAAAGATGGGAGTATTGTTAGCTCTGCTCAATATGAATTTGAGCAGCATTATCCTCAAAATGGCTGGGTAGAGCATCACCCACAAGACTTGGTGGATACCGTCATCCAAGCGTGTAGAAAAAGCCTTGAAAAGGCCGCTATCAAGCCAGAGCAGATTTCTGGCATTGGGATTACTAATCAACGTGAAACCACCTTGGTATGGAATAAGCATACCGGAAAGCCTGTTTATCCTGCCATCGTATGGCAAGACCGGCGCACTGCAAAAACCTGTGATGACCTAAAAAATCTTGGTCATGAACAGATGGTCAATGAAAAAACGGGGTTGTTGCTGGATCCTTACTTCTCTGCCACTAAGTTGAGCTGGATTTTAGACCATGTTGAAGGAGCCAGAGCCCAAGCTGTAAATGGCGATTTGTTATTTGGCACAGTAGACACCTATTTAATGTGGCATTTAAGTAACGGCCAAATTTTCGCTACCGATGCTACTAATGCCTCGCGCACACTCATGTTCAATATTCATAAGCAATGCTGGGATGAAGAACTTTTAGCCTTGTTTGATATCCCCAACAACATCCTGCCAGAAGTTAAGGATACTGCAGACAATTATGGGATGATTGAAGCTTCTTTTCTTGGGCATGCGTTGCCCATTTATGCGGTCGCAGGCGATCAGCACGCGGCACTTTTTGGGCAAGCGTGTTTTGATCCTGGTATGGCTAAAAGTACCTACGGCACGGGCTGCTTTTTAATGTTAAACACCGGTGACAAACCGCTTAAATCATCGAGTCGTTTGCTGACTACTACTGCGTATCGCCTAAGAGGTAAGCCAGTGTATGCATTAGAGGGCAGTATTTTTGTTGCCGGTGCAGCGATTCAGTGGCTTCGAGATGGTATCAAGTTAATAGGCAATGCAAGTGAAGTAGAATCACTGGCTGCTTCAGTTGACGTGGACCATGGAGTGTATATGGTGCCAGCCTTTACGGGTTTGGGTGCGCCATATTGGGACCCTGGTGCAAGAGGTGCAATTTCTGGATTAACTAGAGATACAGGTATTGAAGAAATTGTGAGTGCAGGCGTGCAGTCGGTATGTTATCAAACTAAAGATCTTCAACAAGCGATGCAAAAGGATGGCGTTGCGCTTAAAACCCTAAGGGTTGATGGCGGCATGGTCGTTAATGACTGGTTCTTAAGCCATCTTGCTAATGTATTAGATGCTCGGGTTGACAGGCCAATGTGCGTGGAAAGTAGTGCCTTAGGTGTTGCCTATCTTGCTGGATTAGAGGCGGGTGTATACGAGTCTTTAGATCAGTTAAGCCAAATGTGGCAATGCGAGCAAAGCTTCAATGCCCTTATGCCGAAAGATCAAAGGGATCGTTTATACAAAGGTTGGTTGAATGCAGTCAGTAAAGTACAAACCCAACAGGCATAGAACACAACAGGTCTAGCAAGTTGGGCTTTAGCCGCCGCATTTGTTGAAAAAGGGAGGCTTTTTATTGGGTGTCTCTAGGAGAAACTGTCACCGCAATTTGACTCCCTCTTATGGTGCCTGGCTTTATTTGTATAGTGGCAACGCGCGCGCCCTTTTCGTAGGTCAATATAGAAATATCAGATTGCACTGAAGTAATGTTCAGCCAGCCTTGGTCTGGCATGTTGCTTAAGTAGTATTCAAACGCCTGAACTGGGTCCAACTTAGACTTTAAAACGGCACGGCCAATCCATTGCTCACCTGTGTTCAGCAATAAAGACTGATCAACTGCAAGCTCATCATTAGCTGAGATGGGGATGTCTGCATAAGAGTTGGTTACTGCGGGGCTATCGCCTGCTAGGGTATTTTCACCCGCGGTTGGAATAGTTGTTGCTGGCATGCTGCAGCTTGCCATAAACAACAATGCAAAAACCAAACCTGTGGTTTTTAGTAACTGATTTAACATGGTTTTCGATCCTTCTCACACATTAAGATTGTAAACTTTACACTAGTATAACTAACGAAGCTTTTGAAAACATCTCTTTGGCACTTTTACATCAATGGAGTGTCTTGATAGGGTGATAAGGGTTGTAAGCTTTGCCATTGGCGCAGGGCTTCTTTTGGCAGTTCGCCATCTGGCATCAAGGCCTGGGATTTACGTAGCCGTTCTTCGGCCAGCGCAAATTGGCCACCGTGCATGTAACCTATGGCGAGTTGGGCATATATATCAGCCGCTAGTTGTTGCCTGCGAGGGTCAATTGTAGGCTCTGTGCTGCAGGCGCTAAGGCCTAATGTTAACAAAGCTATGGGCAGGAAAATGTGTGTTTTTATGCGCGTCATCGACTAAGCTTAGTTGATGACTTGAATATTGTTGGTTTTTATCAAAGTTGATAACTTTAAATTTAATACTGATTGAGAATTTGTTTTGAAAAGCATACTCCTAGCTATAAGCGATTATTTTGAGCGTTTACCTAATCGACTTAGACCTTGGCGCTGGGGCATTATCATCTTTGCCTTGGTAAGCACTGTTTTTATGGGCATCGGTAGCACTAAGTTTGTTATTGATGTCACGGTGGACTCATGGTTTAACGAAGATGATCCCGTCTTGCAAAGCTTAGATGAGTTTCGAGACCAATTCGGTAGTGACGATGGCTTATTTATTGTCTATGAGGCTAAGGATGGTGATGTTTTCTCAGAAGCTTCCTTAGGTTTAGTTGATGAACTCACAAGAAATCTAAGCTTTTGGCAGGACATTCCCCAAAGCACGCTTGATGCAGCGGGTATCACGCCAGAACTTGCCCTGGAGCTTGAGCATATTAAAAGGGTTCAATCCCTCACTAACGTACGTATCCAAGTTAATCAGGGGGATACCCTAAACTCCTCTAAGTTGATCCAAGACATAGGCATGTCCCAGGAACAGTCTGAAAAAGTAAAAGCCTTGGCAATGGCACAAAGCAATCTGCCTTTGTTTTTGTTCTCAAAAAACCATCGTTTTGGGGCCATTATGGTGACCACCGACTTTGGTGCGGTGCCGGTCAATAAAGCCGATGAATCTTCTGCTGTAGACTTAATGCTGGATGATGAGTTCGACTTGTCAGGTGAGTTTGATCATGAGTATTCCATTAGCGTCGATGCAGATGCAAGCCAAGTTCAAATAGAATTTGAAGACATGGATTCAGGGCTCTATCTTAGTTTCATGGACGCAGTGAGCAGACTTTATAAACAACCTAAGTATGAACAACAATTTAACTTCTACCCTATTGGTAATGCCTCTATGGTGGAGTTGGCTGTCGATGATTTAATGCAAGCGGCGTTCTTGCTGTTGGCCATGATCTTAGTGATTAACATTTTGTTATGGACTTTATTTCACTCGGCAAGTGCCGTCGTTTGGCCCCAAATTGCGATTGGTTTTAGTGCGCTATTCGTGGTGGGAACTCTTGGCTGGCTTGGCTTGGAGTCTAGTACCCTAATTAGTTTGACGGTGATGTTAATTGTGGCCGTAGGCGTGGCCGACTGTGTACATGTCATGAGTAGTTATGTTTATTTTAAAAAGGCAGGCTGCGATCATGAAGTAGCGCTCTCAAAAGCCTATGGTAAGACCGGCTTGCCTATTTTATTAACCACCATCACCACCATGGCAGGCATGGGCGCACTGACCGTGACGGGTATGGCACAGTTTGTGACCTTTGGCGTAACCTCAGCAGCTGGGGTATTACTTGCGTTTTTATACACTATATTCTTGTTGCCGGCACTGATGGACCTTTGGCATCCGTTGCCGCAGCCAAAGCCTGATACGGCTAAATCAAAGTTATTAATACGCCTTCAGTATGTTGCTTTACCCTTGATCCTACTCCTTAGATTGTTTTGGAAAGGCCTATTGCCTGCTCGTTTTCTAGTGAGAAAAACGGGCCTGCAATGGCTACTCAGCGGTATTTGGTTACAAGGACTGCTAGATCGCATTCCAGAGTTTGTTGAACGTTATAAACATGCGGTTAACTTTGCCTTTGTCAGTTTATTTGTGGTGTGCCTTTATGGGGCGACCCAAGTCAAAGTAGATTCAAACATTGCAGAGCTTTATCGGGAGGGTTCACCCCTTCGCACCGCTTATAATGTGGTTGATGAGCACATGATGGGAACTGGCAGTTTAGAAATTTTTATTGATATGCAGCAATCTGATGCGTTGATGCAAGCTGATGTGTTGCAGACGATGGATCAACTTCAAAGGCAAATAGAGAAACAATACGCACAGCATATCATTCGTACTAATTCGCTAGCAGATTTGGTTAAAGACACGCACCGAATCATGCGAGACGGCAGTGATAAGTTTAAAACTATTCCTGACGATGACCTTGCTGTGTCTCAGCTTTTGTATCTGTTCAACAGCTCAAACCCTGAGGAGCGCCGAGCACTTGTGAATGATGATTACAGCCAAAGCCATATTAGCTTGCAGCTTAAAAATGCAGGATCAAGTGAGTATGCAGAATTTTTCGAACAAGTTCAGATTGATATTGAAGAGGCCTTTTCAGTTCACCAAGATCAATATCCCAACATGGATGTGCATGTTACAGGCACGTTAGCGATGATGATGAGGCTCATGGATGACATGAGTAATAATCAATTTAAAAGTTTAGCATTGGCCATGGTCATCATATCGGGTTTGTTAGTGCTTACTCTTGGTTCCGTGCAAGCGGGGCTTATGTCAATTATTCCAAACATGATTCCAGCAACCTTAACCTTTGGGCTTATGGGCTTGTTGGGCATTCCCTTGGACACCGATACTTTAATGATTGCACCTTTAATTATTGGCATCGCGGTGGATGACACTATTCACTTTATTACACACTACAGAATGGCACTGGCCAAGCACAGTGACATGCGTATGGCTTTGGTGGATACCATCAAGGAAGTCGGGCAAGCAGTGACATTTACAAGCTTAGTGCTTGGGTGTGGTTTCTTTATGCTTAGCTTTAGTAACTATTTGGGCCTTGCCAAAGTGGGGGCGTTTGGATCATTGGCTATTTTTGTAGCCTTGTTATGTGACCTGTTATTTTTCCCTGCACTCATCATGGTCTTCAAACCAAAATTTGGACAGAAAAACCTGATCGATAACTTACAATTTAAGGGCTTAAAATGATGCGCTTAGTGAAACAAACAGCTTGGATTTTGTTGTGTCTACTGGTGACAGGAGTTGCCCAAGCGCAGCTTAATGCCAAGCAATTGATGCAAAAAGTAAACAATAACCAACTACAAAGTACAGATTCTGCTTTTAATGTTATGCAATTGACCACCTGCAAGTATGGTACAAAAGACGGGAAATTAAAGTGTATTGAAAAACCTCGCATTAAACTTTTAGAAAGTGCTCAAATCAATACAGGCACCAGCAATAAAGACAGCCAATCCATTGCTATTGTTTTAGAGCCAGCCAGTGAGCGGGGTATTGGTATGCTCACTTATACTTACGATGAAAGCGGTAAAGACAACGAAACTTGGTTGTACTTGTCAGCCCTTGGTAAAGTAAAACGTATTGCTTCAGGTGGTTCTGATGAAGAGACTGAGCCTACAAGCTTATTTGGTTCAGAAATTAGTACAGAAGACCAAGAAACGGGCAAGTTAGATGACTATACCTATGAAATTTTGCAGCGGGGCCAATATAAAGGGCGCCCAGTTGCTGTTATTGAATCTACTCCCACCAGTAAAAGGCTACAGCATACACGTTATGGCAAGACTAGAACTTGGGTGGATACGGAGCGGTTTATTGCGTTAAAAATGCAGATGTTTGATAAGTACGGCAGCCCCATAAAACAGGTCACTATGTCTAAAATAGAACAAATTAATGACCTTTGGTTAGCTCGCAGTGTCACCTTTAAAAACCTAGTCAGCCAGCGCCTGACCAACATGAACATTAAGGCCATTAGCTTTGGCCTTGATATTGATTCGCAATTTTTAACCCAACGTGCGCTAACAGATCAAGTGTTTAGACAAACACATCTACAAAAACTTAGGCAGCAGGCAAAGTAGCTATGACAAAGTCTGTGCTTGTTAACTTTGGCGCATGGGTGATGTGTGCTTGCATCCTTGGTACAAACGTTCAAGCCAATGAAGACTTGCTGGATGATAGTTTATTCAGTGAAGATTTTGGTGAAGTCGATTTTTTAGATGAAGACATCAATACATCATCAAGTGATGAGCTAGACATCAGCATTGAGCATATTTTGGCATGGGCTCCAGATCAAAATTATCAGCGTCAATTTCACTCCAGTGACCTGCGCCTTGCAACACAATTACCGCTTGGGCTTTTGGTTTATGGCGACATTGAGCTAAAGGCTACCCAGTATTGGCAAGGAGATAGTCGAAAGCCAAGCCAAGGTGAGCTTAGTGAATTACAAATAGAGCAGTTAGAGCTGCAATATAGCTTGGCTGCAACCAGTGTAAAGCTGGGCCGCTATGTGTTGAGTTGGGGAGAAGTAGAGGGCGCATCGGTGCTAGATGTGATTAACCCAGCCCCAAGCCCGACCTCAGTAGATACTAGCTTCACCCCGCAATGGCTACTGAGCACCCAATATTATAAACCAGGCGCACAAATATCTTGGTTTATAGGGATAGACCCAAGTGTGACAGAAATACCTGGCATACCCTTAAATCACTCGGTTAACAAAGAGTGGGGGGCTCGAATCGGGCGCACAGGGGCAGGCTCTGATTGGGCTCTTTATGCCGCAAGTTTGGTGCCTAATAACCCCATATTAAACTTGGCCACGTCTACTGTTTCAGCTAAGTCATATCAGCTGTTGGGATATAGCTGGAACAAAGCCATGGGTGATGACCTTTTGAAATTTGATATCGCTTATAAACAAGGGCTAGAGCATAACCTTGGTGAAACCGGTTTGGTTCTTGATGATCGAATTGACGCTGCTATGGGCCTTGAGCTTAATGATAGCCTGCGCCAATACAATGCTAGTTTAACGGTGCGGCACTGGCTCAATTACCAAACTGATTACATCACCCCAGCGCTTGAGCCTGTCCCTAGTAATAAAACCGATATAAGCTATTCGCTTGGGGTAAGTGGTGATTTTGCTAACGATGAATTAAGTTGGTCTTTGACTCACCTTGGCACTCCAAATGGCTCTTTGATGGCGCTCAATACACAGCTATCTTGGGCGCCAAGGGATGCACTAAGTGCAAGCGTAAGCTTTGGCACAATTAAAGCTAAAGCGGACAGTGCGTTTGCAGCGCTTGATGGTAACAAGTTGCTAACTTTTAGAATTAAGGTTAGCTATTAGTTGCATGAGGTGCTGTTGAAGTTTTGAGCGTGAATCGCCTAACTCAAATACAACGTCAAAGTGATTGCGCGCTTCAATTTCCATGCATTCACTGCTCACAGCGTCACTGAGCAATTGCTGGTGATATTCCAGGCTTTGGCGTTTAAACTCTTGCGTCTCTTGGCTACCATAAGCAATCACGCAAGGCGGCAGCCCTTGGTTACTAAATAACCCAGGGCTTAGTTTTTGGGCGCTTTGTAGATCAAGACCCAGCGGTTCGTTGATATAGGTCTCTACGATTGGTCTAAGGTCATAAACCCCACTTAATAAAATAGCACCATCAACGCTATCCGGTAACAAACCATAAAGGCTGTTTTGAGCCGCTTGCATCACCGTTGCACATAAATGGGCACCTGCAGAGCTTCCAGCAATGATGACTTTACTGGCATCAAAGCCAAGCTCTTTATGTTGTCTAACTATGTAAGCCACGCTGTGACAACATTGTGCAATAATTTCCTCTAGGCTGGCTTTAGGGGCGAGGGTGTAATCAACCACCGCAATGTTGATGCCCTGAGAGACTATGCCTGGCGCCATAAAACAAGATTCATTTTTACTGAGCTCTTGCCAATACCCCCCGTGTAGATATATGACCAGTGGTGCTTTGCCTTGTGTATCGGTATAGAAATAGTCGAATGAACCTAATTCGAGGCCATCAATGTCTTTGTATTTTAGGTTGGCTTGGTAACTGAGCTTGGCTTTAGCTGATTTTGAAAAAACAATGTAATCGTTGATATACACCATAATGTCTTTAACAACAGAGCTTGGTGAGTATTCTTGAGCCAATTTTTTGGCACTCATGTGTTTCCATGGCACAGGAAACCTGCGCCTTAGGGGTGCTTTATCTGTGTCATTTTGGGTTTTTTGGTGAGCTTTTAATAAAACCTTGATAGCCCTGTGGCAGTTGCCGCAATCACCCGCTACGCCTAAAACTTTGCGCAGTTTTTTAAAATCGTCATGACCATGACTAATAGCGGTTGCTACTTGGTCTTGATCAATTTGAAAACAAGTACACACGACAGGGCTTTGGGTATCAGGGCGACTCATTTGGAGAGCGCCTTGATGGCTTGAGTGAGGCCACTGATGGACATTGGATACATCTGCTGGTCAACAAGGTCTTGAGTAAGGCCAATGGAATGAGTATACCCCCAGTGTTCGCGCCTAACAGGGTTTAGCCATACCACTTTATCAAAATGTTGGACCAGTCTTTGCATCCATAGCTTTCCAGGTTCTTCATTCATGTGTTCAACACTGCCATAAGGGCTGCTAATTTCGTAGGGTGACATAGACGCATCGCCAATAAAAATCACTTTATAATCGCGCCCGTAAGTATGAATGACATCATATAAAGGCGTGCGTTCATGATGCCTTCTTTTATTATTACGCCATAAGCTTTCGTAAATAAAGTTGTGAAAGTAAAAATGTTCTAAGTGTTTAAATTCCGAGCGGCAGGCAGAAAACATTTCTTCACATACTCTAATGTAGGGATCCATAGAACCGCCTACATCTAGCATTAATAAAACTTTGACGGCATTATGGCGCTGTGGCACCAGTTTTAGATCAAGCATGCCAGCATTCTTAGCCGTAGCGCTTATCGTGTGATCCAAATCTAGTTCATCTGCAGCGCCAGTGCGAGCAAACTTTCTTAGCTTTCTAAGGGCCACTTTAATATTTCGGTTACCCAATACAGCTTGGTCATCAAGGTTTTTAAATTGGCGTTTCTCCCAGACTTTGGCTGCACTTTTGTTGAGGCTTTGCCCGCCTACTCGGATACCTTCTGGGTGATAACCACTGTGGCCAAAGGGTGAAGTGCCCCCAGTACCAATCCACTTACTGCCGCCTTGGTGTCGCTTTTCTTGCTCTTTAAGGCGCTCTTTAAAAGTATTTAAAAGTTCTTCTAAGCTTCCTAAAGACTTTATTTTTGCTTTTTCTTCTGGGCTTAACTGTTTTAAAAATGCTGACCTTAGCCACTCCTCTGGAATAAGGGCATCAAGCACATCTTCCACACTGTTGAGTTGCTCAAAATACGCACCAAAAATACGATCAAATTTATCAAAGTGTGATTCATCCTTGACTAGGCACAGCCTGGCAAGGTGATAGAAATCGTCCATATCTGCAAAGGCTAAATGCTCTTGTAGGGCTTCTAAAAGAGTGAAGTATTCTTGAATGGAAACTGGAATTTCAGCTCTTTTGAGTGTGTAAAAGAAGTTAACCAACATAATGAATTAGCGTTGCTCTTTGCGGGCTAAAAAAGCCAAGCGTTCCAATAAATGCACGTCTTGTTCATTTTTTAGTAAAGCGCCATGCAAAGGTGGGATGGCTTTGGTGGGGTCACGATGGGTCAAGATATCAGAAGGAATGCTATCGGCCATAAGCAGCTTAAGCCAATCGATTAGCTCTGATGTAGAGGGCTTCTTTTTTAGTCCAGGAATCTCTCTTACATCAAAAAACATGTCTAATGCTTGTGATACAAGGCTTTGGCTAATGCCAGGGTAATGCACATCAACAATAGCTTGCATGGTGTTTTTATCAGGAAAGTTAATGTAATGAAAAAAGCAGCGCCTAAGAAAAGCATCGGGTAATTCTTTCTCATTATTACTGGTGATGATTACGACAGGGCGATGCTTGGCTTTAACCCTTTGATCTGTCTCGTAAACATGAAATTCCATCTTGTCTAGCTCTACCAAAAGGTCATTAGGAAATTCAATATCAGCTTTATCTATTTCATCAATCAACAACACGACCCGTTGATCAGCATCAAATGCTTGCCAGAGTTTGCCCTTTTTAATGTAATGGCCCACATCTTCAACCTTTTCATTGCCTAATTGAGAGTCTCTAAGCCGCGACACAGCGTCATACTCATACAAACCTTGCTGAGCTTTGGTGGTAGACTTCACATGCCATTGGATTAAGGGCATGTTTAATGCCTGTGCCACCTCTTCAGCGAGTAGTGTTTTGCCTGTGCCAGGCTCACCTTTTATTAAAAGTGGGCGTTCTAGGGTAACAGCAGCATTTACGGCCATCTGCAAATCTTTTGTAGCGACGTAATTTTTGGTTCCAGCAAAACTCATAAGATTAACTCAGAAATATAGTGATTGATGACATTCTTACATGAAAAACCTTACCAAGCAGCAAGACTTGTAAGTCATCTAAAAGCAAATAGGTACATGTCTATCTTTGCTAAAAGACGGTGATATACTTTTATCTATGAATCCTTCTCTGCCCAAAAACCAAGCCCATGTCTTCTCTTTCGAAGATACCTTGGCCCCTGTGACCAACAAACAACCAGGGGAGCTTCGAAACTTTTGTTTTATACTCCAAGAAAATTTTTCGATGATGGCGCTCTCTTCAGCCTTAGACGCGCTTAGAACGGCTAACTTACTGAGTCAGGAGACCTTATATACCTATAGGCTAGTCAGTGTTGATGGTGAGCCAGTTTTAAGCGACCTTGGTTTTTCTGCCATGGCCGATGCAAGTTTAAATGAACTTAACTTAACTCACGTGGACGCCTTTGTTATTTGTGGTGGCTTACGGGTAAATTTAACTGCACAAGAAGCATTACTAAAATTCCTGCGGGCTCCTTTGGTACGAAAAAAAGCCATGGGTTCACTGTGGAACGGCTTATTCGCTCTTGCCCAAGCTGGGCTTGTTGAGGGTAAAACGGGTGTCGTGCACCGTCAAAATACAGCTAGCTTTCGGGAAAGCTTTCCTAACATCACTCTTAAGGATACGGCATATGTGATTGATAATCAGTGCTTTAGCTGCGCTGGAGGGAATAGTGCCTTAGACATGTTTTTAGAACTCATGTTGGAAGCCCGTGGCAGGCCCTTTGTAAGGGGGATTTGCGATATTCTCACCTGTGATCGAATTAACGAGGCAGGTGAATCACCGGTATTAAACACTCAACTTGATAATAAGCTGCCGCAAAACCTAAAAGATGTGATCAAACTCATGGAAAACAACATGGAAGAGATTTTGTCCGCAGATGAACTTGCATCGCTTGTGGGCATTACAAGGCGCCAGGTAGAACGTCAATTTCAGCGTTATTTAGGCACTACGCCCACCCGATTTTATTTAGAGTTGAGGCTTAAACGCTGCCACCAGCTACTCACCCAAACCCACTTAAGTATGAGTGACATATCTTTAGCTTGTGGCTTTGTATCTTATCCGCACTTTAGTAAATGTTACCGCCAGTATTTTGATGTCACACCTTCACAAACAAGGCGCAATCTTTAGGATTTAAGTGGCATGCAAGAGTTGGTTTAAGTGATGCACGCCTAAATCAGTATATTCTGGCCACGGGTAATCGGCCGATGTATCAATATGAATGGTAGCGACTTGGGCTGCTTTACCCGCTTCTAAGTCAAATATATAGTCACCTACCATCACACTTTCACTGGCATTGGCGCCCCATTTATTGAGCAATAGATGAATACCATCAGGCTTTGGTTTGGGGGCACAAGAATCACGATCCAAAATGTCTTCAACGTTAAAGAACTGATCTAACTGACAAATTTTCAGTGTTTGTATGGCTGCAGGCATTACGTTGCGCGTGAGTATGCCTAGATTGACATCTCTTAAATGCAGTTGCTCAAGCAGTTCATAAGCCCCAGGCATCGGCTTGGCTAAGCTAGCAAAGTAACATTCTAGTTCATCAAGTTTTGCCCACATGGGTGCGGCTTCTTCTTGCGGTAGGGCCTCCATGGTTTTCAAGATATCTTGGTTGGGCTTGAGGCCTAGTTCGCGCCTCATCAGGTCAAAATCGTGAACGGAGAGGGTTAATGTACCATCCATGTCAAAAATCCAATGCTTACTTTCAAGCACACGTTTTTGGTCTTCGCTAAGGAGTGTTTTCATACCTCTAATTTAACAAATTATGCGCTAAACAAGCTAGTTTTAGTTTCCTGTGTTTAGCCTTTAAAGGCCTTGTGGTACCATTAATTTCGATTTTTTGGAGGATAACCGATGGGTGCAAAAGTAGCCGTAATCATGGGGTCTAAAAGTGACTGGCCATGTATGCAAGAAGCCACGCAAATTATGGATCGCTTAGGGGTAAGTTATGAAGTGGAAGTTGTGTCCGCTCATCGCACGCCCGATAAACTCATGGAGTTCTCAGCCAACGCTGCAGAGCGTGGTATTCAAGTGATCATTGCAGGCGCAGGCGGAGCTGCACATTTACCAGGCATGGTGGCATCAAAAACTCGGTTGCCGGTGCTGGGTGTGCCAGTTCAAAGCAAAGCTTTAAGCGGTGTCGATAGTTTGTATTCGATTGTTCAAATGCCCCGTGGTGTTGCCGTTGGCAGCATGGCTATTGGGGGTGCGGGTGCTTTTAACGCAGGTCTATTGGCGTCACAGATGTTAGCAAACCAAGATAGCGATCTGGCACAAAGAATTGAAGCTTTTCGTGCCGAACAAACGCAAACCATATTAGATAATCCAGATCCGCGGGAAGGTTAACGCAATCATTATGAAACGAGTCAATAAAAGGGTATGGGTTCTAGGAGCAGGCCAGCTTGGTGCAATGCTCCAACACGCAGCCAAACCTCTGGGTGTGGATTTACGTCCAGTAGATATTGAAGTAGATGCACATTTGGCGCTAGAAGATCACGATGTTATCACGGCTGAGCGTGAGCAATGGCCATCGACTATGGCCACCGATCAGTTAGCATCACACCCTAATTTTGTGAATCAAAGTGTGTTTAATTTAGTCGCAGATCGAGTGACTCAAAAACAGATGTTAGACCGCTTGGAGCTTGCTAGTGCACCTTGGTGCTTAGTGGAAACCAAGCACACCGCAAAGGTATTGCACCAAGAATATGGCCCGCGTGTATTGCTAAAACAGCGCACAGGTGGCTTTGATGGTCGTGGCCAGCATTGGTTGAAAGATGGTGAAGATAGCGCTATTCCAGAAGGTTGGCACACTAAAGTTATAGCCGAACAAGCCATCGATTTTGATGAAGAAGTGTCTATTGTAGGGGTGCGAGGAAACTCTGGAGAAAGCCATTTTTATCCATTGGCCTTAAATCGTCATCAAGACGGTATTCTTACGGTAACTCTAGCACCTTTGGATCGGTTAAAGGGTTTGCAAAGTGAAGCTGAATCGATGCTGAAAAAAGTAATGGATGAGCTAGATTACGTTGGCGTTATGGCCATGGAGCTGTTTAGAGTAGGTGAGCGCTTACTTATTAACGAACTTGCGCCACGCGTGCATAATAGTGGTCATTGGACGCAAGCTGGAGCAAGCATTAGCCAATTTGAATACCATGTTCGAGCCACCGCAGATTTGCCATTAGCCCCTGCAGTGATTAAACACAAAAGCGTGATGGTAAACCTTATCGGTATTGACTATAACCCCAAGTGGTTAGCATTGCCTGGGGCTGAAGTGTTTTGGTATGGCAAGGAAGTTAGGCCGGTACGTAAGGTGGGTCACATTAACTTTTCGATGCCTGATCAAGCGCAACTCATTCATTCTCTAAGAGCGCTTCAAGCCACCTTAACGCCTTGGTATCAGCCCGCACTTGATTGGGCGATTGCGCAGTTGGAAAGCTAAAAATGAAAGTCATCGATGCCAAGGCCGCGGTGCAGCTTTTGCCCTATAAGGCATCTATTAAAGATTGTGTTGCCGCTTGCAGGGCTACAATGACTGTGTGTGAAACCAATGGATAAAACCAGGCTTTATCAAACCGACCAATACGGCATTCGCAATTATAGCTTGCTAGCCCTTGCTGGTGTTGGGCTAGGTCTGCTTTATAGTGTTATTGGTTTGCTAGCTTGGGCCTTGTTGTATTTTGAAATGGCTGATCCGCAAAGCAATATTAATTCCTATTTTGATGCGTTCTGGACTTTGCAAATGAGTGCTAGCACCATAGGTTTTGGTGATCATTACCCAATCACCTTTGGTGGCCGTATGGTGGTTGCGGTGATGTTTTATGTCGGTATTGGCTTAGTCGGATTCATTGGTGCCATAATCGCTGAACGGCTGCTGGGGTTTGCCGACACCAGCGTAAAGAACCGAGAGCTGCGCCATCAGAATAGTGAAATAATTAAGCAAAACAAAGCCTTAGAGCATAAAATCGATGCCCTCATCAAACGTGTCGATAAAGCGACCGGGCCCGCTAGTGAATGATCTTTTTGGGGCTGATAAGCGACCCAAATACCTGCCGCACATGCACCACAAAGATGTTATTTCTATGGGCATGCAGTCTATAGACCCAAGACGCTGGATAGAGCCTGATGAGGATTATCCTGCTTACCTAAAGCATAAGCTGGCACTTAAGCACAGCAGTACAAAACCTATTTTTGCAGCCCTTGATAGCGCCTATGAAGCGCAGTTAGAGCTGGCTGCTCAGTTAAAAGCGCACCTGTTAAAACACCAAAGCCATATTTATTGTCCAAGCGCTGAGGGGCTTAGTTACCTGCCCACTGGCATTGAATTAGGCCAAAAAGATGCGCCTCCACTTTGGCAGGCCTCCTTGTGGGTGGCTGACGATTTGCTCATCATGCAAAAAATGGGCGCCAACTATTGCCTAAGTGCAGCAAGCCTATGCAGCCCGAGTAGTTGGCATTTGGCAGAAAAAATGGGGCAGCCCATGGCAAGAATACACGATCCTGTACCCACTATTCATGACAAGCTCACGCCAAAAATTGATCGATTTTTTGATCATCTAGCGGTGGGTAAACCTGTTGAGCGCTTTAACTGGTCTTTGCAAGCAGACACTCAGCTTGCCCAATTCCCAAAAGCTAAAGAAATACACACGCCAAATACCCCTTTGTACTACCGCTGTGAAAGACAAACTCTGACTCGTTTGCCAGCAACCCATGCCATCGCGTTTACGATAAGGGTCTATGTCTACCCTATGTTAAGTTTGGCCCAGGTTCCTAACGCCTTGGCACAACTACAGTCAGCGATCCAAGCTATGCCAAACTCAGTGGCAAGTTACAAAGACATCATTTACTTTAAGCCTGCGCTGCAAAAATATTTCAGTGACTTGAGCTCAAAAGTAAATTAACTCCAAAATAAATAAACAATACCCCACTCACAAGCGTTGCACCTTTAGTTAAGGCTAAGTTATGGCTGAATTTTTCTCCTATTTCTGCACTACCCCATGCGATCAACAGGCATAAAACTAAGCTGTTACCACTAAAAATGAGCCCAAGAACAATAAATGATATTGCGGTACTACTGCTATCTGGCGCAATAAATTGAGGGACAAAGGCAATGAAAAATAAAGCGACTTTTGGATTGAGTGCATTCGTTAAAAAGCCTTGATATAAAAAGCCTGTCAGACTGTGTTCGTGAACCCTTAAAGTCGATGAGTGGGCTGATACACTATTGAGCGTGCGTTTAGAGCTGGTTTTCATTAAGAGCATATTAACGCCCAAGTAGAAAAGGTAGGCTGCTCCTAGAACTTTGATGACAAAATAAGCGTCAGGGTTAGTGCTAAGTATTGCCGCAATACCAAAAGCTGCAGCGAAGACATGTAAAAGTGAGCCTGCTCCAACCCCCAAGGCACTCATAGCCCCAGCCTTAAAACCCAATGTAGCACTGCGGCTTGCAATCAATATAAAATCTTGGCCTGGTACTAAATTAAGTGCGATACCCGCAGCTATAAATAACCATAAATCTTGGGTTCCAAACATCACTTTTTTATCCTTTAGGTGTGGGGCTTAACGGATGTTACCGTCTCAATCGCTTGGCGACTAGCCTTGCAATAGCAGCCCTTTTTGGTCTATATTGCGCCTACTATGACTTGTCGGGGTGCTCAGTTAACCAAGCGTTAACATTTTGGGCTGAGATCACTAAGGTGAATCCCGTTGTACCTGATCTGGATAATTCCAGCGTAGGGAACAAGGAAAAGCACTAACGCGACTACTTCTAGTTTGCGTCGCTCCCTCCTCCTAATAGTCGCCAACATTGTTTGGCCATCATAGTATTTTGCATTCAATTTTTAGGAGTAACTATGTCTAAATTCATGGCATCTTTGGCCACTACTATTTTTACGCTCTGTTTTGCGGCGACGCCAGTTATGGCGGATACCTCTTCAAAACAAGAGCTTACCGTTTATACCTATGATTCATTTGTGTCAGAATGGGGCATGGGGCCATTAATTAAGCCGGCTTTTGAAGCTCAGTGTGATTGCACACTTAACTTAGTGGGCATGTCTGATGCCGTGGCCATGCTGCAAAGGGTAAAGCTTGAAGGCGCCTCTACAAAAGCAGATGTGGTTTTGGGGCTAGATCTTAATTTAGTAGATGACGCTAAAAACACCGGGCTATTCACCACTCATAATGTGAATACTCAAGCGCTAGAAATGCCAATTGATTGGCAAGATGACACTTTTGTGCCGTTTGATTATGGGTACTTTGCGTTTGTTTATAATACACAGATGATGCCTAACCCACCTAAAAGCTTGCAAGAGTTGGTGAACGCAGGGCCTGAATTGAAAGTAATTATTCAAGACCCGCGCTCAAGCTCTCCGGGCCTTGGCTTATTGTTGTGGATGAAGGCCGTATACGGTGATCAAGCGGATCAAGCGTGGGCCGACTTGTCAGACAATATCCTTACTACCACTAAAGGATGGAGTGAAGCTTACTTTAACTTGTTCCTGACAGGTGAAGCCCCTATGGTGTTGAGTTATAGCACATCGCCAGCCTACCATATGGCCATTGAAGGCACAGACCAATACCAGGCAGCTGCGTTTGAAGAAGGCCATTACCTGCAAGTAGAAGTGGCAGCCAAAGTGAAGTCTTCAGAAAACTCAGCCCTAGCTGACCAATTTTTAAGTTTTATGATTAGCGAAGATTTCCAAAAGCATGTGCCGCTCAGTAATGTCATGTACCCAGTGAGCACGCCGTCTGATTTACATGAAGTGTTTGGTGCGTTAATTAGCCCTGAAAAGGTTCTCCAATTAGACACAGCACAAATTAACCAAAGTCGCCCGCAGTGGGTGAAAGATTGGCTAAATGTAATGACTAAGTAGCGTTTAGCGACTTATCTTGAAGCCACAAAAAAGCCCACTTTATGTGGGCTTTTTACTAAGAACTGATAAGTTAAGCTCGATTGAAGAGAGAGTAAATTACAGCGATTGACGCTAAACCTACTAATCCTTCACTACCCAAGCTGCCTACGATGCTAAGTACGTTATCAACAACGCCTACGCCAACAAAGGCTACATTGGATCCAAAAATCACCTCTAAAACTATGGCTAGTGCGATAAGAGCAATGCCTGCTTCAGTGAGTTTTTTGATACTGCCTACTAAATTATCAATCATTATTTGCCTCATTTGAGTTTATTATTATTTTGCTCAGTCGCCAGTTATTAAGGCGCCGGCAAACACAGCATAACAAGTTTTTAATGAGAATAAAATGGGCGCTATTCATGTCATGAATAGTGGTCAATTATAGGCTTTTATTGTCAATTGCTTGGGCTAAATCACTGGCTCCACCGATTAGGGTACCATCGATAAAAACCTGCGGAAAAGTGGGCCAACCACTCCACATTTTTATCGCCAAGCGCTCTTGCCACATGCTGGCATAGCCACCGAATTCAAGATATGTGACGTCATAACCATTGTCTTCAAGCAGCAGTCTTGCTTTTTTCACAGAAGAGTTAAGTGCCATACCAATGACCACTGCTTTATTGTTTTCGACTGCATCAATAACTTGAGTCACAATGTGACTTTTGTAAGGGCTTACTTTGTCTTTGATCCCAGGGTGTAGGTTATCAGAGGATAAAGTGGGACGTTGGGTCATAATTTCATCACGGTAATTTTAACAAGGCCGTATTATGATAGTGCACTAGCTCATTGGCAAGCATGCCAAAGCTTAGCGGCCGCTGAAAAGCGCGATTAATGTCACCTGCTTCCAAAAATCAAAGACACTCAGGTCAAACTTATGAACAAAGCTTTCTCACAAGCCTGTGAAAACAACAAACGCGCTATTAGCCAAGAACTAGTGCGCATTTTTAGTCACAAATCTCATGCATTAGAGATAGGCAGTGGTACTGGTCAACATGGTGTTTACTTTGCTAAAACACTGCCTCATTTAACCTGGCAACTAAGTGACAGGCATGAAAACCATGTCGCTATTTTACAATGGCAAAAAGAGTACCCTTCAAAAAATCTGTTACCACCTATTGCGCTTGATGTAATGTTAGACCCCTGGCCAGAGCCTATTTATGATGCTGCTTTTTCAGCCAACACGGCCCACATTATGCCCTGGGAGGCGGTCGTTGCTATGTTTTTGGGAGTAAGCAATATTCTAAAACCACAAGGCACTTTTTGCTTGTATGGGCCCATGAAATATCAAGGTGTATTGGAAGCCCAAAGTAACGTGGCCTTTGATGCGGCTTTAAGAGAGGCGATACCTCATCAAGGTATCCGAGACTTTGAAGACATAAACGCCCTTGCAAAATTAGTGGGTCTTATGCTTTTGGAAGACAAAGAGATGCCTGCTAACAACCGATTGTTAGTTTGGCAAAAACCAGATGTCCTATAAACAGCTCAGCCCACTATAACGGCGAGCCCTATAAAAATAAGCATTATGTAATATGACTGTGATCATATTGTCTGCAAAGGCATCTAAAATACACACTTTGCCTTCTTACAAGCATCTCCTCTTAGCTGATACCATATTGATATAACTCAGTTTGAGGCCGTACGATGAACAAACAATTCAGAATTGCCCACAAGACGGGCCTTATGTTTAGAAGTGATGAAGAGATACCCGAAGATATGGAAGCCTGGTTGCAACAACAACTAACGGCGCCATCGCCAGCATTGGGAATTGCAAAAACTTATGGAGCCGTGTCTGAATGGCCAGCGCAGTTACAGCCGGACTTAAGCACGCGCGCCGCCATGTGGAGACGATATAGAGACCTTGAGGAGCAGCGGCGAGAAGGCATAAACGGCCAAGATACCCAAGCCGCACGTCAAGCTAACCGGCGCAATAACTTGATGGAAGATGTAGATGAGCACAAATTTGTCCACCGCAATGTTTATGGCGCGGATCAAGTCAAATTGCGGCTCACGGCCTTTTGGGCGAACCATTTCACGATTGGCAATACCTTTGATACCGGCCAAATGATTGGCCATGCTATTGATGAAGGCATCTTAGCAAAGCTTGATGGTAATTTTTCAGATCTCTTGTACGGTATGACCACCCACCCTGGTATGTTGGAATACCTGGACAACGTATTTAGCGCAGGTGAGCGTTCTAATCAGGTTAAGTGGAGCCGTAAAAACGGTAATCAAGCAGGCCTTAATGACAACTTAGGCCGCGAATTGCTTGAGCTTCACACTGTTTCAGTCGAGGCAGGCTATACAGAAGATGACGTTAGAGCAGCAGCGCGCGTATTGGCAGGTTGGGGTGTCCGCTTTGATGAAAGTTTAGCTGATATGAGACAAAAAGCAGGGACCTCTGATCACTGGAATGCATTCAAAAAAGACTGGGCAGAGCCTGGCAACAAAAAAGTGCTTGGCAAGACGATTTATGGTGGCCGAAAAGGCTTACGTCAACTCACTGATTTTCTTGCATCTCACGAGGCAACGATTACCCACGTTAGCACCAAATTGGTACAGCACTTTGTCAGTGATAGCCCAAGCCAGCAGCAGGTTCAAGCGATTGAAGCCGTTTGGCGCCAAAGTAGCGGTGATTTACCCAAAATCCACAGTAAAGTGTTGCAGTTGGCCTCTGAATCGTTAGCGCCAAAATTTGTTTGGCCCATGACCTGGTTATTCCAAGTGGTCAGGTTATCAGGCGCCACTTATTTTAAGGGCTGGGATGATATTTATAACTATGATGATGGATTAATGCGAACTGAGACAGTATTAAAAGAGCTGGGCCAGTCGTTTTGGAGTAGAAGACAACCTAATGGCTATTCTAATGATAAAGCCGAGTGGTTGTCTGCTGAAATGTTTGAGCGGCGAGTGCGTTATGCAGATGCCATATACGCAAAAGGTCGGCCCCGTTTAAAGGCCAAGGCAATTATGAAAAGAATAGGTGCTTCAAAAGAAACCCAGGCACTGGTTGCAAGCGTTGGGCCTTCAGCTAGATATCAATTTGTTGCGTTAATGTGCAGTCCAGAACTGATGGGGTTAGAATATGTCTAAGCTAACGATAGGGCGTCGTAATTTTCTAAGGGCAGGGGCCGCCTCTTTATTTTTTGCAGGCTTGCCGGTGACTAGTTTTTCCCAAACAAAGCCGGTTGGAAATATGGCCGTGATCATCTTGGAGGGCGGCTTAGATGGCCTTGCTGCTATCGCACCCATAGGTGATCCAGATCTGATGCGGATGCGCAGATCAGTCACGCCGGATGACTATTTGGCGCTCAACGACTTTTTTGGCCTTCATCCATCTTTGAAGTTCTACGCAAGCCTCATGGCAAGAGGGCACGCCAGTGCGGTGCATGCAACGTCTTTTCCATACACTAAAAGGTCCCACTTTGAGGGCCAAAACTTTATTGAAGGCGGTGGTATATCACCCTTTAGCGAAAAAACAGGTTGGCTAGGTCGGGCACTTGACTTGGCCGACGTTCCTGGACGCGCTTTGTCTTTAGATATGCCACTCATTCTTCGAGGGTATAACAAAAACGATAACTTCTACCCTGCTGGTATTAGAGGTTCAAGAAAACCTGATGAGACACTCGTTAATAAGATTGCCATGGGGCATCAAATGGATGCAGCGCAACTCTTTTCGCAAGTGGCTGCCAAAACTAAGGAAAACGCCCAAGTGCCAAGAGACCCAGCTAGCTTAGCCCAATATGCAGGTCGCGCAATGGCAGCACCTGGAGGCCCTGTGGCCTCTGTCATTCGAGTGGCGGAGTTTGATACTCATGCTAATCAAGTGAATTCGAAAAACACCAATCAGGGCCGCTTAGCAGACCAGTTAGGCGTGGTGGATGATGTGGTTGCAGGCTACCGCAGGGGCTTAGGTGATGCCTGGGAAGATTCCATTATTCTCACCATTACTGAGTTTGGCCGCACAGTGTCAGTCAATGGCACCAGAGGGACTGACCATGGCTATGGCAGTGTAGGCTTACTTGCAGGTGGAGGGTTAAAAGGCAGTGGTGTGCTCACAGATTGGCCAGGGCTAAGTAAAAAGGATCAATTTGAAAAAAGAGACTTGATGACAACGATTGACTACCGCTCTGTGTGTGCGGCGTGTATTGAAAAGGCTTTTGGCCTGGATCACGACTTGATCGCTAGTCAGGTGTTTTTCACCCCTGACTTACCTCGTGTGTATGAGCATTTATTTTCGTGATTTTAGTTAAAAAGGAGCTTACCTTGGCTTTATTCAAAGCTTCACATGAGTTTTTAAGCTCAGTTATATTGAAGTCATTTTGTGTGTTGCTACTTGCGGTTTTAGCTTGGCCTGCTCTAGCAGCAGACCCTTCTGGTTGGAGTGATAAAACCCTATGCCGAGTCATGGATGGCGATCCAAACAATGCTGATTATCAGGCCGAGGCCAAGCGCCGCCAGGTAAGTTGCAAAGATGGGGTGGTGACCTCTCAACCAAAAGCTAACCAAGCAACAACGACTAAAAAACAAGCCGTCTTGAAGATGAACCAAGGCGTGCAGTTTTACCCATTAGAGCTGTCACCTGCAATCCAGGATGAATTGTTGTCAGTGGCGATTAACAAAACTGACTTTGATTTTAGTGATTACCAACTCGCCTATTTTGAGAAGCGCGTAGATTGTGTGTTTGATTTGAGACGGGTTCAATATGGTGATGTTGAGGAGGGCCGTATTGAAGGTTGGAACATGGCTGAAGGTATGTTGGTCTTTAGTGAAGACCAAGTGAAAGTTGATGGCCGCTGGAAAATGGGAGGCCTCTCCAAGGACCCAAGCTATATGGAAAATGAGATTAATCTAAAACTCACTCTAGATGGGCATTTGGTTGGAAAAATGGCTTATTTTCATCTTAATATTTCTGAAGGTGAAGCACTTCGCCAACCTCTATACATTGAACTAACACCCCACAAGCGCAGCCAACCATTTGATATTCAAAACCCAACTAAAGCCCAAATATGGACTGAGGTTGAAGACTGGGCAGGCGGAGTTTGGCGAGTGCACCGTTGCTTTTAAGGCTTTGATCTTGGCCATATTTGACGCACTTGACGGGCTAACGATATTTTTCATTTTATTTTCATTAACTTTAAAGTAGACTGTAATCTAATTACTTAATGAGAACCCTAGGGGAAAGTGTATGTTACGGACAATAGGTTTAGTGTCGCTGCTTCTAAGTAGTGCTATGGTCTCTGCCCACGATAGCGATGGATCGCCTATCCACGGTGCATTTTGGGTGTCAAGCAATGGCAACCCAGTATTAGATGGCAATGGCGATTGTGTACGCACGGGCTCTTATGAAGCATTAGGCTCGCCCCAGTGTATGACTGAAGTGCCTGCAAAAGTAGAAGAGCCAGCAGCAAAACTTGTCGAAATGGCAGATGTGGCAGATGTGGCAGATGTGGATGCCATGACTGAAGCTTCTGAAATGGCCGATATAGAAGAAACAAAATTGCTTGAGACTTCAGTAGAGCCCACGGCAATGGATGAGCCTAAAACATCTTCTGAAAAAGCAGTGATGCAAGAACCTGCAGCCAAGCCTCAAACTGAGCCTGAAACCATGCCTGCAGCAGTGACCTATAGCTTCCCTGTGGAGCAGATTAGTGCCAATGTTTATTTTGATTTTGACAAAAACAACCTGCGGGTTGATCAGCAAGAAAATATTGAGCGCGCCCTGATTGAGTCCTCCAAAGCCAATAAACTACTTCGAGTGCGCTTGGAAGGCCATGCAGATAGCAGGGGTAGCGATGAATACAACATTGATCTGTCGCAAAGCCGTATTAACACCGTTGTGAATTATTTGAAGCTTAGATCTATTCAAACTGATTCTATGGTGGCTTGGGGCGAAGAAAAGTTGGTTCTAAACGCGGATGGCAGCGAGAACTATGACCTAAGCCGTCGTGTTGAAATGACTATTTTTGTACAGCAAAAAGTAGCGAAATAAATTTAGTTTTTAAAACAAGATGGTTTAAAAGCGAGGCTTTACCTACCAAGGTAAAGGCCTCGTTTTTTTTGCCAAAATGCAAGCTTGTATATAATTATATAGCCTGCAGCTTTAGCTAAGCTTTTGGTGTTGAACAGGGCCTTGATGGTGTCCGCTTTGTTGATGCTTGTCAGCGCTCCTCAAATGCTCGATCAGCCTGGGTTACTCTCTAACCCTTTCTCTTTGTCTTGTGATTTTTTTGATATCCAGTGAGCTAACATCTGCGCATGTGGGGTTTTGGCTTACTTGGTTATGCCTTTATTGTGCCCAAAAAAAGCTTCAGCACGTTTTATTTTTTTACCTGCCAGTGTCCACCCGACCCCTTTTTCTGAGTGCTATTAAAGCTCGATGTAGGGGCATACTCACTACTTTTTAATGTTAGCGCACCATATGCGTGCAGCTCCTTTTTGTTTAAATGCGGGCAAAAAATACAGTCCAGCTAACTAATTATAGCCTACCAAAAATCTCTCAAAAGCCAATATCGGTGGTGCCTGCAGTCTTTCTAAAGAGCCCCCCAAATTTGTTAAATTTAAGCCATTTAAGAAATTGGCACAGTTATTGAATGCCTTATCAGTAACACATTTATTTTTAACAGAATTTTGAGTTTTTGATTTAAGGGGTATGTTTCATGATTAAAGCAGTCACACATCGAGCCAAACGACGTTTAGTTAGCGTCTTCAAAACTTTGGGCGCAACAAGCCTGGTGCTTGGTGCATCGCTTGCGCAAGCTGAACTTGGACCCCCAGAAAAAGACGAGTTGAAGTTTGGCTTCATCAAACTGACCGACATGGCGCCCATTGCAATTGCTTATGAAAATGGCTACTTCGAGGATGAAGGCCTCTATGTCACTATTGAAGCGCAAGCTAACTGGAAAGTGCTTTTAGATGGTGTCATTGATGGAAACTTAGACGGTGCTCACATGCTAGCCGGCCAGCCTTTAGCCGCCACCATCGGATATGGAACGAAGGCTCACATTGTGACTCCTTTTAGTATGGACCTTAATGGTAACGCCATTACCGTTTCTAACGATATTTGGGCGCAGATGAAGCCTTACATTCCTATGGAGAACGGCAAACCTGTTCACCCAATTAAAGCTGATGCGATGAAACCAGTGGTGGATCAATACAACGCAGAAGGCAAGCCCTTTAACATGGGTATGGTTTTTCCTGTGTCGACCCACAACTATGAGCTTCGCTATTGGCTAGCCGCCGGTGATATTCACCCAGGTTACTATGCACCGCATAAAGGCGACACCAGCGGTGTTATTGATGCCCAAGCTTTATTATCCGTCACACCACCACCACAGATGCCTGCCACTTTGGAAGCTGGCACTATCTTAGGCTACTGTGTAGGTGAACCATGGAACCAACAAGCGGTATTCAAAGGTATTGGTGTACCGGTAGTGACCGATTATGAAATCTGGAAAAACAACCCAGAGAAAGTGTTCGGTATGACCAAGGAATTTACTGAAAAGTACCCCAATACGACCGCTAGAGTGGTAAAAGCATTATTACGCGCAGCTCAGTGGTTAGACGCTGAAAACAATGCCAACCGCCCTGAAGCCGTAAAAATTCTTGCTCAAAGCAACTATGTAGGCGCCGATTATGAAGTGATCGCTAATAGTATGACAGGTACTTTTGAGTACGAGAAAGGCGATAAGCGTTCAGTGCCAGATTTCAACGTGTTCTTCCGTTACTTTGCGACCTTCCCATACTATTCAGATGCGGTTTGGTACTTAACCCAAATGCGTCGTTGGGGTCAGATCTCTGAGCCTAAATCTGATCAGTGGTACTTTGATGTTGCAGCTAGCGTATACCGCCCAGACATCTACAAAACGGCAGCTCTTGAGCTGATAGAAGAAGGCCTTATGGAGCCAGCCGACTTCCCAGAATTTGCTTCAGAAACTGGGTTTCGGTCACCACAAAAACACTTTATCGATGAAATTGTGTATGACGGTACCCAACCCAACAATTACCTGAAGAAGTTCCCAATTGGTTTGAAAGACGAAACCCTATAAACCCTTTCAAACCTCAGTAAAAATTGACAAGCCCACTGGGCTTGTCAGCTTTCTGGTTTATAAAATCACCATCTTGTACTTGATAAAAGGGAAGCCCAGCATGTTAGCCAAGCTCCAAAAATTAACCCTACACACGACCTTCAAAAGCCTTCTGGTGCACCTAGAGTCGGCCGCTAAAGCCGTATCATTGCCCGGTATTGGTATTATTGTATTTATCTTTTTATGGCAGATAACAGCCAGTAATATCACAACATCATTAGGCCAATTTCCAGGCCCAGCCGATGTTTGGAAACAGTCTAAAGGGTTAGTTACTGAACATTATCAAGAGCGAGAAAAAGCCCAAAAGTTTTACGATCGCCAAGCGGTAAGAAACGAGAAAAAGCTCGCTAAAGATCCCAATGCAGTTATTAAAGTTCGCCAATACACCGGCCAATCCACTTTTTTTGACAAAATCATCACTAGCTTATACACCGTTGCTTTTGGATTTCTCATAGCCACGCTCATTGCGATTCCCTTGGGTATTGTGTGTGGCCTTAGTGAAAAAATGTATCGCGCAGTGAACCCTATAATCCAGGTGTTTAAACCCGTGTCTCCGTTGGCATGGCTGCCCCTTGTTACCATTGTAGTCTCTGCTACTTATACCAGTGCAGACCCTTATTTTGAAAAATCTTTCGTGACCTCAGCAGTGACCGTGGCGCTTTGCTGCCTATGGCCTACCGTGGTTAACACTATCGTTGGAGTGGCAGGTATCGATCGTGATTTGGTGGACGTAAGCCGAGTGTTGCGTTTGCCAACTTTGGTGCATATTAAATCGATTGTTATTCCCAGCGCGTTGCCATCAATTTTTACCGGCTTAAGGTTATCTTTAGCAACAGGCTGGATGGTACTTATCGCTGCTGAAATGTTGGCGCAAAACCCTGGTTTAGGAAAATTTATTTGGGACGAGTTTCAAAATGGCTCCTCAAGTTCACTCAGTAGAATATTGGCAGCCGTAGTCACCATCGGCATGATCGGTTTTATTCTTGATCACCTAATGCTGATAATTCAAAAACGTTTTAGCTGGGATCGCCAAGCCGTACTGCGTTAACCCTAATAGCTTTGAAATCTCAGACCACAGTACCAGGACACTATTATGCAAAATCGCTACCTAGAAATTAGCCAAGTTGGCATTGAATTCCCCACCGATGGAGAGCCATTTAGGGCGCTGCAAAACGTTAACCTTTCCATTGGCCAAGGTGAATTTATTTCCCTAATTGGTCACTCAGGTTGTGGTAAATCCACTGTATTAAACATCATTGCTGGCCTTCACCAGGCTACAGAAGGCGGCATTATTTTAGAAGGAAAAGAGGTTAACGAGCCGGGGCCGGATAGGGCTGTGGTATTTCAAAACCATGCGCTTTTACCGTGGTTAAGCGTGTATCAAAACGTGGAGCTGGCTGTTAATGCGGTATTTAAAAACACTAAAACCAAAGCTGAAATCCGTAGCTGGATTGAGTACAACCTAACGCTTGTGAATATGGAGCATGCTTTGCATAAGCTGCCAGGCGAAATTTCTGGTGGTATGAAGCAGCGTGTGGGCATTGCGCGCTGTTTGGCGATGCAGCCTAAAGTGTTGTTAATGGATGAGCCTTTTGGTGCGTTAGATGCGCTGACAAGGGCGCATTTGCAAGATTCTTTAATGGAAATCCAAGCCCAGCTAGGTAATACCGTGATTATGATTACCCATGATGTGGATGAGGCGGTGCTGCTTTCTGACCGAATAGTGATGATGACAAATGGCCCAGCCGCCTCTATTGGTGAAGTATTACACGTTGATTTGGAACGCCCAAGAGACCGTGTAGCGCTGGCAGATGACCCAATTTTTAATGCCTACCGCCAACAAGTGTTGCGTTTCTTGTATGAAAAACAAACTAATCCAGCCATCAAAACCGCTGCTGAAAGCGTATAGAACTCGCTAACTTTGAAGGATAAAAAACCATGTTAAAAGTTGTAATTATTGGCAATGGTATGGTGAGTCATCATTATATCGAGCAGTTAGTGGCTTCTGAAGTAAAGGCTCATATCACCGTGATAGGCGGTGAAAGTCGCCCTGCTTATGATCGAGTGCATTTATCTGAATACTTTGCGGGTCGCACACCAGAAGAACTCGCTCTTACCACCAAGGAGCATTATAGCAAGCTGGGTGTGGAAGCTCATTTTGGTGACATGGTCACCCGTATTGATCGCGATCAAAAAACCATCATCACCCAAAGTGGTAATACTTACGCCTATGACAAACTGGTCATTGCCACCGGTTCTTATCCGTTCGTACCGCCTGTGGAAGGCAATGACCTTGCGCCTTGTACCGTGTACCGCACTATTGATGACCTTGGGCTGATTCAAGCCCAGGCTAATGATGCCAAGGTAGGCGTTGTTGTAGGGGGAGGGCTGTTGGGGCTAGAAGCAGCAAATGCTGTACAAAACTTAGGCCTTGAAACCCATGTTGTAGAATTTGCACCTGGCTTAATGGGCGTTCAGCTGGATGCAGGTGGCAGTGCCATGCTGCGCCGAAAGATTGAAGCTTTGGGTGTGAAAGTACACACCAGTAAAGCCACACAGTTGATAGAAACCAACCAGCAAGGTGATAGTCGCTTAGCGATGCGCTTTGCCGATGGTGGCTCATTAGAGACCGACATGATCGTCTTCTCCGCCGGTATCCGCCCTTATGACCAACTTGCCAAAGATTGCGGCTTAAGTGTGGGTGAGCGCGGTGGTATTAGTATTGATGAGCATTGTAAAACCAGTGACCCATCCATTTATGCCATCGGCGAATGTGCCTTGTTTGACGGGCGAATATATGGCCTAGTAGCCCCTGGCTATCGCATGGCAGAAGCTGCGGCTAGTCAGCTTGGCAGTGAAAAAGTCAGCTTCCAAGGTGCAGACATGAGCACCAAGCTTAAATTGCTGGGTGTTGATGTAGGCTCAATAGGGGATGCCCATGGTAAAGAAGAAGGCGCTATCGCCTATACTTTTAGCGATGAGCGTATCGATGTCTATAAGCGCCTTATTGTGAGCAGCGATGGTAAAACGCTCTTAGGTGCAGTATTGGTGGGTGATTGCAGCGACTATGACAATTTACTGCAATACTTTTTAAATGGCATTGATTTACCTACTGATCCAGAAACCCTTATTCTTCCAGCTAACAGTGGTGGAGCGCAGCCACTAGGTGCTGCTGCATTGCCTGCTGCGGCGACCATCTGCTCGTGCCACAATGTGAGTAAGGGCGATATTGTATCGGCCATTGACGCAGGCTGCTGCTCACTCAATGAAGTGAAATCTGAAACAGCGGCTGCTAGCGGCTGTGGCGGCTGTGCGGCACTTCTTAAGAGTGTGGTCGATCATGAAATGGATGCCCGTGGTTTAGAAGTAGATACCGCGATGTGTGAGCATTTCAGCCTTACCCGCCAAGAGATGTTCCACATCATTAAAGTGGAAAGCATTAAAAGCTTTGATGACTTATTAGCAAACCATGGTAAAGGCCGTGGTTGTGATATTTGTAAGCCTGCCGCAGCTTCGATCTTAGCGTCTTTGTGGAATGATTATGTATTAGAAGAAAAGCACGTTGGTTTGCAAGACACCAACGACACCTTTCTTGCCAATATGCAAAGTAATGGCACCTACTCTGTAGTGCCCCGCATTGCAGGTGGTGAAATTACCCCTGATAAGCTTATTGTATTAGGCGAAGTGGCCAAGAAATATCAGCTGTATACCAAAATTACCGGTGGCCAGCGTATCGATCTGTTTGGTGCCCGTTTGCAGCACTTGCCTGCCATCTGGCAAGAGCTCATTGAGGCAGGCTTTGAAACTGGCCACGCCTATGGCAAAGCATTACGAACTGTAAAATCTTGTGTGGGTAGCACTTGGTGCAGGTATGGAGTGCAAGACAGCGTGGCTATGGCTCTCTATGTTGAAAACCGCTACAAAGGCCTACGCTCTCCACACAAATTAAAATCTGGCGTATCAGGCTGTACACGTGAATGCGCAGAAGCTCAGTCTAAAGATTTTGGAATTATCGCAACTGAAAATGGTTGGAACCTGTTTGTAGGCGGTAATGGCGGTATGAAACCTCGCCATGCGCAACTATTTGCGACCGATTTAGATGATGAAACCCTCATTAAATACATTGACCGTTTTCTTATGTTTTATGTACGCACAGCGGATCGTTTACAGCGAACTTCGGTATGGATGGAAAACCTAGAGGGCGGATTAGATTACCTAAAGCAGGTGATTATTGAAGACTCGTTAGGGATTTGCAAAGACCTAGAAGCACAAATGGATGCCGTGGTAGGTAGTTACCAATGTGAATGGAAAACCACCATTGAAGACCCAGAAAAGCTCAAGCGTTTCCGCCAGTTTGTCAATTCTGAGGCAGAGGATGAAGCCATAGTGTTCGTTGAAGAACGTGGCCAGCCACGCCCAGCTACAAAAGAAGAACGCCAACTATTATTGGCTACGCAAGCCTAGGAAATTGATATGAGTCACCTACAAAAAAGTCAGGCCATGCAAATTTGTCAGCACCAAGACCTCATTCCTAATTCTGGAGTCTGTGCTCAAGTACAGGGTGAGCAAGTTGCCCTTTTTTACCTGCCCGATGAAACCCCAAGCGTGTATGCCATCGGCAACTGGGACCCTATTGGCAAGGCCAACGTATTATCACGAGGTATCATCGGTGATATTGATGGCCGCTTAAGTGTTGCTTCACCGCTATATAAACAGCACTTTGATTTGCGCACAGGCCAGTGTTTGGAGGATGATGAAGTGTCAGTGCCTGTTTATGCTGTGGAGCTAGTGGGCGATACCGTGCTAATAAACTAGAGAAAAATTAGCCATGAATGCAAGCATCATTGCCAGCACGAAACCCAAGCAAAGCTCTATAAAAACCACATGCCCATACTGTGGTGTGGGTTGCGGCGTGAGTGCAAGTGTAGAAAAAGACCGTGTGCAAACGGTTGTGGGTGATGAGAATCACCCTGCCAACTTTGGCAAACTATGTGTGAAAGGTAGCGTTTTACACGAAACCATGGATCACCATGGCAGGCTTTTGCACCCAAGCATAGACGGTGTGAAGGTGGATTGGGACACGGCTATTGATACGGTTGCCCAAAAATTGAAAACGATTGCTAAACAACATGGCCCTGATTCAATCGCCTTTTACTTGTCGGGCCAGCTGCTAACAGAAGACTACTATGTGGCTAACAAATTGGCCAAAGGCTTTATTGGCACAAGCCACGTAGATACCAACTCTAGGCTTTGTATGTCTTCTGCTGTTGCGGGTTATAAACGGGCTTTTGGCGCTGATGCTGTGCCCTGTAACTACGAAGACCTAGAGCAGTGTGATTTATTGGTGCTCACCGGCAGTAACGCCGCATGGACTCACCCTATTTTATACCGCAGAATTACCAAGGCTAAGGCCGAAAATCCTAACATGAAGGTGGTGGTGATAGACCCAAGACGCACCGCTAGCTGTGACCTTGCTGACCTTCACTTAGCGCTTGCCCCTGGGGCGGACGCCTTTGTATTTAGTGGCTTATTAGCTTATCTCAGCGATAAAAATCATCTAAACACAGACTATATCAACAAGCATACCCAAGGCTTTGATGAAGCATTGGCACAAGCAAAGACTCATAGCTTGGCTCAAGTGGCCTATACCAGTGGCCTAAGCGAAGAAGACCTACTGACCTTTTACCGATGGTTTGCAAATACACAAAAAACCATTAGTTTTTATTCAATGGGCGTTAACCAGTCGGCCACTGGCACGGATAAATGCAATGCCATTATTAATTGCCATTTGGCGACAGGGCGCATCGGTAAGCCTGGCATGGGGCCCTTTTCCATTACTGGCCAACCTAATGCCATGGGTGGCAGAGAAGTGGGGGGCTTAGCCAATATGCTAGCCGCTCATATGGATTACAACGAACAAAGCATCAACACTGTCAGCGAATTTTGGAAGACCCAAACTTTAAGCCAAAAGCCAGGTTTAAAGGCGGTGGATTTGTTCGATGCAGTGGCAAAGGGCACGATAAAAGCGGTATGGATCATGGGTACAAACCCAGTGGTGAGCATGCCTAATGCAAAGCATGTGCAAAAGGCTTTGGAAAACTGTGAGCTGGTCATCGTTTCAGACTGCATCGCCAATACCGACACCACAGCCACAGCCAATGTGTTATTACCGGCTAGAGGATGGGGTGAAAAATCTGGCACAGTCACTAATTCTGAACGCCGTATTTCGCGCCAAAGGCAACTCGTTTCGCCTGTAGGTGAGGCCAAGGCAGATTGGTGGATCATGTCTCAAGTTGGCAAAGCCATGGGCTTTAAAGAGGCTTTTGATTTCAGCTCGCCAAGGGATGTTTTTGTAGAACATGCCAAGCTTAGTGGGTTTCAAAATACGGGTACTAGGCCTTTTAATATCAGTGGTTTAAGTGAATTATCCAAGCTAGAGTACGATCAGTTAGAGCCTATCCAATGGCCAGTAACCAGGCTAAAGCCAAAGGGCAGTGCTCGTTTATTTGAAGATGGATTTTTTGCCACAGCCAACGGTAAAGCTAACTTTGTAGCGATTAGGGCGCAACTGCCTCAAACAGATTCCTTAACTGATGATTACCCATTAGTGCTTAATACTGGCCGTATTCGGGACCAGTGGCACACTATGACGCGCACCGGCCTAACCAGCACTTTGCTTAGCCACATAGACCAACCTTTTGTGGCGATGCACCCAGTGACTGCAAGAAGCTATGACATTGAAGCTGGCGATCTTGTGGAGGTATCCTCGCCAATAGGCAGCATCAAAGTGATTGCTGTAATCGATAAAGCCATGGCCAAAAAACAGTTATTTGTGCCTATTCATTGGAATGATCAATACTCAAGTATGGCTAGGGTTGATACTTTGGTTGCGCCTATTACGGATGCAATTTCAGGCCAGCCAGAGCTCAAATATACCTGTGCGAATATGACCAAAGTGAACACCCAAGCCTGGGCAATTATAGTGAGCCGCAATCAATTGGACTGCACTCAGTTTATCAATTGGAACGCCTCGCCTTTAGGCCAAGGGCAAGGGTATCTCTATCAAATAGCCATTACCGCTAACTTTAATTGGCCAGACTTTATTGCTAACAAAAGACTGCATGAACAGGGCCCTGCCCAAGCTTATGAGCATTTTAGTGATCATAAGCACAATGACCAACGCTTAGTTTGCTTTAGTGACCAGCAGGTTGAGCTTGCCATCTATAGCCACCAAGATTCAAACCAACTACCCAGCGCAAGTTTTATGAGGGATCTTTTCACTAAGCCGGTAGCCAATAGCTATTGGCCGCTACTTTCTAGCACCACGCCAAGCTCAGGCAAGCTAATATGCTCTTGCTTTAAGGTGAGTGAAGAGGCTATTCAGGCTGCCATTGAGGCCGGTGCCACATCTGCACAGCAACTAGGCCAGAAGCTTAAGTGCGGCACTAATTGCGGTTCTTGCATCCCTGAATTAAACAGCATGTTATTGGTTCGATAACGCATCTTTGGTGGGTGTAGTAGAGCGTTTCGCAACTCATCGCCATCAATGGATGAGGTGCCGCCCGCCGTTGCAAGGATCATTACCCAAGCCGCTAATGTAAAAGCCATGTTTGTGTCTATTGGCGGCCGTTTAAACACCTTATACTCATAAGCCAACTAAGTGATAGAGCACTAACCTTGGTGTAGGAGGTTAGCTTTAGTAGGAGGCCGTTCATGCAGAAGGTTTTGTTAGCGTTATTCATCACCATAGCCACTCATGTGGGCTCAATTGCAGCAAGTGAAAGTGATAGCGCAATGACTCAAGCGATCAAGGCTGTCGATGCGAATGTTATTTTCATGCGCCATGCTATAGCGCCAGGCTACGGCGATCCTAATCATTTTTTAGTGTCTGATTGCAAAACTCAAAGAAACCTAAATGATGTCGGCCGCGCTCAAGCGATAAAAATAGGTCAGACAATATTAGAAACGGGGTACCAATTTATAGACATATTTTCTAGCCAGTGGTGCAGGTGCAAAGACACAGCAGAGTTATTAAACCTGGGTTATTGGCGCACTTTTGAGGGACTAAATTCTTTTTTTGAAGGTCATGTAGATAAACAAACAAGTTTAGCCTTGCTCAATAAAAAGTTAGCGTCTATCGATGATGGGCTTGTGTTGATGGTGACTCACCAAGTTGTTATTAGCGCAGTGACTAATTACTTTGTGGGCAGTGGAGAATTTGTGGCCTTCAATTCTAAAACGTTAAAGGCTAAGGCGTTTGCATTAGAATAAGCTTCTTTTATACCTTTAAATGACATTGAGCCTGCTTTAGTGTGAGCATAAAAAAGAGATTGAGCCTATGCAAAAGGTCATTAATAAATACTGCCCTCGCTCGGGTAAAAGTGTGTCTGAGGATGCTTTGACACAGTACCAAGGTTATACGGTGGGTTTTTGTAATACAGGATGCCGCGACGATTTTGCAGCGAATATGCAAAACTTGCCAAAAGATTGCCGTTATTTTGACGTGCTAATTAAAGAAAGTGAGTCGTCAAAGCGCTAACGAACAAAGCGTGCGTTTGTGGCTGGAAAACCTATTTTAAATGCCTGAAATGATAGTTAAACCGGCGGCACTATTGAAAAAAGCCAAACTTGTCGTTTGTTAGAATCAGAGGCGTAGGAAATGGTGCCCGGAGACGGAATCGAACCGCCGACACGAGGATTTTCAATCCTCTGCTCTACCGACTGAGCTATCCGGGCAATACTGCTTGCTTCTTTTTGTGGTAGCAGGGTGTTTCGCTACCAAGAAGAGGGCCGTATTAAACCCGTTTTACTTTTTCCTGTCAACAATAACTTGCTGAAAATTAGATATTTTCTTCACTCTAACCGATTACATTAAGCCGAAGGTGGCACATAACCTTCAGCCAAGTCGTAATCTTCACCGGAGGCAAATTTATCCAACTCGCCTTGCAAGTATGCACGGCTTTCTGGGTCCATCATATTTAGGTGTTTTTCGTTAATGAGCATGGTTTGGTGGGCCAGCCATTCTTGCCACGCTTTTTTAGACAGTGTATCAAACAATAATTGGCCTTTGGGCCCTGGGTATGGAGGGCGATCCATTGCTTCCAACTCGGCTTTGTATTTGCTGCAAAAAACGGTACGGGTCATGGGGTTTTCTCAAGTAGTTTTTTGATCGGTGTCGCTAGCCCTATTGTATGCAGTTGTTGTGGCTCGTACCACCTGCTTGTATCACTTTCTGCTACTTTTTTAGGGGCCTCATCTAGCACCAAAAGGTGGGCTTCTATAGTCAGCTTGTAATGGCTAAAAACGTGTTTAATAGGCGTCAATGGCTTGGTATGTGTTGGTAACCCATCGATAGCGAGCTGGGTTTTTAAAGCGTTTAAGTCATCATACTCTGGCAAGCTCCACAAGCCACCCCAGATACCCTGGCTTGGCCTTTGCTCTAGGTAGACTTGGTTAGCCTTGTTTTTTAACAATAGCATTGAGACGGTTTTATGAGGGATGGCCTTTTTGGGTTTTGGTGTTGGGATAATGTTCACTTCATCGCTTACTAAGGCGATACAACGATCTTGCATAGGGCAAGCGATGCACAAAGGCTGTTTGGGTTTACAGATAGTTGCGCCAAGGTCCATGATGGCCTGGGTATAGTCTGCGTTGCGATAGCTTGGGGTAAGTTGGGTGGCTGTTTCCCACAAGCGCTTATCGATTGCGCTTTGGCCAGGCCAGCCATGAATGCCGTGCAAACGGGTCAGAAGTCTTTTTACGTTGCCATCTAAAATAACGCCCTTTTGGTTGTAGGCTTGGCTAATAATGGCGCCAGCGGTGGATCTGCCAATGCCCTTAAGGGCAATTAAATCATCCAGTTGGGTGGGCATATTGCCTAGGTGCTCAGTGGCAATGGTAATAGCGCTGTGGTGTAAGTTGCGAGCCCTACTGTAATAGCCAAGGCCTGTCCAAAGGGCTAACACATCATCAACCTCTGCCGCTGCTAGCTGGTTAATCGATGGGAAACGCTGCATGAAACGCTCAAAGTAGGGGATTACCGTGGCCACTTGAGTTTGCTGTAGCATAATCTCAGAAACCCATACCCGATAGCCTGTGCGATCTTTCTGCCAAGGCAAATGAGTGCGTCCATGCTCGTCAAACCAGGCAAGTAAAGTGTCTGCAAATACATCTTTGGTCATCATTTGGGGTTGGCTTTTCAGTGGTAAATCATATTTAACAGGAGTATACCGTTGTTTTATTGTGTTTTGGTGTGTTTGTGCTGTGTAAAACAGGGGCCAAAAGCCGTATAATTCAACCTAATTGTAAAGCTTTAACGAATGCGAGGGCATATCATGTTGGCACGCACCGCCACTGTAGAACGCAATACTTTAGAAACTCAAATCACCGTGAGTGTGAACTTAGACGGCACTGGGGTATTTAATTGTGTCACCGGTTTGCCTTTCTTGGATCATATGTTGGAGCAAGTTGCGCGTCACGGTTTAATTGATTTAGACATCAACGCCAAAGGTGACTTACACATTGATGCTCACCACACTGTGGAAGATTTAGGCATTACTTTAGGTATGGCTATAGACCAAGCTGTAGGCGATAAAAAAGGCCTTACTCGCTATGGCTCAGCCTATGTACCGCTTGATGAAGCATTAAGTCGTGTGGTGTTAGATTTCTCTGGTCGCCCAGGTTTGTTCCACCATGTTACCTATACGCGCGGGCGTATTGGTGGCTTTGATGTCGATTTATTTGATGAGTTTTTCCGTGGTTTTGTCAATCACGCTAAATTAACTTTGCACATTGATAACCTTGCTGGAAAAAATGCGCATCACCAAGCAGAAACAGTATTTAAAGCCTTTGGCCGTGCTTTGCGCATGGCGTTAAGCGCTGATGAGCGTATGGCAGGAATGATGCCATCGACTAAAGGCAGCTTATAGGCTTGATATGAAATCCATAGCAGTAATTGACTACGGAATGGGTAACCTACATTCCGTTGCTAAAGCGCTTGAACACGTTTGCCCAGACACGCGTGTGCATGTCACTAATGATGCCGCTAAAATTGAAGCCTGTGACCGTGTATTGTTGCCTGGTGTGGGCGCCATTCGTGATTGCATGGCCGAAATTAAACGTTTAGGTGTAGACCAAATCGTGGCGCAACAAATGGGTAAAAAACCCATGCTTGGCATTTGCGTTGGCATGCAGGCCCTAATGCAGCACTCAACAGAAAATTCAGGCGTAGATTGTCTGGGTGAATTACCTGGTGAGGTGAGCTTCTTTGGTGACCAACCCAGTGTTCAGCAAATGCATTTGAAAGTGCCTCATATGGGCTGGAGCCAAGTGCAACAGCGTCCCCATAAATTGTGGGATGGCATTGAAGATAACAGCCGGTTTTACTTTGTACACAGCTATTACGTGCGCACTCAAAAGCGCGAGCTGGTGGCTGCTACTTGCGATTATGGTCTCCAGTTTGATGTGGCATTGGCGGATGAAAATATATTTGCGGTACAATTTCATCCAGAAAAAAGTCACACCGCTGGTCTTAAACTTTTACAAAACTTCTTAAAGTGGGACGGTAGCTAATCGCTATCGCATATCATCTATGTCTCAAAACCCGTTATTAATGATTCCAGCCATCGATCTAAAAGATGGAGAGTGTGTACGCTTGCGCCAAGGTCGTATGGAAGACTCTACCGTATTCTCAAAAGATCCAGTATCAGTGGCAAACCAATGGGTAGATGCTGGCTGCAGAAGGCTTCACCTTGTTGATTTAAATGGCGCCTTTGCTGGTAACCCTGTTAATGGTGAAATTGTAAACGCCATTGCCAGTGCACACCCTAAGCTACCGATTCAAATTGGTGGTGGTATCCGTAATCTAGACATCATTGAAGCTTATCTTCAAGCGGGTGTGGAGTACGTTATTATTGGTACTCAAGCCGTGCGTGACCCAGATTTTGTTACTCAAGCGTGTCGCGATTTCCCAGGTCGTATTATTGTGGGCTTAGATGCCAGTGATGGCATGGTGGCGGTAGAGGGCTGGGCAGAAGTGACTGATGTTAAGGCGGTAGATCTTGCCAAGCGTTTCCGTAATGATGGCGTGAGTTCTATTGTTTATACCGATATTGCCCGCGATGGCATGATGCAGGGTGTTAACGTAGAAGCTACCCGCCACCTGGCTAGAGAAGCAGGCATCCCGGTGATCGCTTCTGGTGGTGTGACGAACATGGATGACGTGCGAGCGTTAGCGGCAGTTTCTGGTGATGGCATCGTGGGTGCAATTACTGGCCGTGCTATCTATGAGGGCACCTTAGATTTAGCCGCAGCGCAAAACTATTGCGATACCCAAAGCTAACACTGACTTATTAGGACACTTCCATGGGCTTAGCTAAACGCATTATTCCTTGCTTAGACGTGAACAACGGCCGCGTTGTAAAAGGCGTACAGTTTGTTGATATCAGAGACGCTGGCGATCCTGTAGAAGTTGCAAAACGCTACAATGAGCAAGGTGCTGATGAAATCACCTTTTTAGACATTGGCGCAACTCACGAAAACCGCGACACCATGGTTCACACGGTTGAGAAGATGGCCAGTGAAGTGTTTATCCCTTTAACTGTAGGCGGCGGCATTAGAACCTGTGAAGATATCCGCAGAATGCTAAACGCTGGTGCAGATAAAGTGGGTATTAATTCTGCTGCGGTATTTAACCCAGATTTTGTGCAACAAGCTGCTGATCGTTTTGGCGCTCAGTGCATTGTGGTGGCCATAGATGCCAAGCAAGTGAGCGCTGAAGGTGAGCCTTTAAGGTGGGAAATATTTACCCATGGTGGCCGCAAACCTACAGGCATCGATGCAGTAGAGTGGGCTGTAAAAATGGTTGAGTACGGCGCTGGTGAAATTCTACTCACCAGTATGGATCAAGACGGCGTTAAAAATGGGTACGATTTAGGCGTCACGCGTACCATCAGTGACATGGTTTCTGTACCTGTGATCGCATCAGGCGGAGTGGGTAATTTGGACCATTTAGTAGAAGGGGTGACAGAAGGTAAAGCGGATGCGGTGTTAGCAGCCAGTATCTTTCACTTCAACGAATATACTATCCCAGAAGCAAAACAGTACATGGCATCAAAGGGCATTGAGATGCGGCTGTAGCTGCCAGATTAATGCCGAAGCAGATACAAGTTTAATACCTGCTTCATCCAACTTGCTTAATGAGCGCTCTAAAAAATCGATGGTTTCTGGATACGGATGGCCAATGAGCACTGCATATTCATGTTTTAAAGCCACTTGCATGGCCTGTTGAAATTGCCTTTCTAAAGCTTCATCGGTTACTTCATTATCTAAAAATACATCGCGTCTAAGGCTGGGCGTATTGCTCCTTTTTGCTTGCTGCCAGGCTATGCTTTTTGCACTTGTGCGGCTATCAACAAAAAACAACCCAAGCTCGTTGGCTACATCCATAGTCCACTTCATGGGCACCGGTTTTTCGGTTAATGCGCTGCCCATGTGGTTGTTTATACCTTCAGCAAATGGCACGCTTGCCACGGCTTCTCTTAAAATAGATTTAAAATGGCCCTCACTCATGTTGGCAGTCAGTCCACCAGGGCCTAGTTTTTTATCTGAATGGTTTTGCATGGGCGCATGCAACATTATTTCTTTATCAAGTGCTGCACCCCTTCGCGCTAGTGCTTCGCCAAATGGGGTGTGTGGCATCACGGCCAAGGTAATGGGTCCTGGTAAATTAATGATACCCAGGCCATTGGCCAGGTTATAACCTAAATCATCGATAATAATCACCATCGAAGGCTGCACCACATCAGCTTTCACAATGCCAGGTAGCCACATCAATGAAATAAGCCAATAACAGGCGATACGCGGCAGCTGCCAAGTTATGAATGCGTGAAAGGAAGCGAGCATAGGGAGCCAAGTACTCATGTTATTGGTGGGTGCCTTTGGTGTTTAGGTGCTTAAGCGCAGCCGCTAATACAAGGTCTTCGTCTGCGTTGCTATCCTCTAGCCTAATATCAGGTTCAATCCCTTGTTGGTGGATGTTATGCCCATTTGGAGTAAAGTAATAGGCCGTCGTTAGTTTTACTCCATCACCGTTTGGTAAGGTGATTACTGATTGCACAGAACCTTTGCCAAAGCTTGTAGTGCCCAAAATTGTTGCGCGCTTCTGATCTTTCATGGCGCCCGCTACAATTTCAGAGGCTGAAGCACTGCCGTTATTAATGAGCACTGCCAATGGCTGCTTTTGGCTGGGGTCATTTGAGGTGGCATTAAAGGCTAAATTATCATCGGCTTGGCGAGCTTTAGTCGTCACAATAAGGCCTTTGGTCAAAAACGCATCGGCCACTTTAGCTGCTGCAGATAAAGTGCCGCCTGGATTGTTTCTTAAGTCTAAAACCCAGCTTTTGGCGCCTGCTTTTGTTAATGCTAGCATCTGATCAACAAGGTCTTGCCCCGTTTGGTCTTGGAATTGGCTTACTCTTAAATAACCTACATCGTTAGGCATAAGCTTGCTACGCACACTTTGTGCATTAATAATCTCGCGGGTTAAGGTAAGCTCAAATTGCTGCCCATCGCGAAGCATGGAAACTACCACTTGAGTGCCAACGGTGCCCGCCATTAATTGGCTAATGCTTTGTAAATCTAAACCCTTAATGCTTTTAGAATCGACGTGGGTGATCCAATCGCCTGCTTTAATGCCCGCTTTAAATGCTGGGCTGTCATCGATGGGGGTGATCACGCGGATGTAGTTACCTTCGGGTACTAATTCAACCCCAATGCCTGAATATTCTCCTTTGGTATCTTCTTCTAGCCTTGCCATATCCTTCACATCTAAATAGCTTGAGAAGCGATCTAGCTTTAATATCATGCCTTCCAGAGCAAGTTGGATAAGTTGTTCATCTGTTTTAGCGTCAACATGATTAAGGCGGATGCGCTCATAAACAGCGACGAAAGATTGCAATGCCTCTATCGGCAGGGCTTGCTCAGTGACATTATTAACATCTTTACTATCAAGAGGTTCATCCGCGCTTGCCTGGGGTCCGATACCTAGCAGCAACATCACCAAAAAAGCCTTTAAAGTTAATTTAAGGCTTGTGCTCAATGGTTGCATACTGGAGTGATTTGGCATGGTGTTGTTTTATTCCAACCAGTTTTTTGGGTTTAATGGTGTGCCATTTTGGCGTAAGGAAAAATATAATGCTGCCATTGAGTTGCCACCTGATCTGCCACTACTTGCGATAAGCTGCTGCGCACTTACCTTATCACCAGTAGAAAGGAATAGGGCTTGGTTTTGGCCATAAAGACTTAAAAATCCGTCCCCATGATCGATGATAATAACCAATCCATAACCCTTTAACCAATCTGAAAATACCACTTGGCCATCGAAAACGGCAACCACATCCGAGCCTTCAGGGGCTGCAATGAGCCAACCTTGTTGGCTTAGTGGAAAGTTGCTTTGAGCAACGCCAAATTTGTTCAGTACTTTGCCGCGCAGGGGCCAGTCGAGGCTGCCTTTGGCTTCAGTGATGAGCATGCCTTCTCGTTGAATGTTGGCTTTGGAGATGGCGATTTGAATTTGCTCTAACAAGTCTTGCGCTTGTTTTTGGTCAGCTTTGGCGGTGGCCAAGCGCTCAGACTGAGTGCCTTTTTTAAGGTTGAGTTCTTTAAGGTTTTGGGCAAGCTGTGTTTTTGCGCGCTGCAAGTCCTCAGTTTGAGCGAGCAGTTGTTGCTTTGCAAGCTTAAGTTCTAGAGCAATATCGGCTTGCTCTTGCTGAACTAAAATAAGAGCGTCCAGGGTCTGACGATAGCTTGCCATTTGCTCGGCGCTGTCTTGATTTAGATATTGATAATAGGCCATGTTGCGAGCTACGGCGCGAGGATCGTCTAAGCTGAGCAATACCTGGCTGGTAAAATTTTGGCCCTGCTGGTACTGCCTTCGTAGCTGTGCACCAAGCTGTTGTTCTTGTTCTGCGAGTACATCTTGAAAACGGCTGGATTGAAGTTGCAGTTTGGCCAGTAAATCTTGCGCCTGGGCGGCATTGTCTTGGTTTTCTTTGATGGCTTTACTGAGGGTGCTAATGGCTTGGTTATTTTTGCGTAATTGCTGCTGTATATTTGAGGCTTTGCTTTGAGCTTCATCAAGCCAAGCTTGTAAACTGCCAATATCGCTTTGTAACTGCTGCATTCGGGCTTCTACTTGCTGCTGAGTCTCACCGTATGAGACTTGGCTGTTTAGTAGGAGAAGCCCAACAAAGAAACCAACTAATAGGCGCAATTTAGCCGAATTCCACCAAATTTCTTCCAGTCATTTCAGCAGGCTGCTCAATCTCCATTAAATGCAAAATGGTCGGCGCAAGGTCTGCTAACACTCCAGAAGATAATTTAATATCTTGGACTCTATTGGTCACATAGACCAAAGGTACTTCATACAGCGTGTGCGCTGTGTGGGGTTGGCCTGTAGTTGGGTTTACCATTAACTCCACGTTGCCATGGTCTGCAGTGATCAGAGCTTCGCCATCCACTTGGGCCAGGGCGTCAATGACACGCTTTAAACATGCATCCACAGCTTCTACTGCTTTGACAGCAGCATCAAATTTGCCGGTATGACCCACCATATCTGCGTTAGCAAAGTTGCATACGATAAGGTCATGCTTACCACTTAAAATAGCAGCAACCAGTTTGTCAGTAAGCTCTGGTGCACTCATTTGAGGCTGAAGGTCGTAGGTGGCAACGTTTGGCGAGGGGATTAACTCCCGGCTCTCACCCGGGTATAGGCTCTCCTGGCCACCACTAAAGAAGAAAGTGACGTGAGCATACTTTTCAGTTTCAGCAATACGTAGTTGGGTTTTGCCTTGGTTTGCCATTACTTCGCCAAGGTCATTGGTCACAACACTTGGTGGATAGGCACACGCGGTATCAATGTCGGCGCTGTATTCTGTCATCATCACAAACTCAGCCAAATCCAAAGTCTGGCCACGATCAAAGTGGTCAAACTCTTCGCTGACAAAAGCTTGAACTATTTCACGGCTTCTATCGGGTCTGAAGTTTACACAAATAACGGTGTCACCATCTTCTATGGTAGCCGCTTGGCCTACTTCATCAACAATCACTGTAGCGGGAACAAACTCGTCGGTGCAGCCGCTATCGTAGGCGTCTTGCAGCGCACTCAGTGGCGATAAAGCCTCGTGCTCGGCTTTGCCGTAGCGCATGGCTTGATAGGCAGTTTCCACTCGCTCCCAACGCTGGTCTCTGTCCATCGCATAGTAGCGCCCGCAGAGGCTTCCAATGCGCCCGCCAATAGGCTCTAGCACAGCTAGAAGCGCTTCAATAAATATTTTCGCTGAGCTTGGCGCGGTATCTCTGCCATCCAACCATGCGTGAACTACAATGGCTTTAGCACCTCTTTCATGGGCTAGTGCGCAGGTCGCAAATAAATGGTCTTGGTGGCTGTGAACACCACCATCAGAGAGCAAACCGCAAATATGCACAGTGCCATTATTGGCCACGGCTTTATCAATTGCAGAAACAAGAACCGTGTTGGTATTGAACTCACCCTCTTCAATGGCTTTGCCGATTCTGGTGTAATTTTGATAAACCACACGCCCTGCGCCAATGTTCATGTGGCCCACTTCAGAGTTGCCCATTTGCCCATCGGGTAAACCTACATCACTGCCTGATGTTCCAACCAGGGTGTGGTTGTAATTTTGCAGCATGCTATCCCAGGTTGGGGTATTAGCAGCTTTAATAGCGTTCGAGGCGGAGGACTCAGATTGTCCCCAGCCATCAAGAATAATAAGGGCTTTTGGGCTAGAAGTGGTCATGGCAACTTTTATTGGCAAATTTGACTTGATATTTTATCAGTCTACCCCCAATTTATCCATGCTATGGCGTATAATGCGGCGCAACTTGTCGTCAATTTGGCGGCCCAGAATTTATAAAATTGTTTGGAATAATAAAACTTATGGAACGTTACATCGAATTTGCAATTAATCACTGGGAAATGGTGCTTGCTTTGTTGCTTACCTTAACCGTGTTGTTTATTACTGAGAAACGCAAAGCCGCTCCATCTGTGTCGCCTCAGCAAGCTACGGTGCTAGCGAACACTGAACAAGCGCTGCTACTTGATATTCGACCTACTGCAGATTTTAATGCAGGCCGGGTGATTGGCTCAAAGAATATTCCCTTTGCCGACTTAACAAAGCGCATGTCTGAGCTTGAAAAATTTAAAACCAAACCCATAGTTATTATATGCAAGACAGGGCAAACCTCTTCTGGCGCAGCTAATCAGCTTAAAAAAGCAGAATTTACTAATGTTTCGCGTATGACAGGCGGCATGGCTGAATGGACAGGCCAAGGCTTGCCGCTGGTACGTAAATAGCTGTGATCAGCGCCCATCGTTACTAACAAAAGGTAAGCCACAATGACTGCAACTTCAAAAGTCACCATGTACAGCTCCAACCTGTGTGGGTTTTGTTTTAGGGCTAAACGTTTGCTTGAAAGCAAAGGGGTTAGTTACCAAGAAATATGCGTTGATCAGCGCAACGATCTGCGTCAACAAATGATGCAAGTGACCGGCGGAAGAACAGTTCCGCAAATTATCATTAACGGGCAAGCGATTGGCGGTTGTGATGAACTATACTTGTTGGAACGACAGCAAAAACTAGACCCGATGTTGGCTTCATAGCAAGCAGACGATCGGCCAATAAATTTTTCAAAGGAAAATTGAGAATGAGCGAAGAAAAAAAGGGCGCTGCGGCACCAGAAAATAACGGTCAGCCGCAAATTATGATTCAGCGTGTGTACTTGAAAGACATGTCTTTCGAATCACCTAATGCGCCCGAGTCTTTTACTGCGGAATGGAAGCCAGAAGTAAGCGTAGATTTAAACAGCCAAGCGAGGCAGTTAAACGAAACGACTTTTGAAGTTGTGTTGCGTATTACGATCACTGCAAAAGCCGCGGATAAAACAGTTTACTTAACTGAAGTTCACCAAGCTGGCTTGTTCCACATTGCTAACGTACCAACAGAATCTATGGGTCAAGTGCTTGGTGCATTTTGTCCTAACATTTTATTCCCGTATGCACGTGAAGCCATTGATAGCCTCGTGCAACGTGGCAGCTTCCCAGCGTTAATGCTTGCACCTGTTAACTTTGATGCTCTTTACGCTCAAAACATGGCACAAAAAGCAGCTCAGTTGGCTGAAGCAGAAAAGGCAGAGTCAGCACCAGAGCAAACTCACTAAGTAGGTTTAGCTGGCGCCTTCATAGTTAAGTTGGCGCCACGCTTCATACACGGTGATGGCTGCACAATTGGATAGGTTTAAGCTGCGGCTTGCCTGTGCCATTGGCAGCCTAATTCTTGAATCACATCTTGCGCGTATCTCTTCGGGCAAACCACGGCTTTCTGGGCCAAACAGCAATACATCATCCTTTTGAAATGTCGCTTTGCTGAAGCAATCACTGCCCTTTGTAGTCATGGCGTGCACTCTTTTGGGAGCTACAGTTGTTAGAAATTCGTCGTAGTTTTTGTGCACTAGCATGCTTGCCCATTCGTGATAATCTAAGCCTGCCCTTCTAAGTGCCTTATCTTCTAATTTAAATCCAAGCGGTTCTATCAGATGTAACTGAAAGCCTGTATTTGCACACAGGCGGATAATATTGCCTGTATTGGGTGGGATTTCGGGTTCAAACAGTACTACGTGCAACATCTGGGTATGGTCTCTATATGTTTTAGGCTTACAAGCCCAACTCATTAATTTTTCTAGTGAGCGTGTTTCTGCCCCAACCCAAAAGTTCGGCCGCTTCTCTTTTGCGCCCACCCGTATGTTGTAATACGGCCTGAATCATGACCGTTTCAAATGCGGGTAATGCCGTATTCAGTAGTGGCTTTTGGCTAAGCAGAAGTTCTTTTTTGGTCCATTTGCTAAGGCTGTCTTGCCAGCTCTGGGCGACTTGAGGCTTGTCGGTTTGGTCATGCAGTTCTGGTGGCAAATCACTGACTAAGATTTCATTGCCACTTCCCATTACGCTTAACCAGCGGCACACATTTTCTAACTGACGCACATTACCTGGCCATTCTAAACCTTGTAGATGATCTGCGGCCTCTTTTGAAAGTTGCTTGGTGTCCACACCTAGCTCTTTGGCGCTGGTCACTAAAAAGTGCTGCGCTAAAGCTGGAATATCTTCTCTTCGTTGGTTTAGATTAGGAAGTGGAATGCGGATCACATTAAGTCTGTGGTACAAATCTTCCCTGAATAAACCTTGTTCAACGCGCTTGGTTAAATCTTGATGAGTTGCAGCGATAATGCGCACATCTACTTTAACTAAGTTGTGTCCACCTACGCGATAGAATTCACCATCAGCAAGTACTCGTAAAAGCCTAGTTTGAGCTTCGGCGGGCATATCACCGATTTCATCTAGCATGAGTGTGCCGCCATGGGCTTGCTCGAAGTGACCTTTACGCTGACTGACGGCGCCTGTGAAGGCGCCCTTTTCGTGGCCAAATAACTCAGATTCAATTAAGTCTTTCTGGATAGCGGCCATGTTCAAGGGGATAAATGGTTTATCAGCCCTTGGGCTATGTTGATGCAAGGCTTGGGCTATGAGTTCTTTACCGGTACCTGATGCGCCGTTGATCATCACCGTCATATTGGATTGGGATAAACGGCCAATGGCGCGAAACACTTCTTGCATTGCAGGTGCTTCACCAATGATTTGTGTATTGGTTGGCGAAGGCTTTAGGTGAGCAGGGCCAAGTTTTTGTTGCGCGTGTAATAGGCCGCGTTGAGCAAGCGCCACAGCTTCATCAATGTCAAAGGGTTTAGGTAAGTAATCAAAAGCCCCGCCTTGATAGGAGGCCACAGTGGTGTCCAAATCTGAGTGGGCGGTCATAATAATGACCGGCACATGGGAAACTGTTTGTTGAAGTTGTTGCAGTACCGCTAACCCATCCATGCCAGGCATGCGTATGTCGCTGATGATTAGCTTGGGCGTGTTTGAATCAAGTGCTTCAAGCAGCTGTTGCCCATCCTCAAAGCTTCTTGAAGTGATGTTGGCTTGTTTCAGGGCGCGTTCTAGTACCCAACGAATGGCATTATCATCGTCGACTATCCATATATCTTGGCTCATTAAAATGTCTCCATGGGTAGATAAATATTGAAACAGGTTTGACCTTTTTGACTTTCGCAGGCGATCAAACCTTCGTGCTGTTTAATGAGGCTTTGGGCAATACTTAAACCCAAGCCTGAACCGTTGGCTCGGTGTGTCACTAGTGGAAAAAAGATATCTTCGATCAGTTCTGGATCTATTCCAGGGCCGTTGTCGATAATGCTAATGCAACACACTAGGCGGTGGCTGGTGTTGCCGATGGTAAATCGCCTTACAACTCTTGTTTTAAAGCGAATTGTGCCATCAGTGACCGTGTGTTCGGTGATGGCTTGCAGGGCGTTACGCCCAATGTTGAGTATCACTTGGGTCATTTGGTTGGCGTCAATTAAAAGTTCTGGCAAGCTTGGGTCATAATCCCTTACAAGGGTGACTTTATCGCCAGCTTCAGCCCTTAAAAGCTGATTAATTTTGTCCAACACTTGGTGTATGTTACCTGGTTGCCTTTGGGTTTTTTGCTGAGGGCCAACAAGGCGATCTACTAAATCTCTTAGACGATCTGCTTCAGAAATAATGATGTCCGTGAACTCATGTAGCGGTGAATCAAGTTCGCGTTGTAAAAGCTGAGCTGCGCCGCGAATACCACCCAAGGGGTTTTTTATTTCGTGGGCAAGGTTTCTTACTAAGTTGGTTGAGGCTTCTTGTTGAGTTGTAAGCCTAGCTTCTTGGGTCAGTCTTTTAAGGCGCTCTAAAGGCTGAATTTCTAGGGCTAAACTGCCTTGTTCATCAACTGAGGTCACACTTAAATCGACGATTAGTTCTTGGCCATTGCTTTGTAAAAGCAGGGTGTCTCTACTGGTAAATGAAGCCTGGTGACTGGCACTGTGCAGCAGCTTTTCTTTTAATACTGGATCCAGCAAGATCAAGTGCTCAATAGGCTCAAGCTGCATTTGGGAATGGCTTACACGGAACAAATTCTCTGCGGCTACATTAAGTGCCACAATCTCCATCTGACCATTGATAAGAACGATGGCAGTAGTCAAATGATTAATCAAGCTAGAAAGCTCGGGGCTGGCCTGCACTGGATTAGCCATAACACTCCTTTAATCCATCGTTGTCATTAATAATGCACCAAATTGGGGCATCATGAGGGCTTAAAAAGCCCTCCGAAGAGGGCTTAGACTACAAGCTTAGCAAGAGTAGTATAGGTCGAACTCAACAGGGTGAGTTACGCTATTAACTGCTTCAACTTCGCCGTTTTTAAGGTCGATGTATGCATCGATCATTGCGTCAGTGAATACACCGCCACGAGTTAGGAACTCACGATCTGCATCTAGGCTAGCTAATGCTTCTTCTAGGCTGCCAGCAACTGTTGGGATTGCATTCGCTTCTTCAGCCGGTAGGTCATACAAATCCTTGTCCGCAGCATCGCCAGGGTGGATCTTGTTCTGAATGCCGTCAAGGCCAGCCATAAGTAGTGCAGAGAAACACAAGTATGGGTTGGCTGTTGGATCAGGGAAACGCACTTCTACACGGCGACCGCGTGGGTTGCCTACGTATGGAATACGGATAGAAGCAGAACGGTTACGCGCTGAGTAAGCAAGCATTACAGGAGCTTCAAAGCCTGGAACCAAACGCTTGTATGCGTTAGTAGAGGCGTTAGTGAAAGCGTTAAGCGCTTTAGCGTGCTTGATGATACCGCCAATGTAGAACAAAGCAGTTTCTGAAAGGCCACCGTAGCCGTCACCAGCAAATAGGTTAACACCATCTTTAGCGATAGACTGATGCACGTGCATACCTGAACCGTTATCACCAACGATTGGCTTAGGCATGAAAGTGGCTGTTTTTCCGTATGCGTGAGCAACATTGTGCACGCAATACTTAAGAATTTGAACTTCGTCTGCTTTACGCACTAGCGTGTTAAAGCGGGTGCCGATTTCATTTTGGTTAGCCGTTGCTACTTCGTGGTGATGAACTTCAACTTCAACACCCATGGCTTCCATAGCGTCACACATTGCGCCACGCATGTCATGAGAAGAATCGACTGGAGGTACTGGGAAGTAACCACCTTTCACGCCTGGGCGATGACCCATGTTGCCGCCTTCGATAGTAGCGCTTGATTCCCAAGCCGCTTCTTCAGAATTGATTTCGTACATAGCGCCTTGCATGTCGGCTTTCCATTTTACGTCGTCAAATACGAAGAATTCCGGCTCCGGGCCAAAGAATGCAGTGTCACCGATACCGGTTGACTTCAAGTAGTCTTCTGCGCGTGCAGCAACAGAGCGAGGATCGCGTTCGTAGCCTTGCATCGTTGATGGTTCAATGACGTCACAACGAACGATAACAGTGGTTTGCTCAGTGAACGGGTCTAAAACAGCTGAGCTGTCATCTGGCATGATGATCATGTCAGAGTCATTGATGCCTTTCCAGCCAGCGATTGAAGAGCCATCAAACATCTGACCTTCTGAGAAGAAGTCTTCGTCAACAACGCGTGCTGGAATGGTTACGTGTTGCTCTTTGCCTTTGGTATCAGTAAAGCGTAGGTCAACCCAACGAGCTTCGCTCTCTTGGATCATTTTAATGGTATTTGCAGACATAAAGTCTCTCCAATCAGAACCAGCCTTATTGCCGGTAGTTAAACGTATTTATTTCAGCCTCAAGACTGACTTTGCTCCTCAAATTAATGCAAAGGTCGTGCCAGATTAGTAGATGCGAACATTTTTTCCTAAAAGTCCTTAATTCAGGCGTTTTTAGGCGAGGTTATGTCGAATTTCTACTATTCCGATGGCTTTCAGCGGGTTTCTTGCGCGCTTGCTTCGTTTTTGAACAGTTTGAATTGAGGGCTGGTGTAATTTTGCACTAAATTGGAGCTGATTTGAAGTCATTGCGCTCTATAGAGGTGCATTTTGTCAAAGACGGCTTCGTAACTAAAATGAGCTTCAAGTTAAAACGGATAGTGCTGTGTTATGTGGGTTAATTTTGCTATAATTCGCGCTGCTTTTTTTTGGCGCTTCCCTTTTGGTGGTGTCTATACGTATTTAGGCCATGATTTTTAGGGCCGTTTGGAGTAGTAAGATGATCGAAAAATTAAGAAATGTGGCGATTGTAGCCCACGTCGACCATGGTAAAACCACCTTGGTAGACAAGCTGCTAGAACAATCCGGCACTTTAGATCGTCGCGACCAGGGCACTGAGCGCCTAATGGACTCAAACGACCAAGAAAAAGAGCGTGGTATTACCATTACTGCAAAAAACACGGCCGTAAGCTGGAACGGATACCATATTAATATTGTAGACACACCAGGGCACGCCGACTTTGGCGGCGAAGTAGAGCGTGTGTTGTCGATGGTAGATTGTGTTTTGTTGTTAGTCGATGCGGTAGATGGCCCAATGCCGCAAACCCGCTTCGTAACTCAAAAAGCGTTCCAACAAGGCCTTAGCCCCATTGTGGTCATCAACAAAATTGATCGTCCAGGCTCACGTCCAGACTGGGTCATGGACCAAGTGTTTGATTTGTTCGATTCATTAGGCGCAACGGATGAGCAGCTAGATTTCCCTGTGATGTACACCTCTGCTCTAACGGGTATCGCAGGCCTTTCACCTGATGACATGGCAAGTGATATGACGCCATTGTTTGAGTCATTGGTTGACAATGTGAAGTCACCCGATGTTGACCTTGAAGGCCCGTTGCAAATGCAGGTTTCCGCTTTAGATTATTCAAGCTACGTCGGTGTTATTGGCGTTGGCCGTGTGAAACGTGGAACGATGAAAGTAGGCCAACAAATTAAAGTGATTGCCGCTGATGGAAAGGTTCGTTCTGCTAAGCTGCAAAACGTAATGAGCTACATGGGCCTTGAGCGCATTGATGTGCCCACTGCTCAAGCTGGCGATATTGTTTGTATCACCGGTATCGATGGTTTGAATATTTCGGACACCATTTGTGATCCAGACAACGTAGAGGCATTGCCTGCACTGAGCATCGATGAACCTACGGTATCTATGACTTTCCAAGTGAATGATTCTCCATTTGCCGGTTTAGACGGTAAATTTGTCACTAGCCGAAATATTAAAGACCGTTTGGATCGCGAGTTGATCCACAACGTGGCTCTAAGGGTTGCACAAGGTGATACGCCTGATCGCTTTGTAGTTTCAGGGCGTGGTGAATTGCACTTATCTGTGTTGATTGAAACTATGCGCCGTGAAGGCTTTGAGATGGGTGTAGGTCGCCCACAGGTGATCGAAAAAGAAATCGATGGCGTAATGATGGAACCCTATGAAGCTGTTCTGATTGACTGTGAAGATCAGCATCAAGGCTCTTTAATGGAAGAAATGGGTCGTCGTAAAGCAGAAATGACCAACATGGAACCAGACGGCAAAGGCCGTACTCGTTTGGAATTCATTATTCCATCACGAGGCTTGATTGGTTTTAGAGGTCAGTTTTTAACCCTAACTTCTGGCAGTGGCGTCATGACCTCTGTATTTGATCACTACGGTCAAGTGAAGCAAGGCGCATTGGCTGAGCGTGAGAAGGGCGTTTTGGTTTCCATGGTGAAAGGTAAAATTTTGGCTTTTGCTTTGTTTAACTTACAAACCCGTGGTCGTTTGATGGTAGAGCCGAACATTGACGTTTATGAAGGGATGTTGATTGGTATTCATAGCCGTGGCAATGACTTAGCAGTTAACCCAACTAAGGGTAAACAGTTAACTAACATCCGTGCGGCAGGTACTGATGAAAACATCGTGCTAAGCCCACCGATTCGGTTTACTCTCGAGCAAGCGCTTGAGTTTATTGAAGATGATGAGTTGGTAGAAGTGACTCCAAACTTCATTCGCTTGCGTAAGCGCCTATTGACTGAAAATGCTCGAAAAAGAGCACCCAAGAAGTCTTAATGTTAAAAAAGCCGATCACTTGATCGGCTTTTTTGTTTCTGGGTATATACTTCTAGTCATATCTGAACAAAAATAGTGACTTGACCTAATTCGTAAGAAGAAAAGATAAGCTTGCTTACTTTTATGTGGTCTTTGAATTATCTAATGTGATTAAAAGCGACTCATGAACAAACTAGTGATTATCCTTATCAGTGCATTTCTTTTCGCCTGTGCAAACCCATCTGCAAAAACAAGCGCCGGTGCAAGCATAGATGAAAGCCTACCTAGCTTCACTGCGGCATATGATGCCTTTAGTTGCGATCAGCTCTTTTCAGAGGCCAGAAGAATTACAGCCCAAATGCAAAGTATCGCCAATGTGCGTGATGAAGATGCTGAAATGGAGAGGTTAGAGTTTGTTGGTGGCGTTTTATACTGGCCTGTTTTGTTTTTGATTGATGGCAGTAGTGATTCTAAGGCTGCCCAAGCTGAGTATGATCAACTTAAAGAACGCTTATTAAGTGTTTCAAAGTGGATAGAAGAAAAAAGCTGCAGTGTTGAAAACTAAATCGCGCCCATAAAAAAAGCAGCTCTATTGAGCTGCTTTCTGAGGCCATGTTTATTTTTATTATTAGGCCTAAGGGTATATTTTTTTCTTATTGCGCTTGTTATTTTTATTTGCGCTGGGGGAATATTACCAACATCCGTGGCGGTGTCTAATAATAAAAAGTTATAGACTGCTTTAAATTAGGAATATAAAGTTTAGTGTTGCTTGTTCCCGCAAGATTGCAAAATATCATCAATTCATTTTATCTCAAAGCAATGCAGGCAAGTTTGTTTGCAACGCACTTTTATGGAACTCATTATGCCCAGAGTTAAAGTCTCTCAATCCCATAACCTTTCAATGGAACAAGCCCGCGCTGCAGTGGATGTATTGTGTGCCAAGCTTGAGTCTAAGTTAGGGGTCAAAAGTCATTGGGAAGGCAATAATCTGCGCCTAGAGCGCACTGGTGTAAAGGGTAATCTTACGCTTGAACCAAGCTCAGCTCTAATTGAACTTGAACTAGGTATGATGCTGGCACCGATGAAAGCACAGGTTGAAGAAGAGGTTGCCAAGCAGCTTAAGCGCTGCCTGGCTGACTAAAAAGCTGTCGCTGTTAGTTGGACAGCTTGAGGGTCACGCTTAGAGTATGTAACGGCTAAGGTCCTGATCTTGCACTAAGTCAGTTAAGTTGCTGTCAACGTATGCTTGGTCAATGAGCACTTTGGCGCCAGAGGCTTGGTTAGCCATAAAGGATAAGTCTTCCAACAGGCGCTCAAGCAAGGTGTGTAAGCGGCGGGCACCGATATTTTCTGTGCTCTCGTTTACTTGATATGCAAGTTCTGCAATTCGTTTAACACCTTCCTCACTGAAGTCTAAATCCACACCCTCTACATTGAGTAAGGCCTTATATTGCTGTGTGAGTGAGTAATTAGGCTCAGTTAAGATACGAGCGAAGTCATCTGGTTTTAGTGCGTTAAGCTCAACTCTGATCGGTAAGCGCCCCTGTAACTCTGGAATCAAATCAGAGGGTTTGGAAACATGAAACGCTCCAGAGGTAATGAATAGGATATGATCTGTTTTTACCATTCCGTATTTAGTGGTGACAGTACAGCCTTCAATGAGGGGCAATAAGTCTCGTTGCACGCCTTCACGGGAGACGTCGCCACTGCCACTTTCTTGACGTTTGGCTATTTTGTCGATTTCATCGAGAAAAACAATGCCTTTTTGCTCAACAGCCTCAAGCGCCTTTTGTTTTAGGTCGTCTTCTTTTACTAGACCTGCAGCTTCTTCATCTTTAATCTGCTTAAAAGCCTCTGCAATTTTCATTTTCTTCACTTGGGTCTTATCCTTACCCATATTGGCAAACATGCCCTGAAGTTGGTTGGTCATGTCTTCCATGCCAGGGGGAGCCATAATTTCTATGCCCGCCGGCGCATTAGAAACCTCGATCTCAATTTCCTTGTCATCCAAATCGCCTTCTCTTAGCTTCTTTCTAAAAATCTGACGGGTACCTGTTTCTTTGTTAGAGGAGTCTTCATCCACTCGAGCTTGTGGCAGCAAGGCATCAAGTATGCGATCTTCTGCCCGATCTGCCGCAAGGTTGCTGACTGTTTCCATGGCTTCTTCGCGCAACATCTTCATTGCAGTCTCCATTAGATCACGAATAATGGATTCTACATCGCGGCCCACATAGCCTACTTCGGTAAACTTGGTGGCTTCTATTTTAATAAAAGGTGCATTGGATAATTTTGCTAAACGGCGCGCAATTTCCGTTTTGCCAACTCCAGTGGGCCCAATCATCATGATGTTTTTTGGCGCGATTTCCGCCCTCATATTGGGTTCAAGTTGCATTCTGCGCCAGCGATTTCTTAGCGCGATGGCCACGGCACGTTTAGCCGCATCTTGACCAATAATGTGATTGTCGAGTTGGCTGACAATTTCAGCCGGAGTCAATTGAGACATAATGATGGCCTTATTTAACCGTGGAAGTTGAGTCAATGGTTTCAATGGTGGTTTGGTGATTTGTAAAGACACAAATATTGGCTGCAATATCAAGGCTCTTCGATACAATCTCGTGAGCGGATAGCTGTGTATTGTCTAACAAGGCAAGTGCTGCAGCTTGGGCAAAGTTACCGCCTGAACCGATCGCAATAAGCCCGTGTTCTGGTTCGATCACATCACCTGTGCCACTAATAATTAAAGATGCATCTTCGTTGGCAACCACAAGCATCGCTTCTAACTTTCTTAGGGCTCTGTCGCTGCGCCATTCTTTAGCCAATTCAACGGCTGAGCGAACCAGTTGTCCGTGGTGTTTTTCAAGCTGACTTTCAAAGCGCTCAAAAAGAGTAAATGCATCAGCGGTGCCACCTGCAAAGCCTGCAATCACTTTGTCATGGTATAGTCGCCGGACTTTTTTCGCATTACCCTTCATGACTGTATTGCCAAGAGAGACTTGGCCATCGCCGCCTAGTACAACTTGATTTCCGCGGCGCACGGATACGATAGTAGTCATTTTATTTTCCTATATAAGTGCCAAGACAGATTTTCTACACATCTAAAACACATGTAAGCTTTGAATGTGTTTTAGATTGGGGGTGAAAGGCAAGAATTCAAGGCGCTAACTGAACAAGCGATACAGAGCTCTAGTTGGAGCTCTTATTGACACGAATTGAGGCGATTCCTTGTTGGGCAAGAATATCTTCAGCTTTATTGAGTGCAGAGCGATTATCAAAAGGCCCTAAACGTACGCGGTACCAAACTGATCCACTACTGGAGACCGTTTTTTCGGCCACAACATTTTCTAAATTAAGTAACACTAACTGAGCCCGCAACCGATTCGCATCTTCAAGCTTTCTAAATGATCCAGCTTGGAGGAGGGTGGTGGTTTTCTTATTAGGGTCTTTAGGAGTAGAAATATAAGCTTCAACTTGTGAAGGGATCACTTCGCTGTCTGGCAGCAAGGTATAAAAATCAAAATTATCTGAGGCTTCCTTTGGCTCGGCTTGGACCTTAGGTTCAGGCTTTGTGGTTTCAGAAGCGGTTGGTTTTTTCACACTAATAGGCGCTGCTTTTGGGTCATCTGGTTGCTGTGATAGGATGACTAAGCCTGTTACAAAAGCCAAGCTAATTACGAGTGTAAAACCCATGACCCAGCCAGAAACAGCTGGCTTTTTCTGCTTTTTCTTTGATTTCTTTCTGGCGTAATCTTGGGATGCCATGCCTACATATGCTCCGGAGCATCAACGCCTAATAAGCTAAGACCATTTTCCATAACCTGCCTAGCTGCCATACATAAACACATACGAGCATTGCGTAACTGGGTATGTTCAATCACCATCCGATGGGCATTGTAATAAGTGTGGAAATTGCTCGCTAAGTCTTTCAAGTAATGCGCAATTTGATGTGGCTCATGATTCGCTGCAGCATGAGCGAGCACTTCTGGATACAACTGTATTTGCTGCATCAAGGTGATCTCAGAGGCTTCACTGAGTTGGTCTAAATGCATAAGCCCAGAGTCTTTGTCCCAAGCCATATCTTCTTTTGCAAGCTTGGCGTTTAAAGTGCAAATGCGCGCATGGGCATACTGAATATAGTAGACAGGGTTATCTTTACTTTCAGATTTCGCTAATTCTAAGTCAAAATCCATGTGCTGCTCTGCTTTGCGGGTCACATAAAAGAAGCGAGAGGCATCTTTACCGACTTCATCCCTAAGCTCTCGTAAGGTGACAAATGAGCCGCTTCGAGTGGACATTTGTACACGCTCTTGGCCTCGATAAAGAATCGCGAACTGAACTAACTTAACGATCAAGCGATCAGGGTCAATGCCAAGCGCTTTCAAAGCTGCTTTTACGCGGACAATATAGCCATGATGGTCAGCGCCCCAAACGTTAATTACGGTGTCCATGCCACGTTCAAACTTATTCAGATGATACGCAATGTCAGAAGCAAAGTAGGTGGTTTGGCCGTTATCGCGTTTAACAACACGGTCTTTGTCGTCGCCAAATGAGGTTGAACGGAACCAAAAAGCGCCCCCTTCCTTGTAGATATGGCCTTTCTCATCCAGTGCTGCGATGGCTTTATTAATTTGATCATCAAGATCCAGGCTGCGCTCGGAAAACCAGTGCTCATAGTTGACGCCGAAACCTTCTAAGTCATGCTTAATGTCATCACGAATTGAATCTAAGCCAGCATCAAAAACTAGGGTGTAATCTTGTGGCCCTAATAGCGCTTTTGCACGATCGATGAGATCGTCTATGTGTTTTTCTTTATCACCCTCTGGAGCGTCTGGATACAGGTCAGACATCACTTTCTCGGCGTTATGTACCAAGCGATCTCCTTCAGTTTTGTGAAGTGAGCTAGCAATGTCGTTAACGTAGTCGCCCTGATAGCCATTACTTGGAAAAACAATATCTTGGCCTGCCTGTTGTAAATAGCGCAACCAAACACTGGCGGCCAAAATGTTCATTTGGCGACCCGCATCATTCACATAGTATTCGCGCTCTACGTTATACCCAGATGCTTCTAGTAAATTAGATACACTTGCACCATAAGCGGCTCCTCGACCGTGACCTACATGCAAAGGCCCCGTTGGGTTTGCCGATACAAATTCAACCTGTATTTTTCGCCCGCCGCCATGGTTGTTGCGGCCATAGTTTTCACCTTGGTTTAATACCGTATTAATGACGGCTTGAGTGGCGTCTTGGCTGATAAAAAAGTTGATAAAGCCTGGGCCCGCTATTTCAGTTTTTGTGACAGAGTCTGAGCTAGGTAGGTTGTCGCAAATAAGTTGGGCAATGTCCCGTGGCTTTTTTCTGGCTGCTTTGGCAAGCGTCAAAGCTACGTTGGTGGCAAGGTCGCCGTGGGATTTGTCTCGAGTGTTGTCCACCTGGATATTGGCGTTTAGATCAGCGTCAAACTCACCTGCAGTTTTAAGGGTGTCGATAGCGTTTTGAATAAGGTCTGCAATGTGTTGCTTCATGGTAGCGTTTTGACTTCTATATGGTTTAAATGCAGCCCCTGTTTATGGCGCTGGTGAGTAACTTCTAAGCGGCTGCAATTATCCCAGCTCTTGCGGGTCAATGTCTAGGCTCCAGCGTATTTTCCGAGCCTTTGGATGGAGATCAAGTTGGGTGCATAAATGTTGCACTAATTGCTGCAATATCATTCGGTTTGGGTGTTGAAGTTGCAACTGGGCGCGGTAGTAATGAGCGCGTCTTGCCATAAAAGCGGGCATCGGTCCAAATACCAGTAGCGAGCGTGTCATGCTGGCAAGCTTGGGATCCCTAATTTGCTGGGCCAACCAAGCTAGTAATGCAAAGGCTTGATTCGCATCTTTGGCCTGGGCATGGAATAGTGCCATGTGGCCGCTTGGCGGCAAACCGCTTTGCTGGCGGCGCATCAATTCTTGCTTGGCAAAGGCGTTGTAGTCTTCATTGACTAAGATATTAATAGTGGGGTGGTCTGCTTGATAGGTTTGGATGACAGCGGTACCAGGGATGCGGTCTCTACCTGCGCGGCCAGCCGTTTGAACCAATAGCTGCGCCAGCTTCTCAGCGCCACGAAAATCGCTGCTAAATAAACTTGCGTCAGCATCTAAAATTGCAGCCAAGGTCACGTTGGCAAAGTGATGGCCTTTAGCAAGCATTTGCGTGCCGATCAAAAGACAAGGCTCGCCCTTTTGCACATTAGCTAGCATGGTTTCCAAACTACCCTTTTTGGCAGTGGTGTCTGCATCGATCCTATGTACTGGCGTGTTAGGGAAAAGGTGCTGCAATTGCTGCTCTGTGCGCTGGGTCCCCTGGCCTAATGGTTGTAACTTGTTGCTATGGCATTGTGGACAATTTAGATACACCGCCGTTTGGTGCTGGCAATGATGACAATGCAGTCGAGGTGGGCTGCGATGCAAGGTCATATTCGCATCACACGCAGGGCACAAGGCTGTGGTGCCGCAGGACTGACATTGCAGGCTAGGTGCAAAGCCCCGTCTATTGAGCATAAGAAGCACTTGATGCCCTAAATCAAGTTGAATCTCGATCATGTCTTTGAGCCGTTCAGAAATTCCGGCATAGTTTTTCTGGTGCCGTAAATCAATAACCTCATAGTGGTGCAGGCTGGCGTCCCCTGCTCTTTTGGTTAACCGACATTCTTTAAAGCGTCCTCTTGCAACGTTCGCTATGCTTTCTAAAGATGGGGTGGCTGAACCAAGCAGGATTGGAATGTTGGCGTCTGAGGCGCGTTTTATGGCTAAGTCGCGGCCATGGTATCTAAAACCTTCTTGCTGCTTATAAGCCTGATCATGTTCCTCATCAATAATGATGAGTCCCAGATTTGGTATCGGGGTGAACAAAGCCGAGCGGGTGCCAATGATAATATCTGCTTGGCCAAGACTTGCTTGCTGCCATGCATTGAGCCTTTGATGCTCAGTGAAGCCAGAGTGGAGTGCAAGCACTCGATTATTAAAGCGCTTTTTTAGACGGCTCAAAAGTTGGGGTGTGAGGCCTATTTCTGGCACCAGAAGCAAGGTGCGTTTGCCCGCTTCAAGCTGGCAAGCAATGGTTTGAAAATAAACTTCGGTCTTGCCACTGCCTGTGACACCATTTAAAAGCGTGCATGCGAATTGATCTTTTGTAGTGGCTAAGTGATTGACAACATCAGCTTGCTCTTGGTTAAGCGTCAACTCTTTTTCAGCAAGTTTTAAACTGATTTTTTGAGGTTCTGGATAGCAGGTGGTGATCCATTTTTTATCCAAAAAATACTTTAATTGGCTGGGCTTTAGATCAATATCTTGCAACTGGCCCAAATTAAAAACAGGTGCCAATCTCTCTAGTCGCTGCCAAATGGCTTGTTGTTTTTTTGCCCGGCCAAATTCAATCGGGCTTTCAACCATTTGCCAATTAAGTTGAATCAGCTCATTAGCTGCACCCGGGCGTAGCTTGGCTGGCAAAAGATGCATCAAAGCATCACCCAGCGGATATTGGTAATAGTCTGCAGCCCAAAGCCCAAGTTGCCACAAATCCTTTGGTAACAATGGGTGCTCATCTAAAACCTCAGTGATGGGTTTTAGCTTGTTTATATCTATATCTGTTGTGTCAGTCATACCTACAATGAGGCCCACGCGCAGACTAGCGCCAAAGTTCACCTTCACCCGAACGCCCACTTGAGGTTGATGTTGGGTAGGGCTTGTTTCGGGCGCCAAATAGGTAAACTCTTGGCGAAGGCCTGTGGCAATAGCTACTTGTAGGTACATAAACGCTGCAAAAATGTTTTTAATGAGCACGGATGGTGCGGAGGTTTATCCTACACCAAAGCAGAAGGTTTGCGGTGGTTTAGATGGATAAACTGTTTAAATAGTCTCTGCTGGGCTTTGAGATGTTAAAAACGCTTGCTTATCTGACCTTGTCTGGTAAAATTTCGCCTCTATTTTTAAGGTCTGCTGTGTTTTTTCAGCAAGCTTATTTTAAAACAGGTCTAATTAGATCTTTGATCGGTGCGGTGCTTGGCAATAGATCAAGTGGCGGCGCCATAACCTTGAGGTTATTTCCCATGCAAAAAGATATTCACCCTAAGTACGAAGCCATTAAAGCGACGTGTTCATGTGGTAACGTTGTAGAAACTCGTTCTACTCTATGTAAAGACATGCACATTGATACATGTTCTGCCTGCCACCCATTCTACACCGGCAAGCAAAAGAACATCGATGTTGGCGGACGTATCGACCGTTTCAACAAGCGTTTTGGTGCTCGCACAACCAAGTAATTGGCCTGTCGTATCAAACATTAAAAAACCCGCCTTGGTTAACCAACGCGGGTTTTTTAATGCCGTTAACTTAAGCGCTAGCGGTTTTCACAACCTAGACAAGTGTGGTCGTGCAACTTAGTGTCAATGGCTTTTAACGCGAGTGCTTTGGTGGCAAATATATGGCGCTTACCAATAGCTTGTATATGGCCATTGCGTATGATCGGTTTTATGACCCTGCCGTTGAGGTTGCAAAGGTAAAGCCCACCTCCAAGCGCAGACAAGCGCTTAGCTTCATTAGCGAGCAGAGCAGTGCCTGCTAGATCAATAAAATTAATGCCACTTGCCACAATGAGCACATGTTTTTGTGAGATGTTCATCATCGCCGTCTGCACATAGTCCACCGCGCCAAAAAACAAAGACCCATCAATACGAATGACCTTGATGGCCTCGCATTCTGGCATGCCCGTGCGTTTAGCATCCACTAACTTCTTAGCTCCTTTACTGCTTGCAAGTGCAATGATATTGGGTTTTGAAGTGCGTTTTAAATAAAGCACCAAGGTTAATAGCACGCCTAGATAAATGGCGAATTCCATGGGCAAAAGCAAGGTCGCAAGGAAAGTGACGCTAAACACCATGACCTCATTCTTACCCGCGCGGTAAATGATTTTAATATGATGAAGGTCGATTAAGTTCCAAGAGACCATCAACAATATAGCGGCCATGCCGGGCAAAGTGATAAACGCTGCAAGAGGTGCAAACAATACTAGGATAACGGCTAAAAACGCGGCAGCAAAGATCGCCGCCAAAGGACTTGTGGCTCCAGTTTCAAAGTTGACTCCAGTACGGGTAAAAGAGCCAGAAGTTGCATAGCTAGATGCAAAGCTACCAAAAATATTAGACATCGCTTGGCCAATAAATTCTTGATTACCTTTGATCTGCTGGCCAGAACGGGTGGCTACAGAGCGTGAAATAGAGACCGCTTCAACTAACCCCAACAAACCTAATGCCATTGCCCCAGGCGCAAGTTGTCGGAATAAATCCCAGGTCAGTGTCGGTGCTGACAAAGGTGGCAGTTGAGAGGGTATTTCACCCACCAGTGCTATCTGGGTTGCTTCAGACCAAGAGGCTAGAATCAGTGCTTGTGTGGCCAAGCTGCCTACGATCATGGCAATGAGCATATTGGGCCAGTTTTTGCGCCAGCGTTTTACAATAATCAAGGTGAAAAGTGTTAAGCAAGCAATGAGCAGGCTAGGCAGATGTGTTGCTGAAAGATTTTCACCTACCGACAGCCAGTTGAGCATGAAATTGCCACTGGATTTTAAATCTAACCCGAGCGCATTTTTTATTTGGCTGGTGGCAATCACTACAGCTGCACCCGAGGTAAAACCAACAACCACTGAGTGAGAAACAAAATTGACTAAAGAGCCCATTCTGGCTAAGGATAATACTAGCTGAAAAAGACCTGCTAAAAGGGTAAGGGTGAGCACCAAACTAATGTAAGCGGCACTGCCAGCCTCTGCCAAGGGGCTTATGGTAGTGAAAACTACAATAGATAAGGCCGCTGTTGGGCCTGAAATAAGATGCCAGGAACTACCAAACAAAGCCGCTACAATAGCTGGAACAATGGCCGCATAAAGGCCGTATTCTGGAGGCAAGCCAGCGATAAGTGCATAAGCTACGCCTTGTGGTAGTACAATGATGGCGCCAGTGAGGCCAGCCACAGCATCTTTTTGAGCACTTATCGAAGTGGTGTTTTTGGCCCAGCTTAAAAAGGGCAAAAATTTCAATAAGTAAGCTAGGACCGCACTCATACATTACCTTATAACATAATCTTCTATGACTATATTGTAATGCATTTTATGCGTTAGGTATTGCAAACCTTAGCTTAGCTTTACTTTTCTGTGCCCTATTAAACGAGTTATGACTGACGCAATGTTCTTAGTGGCGGTGCCGTTACTACCGTGCGGTTAAACCACCAGCCTGCTGCACCGATAATGATCATGCCGGTGAAAGGCGTTAGTACCCATAAAGGCCAATGGAATTGGAAGGGCAGCTGGAACAGTTGATTTTGCAAAACCGCAACCAAAGCTTCAGCGCTGATACCAGCGATGAGTCCGGCTACAAAGCCAAGGCTTGCATATTCGACTAGTAAAATAGTCCTAATCACTGACTTACTCGCGCCAAGAGTCCGCAAAATAGCACTTTCGTGGCGTCTTTCATCGATGCTTGCCTGAATACTGGCAACCAATACTAAAACACCAGCACCTAGTACCATCACTAAAATACTTTCTACCGCCAGGGAAAGCTGGGCAACCACACTTTTCACCTGTTTGAGTATTTGATCTACATCGATCATTGAAATAGTAGGTTGTTCGCGCAATAACGGTCCAAGCTTACTGCGATCCTCAGGGGCAATGAATACACTTGCCATGTAGCTTGCACTGTTGGACTCAACCAGAGGTTGATTAAAGATAAAGAAGAAGTTGGGTTGCATGCTGCTCCAATCCACTTCTCTGGCGTTACTGAATATCGCTTCATGCTCAATGCCAGCCACGTTAAACGTTAGTTTTTGGCCAAGGCTTAGGCCCATTCTATTGGCATAATCTTCTTCGACAGAGACTTCAAGGCGAGTTGCGGTTTGATCGCCCCACCACTGGCCTTGGGTCACCTTATTGCTTGGCGCAAGCATAGAGCTCCAAGTGAGATTGAGTTCACGATCGCCACGCGGATTTTCAAGCTTAGGCTTGGTTAGCCTTGCTCTAGCCATGGGGTAAAACTTTACATCTTCAGTCGTTAGGTCTTTATCTTCCATGGACAATATTAATGAATCTTTTTGCTGCTCAAAAATATTAAACAAGAACAAGTTAGGTGTGTCTTGATTTAGCTGGTCTTGCCAATCGTTGATGAGAAAGCTGCGTACTGAAATGAGGCTAAATAATAGCATCAGCGCTAAGCCAAATATGGCAACTTGAAGGCTATTTTGATTTTTCCGTCTAGCAAGGTTTGCAAACCCAAGTTTGCCACCTTGGTTTAGGTAAGGTCTTAGTGTGTTGCCTAGTCTAATTAACAGGTTCGCAAGCACTGCCAACAGCAACAGAATAACTCCCAAGCCCAAAATCAATGCTGCGCTGATTAATACAGATTGGCTGTGCCAATACACAAGAGCAATCACTGCACTAAAGCCAATCGCCAAATGTTTTGGATTGGCTTTGGATTGAGTAGATGATTGCCTAAGCACTTGGGCAGGTGCAACCTTTGATAGGGCAAGCATTGGTGGTAATACAAATGCAAGTAAACACAAAGAACCTGTGGCCGCACCTAAGATGAAAGGATCCAAAGAGGGCAGTGCTGATGCTGCAGTGATATAGTCAGACACAAGGTAAAGCAGTGTTTGATATAAACCCAAAGCCAATGGCAAGCTTATCAGTAAAGCAATGATCGCAAGCAGTATCATTTGGCTGCAGTACAAAAGCCTAAGTTGGTTGGGTTTTAAGCCAAGGCATTTAAGTAGTGCAACGTGTTTGGCCTGTCGTAAGCTATAGCGGCGCGCAGACAAGGATAAAGCAACACCAGCCAAAACCACCGCAAGTGAGCCTGCTAGTAATAAAAATTGCTCGGCTTTATCTAGCGTTGAAGCCACATTGGCGTTGCCATCTTTGGGTAGTTCCCACTTTTGACCTGTTTTAAGTTTAGGATCGATACTTTGCTTAAGTTGGGTGAGTTCATTTTCGTTGCCAGCAATGAGCCATCGATACCTGACTCGACTGCCAGTTTGCACCGCTTCGGTAGCTGCTAGGTCTTTCCAGTGCATAATGGCGCTGGGTGCAAAGCCAGAGAAACCGCTGGCTTGATCTGGTTCAGAAATTAAGACTTGGGTTATTTTTAAAGTGAGTTCGCCAACGTCAATGGTGTCTCCAAGGCCTGCATCTAAGCTTGCTAAAAGACGTGAGTCGGGCCATATTTCACCTTGTACAGGGCCCCCTTTTATAGGCGTGCCTTGGGTGAAGGCAGCATCGCTCACTGTGATTTCCCCGCGTAAAGGGTAGTTATCGGTGACCGCTTTAATACGCGCAAGTTGCATGCCTTGCTCACCAAACACCATCGCTTGAAACTGGCTCAGCCTAGCTTGTGTTAAGGCTAAGTCTTCAGCTTCATCAAGCCAATCCTCAGGTACAGGTGTGCTTGTGTTAAGGCGCAAGTCAGCGGCAATCAGATTGGCACCTTGAGCGACCATAGATTGTTTTACTTGGGCTGTAAAAAGGCCGATGCTTGTCACACTTGTGGTTGCTAAAATTAAAGCCACAAATAACAGCGATAACTCTCCGCCGCGCCAATCTCGCCATGCCAAACGTGCAGCAAGTTTAAACATGAGTCAGTTCCGTTAATTTCCCAGCAGTGAGTGATAGGCGTCTTTGGCAACGTTTTGCGAGTTCTAAATCGTGGGTTACAAGTACAAGGGTTGTTTGATGCTGTTGGTTGAGTTCGAACAAAAGCTCAATAATGTGATGTCCTGTTTCAGTATCTAAATTGCCGGTAGGTTCATCGGCAAAAAGGATAGGTGCCTGCGCCGCAAAGGCCCGTGCAATAGCAACACGTTGTTGCTCACCACCTGAAAGTTGGTTCGGATAATGGTGGCCGCGCTCCCCAAGGCCCACGTGCGAAAGGTAAGTTTTTGCAACGTCACTCGCGTCATTTGTACCTTTAACTTCAAGTGGTAGCATAATATTTTCTAAAGCAGTGAGGCTTGGTAATAGCTGAAAGTTTTGAAAGATAAAGGATAGCTGGTGTTTTCTTAGTTCTGCCCGGCCTTCTTCATTGAGCGTCGTTAAGTCTTGGTGAGCTAGAAATATTTCACCATGGCTTGGGCTATCCAAGCCTGCCATCATGCCTAATAGAGTTGTTTTTCCCGAACCAGAAGCGCCAACAATTGCCACAGATTCGCCTGCTTCTATGGTAAAATTAACGTCTTGTAGGATGTGCAACTGGCTGGTTTGGGTTGCTTGTGGGTTCGCAACGATTTGGCTTACATTTTGGGCAGCCAAAAAAGGGGTGGTAGCGGGCATAAGTTACGGCTCGTGGTTATTATCAGGGCTTAAGTATGGCGTGTGGGTGATTTCTAAGGAATGAGTATGTCACAGTTTTTCAAAATATTTACATTGTATTTGTCAGTCATTTTCAGCAGTGCATGGGGGTCTTGGGCCTTTGCTTCACAAACGACCATTCTAGTAATGGGTGATAGTTTAAGTGCAGGGTATGGCATGTCTTTAGACAAGGCCTGGCCGTCGTTATTGCAAACCAAATTGCAACAAAGTTCACCACAAACTCAGTGGAAAATTATTAACGCAAGTGTAAGTGGTGAAACGACGCAAGGGGGAGTGAGGCGGCTGCCTTCTTTGCTAGCCGAGTTTGAACCAGATTGGGTGTTGTTAGAGCTGGGTGCTAATGATGGTTTACGTGGTTATCCTATCGCTAACATTAGCGCTAATCTTGCAGCAATGATTACTCAAATCCAAACATCAGGTGCCAAAACAGCAGTATTAGGCATTCAGCTTCCACCTAACTACGGTGCCAGATACACAGGTCCATTCTTCAAACAATACGCAACCCTTGCGAAAAAATTTGATACGGCCTTGGTGCCATTTTTGTTAGATGAAGTTGCCGTATACAGCGAGCTGATGCAGCCTGACGGTTTGCATCCAACAATATCGGCACAACCGATCATTGTTGATAATGTATGGCGGCATTTGAGCAAGTTTTGGATTGACTGAAACAAAAAACCCACTATTAAGTGGGTTTTAAATTGTCTTTACAGTTGAAGGTGGCGCTAAAAGGCGTAAGCGCCTTGGCCGCCATCTTCCATGCCTTCACTCATTGCTGCTTTAAGCTTTTTCATAGCATTCTTTTCAAGTTGGCGAATGCGTTCTGCTGAAACATCATATTGGTCAGCTAGGTTGTGTAATGTTGCTTTTGAGCCATTTAACCAGCGTTGCTGCAGAATATCGCGGCTTCTTGCGTCTAGATCACCCATCGCGCTAGCTAGCCTTGCGTTAGAGTCTTCTTCCCAATCGCTGGCTTCTAGTTGTCTTGCTGGGTCGCTAGAGTGGTCCTCAAGAAAGTAAGCAGGTGCTTGATAAGCACTATCTTCATCGCCTTCTGGCGCATCAAATGGCATATCATGTGCCGACATGCGGCCTTCCATTTGCATAACAACTTTGGCGTCTACGCCTAAGTCCTTTGCCATTGACTGCACTTCATCGTGAGTTAACCAAGCCAATTTCTTTTTTGAACTACGCAAGTTAAAAAACAATTTGCGCTGGCTTTTGGTGGTTGCAACTTTAACGATACGCCAGTTGCGAAGGATGTATTCGTGCATTTCAGCTTTGATCCAATGTACAGCAAAGGATACTAAGCGCACGCCTACTTCTGGGTTGTAGCGTTTTACCGCTTTCATTAAGCCAGCATTACCTTCTTGAACTAAGTCTGAGATAGGTAATCCATAACCTGAATAGCTTTTAGCAATATGGGCGACAAAACGCAGGTGAGACATAACTAACTGGCGTGCAGCATCTAAATCATTGTCATAATAAAGACGTTCGGCAAGCTTGCGCTCTTGCTCAATGCTAAGAATAGGGATCGTACTAATGGTTTGTAAGTATGCTTCGTGGCTTTGGCCAGGAGCCAACGCATCGATAGCTGATAAAGACTTGGTCATTTAAAACTCCGTAATCTTATACGTCTGTGCTTAACCTTTGAATTAGTGTCGCATTGGATTAAGACATTCAGACTCATGCCGTTACTGCGCTTCTACAGTGTTTGTGCAATTAGAAACGGCATTTCTAGACCGAATATTTTATGTCTCAAATGCAAATAGTGCAACGCTATTACGGAATTTTTGACAGTAAAGCTTTGTAAACAGGCGGTTCGTGGTCATTTAGGTTCAATTAATCGCAGCTGGCGTCCTACAGTAAGGCTTGCACCGACAACAGACAAGCTGCAACTTACGAAAAATAATAACAAACTTGCGCTCCAGTTTAGACCTTTGAGCTGCCAATCGCTTTGATAGCTATTAGCTAACACTAATAAAGGCTCATGCAAATAATTAACGCCTATTTGAATAATTAGCCAAGCAAGAAAGGCAGCCATTAAACCCGCCCAAAAGCCCGCGTATAAAAATGGACGCCGCAGGTAGGCATCGGTGCCTCCCACAAGTTTTATGACCAAAACTTCGCCTTTTCTACTTTCAATTTGCAGCCGCACGGTATTGCCAACCACCAGCAGCACGCCAAGCCCTAATAAAGTTGCCAAACTGTAAGCAAATCGTTGGCTTGCCAAAAGAATGGCCTGCAGTCTATCTAGCCATGCCATATCCAGTAGAACTTGATCGATACCATCTTGTTTGCGTAGCTTTTGTGCTAAATCTTCAATTGCACTGGGTTCTCCAGCAATGTCTTTGGGTTGTATTAAGATCGTTGCAGGGAGGGGGTTTTCGGTTAGGCTAGACAATATTTCATCCAAACCGCTACTGGCTTTAAAGTCGCTTAATACCTGATCTTGAGAAAAGTAACTTGCCCTAGCAATATCAGGCCGTGAAGCCAACTGCTTGGTGATAAACTGGCCTTGTTCATCACTGGTGCCTACACTCAAAAACACGCTGATCTGAGCGCTTTGGTTCACTTGTTGGCCTAAGTGTTGAGCTTGGCTTAACAGCAGTAACAAGGCCGTTGGCAGCGCCAAAGCAATGGCAAGTGTCACCCATGTTAAAAAGTTTGCCACTGGAGTTTTCCATAGCCTTAGCCAGCTGCTAAGCAACACTTCTTTATGTTCTCTTGCTAGGCGGCGAATTGCACTCTCGGGCAGCGAGCGACTGGCATTTTGTATTCGATTCTTTCGAAAAAATGCCATGGCTTATATCCCCATGGCCGAAGAAGCACTGGTGAGCCTGCCTTGGTTAAGCTGAATGACAGGATGATGAAGGCGTTGCACAAGCTCCAAATCATGGCTGGCTATTAAAACACTCACGCCTACTTGATTAAACTGTTGAAACAGCAGCATAATCTCGGCTGAAAGTTCCGGATCAAGGTTGCCTGTAGGCTCGTCCGCAAGAATGAGTTTGGGTTTGTTAACAATCGCGCGCGCAATCCCCACTCTTTGTTGTTCGCCACTTGATAAGGTCTGAGGCGATAGTTTTTCTTTATCTAATAGGCCTACTTTATCTAATGCTGCTCTGACACGTCTGCTTGAATCTCGATCATTGTAGCCGCTTATTTTAAGCGGCAAAGCTACGTTATCAAACACAGAGTAATCCATTAATAACTGATGGTTTTGGAAAACTAGTCCAATTTTTCGTCGGTGGGCAGGTACTTGTGCACGGCTTAATTGGCTTAAGTCTTGGCTGTCTACAATGACTTTGCCACTGGTGGGCCGCTCCATCAGCATGATTAATTTCAATAAAGTGCTTTTACCGGCACCAGAATGGCCCGTTAAAAAGGCCATAGCGCCGCGCTGCAAATGAAAGTTAGTATTCACTAATGCAGTTTTGTCATGGTACTTTTTAGTGACCTTTTCAAAATTAATCATGAGTGACTGTCTAAGCCTTTATCAGAATCACTAAATAATGCGTCAATAAAAACGTCAGCCTCAAATGGCCTTAGATCATCGGCTTGTTCGCCTACGCCAATAAAGCGAATGGGTAAATTGAGTTGCTGCGCTAAAGCAAAGATAACACCCCCTTTAGCGGTGCCATCAAGCTTGGTTAGGGTAAGGCCTGTCACGCCAACCGCTGCACCAAAAACGCTAGCTTGGCTGAGGGCATTTTGCCCCGTGGCCGCATCAAGTACCAGCATCACTTCATGCGGGGCGTTGGCATCAATTTTTTGCATTACGCGAACTATTTTACTCAGTTCATCCATCAGGTTAGCTTTGTTCTGTAAGCGTCCGGCTGTGTCTGCTATCACTACATCAACCCCTTTGGCTTTGGCTGATTGCACTGCATCAAAAATCACAGAAGCACTGTCTGCACCTGTATGTTGAGCAACCACAGGCACATCATTTCGCTTGCCCCATTCTTGTAATTGTTCAACCGCTGCCGCTCTAAAGGTATCGCCAGCGGCAAGTAATACTGATTTACCCTGGCTTTGGAAACGTTTACTGAGTTTGCCGATGGTGGTGGTTTTGCCAGCGCCATTTACGCCTACCATTAAGATCACAAACGGATCTTTTTGTGCTGGAATTTCTAGCGGTGCTTGGCTTGGTGCAAGTAGCAAAGCAAGCTCATCTTTAAGTGCCCTGTAGAGTGCACTTGGGTCTTTTAAATCTTTACGATCAACTCGGTCACTGAGTGTTTTTAAAAGCGCTGCAGTTGCTTCAACGCCTACGTCTGCGATTAATAATTGAGTCTCTATTTCTTCAAATAGGTCTTCGTCAATTTCTTTAGCTCCTAAGAACAAATTAGCAAGCCCATCACCTAGGTTGCTGCGGGTTCGGCTGAGCCCAGTTTTGATGCGTCCAAAAAAGCTAGTTTGTTCTGTTGGCTTGCTCGCAAGCGAAGTAGGGGTGCTTGGCAAGGTTTGTTTTGACTCTGTTACAGGCGCACTGTGTGGTTGAGGTTGCTCTTGTGATGAGGCATCTTGTGGCTTTTGAGCTTCTGGCGTTTGAATTGCCGGTGCCGTTTTTTTGTCTTTACCAAATAAGTTGAACAAGGCCATGATGATGGGTCTGTCTCGATGTGTGCGAAAGTTTGAAGCCAAATTTTAGCATAGCTTTTGCAAACGTATGCTTCTTTTATGTGGCGTTTGGCTTAGAATGGTAGATCTAATTATCAGATCACTCAACTTGCATGGCTCGAAAACCGTTTTCAAACTCTACCCGTAAAAGTTTTGGCAAATTGTCCAAAACTAATAAGCCCTCCCCATCAAAAGTGACGGAGATAGGCCAAGCTGGGCGCAAAAGCCTACGCATTATTGCCGGTGGATGGCGCGGTAGAAAAATCCCGTTTGCAACCGTAGCAGGACTTAGGCCAACCCAAGACCGGGTCCGAGAAACTTTGTATAACTGGGTAGCTGATCGCGTCTTGGGTGCGAATTGTTTAGATTTGTATGCGGGCACAGGCGCGCTGGGTCTTGAAGCACTTTCTCGTGGAGCTTCAAATGTAGATTTTGTAGAGTTATCTGGAATTGCTGCTAGCACATTGAAGGAGAACTTAAAGGCTTTACCTCTTGAGGGTACTCAAAGCGTTAACGTTGCCCAAATGAGTAGCTTTGATTGGATAAGAAGCCAAACGAGTCGCTCACACCAAGCCGGCATTAAAACTTATGATTTGGTGTTGTTAGACCCACCTTTTGCATTGGCCTTGATGCAAGATACGCTTGATGCTTTGTTTGAGAGCAAGTGCCTAGCCGCAAATGCAGCTGTGTACCTGGAGCAAGCTCAGCCTCTCACGCAACTTGTATTGCCTGAAGGATGGGCTTTGCATCGCAGCAAAAAAGCAGGCCAAGTTTTCTATGGGCTAATCACCAAAAAGCCTTAAAAGAGCATCTGTAGTGCTGTTTTTAGCCTGCTAACACATCTGCAATGGCTGCTTCTAAGATGGCCAAACCTGCATCGATATCGGCATCAGGTATTAGTAGCGAAGGTGCCAAACGAATGACATTGGGCCCAGCCACAAGCACTAATAGCCCTCTGCGCTGAGCGGCTTGTAGAAACTCACCTGCTCGATCTTTTAATTCATCGCTAAGGGCACAGCCTAAAAGTAAACCCTTACCTCTAATCTCTTTGCAAAAAGGTTTACGTGCATTGATGGCAGCCAAACCCTCTTTAAAGCGCTTAGATTTTTCTTGTACCTGATCCAATACTTCTTTGGAATTGACGATGTCCACAACGGCTTCCGCAATGGCGCAAGCCAGTGGATTTCCGCCGTAGGTGCTGCCGTGCGTGCCTACCGCTAGGCTCTTAGCAATACTTGTGGTGGTCAGCATTGCAGCTACTGGAAAACCGTTACCGATCCCTTTTGCGGTGGTAAGGATGTCGGGCACAATATCAGTTTGCTGATAACCATAGAGCGTGCCTAAGCGCCCAGCGCCAGTTTGAACCTCATCCATCACTAATAGTGCATTGTGCTGATCACACAGTTCACGTGCGCGCTTGATAAACGCTGGATTGCCCTCAATGATGCCACCCTCACCTTGTAGAGGCTCCATAATAATAGCGCAGGTTTTATCAGACACAGCTGCTTCTAAAGCTGCAATGTCGTTATATGGTAAGTGGGTAATCCCCTCAATTGCGGGGCCAAAGTCTTGGCTGTATTTGGCCTGGCCGCCAACGCTTACGGTGAATAAAGTACGGCCGTGAAAGCCATTATGAAATGCAATGATTTCATGTTTTTGTTCACCATAATGGTCCACCGAATAACGCCTGGCCAATTTAAACGCAGCTTCATTTGCTTCTGCGCCTGAATTAGCAAAAAAAACTTTTTCTGCAAATGTGGCATCGGTCAGCTTCTTGGCCAACCGAATCGCAGGCTCATTGGTCATCACATTTGAAATGTGCCAAAGCTTTTCGCCTTGTTCTTTCAAGGTCGCCACAAGTTTAGGGTGGCTATGCCCAACGCTTGTGACGGCAATACCACCAGCAAAATCGACATACTCATTATTGTCTTGATCCCATAGTCTTGAGCCACTGCCACGCACAGGAATCACAGGCACTGGCGCATAGTTTGGAACCATAACGTCGTCAAACTGGGAACGCTCTATTGGGGTGCTGGTCATACTAAATCCTAATCCTTCTAAAAATGAAAACTGTTTCAGGCCTCACCCACGGGCGTTTAATTCGCATTCAGCTTAGTGATTTCGTTAACGGCTACCGATAACATTGCCAAATTCACGTTGGTATTGGTTTGAATTTCACCAACAATGCCCAGGCAATGCTTAAATTTATCTTGGTTAACGAATACTTCTAGCTGGCTTTGATCATGATTAATTAAGGTTTGGGTCAATTGTGCCAAACTGTTTTCAAATTCATGTTTCAGGCTTGCTTTGGCCTTACGCTGCCATGGGTCTTGGCTTGGTAACTTAGCGATGGCTTGGTTAAGCCAGTGGCCTTGTAACTTATGGTGTAAAGCGTACCATATTTTTGCCGCTGAAATAACGTCAGTTTCGCATTGGGCAGCAATTCTAGCGATGTCTAAGCCATGATAGAGCAATTCTAATTGGCTTAAGCGTAAGCTAGATTCTGCCATGAACCCATAGGCGAGAAACTGTGTGGCTTGTGCATGCATCTTTTGCCCCATATTCTCTGTGACTAGCCTGCTTAATTGAGAAGTGTATTGCGCAAGTGGCTGTTTATAAAGGTCGACCATCGTTTGAATAGATTCGCCTTGATGGTGACTTAGCAGCCACAAAGTCACACTCTCAAGCAATAGTTGAATCCTTTCGTGAATGGCCAAAAAATTGGAGTAGGGCAAGTTTAAGGTCACTTTGTCTAGGTCTGTCCAGAGCCCTTTAGTTTGCAAAATGTCGCAAGCGCCAGTAAAAGCTCGTGCCATATCGGAGGCACAAGCACCCACTTCATCCTTTGCATAATTGCCAAATGTAGCGCCCATTCGATTACCAATTTTGTTAGTGAGGTGGGTGGCTATTATCTCATTGCGAAGTGGGTGTGATGCCATGGCTTGCGGGTAGTCTTGGCTCAACTTTTTTGGGAAATAGGCTTTTAAACTATCCGCTAAATAGGGGTCATCGCCGATATTAGAGGCCATCAGTTCGTCAAATAAGTACATCTTACTGTAAGCCAGTAATACAGCCAGCTCAGGCCTTGTTAAACCACTTTGGCTGCGGGCCAGTTCATCAATGCTGGCATCGCTTGGAAGACCCTCTATGGCTCGATTTAAGCGGCCTTGTTGCTCAAGGCTGTGAATAAGACGTTTATGGTCGCTCAAACATTCGCTGGCTTGACCAAGCGCAATACTTAACACCAACGACTGATGGAAGTTGTGTTTGATCACCAGCTCGCCCACTTCATCGGTCATGCTGGCTAGTAATTTATTACGTTGGCTAAGGCTCATATGCTTGGCATCGACCAATTGGCTTAGCAGTATTTTGATGTTGACTTCATGGTCTGAACTATCCACACCGCCTGAGTTATCAATGGCGTCTGTGTTGATAAATCCACCTGCCCTTGAAAACTCTATGCGCCCTAATTGAGAGAAGCCTAAATTGCCGCCTTCACCCACAACCTTAGCACCAAGTTCGCAGCCATTGACTCGCAATGAATCATTGGCTGGGTCACCAACATCGACATGGTTTTCTGTAGAGGCCTTTACATAAGTTCCAATGCCTCCGTTCCAAAATAGGTCTACAGGCATTTTTAGCAAACAATGGATTAACTCATTAGGAGTCATTTTTTCTAAAGATGTCCCTAACATCTTTTGTATTTCTTGGGTGAGCGTAATGGATTTTGCAAAGCGATCATAAATACCACCGCCTTTGGAGATTAGGTTCTGGTTATAGTCTTGCCAACTGGATCTTGGCATTGCAAATAAGCGCTCTCGTTCCTTAAAAGAGCTCGCTGCATCTGGGTTTGGATCTATAAAAATGTGCAAATGGTTGAACGCGGCTTGCAAACAAATGTGTTTTGACAACAGCATGCCATTACCAAATACGTCACCCGCCATGTCTCCTACACCAACAACGCTTATATCTTGGCTTTGGCAATCGCGGCCCTGCTCTAAAAATAAACGCTTAACCGACTCCCAAGCGCCTCTTGCAGTAATGCCCATTTTTTTGTGGTCATACCCATTTGCTCCGCCTGAAGCAAAGGCATCGCCTAGCCAAAATGAATTTTTTTCTGAGATGGAATTGGCTAAGTCAGAAAATGTTGCAGTGCCTTTATCTGCAGCAACAACTAGATAAGGATCGTCATCATCATAACGCACTAGATTTTGAGGAGGCGCTATGGCTTTATCAACAATGTTATCTGTTATATCCAATAACGCTTGAATAAAGGTTGAGTAACTATGTTTCACCGCGTTCATCAATTCTTCACGGCTATCGGTATCTGGCAGGGCTTTACAAACAAACCCGCCCTTTGCGCCTACGGGTACGATGACGGCATTCTTAACCATTTGCGCTTTGACCAGACCTAACACTTCGGTGCGATAATCTTCTTTTCGGTCTGACCAGCGCAATCCGCCTCTGGCGACTTTTCCACCTCTTAAATGCACGCCTTCAACCCACGTGGAGTAAACGAAAACTTCGTATTGCGGCAAGGGCAGAGGTACACCTGGCACTAGGCTTGGGTCAATTTTGTAAGCTAGGTATTTTAAACGATGGCCGTTTTCGTCATGTTGGTAATAATTAGTGCGCAACATGGCCATAATCAAGGCTAAGAAATATTTCAAAATTCGATCTTCATCCAAATTGCTCACTTCATCCAAGGCCTTATTGATGGCTTGATGTGTTGCTTTGGTGAGCGAGCCCCTATTTTGCGTATTAGGGTCAAATCTTGCTTCAAAAAGTTGGACTAATAATTGCGTGATATTTGCATTTTGGATGAGCGCAGATTGTATGTAGGTTTGGCTAAATGGCACCTGAATTTGCTGCAGATACGCATTGATTGCTCTCATTAGCACCGCTTGCTGCCAAGTCAGATTAGCGGTTAACACTAAGCTATTAAAACGATCATTGTTAACGGTGCCTAGGTAAACTTGGTTAAAGGCGTTTTGGAACCTTTCTTTCAAGTTGGCGTTGTTAGGATCCACTTGATGGTTCACTTCGATATCAAAATCAATGATCCAATGTTGGATGCCTAGCTTAGTTGTAATGGCATAGGGGTGAGCATTAATAACAGTGACCCCCATGCGCTCAAGTATAGGCAGCACTTGTGATAGCGCCTTAGCTTTGCCATACCCCAACACTTTAAAGGCAAGCTTGCCTTCGCATTTATCATCGGGTTGGTATAAGTGAGTGATTAATGGGTAATGCGTATCAATTTTTTGTAAGCTGGCAAGATCCACCACTGCAATTTGCGCCGAAAAACGTTCTTGATAAGCCAGAGGAAAGGCATGGTTATATTGCGTTAATAGCTGCTTACCTTTTTCTTCACCGTATTGATCATTTAGCGCTTGGTGTAAATGGTCGTTCCAAGACAGCATGGCCGCTTCCATTTGCGCTTGCACACCTTGTTGATCAAAGTCTGTATGGTTAATCTGGTTGCCGTGCACCGTAAGCTGCACTCTTGCCATGGGCTGTTCGGAAAACATGACATTAAAATCCACACTCAGGGCATCTAACTCCTGCATAAGAATCTGCTGCATTTTGATTCTTAAATCGGTATTAAATTTCTCCCTTGGCACATAAACAAGTGCGGTGGCAAATTTTTCGTAGGCATCAAAGCGCATAAATAAACGTAATTGATGGCGCTCTTGGGTTTGTAATACACCTTGAATAATAGGGTAGAGCTCTTCTACGCTAGCTTGCAACATTTCATCTCGCGGATAGCTATTAAGCACATGTTGCAATGCTTTGCCCTTGTGGCTATTGGGCAATTGCTCGATATGGCTGCGTATAGCTGATGCTTTGCGCCTTAGTAAGGGTATCTCATCAATACGCGCAGTGTATGCAGCTGAAGAGTAGAGGCCATAAAACCTTTCTTCGCCAATCACTTGGCCAGACTCATTAAACTGCTTTAAGCCCAAGTAATCAAAATTGACTGGGCGATGCACACTTGAGCGATACGCAGATTTTGTCATCACCAGTGGGTCTTGGTTAAGTGCCAAAGCGGCGATCTGCTCCGAAAGAATGATGGGTTTTAGACTATGGGGGTGACAGTTTTCATCACGCAAGGTACCCAAACCTGAGCCCTTTTTTGGGGTCAATACATACGCATTTGTGTCTGCATCCTTTGAAAGGGCATACACTCGATAACCAATAAAGGTGAAATGGTTATTTGCTAGCCATTGCAAAAAGGCAATCTGTTCATTCAAAATTTCGTTTGGTAGGGCAGCATTTTTGTTCGCCATAGAGTCAATAATAGCTACAAGCTTGTGGCGCATTGCGCTCCAATCTTGCACGGCTAAACCCACATCTTGAATCACTGATTCTATTGCGGTGGCTATTTTATTGAGTTCATGAGCGCCTGTGACTTGGTCAATTTCAAAGCGCATCACTGCTTCTAGGTGTTCTGATTCTGCCTTACCAGTAAAGGGAGAAATGTTAATCACTTTGCCTTTTTGTGCTCGTTCGATGGCCACAACAGGGTGGGTGGTCATGTGAATAGTGTGGCCTAAATGGGTTAGGCAGTTGGTTATAGAAGACACCAAAAACGCTTTGTCATCGCACACTACATCAATCACGGTATGGCTTGTATGCCAGTGATCATCTTCAAGGCTTGGGTTATAAGCACGCACATTAACTGCATTGGGTGTTCGAAACTTAACGGTGTTCCATAAACTATGAATAGCGCCATACAATTGGTCGCTAGAAAGCTTCAGTAATTCAGCCGCAATACCCTCAGCAAAATACAGGGCTGAGAATTGTTGCAAAAGCTTTGCATCCTCACCTTGGTATCGCTTCTGAATACAATCACTCACAAGTGCAATGGAAGAGTCTTTTTGATCCGATAAAGAGGGCATGCAATCTTTCCTTCATTCAATGAATGGGGTGAATGTAACTTTGGCTATTATTAAAGAATCCCCGCGGCCATGATAGTGCCAGAAGCGACCTAAATTAAACCTTTTTGGTTGTCCTATTGCGTATCAGCCTATCTATGTAAAACCCATATTTAAATAGTGATATGCCAACTTTGTAGTGGTTTTATTTCTTGTACCCACTCTAACGTGTGTGAGAGAATCGCCAGCCAATTAGGGTGCATCATCCGATTATTTTAGACTACTTTTGAGGTGTTTATGGATATCTTTGCCGCTGCGACCTTACTTTTCTTAGTGATGGATCCACTTGGAAACATTCCGTTATTTTTGTCGGTGCTAAAACAAGTTCCAGAACACAGGCGCAGCAAAGTACTGCGTCGCGAATTGTTAATTGCCTACCTTGTGTTGTTATTGTTCTTGCTGCTGGGCCCTTACATTTTGTCTTTCTTGCAAGTGTCTCAAGAGGCGATTCGGATTGGTGGTGGTATTGTTTTATTTTTGATTGCCATCAAAATGGTGTTCCCGCAAGAACATGGCTTGCTTGGCAAAACGCCAGAGGGCGAGCCTTTCATTGTGCCTTTGGCGATCCCTTTAATGGCAGGCCCATCGGCTTTGGCGATGATTATGCTGATGCGAAAATCAGCGGAAGGCCAGTGGCTAGAACTCTGGTTAGCGGTCACAGCGGCATGGCTTGTGTCAGCTGTTATTTTACTGGCTTCAAAACGCCTGTATGTCATTTTGGGAGAGCGAGGTTTAGTGGCCATCGAGCGGTTGATGGGCATGGTACTGATCATTATGGCGGTGCAAATGCTGCTCGAGGGCACTGCCGAATATTTACATTTGGGTTAACGAATCAAACTTTAAACTTAAATCTGTTAAGGCTGGCTGTTATCCTGCAGTCCAGCCACCATCAACCATGAGCGCTGTGCCTGTGACTAATGAAGAGGCATCACAGGCTAAGTACAGCGCTGCGCCCATAATGTCTTGTACATTGCCCACTCGATCTAATTTAATTTTGCTATCAATCCACTGGCGCTTGTCTGGATCGGCAAAGGTTGAGGCAGTTAATTCTGTGAGAATAAAGGTTGGGCAAATGGTATTCACTCGAATACCCTTTTTACCCCATTCTATGGCCATAGTTTTAGTGAACCCCTCTAAGGCGTGTTTTGAAGCACAATATACGGCTCGCTCTTGGCCTCCAATATGTGCCATTTGGCTTGAAATGTTAATTAAACTACCTGGGCGGTTATGTTTGAGTAAGCCTTTTGCAACCGATTGGGTTAAAAAGTAGGCGCCCTTTAGGTTGATATTCATCACTGCATCAAAATCTTCAGGCTGGGTCTCAATTGCTTTGCCATGGCGGGCAAGTCCGGCTGAGTTTACCAGCACATCAAAGGGACCGTGTTGTTCAACTAAAGCCTGGGTTTGCTCTACTTGCGCCACATCCATGAGCAATGCATTAGCCTCTAAGCCTTCTGCAAGGAGCTCATCCACTAAGTTATTGAGTTGTTCAATGCGTCTTGCGGCTAAGGTCACTCTAGCGCCTGCGCGTGCCAGAGCGACAGCACATGCCGCCCCAATACCTGATGATGCTCCTGTCACTAGGGCGGTTTTACCTATTAAGCTAAAGCTAGGTGATGTCGGTAATGTCATTGGGCTTACGGTCTTTAAAATTCCATAGTGGCTACATAGTGAAGAATTAATGGCATGGGTGCAAGCTATGGATTAGGCATAGAAAATAAGGCTTGTTAGCTATAATCTAAGTTTTCAGTGCACACCAGCTATTTCTATGTCGCACTTAGGATGATGGGTTTGATGATATTGGGGGATAGTCTCTGCTTTATCGTTAACCCACTGGATTGGCCAGAAAAAGGGAATTTATTATGAGTTTAAGCGTATTTGACCTATTGAAGGTAGGCATTGGCCCCTCCAGTTCCCACACGGTTGGCCCGATGCGGGCTGCATTGGCTTTTACTTTAGAACTCAAATCACAGGGCAAGTTAGAAAAAGTTTCACGGGTAAAAGGTGAATTATTTGGTTCTTTAGGAGCCACCGGTAAAGGCCATGCCAGTGATATTGCGGTTATTTTGGGTTTTCTAGGTGAGACCCCTGACACGATAGAGCCTCTTAAAGTTAAGCCGATGCTTGATGAAATTGAAAAAAATGGCGCATTACCACTTAATAAAGAACGCCATATTGAGTTTCTAAAACATCGAGACATCATTTTAAACCTCGAAGAATCATTGCCTTATCACCCTAATGGAATGACGATGAGCGCCTATGATGAAAATGCGCAGATTTTGTTAGAGCGATCTTATTACTCCATTGGTGGTGGTTTTATTGTTGATGAAGAAGCGGCTAAAGCTGATGAGCATCCTTTTGATGAGGACCAACCACAAATTCCTTATCCATTTTCCACCAGCGCAGAACTCTTGAGGCAGTGTAAAACTCAAGGCTTAAGTGTGAGTGCATTGATGATGGAAAACGAAAAAACCTGGCGCACGGAAGAAGAAGTGAGAAGTGACATTCTTCATCTTTGGCAGGTGATGAAAGATTGTGTCTACAACGGTTGTCATACTGGCGGTACTTTGCCAGGAGGCCTGAATGTAAAACGCAGGGCAGCGCAGCTTTATGAAAAACTCAATCATCTAGGTTCGGTTAAAGTCATTACGCCGCAGTTATCTGCTATGGACTGGGTGAACCTTTATGCCATGGCCGTAAATGAAGAAAATGCTGCAGGTGGCCGTATAGTGACTGCGCCCACTAACGGCGCAGCGGGTATTATTCCAGCCGTGTTGCACTATTATGATAATTTTTATCCCGCAGCCAGTGATCAAGGTGTTGTTGATTTTATTTTAGCGGCTGCTGCGGTGGGTATTTTATGCAAACTTAACGCTTCAATTTCGGGCGCTGAAGTAGGGTGCCAGGGTGAAGTGGGTAGCGCGTGCGCTATGGCAGCTGCAGGTTTAGCAGAAGTGATTGGCGGTACCCCAGAGCAAGTAGAAAATGCTGCAGAAATAGGTATGGAGCATAATTTAGGTCTGACTTGTGACCCTATTGCAGGGTTAGTGCAGGTGCCTTGTATCGAGCGCAATGCAATGGGCGCAATAAAGGCCATCAATGCAGCACACATGGCAATGCGTGGAGATGGCGAACATCTGGTATCATTAGATGACGTGATCAAGACCATGCGTGAAACGGGTGCGGATATGCAGGATAAATACAAAGAAACCTCCCGTGGTGGTCTAGCAGTTAATGTCACCAACTGTTAATAGTAGGAAGAGAAAATGTCTACATTGCGCCCAGAAGCTGGAATATTGCCACCGGTTAGTAACGCACTCTCAGCACAAGAGGACTTTGGCCAGCGCTTAAGAGCATTGCGCCAGGGCAAAAAAATGACCTTGCAACAGGCCAGCCAATTAACGGGTGTGGCGCAATCTACGCTTTCCAAAATGGAAAACAACCAGCTTTCCCCTACTTTTAACTTGATGCAAAAGTTGGCTCTTGGCCTTGGTATTGATATGCCTCAACTGTTTGCTCCGGTGAAAGAGATACGCATTTCAGGCAGGCGAAGCGTCACTAAAAAGCAGCAGGGCCGTGAGCACCTCACCGCAACTTATGAACACGAGCTTTTAGCAACAGAGCTAGATTCAAAGCGCATGGTGCCCTTTAAAAGTAGGGTTCGGGCTCGAAATTTGGAACAGTTTGGTGGCTGGGTACGCCATGAAGGCGAGGAGTTATTGCTGGTTCTAGAAGGCGATGTGTTAGTCTACACCGAAGAATATGAACCTCTGGCGCTGAGTGAGGGTGATAGTACTTATTTTGACAGCACCATGGGCCACGCTGTGGTTTCAACCAGTGTAGAGGACGCTCTCATTCTGTGGGTTTGTGTCGCTTCCTAATATTCCAGTTATTTCTTGTAAGGCTACATCATGAAACAGGTCGTTTTAGCCAGCTCTAATGCTGGCAAATTAAAAGAGTTCGGTCAGCGTTTATCGGCAGTAAATATTGAATTGATTCCGCAAAGCAAATTTATCACCGAAGAAATAGAAGAAACTGGCCTTAGTTTTGTTGAAAATGCAATTTTAAAGGCCCGCCACGCAGCCAAAGCCTCAGGTATGCCAGCCCTTGCTGATGACTCGGGCCTTGAAGTTGATGCCTTGGATGGTGCCCCTGGCATTTACTCAGCGCGTTATGCGCAGTCATCTTTAACAGCTCAGGCCAAAGATGCTGCCAATTGTGACAAGCTTGTCGCCGACCTTCAAACCACACCGCAGGCTGATAGGACAGCCAGGTTTCAGTGTGTGTTGGTCTACATGCGACATTACGAAGACCCAACCCCATTAATCTGTCAGGCTTCTTTAGAAGGTGTGATTATGGACCAACCACTTGGTGATTATGGCTTTGGCTATGACCCTATTTTCCATGTTGTTGAAAAAAATTGCCGAGCCGCGCAGCTTTCTCCTGAAGAAAAAATAGCCATTAGTCATCGCGGAAAAGCCTTAGCTCAATTGCAAAGTGCCCTCTCAAAAACTTAACCTTCGTGAGTCATTCTTTGAACACCCTTCCTAAGCTCAGCCTTTATATTCATATTCCTTGGTGCGTGCGTAAATGTCCTTATTGTGATTTTAATTCACACGCTACCAAGCAGGGCGAAAGTATTCCAGAAGCTGCTTACATCCAGGCACTTAAGGCAGACTTAGCGCATGAGCTAGCAAAGGTCAGTGGCCGTAGTTTGCACAGTATATTTATTGGTGGGGGTACTCCAAGCTTAATGAGTGCCCAAGGCATTGGAGAAATCCTAGCCTTTGTGAAACACAACATTAGCTGTGACCAAGACATGGAGGTGACCTTAGAGGCAAACCCTGGCACTTTTGAGCAGGCAAAGTTTGCAGGTTTTCTAGAACAGGGAATCAATAGGCTCTCTATTGGTGTGCAAAGTTTTAATGATGAATGCTTATCAGCTCTGGGTAGAATTCATAACTCAGGCCAAGCACAGTTAGCCATTGCTAAAGCACAATCAATTGGTTTTAAACGCATTAACATAGACCTTATGCATGGTTTGCCAGGCCAAACGTTGCAACAAGGCCTAGACGACTTAGAGCAAGGGTTATCTTTTGGGACTGATCACCTATCCTGGTATCAGCTGACTATAGAGCCTAATACACAGTTTTATAGCCAACCGCCAAATTTGCCCGAAGAAGAAATACTTTTTGATATTCAAGATCAAGGCCAAGCTTTAATATCCAAAGCGTCTCTAGCGCAGTATGAAATATCGGCCTACTCAAAGCCAGGTAGCGAAGCGAGGCACAACCTCAATTATTGGCAATTTGGTGATTACATCGGTGTAGGCGCGGGCGCCCATGGCAAGCTGAGCCATATTGATGATGGGGCGATGGTGATCAATCGAAGTGTGAAACTTCGACAACCCAAGGCTTATATGGATGCGATCTCACCGTTAGCCATGAGTCATCTGGTGAGTCAAGATGAATTAAAACTAGAGTTTTTTATGAATGCTTTGCGGCTAAAGCAAGGTGTTAGCTACAAAACTTATGCCAGCCAAACAGGACAGCCCTTTAAAAGGGTAGAAGCCTTGGTACAGTTAGCCACGCAAAAAGGCTTGATGGAGCCGAATAGGCTACAAGCCACCCCTTTGGGATGGCGGTTTTTGAATGATTTGCTTGGCTATTTTGAGTAGATCACTGTTCCAGATAAAAAGTTTGATTAAACTTTAAAGGAATCGGGTCCTCATCTAAATTGGGCTGTATGCTAAGGTCAAAGCGCCACAATTCAGCCTCACTAAAGCGCAGCTGGGCAATGTAATAAATAGCATTCGCCTCTTTTATTTTTTGAAATTCCAGCGGCAGTACTTGTCCCACAATGTTGCTTCTAGTGCCTGAAACGACTGCTGAAAGTGGTGTTTTTGTAGCTCTGTCAAGGACTGATATGTTCAGTAAAGCTCTATTTCTAGCTCTTGTAAAACCATAAGTTTGTGCTGTATCCGATGGCACGATCATGGTGTTAAAGGCATTGTAGTGAATCTCATACTTGTCGCTTTCAATCAATTGCTCAGCGTAAGACAAGGGCGTGAACATAAAAAGTATTGCAGCCAAGGTAGGTAGCAATTTGGCATTAGAATGGCGTAAAAAATGGCGTATAAAGTACATGTTGTTCCCGTGTAAATGCATAAATCTATAAAGCGTAAAAAACGCTTTAATTGTGCGCGATTGAACTACAAAAGTAAAAGCCACAACGGGCGTCGTTTACAATTTAAGATTTCCAATTGTAAAACGACTCAAAGCTGAGCGATTTTATGCATCTGCAATTGGTTTCCCAAAGTCAGGCTTTGGCGTGTTATCAGGTGGTTTGAAGGCATTCAATATGAGACACTTAAACACGTTTTTAACACAGTATTTAGAGAGCGTTTTTAATCATGGCAAATGCCGGTATCTTTTTAGTGCAAACTGTAATGGGCTTATATCTTATGCTTGTTATTGTAAGGTTCATGTTGCAATTGGTCAGAGCAGACTTCTATAACCCCATAGCTCAAGCTATTGTGAAGGTGACGCAGCCTTTTGTTGGAGGCTTGCAAAAGTTTCTTCCCCGGACTTCAAGAATCAGTCTGCCAGCTTTAGTGTTGGCTGTGTTGGTACAGCTTGGGATGATCGTTTTAGTATTATTGATGGCAGGTTTTAGCCCACCAAATGTACTGATCTTAGGCGCTTGGAGCTTAGTTGGGGTTTTATCCCAAGCCTTAGATCTATTATTTTTCGCGGTGATTATTGGCATTATTCTAAGCTGGCTAGCGCCTCAAACACGCCATCCAGCTGCTCACTTGTTGTACCAACTGACAGAGCCTGTGATGGCGCCTGTGCGCCGCATGCTACCCAATTTGGGTGGTTTAGATTTTTCGCCTATTCTGGTGTTTATTATTATTAACTTGGTCGACATGCTGGTTATTCAATATGCAGCGTCGGCGTTTGGCATGCCAAGAGGCTTGGTACTAGGACTATAGCGATGACAAAAGAGACGACTAAAAGTGCCTTTGATTTTGAAGCTTCGTTAGCGCAGCTAGAAGCTTTGGTGCAACAAATGGAGAAGGGCGACTTGACCCTAGAAGAATCTTTAGCAGCGTTTGAGCTTGGCATTGGTTTAACTCGTGGCTGCCAGAAGGCTTTGGCGCAAGCTGAACAAAAAGTAAATGTGTTGATGCAAGATGCCCAAGGGCGAGTTATTGAACAGCCGTTTAACAAGGAGCCATAAGCTTGCAATTTGAATCACTGGGCGATTTTTTAGATCATTCCAAAACTCGCGTTGAGCACATACTTAAGCTAGAAATTGAGCAGCAAAATGTAAGCCAAAGCTTGTCTCAAGCCATGGCCTATAGCGCAGCTCAAGGTGGCAAGCGAGTGCGAGCAGCTTTGGTATATGGCGCTGCGGGTGCTCTGAATGTCGAGCACGATGGGCTAGATTATTTAGCGGCCGCGGTAGAGGCGATTCATGCTTATTCTTTAATTCATGACGACTTGCCTGCGATGGATGATGATGCCCTGCGCAGAGGCCAACCCACTTGTCATATAGCTTTTGATGAAGCCACCGCCATTCTAGCAGGCGATGCTTTGCAAGCCTTTGCCTTTGAAATGTTGGTGAAAGCGAAAAGCCCTTTGATAACCAGTACCCAATGCTTGGCTATGGTCCGTTGTTTGGCTAGAGCTTCGGGTGCAAGTGGCATGGTTGCAGGTCAAATGTTAGACATGGCAGCTGAAAAAAAGAGCGTTAGTTTGTCTGAGCTAGAGAAGCTTCACGGCCTAAAAACTGGGGCATTAATCGTGGCTAGTATAGAAATAGGCGCATTAGCTAAAGTTGATGTCACTGATCTACAAATGCAGTGCTTAACCCAATATGCCAAGGCGATTGGGTTGGCGTTTCAAGTACAAGACGATATTTTAGACATTGAAAGTGATACTCAAACCTTAGGTAAAGCTCAAGGATCAGATATTGTTAATGACAAATCCACTTATCCATCTATTTTAGGGATGGCCGAAGCCAAAAAGCATTTGCATCAATTACATCAGCAGGCTCAGCAATGTTTGCAAGGTTTTGGTGATCAAGCAGCGCCATTGTCTTGGCTTGCTGATTTTATAGTCAATCGAAAGTTCTAAACTCATGTTTCCTTTGATATTAGATATTCCAACTCAGCCTCCATCTACCCCCTTGTTAGATCAAGTGGATGGGGTCAGTGATTTGCGCAAACTAAGCCAAGAACATCTGCCACAACTGGCTTATGAGCTGCGTCTGTCACTTTTGTACAGCGTTGGCAAAACCGGTGGGCATCTGGGTGCAGGCCTAGGCGTGGTCGAACTTAGTATCGTTCTACATTATTTATTAGACACACCTAATGACCGGTTGATTTGGGATGTCGGTCATCAAGCCTATCCGCATAAAATGCTCACCGGTAGAAAGCGCGAAATGCTTACGATGCGCAAAGCCTCTGGCCTATCACCTTTTCCAAAGCGCAGCGAAAGCCCCTTTGATGCATTTGGTGTTGGTCATGCCAGCACTTCAATCAGCGCTTTACTTGGCATGGTTTTAGCAACCAAAAATACACAGGCCAATCATGTTGCTGTGATTGGCGATGGTGCTTTAACAGCAGGCATGGCTTTTGAAGCGCTTAATCATATGGCCCACTGCCAGGCAAATGCATTGATCATTGTGAATGACAATGACATGGCGATTGATGAAAACCTGGGTGGATTAGCTACTTTCTTAGATGATCAGCAAGGTTCAGGCGGCCCTTCGCAGTGGTTTACAGCGCTGGGTTTTACTTATCATGGTGTCATCGATGGCAACGATTTAGACGCTTTAATGAAAGCTTTGAGCCACATGCTAAGCGTAAAAGGGCCAAAGTTATTGCACCTTCGAACCTTAAAGGGCAAAGGCTATGCGGCGGCTGAAAATGATCCTGTGGCTTATCATGCGCTTTCCAAAATTGATCCGGTAAAGCCGACTAAAGCCACAGCAGCCTCCAAAAAAGGCCAAACCTTTGCTCAAATTTTTGGCCAGTGGATTTGTAACAAAGCCAAAGATGATCAGCGTTTAATGGCGATTACTCCCGCGATGGTTGGGGGTTCAGGCTTGGCTACATTTGCTCAAGAGTTTGAATCACGTTTGTTTGATGTGGCCATTGCCGAGCAGCATGCACTCACCTTGGCAGCTGGCATGGCGTGTGAGGGTGCCAAACCTGTTGTGGCGATTTACTCTACCTTTTTGCAGCGTGGCTATGATCAGCTCATTCACGACATTGTGCTGCAGGATTTGGATATTTTGCTCGCCATTGATCGCGCTGGTGTTGTGGGTGAAGATGGCGCCACACATACGGGTGCGTATGACCTGGCCTTTCTTCGTTGTTTGCCTAACATGGTCATTATGGCGCCAAGCTGCGCTTGTGAAACGAGTGCTATGTTAGATTTTGGTTATCACCATAAAGGCCCTGCTGCAGTTCGTTATCCGCGTGGTGAGGCATTGGTTTTTAGCCACAGTGTAAAAGCAATAGAGCTTGGCAAAGCCAATTTATTGCGTCAGTCAGGCAAGCCGCTTGGCATTGCTATATTAAATTTTGGCGCCTTATTAGAGAGTGCTCAAAATATAGCCAGTGCCCTAGATGCAACCTTGGTAGATATGCGTTTTGTGAAGCCGCTTGATGAACACATGCTAGAAGACTTGCTAAAACAACATCAAGGGTTTGTAACCATTGAAGATCACAGCGTGATAGGCGGAGCAGGTTCTGCTGTTGCGCAGTTCCTGGCATTGCAAAACTCAAGTGTGAAACTGCTAAGCCTAGGCCATGAAGATACTGCATTAGCCCATGGCACTAGAGCACAGGTGTTGCATGCCACAGGCTTATCAGAGCCGCTTATGAAAGAAAAAATTGAGCTTTGGCAGGCTTCTTTACTGGCCGATTAGATGATCTAATTTACTCACTTTGATGGCCAAATAGTCTTCGTTATGACTGTTTTTACCCACTTCAAGGGCTTGGCGTTCATCTACATTGATACCCAAATCCATTAGCGCTTTAATCTTGCGGGGGTTGTTGGTCATCAACTGCACCGATTTAACTTGCAGGTGGTTCAGCATATCTTTGGCCATGGAGTATTCGCGTAGGTCAGCACCAAAGCCAAGTTTTTCATTCGCCTCTACAGTGTCTGCGCCCTGATCTTGGAGGTTGTAAGCCCTGATTTTATTGATTAGTCCGATACCGCGACCTTCTTGGCGTAAATAAAGCACGACCCCTTTGCCTTCTTTAGCAATGCGTTTTAGAGCTTCTTCTAACTGATAACCGCAATCACAGCGCATGCTAAATAAAGCATCACCTGTTAAACATTCTGAGTGTAAACGCGCAAGGATATGTTCGCCTTCATGTAAGTTACCCATGCTCAGTGCAACGTGTTCTTTACCTGTTTCACTGTCTGTAAAGCCATGCATATCAAAGGTGCCAAAAGGGGTGGGTAGCAGTGATGAAGCGACATAGGTAGTAGGCACAGTGGATCCTTAAATGTAAACAATAACAAAAACAATACTGTTTGTTAGTGGGGGCTACCAACTGAATTTCAAGCCGCCACTTGGCTAAATTCTATCATGCTTAAGCTCCCCCTTTTATTGATATCTTTGGGTATAATAGCCTTATATTTGAATTGATCAGGAAATCTAATGGCACAGTTTGTGTATACGATGAATCGGGTTGGTAAAGTGGTGCCGCCTAAACGTGAAATTTTGAAAGACATCTCCTTGTCGTTTTTTCCAGGAGCCAAAATTGGCGTACTGGGTTTAAACGGTTCGGGTAAGTCTAGCTTGCTAAAAATTATGGCAGGGGTAGACACAGAATATAATGGTGAAGCGCGCCCTCAGCCTGGCATTAATGTCGGTTATCTTGAGCAAGAGCCTCAGTTAGATGATTCCAAAACCGTGCGTGAGGTTGTAGAGGAAGGAGTGGCTGAAGCTAAAAACGCTTTATCAGCATTAGATGCTGTCTATGCAGCTTATGCTGAACCTGATGCAGATTTTGATGCCTTAGCTGCGCAGCAAGCCAAACTTGAAGACATCATTCAGGCCACCGACGCGCATAACTTGGAGCGCACCTTAGAGGTGGCTGCAGAAGCCCTGCGTCTGCCGGGTTGGGATGAGAATGTAGTGCACTTATCAGGTGGTGAAAGGCGCCGTGTGGCTTTGTGTCGTTTATTGTTAAACAAACCTGACATGCTGCTATTGGATGAGCCTACTAACCATTTGGATGCTGAATCTGTGGCATGGCTAGAGCGTTTCTTAGTCGATTACAATGGCACCGTAGTGGCTATCACTCACGATCGTTATTTCTTAGATAATGCGGCGGGTTGGATTTTAGAGTTAGACCGTGGTCACGGTATCCCATATGAAGGTAATTATTCGTCATGGCTTGAGCAAAAAGAAGCACGCTTGGTTCAAGAAGGGCGCCAACAGGCCTCACATGAGAAGGCAGTTAAATCAGAGTTAGATTGGGTTCGCACCAATGCAAAGGGTCGTCAAGCAAAGTCTAAAGCGCGTTTGGCTCGCTTTGAAGAATTAAGCTCCCGTGAGTTCCAAGAAAGAAACGAAACATCTGAAATTTACATTCCACCTGGCCCACGTTTAGGTGATAAGGTCATTAATGTGTCGGGGGTAAGCAAAGCTTTTGGTGACAAAATGCTAGTTGATGGCCTGGAATTTAGTATGCCTCAAGGTGCTATTGTGGGTGTGGTTGGCGGCAACGGTGCGGGCAAATCAACCTTGTTTAAAATGCTGACCGGCGCGGAGCAACCTGACTCTGGTAGCATCGACATTGGTGAAACGGTAGAGCTTGCTCATGTTGATCAATCACGCGAGTTAGATGGCTCAAAGACGGTTTGGGAAGAGCTTTCTGACGGCCAAGACATTATTACAGTGGGCAGCTATCAAGTGCCTTCAAGAGCTTATGCGGGTCGTTTTAATTTTAAAGGCAACGATCAGCAAAAGTTTGTGAAAGATCTATCAGGTGGTGAGCGCAATCGTTTGCACCTTGCCAAGCTTTTAAAGCAGGGTGGTAATGTCTTGTTGTTAGACGAACCAACCAATGATCTAGACGTAGAAACTTTGCGTGCCCTAGAAGAAGCTTTACTCGCATTCCCTGGTGCGGCTATTGTTATCTCTCACGACAGGTGGTTCTTGGACAGAGTGTGCACTCACACACTAGCCTATGAAGGCGATTCTAAAGTGACCTTCTTTGCGGGTAATTATTCAGAGTATGCTGAGGATTATCGCTCTCGCACAGGTAAGGATCATCAGCCTACAAGGGTTAAGTATAAGAAGCTTGCTTAAGCTTTTAAATGGTACAAAAGCCACGACTTACATTCTCTTGTAAGTCGTGGCTTTTTTGTTTTATGCCTTAAATAACTGAGCCAGTTCTTCAGAGCGGTGTGCAGCAGAAGCCATGGCTTTACTACATAATTCGGTGAAGTTGCCTTGTTCAAAGGTGTTTAAGGCTTGCTCTGTAGTGCCTTTTGGCGAAGTGACGGCAACTCTAAGTTCAGCTGGACTTTTGTCACTTTGTTGTGCCATTTGAGCAGCGCCAGCCGCGGTTTGAAGCACTAGCTGTTTGGCAACCTCTTTGGAAAGGCCAAGTTGCATAGCGCCTTCGATCATCGCTTCCATCATTAAAAAGTAGTACGCTGGTCCACTGCCAGATACCGCCGTTACCGCATCGATTTGCGCTTCTTGCTCCACCCAAATGGCCATGCCTACCGATTGCATGATGGTGCTGGCAAGCTGTTTTTCTTGTTCGCTCACACCAGATGTTGCAAATAAACCCGCTGCGCCTTGGCCGACAAGGGACGGTGTATTGGGCATGCAGCGCACAATAGGCACAGGCTTAGCTAACCAAGTTTCAATACTGTCGGCTAAAATTCCGGCAGCTACTGAAACAATCAAATGTTTGGCTGGATCAATGACGCTGGCAATGCTTTTCACCACGTCACCCATCATGGCAGGCTTTACACCCAAAACGATGACATCAGCTTGTTGGCAAAGTAGTAGGTTGTTGGTGCTGGTTTGAATGCCTGTTTCAGCAGATAGGGCGTCTAATTTAGATTCGGATCTGCCACTAGCGCAGATTTTGTCTTTAGGATAACCCGCACTAAGCATGCCCTTTAGAATGGCTTGAGCCATATTGCCAGCGCCAATAAATGCAATATGTGGAGTTTTTTGCATGATTTGTTCCTGCTTATTATGGAAAATAATTATGACAAATTAGGCTTTGTCTGCTGTCCTAGCACCAAATATATCCGTCCCAATACGCACAATGCTTGAGTCGCAGGCAATAGCCAGTGCTAAATCGCCAGACATGCCCATAGACAACTCTTTGATATGTGGGTAAGTGGTTTGTAGTGTATCCCTTAAAGCTTTCATTTTGTGAAAAGTATCACGTTGAATCGCTTCAGATTGGCCTGTGGCAGGAATACACATTAACCCACACAGCATTAAATTGGGTAGCCCAACAACTTGCTTTACCAGTTCATCAAGTTGATCTACAGCGATGCCAGCTTTGTTTTCTTCAGCACTAATGTTGACTTGAATAAGGACTTTTAACGGGGGCAAGTGTGCTGGTCTATGGTCATTTAAGCGGAGCGCAATTTTGCTGCGATCTAAAGTATGAACCCAGTCAAATTTAGCGGCAATGGTTTTGGTTTTATTGCTTTGAATGGCGCCAATAAAGTGCCAAATAACATCTGATTTGGGGCAATGGTCAATCTTGTCCAGGGCATCTTGAAGGTAGTTTTCGCCGAAATGGCGCTGGCCTTCTTTATAAGCGAGCATCACATCTGCAAGCGGTTTTGTTTTGCTCACCGCAAGCAGCATGACATCATTTTTTTTGCGGTTAGCTAATTGGCATGCCGTTGCAATTCTGGCATGGGTATTGGCTAAGGCTTCTTGAACGCTAAATGCGGGTGTAGATAAGGACATAGATGATTATGGAGCGCTTTATTGACATGATTAGCTGCATGGTAACAAAGCTAAGGCAAGCCTCATAGGCCTAATGACAAGCCCATGAGCCCAATGCCTGTTTCCAGTCCACTATGACTGGAAGCTAATTGTGCCACTTTTTATGGTGAGCTTTACCCGCCCCGTGAGAGTTTGGCCTGCAAGTGCCTGATTAGTTCCTTGGCTTACTTTGCTAGCTTCATCAAGGCGCCACTTATGCTTAGAATCGATTAGGGTTAAGTGAGCAGGCTGTCCTGTTTTAAGAGTAGTGTGTGCTATACCAGCAATGGCTGAACTGTTTGCGCTTAGTGCATTAATGGCTTGGCCCCAACTCAGTTCTTTAGCATCTACCAGGGTTTGGATCAGGGGTATGATCATGTCATACACCGCCATACCTTGTGCGGTAGCAGCAAATGGGGCACATTTTGCTGCTGATTCATGAGGTTTATGCGCTGAGCAGATCGCATCTAGTGTGCCATCTTTTAGTCCCGCAATTAAAGCGAGTCGGTCTGACTCATCGCGTAATGGGGGTTGCACATGGTACTGGCTTTGATAGCCTTCTATGCACTTATCAGTGAAACACAGGTGGGCAATGCTTGTGTCAGCGCTAATCTGCATGCCTTGCGACTTAGCTTGGCGAATGAGTTCCACGCCAGCTGCACTAGAGATTTGGCTAAAGTGCCCTTGTACACCTGTATGCTGCATAAATTGCAGATGGCGGCTTATGGCTAGGGTTTCCGCAATCACTGGGATACCTTCTAAGCCCATTCGAGTTGCCGTTGCGCCTTCGTGCATATGGCCACTGCTTAGCGCTTCATCTTGTGCTGGTACAAATACTTTTAGAGCAAACGTAGCGGCGTATTCATAACAACGCAACAGCACGGTATTGTCTTTGATATCGTGGCCTGCGTTACTAAAACCAATACAGCCTGCGCGTGATAAGCTTTCCATATTACTCAGCGCGGTGCCGTTAAGTTCTTTAGTCAGTGCCGCAATAGGCAGTATGTCGCAAAACCCAGCCGCCAAAGCTTTGCTTTTGATGAGGCTAATTATGGAGCCATCATCACTACAAGGCTTTGTGTCTGGGCTTGGGCATAAATGCGTGAAACCCGCGCTTGCAGCAGCCTTAGTTTCAGTGGCAATAGTGCCTTTTTGAACCTGGTTCAAATCTCGTAAGCAAGTATTTAGATCAATAAAGCTTGGGCAAAGCAGCATGCCTGTAGCGTTTATTTCAGTCGTTGCCTTTGTGGCTTCTAAGGCTCCAATTGATGTAATTTTTCCATCTTGAATTAGAACGTCACCAACTTCATCTAGGCCGATACTAGGGTCTAGTAGGTGGGCGCCGCGAATAATAATGCTCATTATTTGTGCTCCCTCGGTGAGTCGGCGTTTTGCAATGCTTGGCGTTGTTGCATTTGGCCACTCATGGCCATGGACATCACTGCCATGCGCAGGGCAATACCATAGCCTACTTGGTTTAGGATCATGGACTGGGGACCATCTGCCACTTCAGATTCAATCTCGATACCTCGGTTAATAGGCCCAGGATGCATGACGATGGCGTCGGGTTTGGCGTTAGCTAAGCGTTGTGTGGTTAGACCATACAAGCGGAAATATTCTCCGGCAGAGGGTAAAAACGCACTGCTCATGCGTTCTGTTTGCAGGCGCAGCATGATGATGACATCAGTATCTTTAATGCCTTCATCCATATTGGTGTAGGTGCTTACCCCCATGCTCTCTATGTGTTGAGGCATTAGGGTGTTAGGGCCGACCAAGCGAATGTCTTGGCAGCCTAGCGTTTTAAGCGCATGAATTTGGTCACGAGCGACTCTTGAGTGAGAGATATCTCCAACAATAGCCACCGACAAAGGTTCAAACTTACCTTTGTGGCGCCTTATAGTCAGCATGTCTAACATGGCTTGAGTAGGGTGTGCATGACGGCCATCGCCAGCATTGATAATGGCTACGTTGGGTGTCACTTGTTCTGCGATAAAGTGCGCAGCCCCTGAATCACTGTGGCGCACAACAAACATATCACTGTGCATAGAGCGCAGGTTTCTTAGGGTGTCTAGCAAGCTTTCGCCTTTGCTTGTGGCTGAAGTTTTGATATCCAAGGTGAGCACGTCCGCTGACAAGCGCTTGGCTGCCAATTCAAAGGTGCTGCGGGTGCGTGTGGAATTTTCAAAAAATAAGTTAACGACAGTTCTACCTCTTAAAAGGGGCACCTTTTTTACTTCTTGGTTACCCACCACTACAAAGGAGTCGGCTGTATCTAGGATTCGCTCAAGCATGAGACGATCAAGCCCTTCTGGGGTTAAAAAGTGACGCAGTTCACCTTCTTTGGTGAGCTGCAAATTAGCTAAATTAGTCATGATTAGCATGCTCGATAATAGATAGTTTTAAGGGTTCAGGGCCATCAAGCTGTAAATATTGTCCTTGCTCCAAATCCAGTTCAAGTGCACAAGCATCCGCTTGGATGGGCAGCTCTCTTTGGTTAAGGCTGCACAAAGTCACTAATTTAACACTTGCGGGGCGGCCAAAATCAAACACTTCGTTCAGGGCTGCGCGCACGGTTCTGCCACTCATTAACACATCATCTACTAATAGAATGTGTCTATTGTCAATGTTAAAGGGCAAAGAGGATGGGCTCACTTGGGGGTGCAGGCCGTTTTTTGAAAAATCATCGCGGTAAAAGGCAATGTCTAATTTGCCAAGGGGAGCATTAAGATGTTTCGCTAGTGCTTCAGCTAACCACACACCACCAGTGTGAATGCCAATGACCAAAGGATCTGTGAGTTGATGCTGGGTGGTGAGTTGATCAACTTGACTTAATAATTTATTAACAAGGGCTTTAGTGTCTGCCAATTCTGGATGATATGGAGTGGGTGTGGCTCCCATTAGACTACCTCGTTGTTATTTGTTCGTTACTTTCTAATTTTTCTAGTCATGCTAACTAGGCCTGCTAAAAAGGCACTGTTGATAGGCGGTGTTCAGTCTCGTTGTACCAGCTTTCTAATATTAACCCAGCAGCAATACCATCAACACTGTGCTTTTTCCAATCTGTGCCACCAAACTTGTCAATGTGCTGTTGTTTGGCAGCTTCGGTGGACAGCCTTTCATCGACTAAATAACAAGGCCGATCAAATCTGGCACTGATCCGGTTGGCAAATTTGCGCGCCCTCACGGCCATCTCGCTGACAGAACCGTCCATATTATACGGAATTCCAACCACAAATGCTTGTGCTTGCCATTCATTCACCAGTAGCTCAATCGTCTGCCAGTTTGGAATGCCATCTTTGGCTGGAATGGGCTCAAGCCAAAGCGGTGCGGCAAGCGGATTGCTGGAAAATGCAGCGCCTATGCGCTTAGTGCCAAAGTCGAAACCAATCAGGTTTAAGGGCTTATCCATGGCCAATTTTGGTGGAGATTAAGTTGATGTCTATGCCTAAAGAATCAGTGGCCGCTTGAAAACGATCCTCTGGAGGCATGTTAAACACAATATCGGCATCAAAGGGGCAGCAAATCCATGAGTTTTGCGCCAATTCTTTTTCCAGCTGACCTGGCCCCCAGCCAGCATACCCCAGCGCAATAAGGCTGTGTTCTGGCCCGGAGGAATGGGCGATATCATCAATCACATCAGAAGAGGTGGTTAGACATAGATCCTCAGACACTCGAATGCTGGAGCTCCATTGTTTATTATCTAGCGGAGTATGCAGCACAAACCCATGCTCTGGCTGGACTGGGCCGCCTGCAAAAATGATCTGGTCTACGTTGGTAGCATTGCGATCTGAAATGTTTAATTGGGGCAAAATATCGCCAAAGGAGATATTGTTTTGGCGATTGATGACCAAACCCATGGCTCCCTTTTCGTTATGTTCACATATATACACTAGGCTTCGGACAAAATTTTCATCTTCCATTTGTGGCATCGAAATGAGCATGAAGTTATGCAAACCACTGTCTTGATTCTTATCAGGCACTAAGCACCTCTATTTTCTAATAGTTGGCTAATATGGCGCATCAAATCAGCGGCGATATTGGAGCCTGTTTGATCGTCAATCTCTCGAATGCACGTTGGGCTTGTGACGTTAATTTCGGTGAGGCTATCACCGATCACATCCAGACCAGCAAAATGGATTTCCTTTTCGCGAAGGACTGGGCCAATTTGATCGCAGATCCATTGGTCTCTGGCCGTAAGTGGCCTTGCTACACCTGCGCCCCCAGCTGCAAGATTGCCTCGGGTTTCACCTGAGGAAGGAATGCGCGCTAAAACATGGCTCACAGGGTAACCATTAATCATCAATATCCGTTTATCACCTTGTTTGATCTCAGGCAGATAACGCTGTGCCATGATTTGTTGTTGGCCAAATTGTGTGAGGGTTTCAATGATGACGTTAAGGTTGGGTTCATCCTTTGTGGCCCTAAAAATAGAGGCCCCGCCCATACCGTCAAGTGGTTTGAAAATAACGTCGCCATGGCGCTTGTGAAAGGCTTTTAAGACATTGGCATCACTGGCTACCAAAACCTCTGGGCAGCACTCTGGGAACTGGGTGGCAAATAACTTCTCGTTGCAATCACGCAGGCTTTGGGGCTTATTGATAATCAATGCGCCTGCACCTTCAGCCTGGCTTAAAAGGTAGGTGGTGTGTAAGAACTGGGTATCAAATGGCGGATCTTTGCGCATTAAAATGACATCTAGATCGCCTAGAGGAGTGCTTTGTTGCTCACCTAGTTCATAAAAATGGTCAACATTGCGCATCACAGTTAAGGGGTACATTAAGCCCATGGCAACACCTTGTTCTGCATAAAGGTGTTTTTGTTCCATGTAAAATAGTTCCCAGCCTAAATCTTGAGCAGCCCAGAGCATGGCAAGCGAGCTGTCTTTTTTGTAGTTAAGGTCATGGATCGGGTCCATCACAATGCCAATGCGTATGGTCATGGGATATGGGTCTCAAGTAATAGGGTTTAAAGGTCGCCCCAAATGTATTGCAGTAATGTTAATGCGGCTATCGGTGCTGTTTCTGTTCGCAGTATTCGGGGCCCTAATTTCAAGCCAGTATAGCCCTGTGCTTGTGCTTGCTCAACTTCAAGCTCACTTAAGCCGCCTTCAGGCCCAATGAGTATGGCACAAGTTTGAGGTGGCTCTTGAGCTTTTAAGGCTTTTGTTTGGTGAGGGTGTAACACTAATTTTGTTTGGGCTTGTGTTAACGCAATCCAATCGATTAATTGCATAGGCGTATTTATTTTTGGCACATCGATGCGGCCACTTTGCTCACATGCGCTAATCGCAATTTGCTGCCAATGTGCCACCCGCTTAGCTTGACGCTGTGGGTCAAGCTTCACTTCGCAGCGGCTACTGAATAAGGGTGTTATTTCATTGACCCCAAGTTCAGTGGCCTTTTGGATGGCATAATCCATGCGCTCGCCTCTAGACATCACTTGCCCAATATGTGTGTGAAGCAACGAGGCTTTGGGGCCCTCAAGTGGTGCACTTATAAAAACAGTCACTGCCTTTTTACTGACGCTGTCAATGCAAGCAGTGACCTGTTCACAAGCATCATTAAAAAGAATGATATCTTGCTTTTCCTGCATCCTAAGCACCTTACCCACATAATGGCTAGCCGCTACCTCAAGAGTAATCAATTGCTCCAAAGGTAGTGGCTGTGGGGTATACAGGCGAGGAATCCGCATGTATTAGAGGCCTGCGGCCTTGCGCAAAATATCAGCTTTGTCAGTGCTCTCCCAAGTGAAGTTTGGGTTGTCGCGGCCAAAATGGCCATAGGCTGCAGTGTCACGATAAATTGGGCGTTTTAGATCCAGCATGTCAACCAAGCCGCCAGCACTTAGGTTAAAGTGTTCGCGCACTAAAGCTTCAATGCGTTCGTCGCTAATAACACCGGTACCAAACGTATTTAAACTAATGGAAGTGGGTTCAGCCACACCGATGGCATATGAAACTTGAATTTCTAAACGCTGCGCTAAACCGGCTGCGACAATGTTTTTAGCCACGTAACGGCCAGCATACGCTGCGCTTCGATCAACCTTGGACGGGTCTTTGCCTGAAAATGCGCCGCCACCATGCCTGGCCATACCACCATAGGTGTCGACAATGATTTTACGCCCGGTTAGGCCGCAATCGCCTACTGGCCCGCCGATGACAAAGTTGCCCGTTGGGTTGATATGGTATTTTGTGTCTTCGGTCAACCAGTGCGCTGGAATGACGGGGCGAATGATGTGGGTCATCACATTGGCGCGAAGGCTTTCTAAATCGATGTCTTCACTATGCTGGGTAGAAAGTACCACTGCATCCACTGACAAAGGCTTGCCGTTTTCATCGTAACGAAAAGTCAGTTGGCTTTTTGCATCTGGGCGCAGCCATGGCAGGGTGCCTTCTTTTCGTACTTTAGCTTGTTGTTGCATCAATAGGTGGGCGTAGTGAATGGGTGCAGGCATATAACTGTCAGTTTCATTGCTGGCATAACCAAACATTAGGCCTTGATCGCCTGCACCTTGCGCTTTGCTGCTGTCAGCGTTTTCGTCAACACCCATCGCTATGTCAGAGGATTGTTTGCCTATGGCGTTCAAAATGGCACAAGAAGCGCCATCAAACCCCATTTCTGATGAGGTGTAACCTATGTCGGTAATCACTTCTCGCACAAGCTCTTCAATGTCTACCCACGACTTAGTGCGAACTTCACCTGCAACCAGTACCAGGCCTGTTTTAATTAAAGTTTCTACAGCAACACGGGAATCTGGGTCTTTTTCCAGCATGGCATCTAAGATGGCATCTGAAATTTGATCGGCAATTTTATCAGGATGTCCTTCAGACACTGATTCGGAGGTAAATAGAGTGTATTGGTTCATAACCATGCCTCGTAATTGAATACTAACTGATGCTTTACGGACATCGTTAGCAGTGACTTAATTACCAGCCAAGAACATTGTTCTGGCGAGTGCCTTTGGTTTTGCGAACTAGCCAAGGTGAAAGGCTGCAAAACCGGCGTCATTATAGGCTATTGGTTAAAGCTTTGCATCGCTATTTATGACGGCATTTGTGTAAAAACATCTTTGCAAAGCTTATAAAGTAGGTTTTCTGCATAAACGAAAGGTTCCGATTATTCACACTTTGTTGCATGTGGCTTTGGCAGAGTAGAAAAATACCTATAAACCGTTATAATTTGCGCCGCTTTGTCATTCAGTGGATGATCATGGCATTAGCCAACCTATCTGGCTGTAAAATATTCTGGAGTAATTAATGAACGAAAAGAAATATGCGGCTTGGGCGATATCAAGAGCGAAGGGCAGAAATAAATACATCTTCTTTAATGGTGTGCTTTTGTATGGCATTCCAATGTTTCTTTTCTCAGCTTTTGTTGTGAATAAACCTTTAGAAGGGGGCTATGACTTATTAACCATGGTGCAAAGCTATGGCATTTGGTCTTTCGCTGGATTGGTTATTGGTGCTAATCAGTGGTTTAACAACGAAAGGCTGTTTCGAAAAGCCTCTAAAAGTGATTAGTGTAGGCTATTAAAGCTGCTTGATTACGCTGATTAAGCCTTTGTTATGCAAAGGCGCTTGCCAGATTTAGCGCCTTATTCTTTTCTAAAAACGTCTTTGTCACTTTTTGTCACACTTTATATAGTGAGAATGCCATTTGTTGATTGTGTATGTGGCTTGAGTAAGGGAAAATACACCTAACAATTTAGTGTATTAACCTTGTAAAGGAACTTTTCATGCCTACACGTCGCGACTTAGCTAATGCCATTCGAGCTCTTAGTATGGACGCCGTCCAACAAGCTAATTCTGGTCATCCAGGAGCCCCAATGGGAATGGCTGATATTGCTGAAGTTTTATGGAATGACTTCATGCGTCACAACCCAGCCAACCCAGAGTGGTTGAATCGCGATCGGTTTGTACTTTCAAACGGTCATGGGTCCATGTTGTTGTACTCATTGTTGCACTTGAGTGGCTACGACTTGTCGATTGATGATGTTAAAAATTTCCGCCAGTTACACTCTAAAACAGCAGGTCATCCTGAATTTGGCTACGCTCCTGGTATAGAGACCACCACAGGCCCATTAGGCCAAGGCATTACTAATGCGATAGGCATGGCATTAGCAGAAAGCACTTTAGCAGCGCAGTTTAACCGCGAAGGTCACAACATCATTGATCATCATACCTATACCTTTTTAGGTGATGGTTGCCTAATGGAAGGGGTCTCCCATGAAGCTTGCTCGCTCGCTGGGACTTTGGGTTTAGGCAAACTGATCGCTTTTTATGATGACAACGGCATTTCAATTGACGGTGAAGTGGAAGGTTGGTTTACCGATGATACCCCCAAGCGTTTTGAAGCATACGGTTGGCAAGTTATCCCCTCCATTGACGGCCATGATCCAGATGCTCTGTTTGCGGCCATTGAAGAAGCCAAAGCGAATACTAGCCAACCGACTTTAATCTGTTGTAAGACCATCATTGGTTTTGGTTCGCCAAATAAAGAAGGCAAGGAAGATTGTCATGGAGCACCATTGGGTGCCGATGAGATTGCACTGACTCGAAAGCAATTAGGTTGGGAACATGGCGCTTTTGAAATCCCTGAAGATATTTACGAGCAGTGGAATGCAAAAAGTGAAGGCGATGACGCTGAACAGATTTGGAATCAAGCCTTTAATGCTTATCACAAAGCCCATCCAGAATTAGCAGCGCAGTTGCTGCGCCGTGTAGCAGGCGATATGCCAGCAGATTTTGATGCCCAAGCCCAAGCCTATGTAGAGCAGTTGCAGGCAGAGGGCTCTAACATTGCAAGCCGTAAAGCCTCTCAAAATGCGATCAACGCTTTTGGGCCAATGTTGCCTGAATTATTGGGTGGTTCTGCCGACCTTGCAGGTTCTAACCTTACGCTTTGGTCTGGTTCTAAAGGCATCACTAAAGATGACGCAAGTGGTAACTACGTGTATTACGGTGTTCGTGAATTTGCGATGTCGGCCATTATGAATGGCATGGCCCTGCATGGTGGTTTTATTCCCTACGGTGCTACTTTCCTTGTGTTTATGGAATACGCCCGTAACGCCGTTCGCATGGCAGCTTTGATGCGCCAGCGAGTATTGTTTGTTTATACACACGACTCTATCGGATTGGGTGAAGATGGCCCAACGCATCAGCCTATTGAGCAAATTGCCAACCTACGCTTAACACCGCACCTTGACACATGGCGTCCTTGCGACACTGTTGAGTCAGCAGTGGCTTGGAAAAACTCAATTCAACGTGTGGATGGCCCTTCAGCGCTTATCTTCTCTCGTCAAAATCTACCCCACCAGGAGCGTGATGCTGCGGTACTATCAAACGTTGAGCGTGGTGGTTATATTTTGCAAGACTGCCAAGGTGAGCCAGATGCAATCATCATCGCCACAGGTTCAGAAGTGGGCATCGCTAAACAAGCGACCCAAACTCTAAGTGAAGCAGGCCACAAAGTGAGGCTGGTTTCTATGCCTTGCACCGAAGTATTTGAACGCCAGGACCCTGCTTATCAAGCGCAGGTATTACCAGCATCGGTAACAGCGCGTGTAGCAGTAGAAGCGGCTCACGCTGATTACTGGTACAAGTATGTAGGCCTAGGTGGTAGGGTGATTGGCATGACCGATTTTGGTGCGTCAGCGCCAGCAAATGAGCTGTTTGAGCTCTATGGCTTTACTAGCCAGAACATTGTGAATACGGTGACCGATTTACTATAACTGGTAAACATCATGACACACGCTAAGCGTATTGCGATTAATGGGTATGGACGAATTGGACGGGCCATTCTAAGAGCCATTGTCGAGCGCGACCTGCAGCATAGGTTGCAGGTAGTGGCCATTAATGACTTGGGTATTGCTGAGTCTGTGGTTTATGAAACACGTTATGATTCAGTGCATGGGCCTTTTCCAGCAGTCATTGAAGTGACTCAAAACGGTATGCAGGTGGTTTCTAAAACGGCCACTACAAGTATTGACCTATTGCAGGTGGGCCATGCTCCTAAATTGCCTTGGCATGATCTAAACGTGGATCTTGTCATGGAATGTTCTGGCAAAATGAGTGAGCGCTCGTTGGCTCAACAGCACCTTAATGCGGGCGCAAAAAAAGTCCTCATAGGTGCAGCTGCAGGTACTGATGTAGACCTCACTGTGGTCTATGGAATTAATCACCACTTAATACAACCTTCACATAAAATTGTATCAAACGCTTCATGCACGACTAATTGCATGGCGCCAGTTCTCAAACCGTTAAATGATGCGGTGGGCATTGAGGATGGTTTAATGACCACCATTCACGCCTACACCAATGGGCAGGTTCTTACTGATACGGTGATTGATAAATCTGATCTTAGGCGCGGCCGCTCAGCCACTCAATCAATGATTCCTACATCCACCCATGCCGCTGACGCGTTGGGCTGGGTGCTACCGGAACTGGCTGATAAAATTACCGGCATCTCCATGCGAGTTCCTACCATTAACGTCTCCGTAGTGGATCTAGTATTTAGGCCAAGTAAAGATGTGAGCGTGGATGAAATCAATAACATTATGGCAGATGCCTGCGCTCGTGATAAAGATAACGTACTTGGCTACAACCAACAGCCACTTGTCTCCATTGATTTTAATCATAGTTCACAATCTGCCACCTTTGACGCCACCCAAACCGTAAAAATGGGGCAGTTGATCAAGATATTGGCTTGGTATGATAACGAATGGGGTTATGCCAATCGCATGATTGATGTGGCGCTAAAAATGTTAGACACCGAATAATTTACACCTTAGGAAGTTTTATGAACATCAAGAAAATGACAGAGTTAGATTTACAAGGCCAGCGTGTTTTGATCCGTGAAGACCTTAATGTGCCAATTAGCGATGGCTTAATTACTAGCGATGCACGGCTGCGAGCTGCTCTGCCAACTATGAAAATGGCAATACAAATGGGTGCTAAATTAATGGTGACTTCCCATCTGGGTAGGCCCACAGAAGGTGTTTATGATGCGGCATTTTCGTTAGCGCCAGTGGCTCATTATTTGGCCGAAAAACTAGGTTGCACTGTGCGCTTGCAAAAAGACTGGATCGAAGGTGTAGAGATTGACGAAGGTGAAGTGGTGGTGCTTGAAAACTGCCGTTTTAACATAGGCGAAAAGGCCAATGATGACGCCTTGTCTAAAAAAATGGCCGCCTTGTGTGATGTTTACGTCAATGATGCCTTTGGCACTGCGCACCGCGCCCAAGCGAGCACCCATGGTATTGCTAAGTTTGTAAAAACGGCTTGTGCCGGGCCTTTGCTAGTGGCTGAGCTGGATGCATTGGGTAAGGCTTTAGATAATCCAAAGCGCCCTTTTGTTGCCATAGTAGGGGGTTCTAAAGTGTCTACCAAGCTAACGGTGCTTGAAACTTTGTCAGATAAAGTAGACCAACTTATTGTAGGTGGAGGCATTGCCAACACTTTCCTTGCTGCCGCAGGTCAGCCTGTGGGCACTTCGCTTTATGAAGCTGATTTAGTGGATACCGCCAAAGCATTGATGGAAAAGACGGCCATCCCAATTCCAACAGATGTGATCACAGCAAAAGAATTTAGCCCATCGGCGACAGCCACCACTAAGTCTGCCTCTGATGTTTTAGCGGATGACATGATTATGGACGTAGGTCCTCATACGGCTAAAGATCTATCTACTATCATTAAAGAAGCTGGCACAATTATATGGAACGGGCCACTGGGTGTTTTCGAATTTGATCAATTTGGTGGTGGTACCCAAACGCTATCAAAAGCCATTGTAGCATCGCCTGCTTTTTCTATTGCAGGTGGTGGCGATACCCTAGCTGCCGTTGATAAGTATGAAATTGCAGAGGATGTGTCATACATTTCAACCGGTGGTGGCGCATTTCTAGAGTTTGTAGAAGGCAAAGAATTACCCGCAGTAGCCATACTAAAAGAGCGTGGAGCTGCATAAACCCAAGTTAAGATCATGTAATCATAACGGAGAAAAATCCATGGCTTTAGTCAGCATGCGTCAACTATTAGATCATGCCGCAGAACATAGCTACGGCATTCCTGCTTATAATGTAAACAATCTGGAACAAATGCGCGCCATTATGCAGGCTGCAGATGCAACAGATAGCCCTGTTATTGTGCAGGCTTCTGCCGGGGCTCGAAAGTATGCGGGCTCCAACTTTCTCAAACACATGATTTTGGCAGCCATTGAAGAGTTTCCGCACATCCCAGTGTGTATGCACTTGGACCATGGTAATTCTCCATCTACTTGTCAGCGAGCGATTGCCCTTGGGTTTTCATCAGTAATGATGGATGGCTCTTTAGGCGAAGACTCAAAAACCCCCACAAGCTACGACTATAATGTTGAAGTGACTAAACGAACTGTAGAGATGGCTCATGCCTGCGGCGTTTCGGTTGAAGGAGAGCTTGGGTGCCTTGGCTCACTAGAAACCGGTGAGGCAGGCGAAGAGGACGGCGTAGGGGCGGTGGGGATACTGTCCCATGAGCAAATGCTCACCGACCCAGATGAAGCCTATGACTTTGTTTCAAAAACCAATGTAGATGCATTAGCAATTGCTTGCGGTACAAGCCATGGCGCCTATAAATTCACGCGCCCACCCACCGGGGATATCTTGGCTATAGATCGTATTCGTGACATTAATGCCAAAATTCCAAATACCCATTTGGTGATGCATGGTTCCTCTTCGGTGCCACAAGATTGGCTTGCCATCATTAACGAGTATGGTGGAGATATTTCAGAAACTTATGGTGTTCCGGTTGAGCAAATTGTGGAAGGTATTAAGCATGGGGTACGCAAAGTCAACATTGATACAGACTTGCGACTCGCTTCCACAGGCGCCGTGCGCCGCTTTTTAGCTCAAAACCCAAGTGAGTTTGACCCTAGAAAGTTTCTAAAAGTGACCATGAGTGCTATGCAAGAAGTTTCACAAGCAAGGTATGAAGCTTTTGGTGCCGCTGGCAATGCCAGTAAGATTCGTCCAGTCGGGTTAGAGGCAATGGCAAGTCACTACGGCCTATAAGAGCATAGGCGATAGTCACTAAGCTAAGCGGGTAGATGTACGTGCATATTATCAATAAGCCTTGCTTTACCTAAATAAGCAGCTGCAACGATGACTAAATTCTTGTCATCTTTTGTCGCTGGCTGCAAATCTTGTGCGCGGCAAATGGTAAAATAGTCACGCTTAAAACCCACCGCTTCAAGCGAGCATTGGGCCTTCTCAGTGAGATTTTCAAAATCTTTATCACCGCCTTCCAAAGCTACTTTACACTCATTTAAGCTTGCATAAAGGTGGGTGGCTTGGGCAAGCTGTGCTGATGATAAATAGCCATTTCTAGAACTTAAAGCAAGGCCGCTGTCTGATCGTGCGATAGGTGCGCCAATAATTGTTACGGGTAGACACAGGTCATCGGTCATTTGTTTTATGACTAGATATTGCTGGTAATCTTTTAACCCAAAGATAGCGACATCCGGTTGCACGATGCCAAATAACTTACTGACTACAGTAGCGACTCCAGTGAAATGCCCTGGACGACTTGCTCCGCATAACAGATGATCCAAATGAGTCACTTTTACCACAGTTGAGCTGATGTTAGTGGTTGGGTACATTTCGTCAACCGTTGGGGCAAACAATATATGGCAGCCACGGCTTATGAGTTTTTCTTGATCTGATGTAAAAGTGCGAGGGTAGCCGTTGAAATCTTCACCCGGACCAAACTGAAGAGGGTTAACGAAGATGCTAGCCACCACAATGTCGGCTTCTTGCTTGGCCCGATCAATTAGCTGTAAGTGTCCTTCATGAAGGTTGCCCATTGTAGGCACAAAGGCAATGGTTTTTTCTTGAAGTTTGGCTTGATATAGGTAGCTTCTAAGCTCACTAATACGGGCGATGGTGTGCATAATTTTGGTTTTACCGATTAGCTAAAGCAGTGTTCTGGGGCAGGAAATGTTCCGTTTTTAACTTCACTTACATAGGCTTCAAGGGCGCCCAGTACACAGCCCTCTTGTTGTAGAAAGTTTTTAACAAAACGGGCTGGTTTGCCTGGTGTAATACCTAGCATGTCATAAATCACTAACACCTGAATATCGGTGTCAGGGCCTGCACCAATGCCAATCACAGGTACCGATACAGCTTCAGTAATGGCCTTACCTACGCTTGAGGGAACACACTCAAGTAAAATAATACTCGCGCCTGAAGCTTCCAGTTCTATGGCTTCACTAAGCAGATTTGCGGCAGATTCTGGTGTTGTCCCTTGTACTCTGTAACCACCTAATTTGTTCACAGCCTGGGGAGTAAGACCTAAATGAGCACAAACTGGAATACCCTGCTCATAGAGTTTTTCGATGGTTTCTTTAAGCCACAGGCCGCCTTCTAGTTTTACAATCTGCGCACCTGCTTGCATTAAATCGGTGGCATTGGTCATGGCTTGTTCAATGGTGCGATAGCTCATGAACGGCATATCAGCCATGATCAAGCTATTGCTGTTGCCAGCATCCACACAGCGGGTGTGATAAACCATCTGTTCCATCGTCACAGGTAGCGTGGACTTATGACCTTGCAACACCATGCCTAAAGAATCACCCACTAAAATAATATCAATAGCAGCTTCATTAATCCTTTGGGTAAAACTGGCATCGTAGCTTGTGACACAGGTTGCCTTTTCGCCCGATTTTTTAAGGCCGGCTAGGCTATGTAGGGTACTTTTAGGCATTTTATTTCAGCTCGCAAGATTTGATAATTCAGTGGCTCAAGGTTCAATACAGATTAAACTATCTATTGATTGGTGCTGCAATAGCTGCTTTAGTTCAGTACCGTTTGGCAGTATCAGTTGTGGCTCAATTTCTAGCAAAGGCCCAATCACAAAGTCACGTTGAGACATTTGTGTGTGGGGTACGCTAAGCCTTGGTAAGTTAATGGTTTCATTACCAAATAACAAAATATCCAGGTCTAGGGTGCGCGGCCCCCAGTGTCGTTCACGAACTCTTTGGTGTGCTTTTTCTATGGCTTGGAGCTGATCCAAAAGCGCAAGCGCAGTTAAGGATGTCGAAATAAGAGCCACAGCGTTAACAAAATCATCTTGATCTTGCGGGCCAACGGGTTTACTGAGGTATAGCTTAGATTTTTTCAAAAGCTCACATTCTGGCAACTGTGCTAAATCATCGAATGCTTTTTCAACATGAGCTTTTGGATGATCTAAATTGCTACCTAAACCAATGTATACGTTAACCATCTTGGGAAACTTTCGCTTTTTTAGGCGCGCGTTTTTTGGGTGCGGGTTTTCCGAGTTCTTTGCTCATTTGTTCGCGTCGATCTTGGCTTGCGAACTGATACTCAGTCCACCACTGTCCTAGATTATCTAAATTTTCACCGCTGGCCTCGCGCAGCAATACAAAGTCATAGGCGGCACGAAACCGCTTACTTTCTAATAACTCAAGCGCACGATTACCATGACGGCGGGGCAATCTAAGTTGCATGTCCCAAATTTCTTTCATGGGGGTGCTAAAACGACGTGGGATTGATGTCCGTTTTACTTGTTTCAAAATGACATCTTGCGCCGCTTGATGGAGTGCAGGCACGGGCGGCATATTTTTAATCTGCGAGAGCCTTTGTTGCAATGGGTGCCATAATAAAGCGGCAAATAAGTAGGCAGGCGTTACGCTTTTGCCCTGGGCAATGCGTTCATCTGAATTTCGAAGCGCCAAAATAACGAATTCTTCTACTTGGTAATCTTCGCTCTCATCATTTTCGATGGCTTCATCTGTAGCCGGGAATAAGAACTTAAACAAATCATAATCACGTAATAAATAATACGTTTGCTCACCTTCACCAGAGAGCAATAGTTTCAGGACTTCTTCAAACATCCTAGCCGCAGGAATAGGTTCTAGCAGATGGCCAAGCTCATGCATGGGCTCAGCCGTGGCTTCGTCAATTTCAAAATCCAATTTGGCGGCGAAGCGAATGGCCCTAAGCATGCGCACAGGGTCTTCTCGGTAGCGCGACAAAGGGTCACCTATCATGCGTATTTTGCGCTGTTTAATATCTTCGATGCCACCTGCAAAGTCATGTATGGCAAAACCTTTGATATTGTAATACATGGCGTTCACTGTGAAGTCTCGGCGCATCGCATCATCATCTACGCTGCCATACACGTTGTCTCTTAGTAACATGCCACTTTCTGCTTGCTTGGCTTGGTTACTGTTTTCGGTGCTGTCATGACTTGCTCTGAAGGTGGCTACTTCAATCACCTCACGGCCAAAGCGCACATGCACTAGGCGAAAGCGTCTGCCAATGAGAATAGAGTTTCTAAATAATTTATGCACTTGCTCAGGATGTGCATCGGTTGCAATGTCAAAATCTTTAGGCTGCTTACCTAATAGTATGTCACGTACGCCTCCACCCACTAAAAAGGCTTGATAGCCAGCATCTTTAAGGCGGTAAAGTACTTTAAGTGCATTATCGCTAATGTCGCGGCGAGAAATATCGTGATGATCTCGAGTGATAATGGCAGGAGAACTGGCGGCAGCCGTTTGCGCTGGCTGGTCACCTTTGACCATATTAACCAGCTTAGAAATAAAACCCATAGGAGGATGTTGACTCTGTTTGGTGGAAATCAATAACAAATCTAACGTTCATTCTACCACTGCCTAGCTAGCTAAACAAAGGCAATAGGATCTTGCATCAGTTTTGGGATCTGCTGTATGTTCCAATGCTGAGCGGCGTAGGCTAATTGCTCTTGAACCGGAGCGGCATGCAAACTATGAGGAAGGTTTTGGCCTAGTCTTTCAAGCACTTCTGATAACAAACGAGGCGCCTGGCTCACATCAAGAGCAGCGGCAAGGTTTTGCTTACTCAGCTTCTGGCCTTGGCGGTTGGTAATGATGGGTAAGTGGCTGTAACTTGGTGTTTTAAGCCCCAAACAGCTTTGCAGCCACACTTGCCTTGGGGTCTGATCATAAAGATCGCTACCCCGCACGACATGACTCACCTTCTGGTGGGCGTCATCCACCACGACTGCAAGTTGATAAGCGTAGATCAAATCCTTTCTTCTTACGACAAAATCACCCACTTCAAGCGCCATGTTTTGGGTTTGATCAGCCATGATAACATCACTGATTGTAATGTTTTGGTGGGGTAGTCTAACTCGCACAGACGTTTGATCTGCGCTAACCCTGTATGTTGCACAGGGGCACTTGTATTGGGGGTTTGTTTTGAATTTTGAGCGGGTGCAACTGCAGCGATAGGTATGGCCTTGCTGCTGCAATTTTGAAAGCGCTTCCTCATAGGCGTCTTGGCGCTGGCTTTGATAGATTACGGGGCCATCCCAATGCAAACTAAAGGCTTCAAGACATGAGAGTATAGAGTCAACAGAACCGGCTGCAACTCGCAGAGTATCTAGATCTTCGATTCGAACTAGCCATGAGCCCTCATTAGCTTTGGCATCAAGGTAGCTTGCAACAGCGGCACTTAAAGAACCAAAGTGCAGATCGCCACTTGGCGTAGGAGCAAAGCGGCCGATATAGCTCATCCCAGCCCTATTTGCCTAACTGCTTCTCTTTGATTTCTGCAAGGGTTTTGCAGTCAATACACAAGGTGGCTGTTGGGCGCGCCTCAAGACGACGAATGCCAATTTCTACGCCACAAACTTCACAGTAGCCGTATTCATCTTGTTCGATCAGTTCAAGAGTTTCATTGATTTTGTTGGTCAGCTTGCGTTCACGATCGCGAGCCCTAAGCTCTAAAGAAAACTCTTCTTCTTGGCTTGCGCGATCGTTTGGGTCGGCGAAATTCGCTGCATCTTCTTTAAGATGATTAACCGTGCGATCCACTTCTTCCATTAGATCTTGCTTCCAGGCGTGCAAAATAACCTTAAAGTGCTCGCGCTGGTTAGTGTTCATGTACTCTTCACCCTTTTTTACCTTATAGGGGGTAAAGTGCTTTAAAAGTGACGTATTTGAGTTTGGCATAACCTGATTCGTTGTTGTTGAAGATCGTTCGTTGAAGCTTTATTCACGACAATCTTCAAAGTTTTTGAAAAATTTATCGGCGTCAAAATAGCAGAATATAGTTGCTAAATCCAGTTAAAAAGCATCTTAGCTTCTATAAGCTGCGCTTTAAGATTTGAATCACACAGAAGGGGGCAATGAACCCTGCCTGCTGAGTCACTAATCCAGTATAGTAGCGTTTTTAATAAAACCCAATATGTGATTTGACGAATATAGGCATAATTTTGAGAAGCACCCAATGAAATTTCAAATACCGCTTGAAGAAGCTCAATTAGAGCAACGCTATAAACGATTTTTGGCAGACGTGCAGACCTTAGATGGACAAAAACTCACCATTCATTGTCCCAATACGGGCTCTATGAAAAATTGTGCACCGCCTGCGAGTCGAGTTTGGTTCTGGGATTCAAAAAATGATAAGCGTAAATATCCATGTACCTGGGAGTTAGTGGAAATAGATCATCAGTTTTTAGCCTGCATTAACACTCAAAGAGCCAATGGCTTAGTTGTAGAAGCACTCAATAATGATGTGATTGAACAATTGACAGGTTACCAGAGTCTAAAAACAGAGGTGAAATATGGCCATGAGAATAGCCGAGTGGATATTCTTCTAAGCGATCATGAAACCCAAGCAAAGTGCTATGTAGAAGTTAAAAATGTGACTTTAATGGGCTCAAACGGCCAAGGCTATTTCCCTGATGCAGTGACAACGCGAGGCACCAAGCATCTGCGAGAATTAGTTCAAATGGTTGAAGAGGGCCATCGAGCGGTTTTATTGTTTTGTGTGGCTCATACAGGCATTCGTAAAGTTTCACCCGCTTGGGACATAGATCCAACCTATGCAAAGTGTTTACAATGGGCTATCACTAAGGGCGTTGAAGTGTTGGCTTACTCCGTGTCAATTAGCTTAACGCAAATGGTGATGGACCAACAGGTGCCTTTTGACATTGGGAAGGCGGGTTAAAGGCCGCCAAGTTGCACCCATATTTGATTATCGGCTTCTTTGGTTTCAATACTGGCTAGAGATTGGTGCATGCAGGGCCCACTAATACACAAGCCTTGGTCTATAGTAAAAAGCGCGCCATGTTCAGAACACTGGATAAACTGTTGATCATCACTTAAAAATTGATCGGGTAGCCATTCCAGAGGTACTTTTCGATGCGGACAGTTATTATAATAAGCAAGGGCTAGGCCATGATGCCTCACCAAAAAGAGATTCACATCCTTCACTTTTAAGCCTTTAGTTTGGCCCTCTACTAAGAGATTGCTCTGTAATACAGCAACAAAATGTTTTGAACTTTGCATCAGATGAATAAAGCTATAACGAAAAAATATTAACCCCTAGCATAACAGAATTGAGACAAGACATTGGCCAAACGCAAGCAATCTAACACTAAGAAAAAACAGACGCGATCCACCCTGCGGTCATGGTCTTGGCTGTTTAAATTACTGACTGTGTTTATGGTTCTAGGGGTGGCTATCTTGATCTATTTGGATGCGCAAATTAGACATCGCTTTGAAGGTCACAGATGGTCTTTGCCTGCAAAAGTATACGCTAGGCCTTTGGAGTTATATCAAGGTTATCGGTTTGCTCAAGGCCAGCTAGACTATGAATTAAAACAGCTGGGTTACCGGTTTGTAAAAACTTCACCTAGGGTTGGACAAGTTCAACGCACGGACCAAGGCATGGTCATCCATAGTCGCGATTTTCGGTTTGCTGATGGCTTTCAAGAAGGTCAACAGGTCGCTCTTAATATACAAGACAACACAGTTTCTGCGCTCACTGATGAGCAGGCCCAAGAGGTGGATCTTTTTCGCCTAGAGCCACAATTGGTAGGTGGTATATACCCAACCCACAACGAAGATCGTGAACTATTGCGCTTAAACGATTTGCCGAATGGGTTTATAGAAACCCTAGTGGCTGTTGAAGACCGTGCTTATTTTACCCACCATGGAGTTTCTTTTTCAGGCATCTTACGGGCCATGTGGGCTAATCTAAAAGCCGGTTCTATCGTCCAAGGGGGCAGTACACTTACGCAGCAGCTGGTGAAAAACTTTTATCTGACAGACCGCCAGAGCTTGCTTAGAAAAGCGATTGAAGCACCGATGGCTTTGCTTTTGAATTTGCACTACAGCAAAGAAGAGGTGTTGGAGGTTTATTTAAACGAAGTGTTTTTGGGCCAGTCTGGCAAGCGCGCCATCCATGGCTTTGGACTAGCGAGTAAATTTTACTTTGGCCAGCCCCTAAGTGAACTGAAGTTACATCAAGTGGCATTGCTTGTGGGTATGATTAAAGGGCCATCTTATTACAACCCCAAAAGGCACCCAGAGCGGGCTATAAAAAGGCGTAATTTGGTGCTGGCCATTGTGGCAAATCAAGGCCTTATTTCAGAGGCTCAAAAACAAAGTTATCAAAACATGCCGTTAGATTTGTCTGAGGCTACAAAGTTAAGCAGCCACCCTGCTTATATGGATGCAGTGAGGCAACAGCTGCATCGCCATTACAAGGCTTCAGCGCTTTCTAATGAGGGCTTGAAAGTATTTACAAGCTTGGATCCATGGGTGCAATATCAAGCTGATCAAGCCATGGTAGACCAACTCAATAGCATCAACAAAACTCACAACACCATTAACTCCCTGCAAGGTGCTTTGGTTGTGAGCCACAGAGACAGCGGTGAATTGTTGGCTTTGGTAGGTGATAACAATGGTGGTTATGCAGGCCATAACTTTGCATTAGATCCAAGTCGCCAAGTGGGTTCGCTGTTAAAACCTGTTATTCATATGGCGGCTTTGGAGTCTGGCCGGTATGAATTATCCTCTATGATTGATGACGCACCTATTTCTCTTGCTCAAGCCGACGGGTTACTATGGCAGCCTCAAAACTATGACAAAAAATCCCATGGCAGGGTGCCCATGTATGAAACCTTAACACGCTCATACAACCAAGCTAACGTAAGACTCGGTTTAGAGGTGGGGTTAGAGAGCGTTTTGACTTTGTTGGAGGGCATGGGAATAGAGCAAAACATCCCTGCATACCCATCCGTACTACTTGGGGCAGTGGAGATGTCGCCATGGCAAGTCAATCAGGTGTATCAGACCATTGCTGGAGGTGGCTTTTATAGCCCCATCAGGATTGTGCGCCAAGTCACTAAAGCTAATGGAGAGCTGTTAAGTCATTTTCCTTTTGAGATTCGCCAAGTGGCCTCTAATGAATCTGTGTATCGGTTAGATAAAGAATTGGAAATGGTGGCTAAGGCAGGCACGGGTGCTGGGGTCTACAACTATTTGCCTAACGATCAGCTTGTAGCAGGTAAAACGGGCACCACTAATGATCAGCGTGATAGCTGGTTTGCAGGCTATAGCGGTGAGTATGTGGCGACTGTCTGGCTCGGTCGTGAAGATATGCAACCCACGCCATTGACCGGTGCCAGTGGAGCACTTAAGGTTTGGGGGCAGTTGGTGCAATCTTTGCCATATCGACCTTACACCGGCATTACTCCAGAAAACATCTCTTATCATGTGACTCACCCGCAAACGGGTGCAATTATTCCATCACAATGTGAAAATGGTGTGGGTATTCCTGTGCTTAATCAAGCATTACTTCTTGTAAATCAAACTTGTGGATATTAATCGTTAATGAACAAGTATAATGACTCATTCAAAGCCATTACTAGCCTTTGTTTTTGTGCTCTTTTGGGAGCCTGTGCAAGCCCGGGTTATGCGCCGATTATTGAAGAACAAAGTACAAAAGCCATCCCCTCACAGCGCATTACAGCTCACCAAACATCAAGCACTGCTACGATACCCAAGCCCTCTAAACCAAGCGCTGTTTCGCCTGTTGAGGAGCCAGTGGTTGAAGAAGCCACCGTCTATATCGCCCCGGCCCCAGCAGTTGTAGAGAGTATAACTCCCGATCAAAGTGTATCCAGTGCTCAGCCCCCACAAATTAAGCAGGATCAAGCAGTTAAAGAGGCGCCGCGCATCCTTCCTGAAAGTGAACAGGTTAGTGTGGTGAAATTATTGGCTAAAGCCGATCAACTAAAGGCTCAAGGCAAGGTTACAGAGGCGGTTATTCAGCTGCAACGAGCCCAGCGCATTGCGCCAAGAGAACCTAAAGTTTATGCCAGGTTATCCGCCTTACAGCTTTCATTGGGTGAGGCTGCAAAAGCTGAACAATTGGCATTAAAAGGTTTGACCCTAGTGTCTGCCCAAAAAGACTACCAATATTATTTTTGGAAACTTATCGGGGCAAGTAGAAGCTATTTAGGTAACTTTGAAGGTGAACAAAGAGCCATTTTAGAGGCTGCTAAGTACAAGTAACGGCTCAAGCTAATCAAGGCCAGGGCGTTCCATGCTAGCGCATGGCTGGTATCAAAAGATAAAAAACTAGCCGCCATTAATATCAATGCAATGCCAAGCATTAGCTTTGACTCATTAAACGTGGGGCTCTTTTCTGTGTTGAGGTGTTTGCTTTTTAAAAAGGTGTAGGCAATCGAAATAGCGCAGGCACAAAAGATAAACTGGGCGTAATTATTGCCAGACTCGGCCCGGCGCAGTAGTTCAAACATGGCGGCCAAGCCTAAAAAAATGCGTCCCCATGTGGCAAGCTGCCATTGCCACTGCTTAGTGAAATCAATCAGCACTAGCGCCATCATCGGAAGACCAACAAAAACAGTAAGATTCATTCCCATGCTGGCAAGTTCAGGCTCGAATACGGTTTTAGCCAGTGGCGCATTGGTCACCAAAGCAAAGGCACAAAACCAAAGGCTAAGAGCCCCAGGTTGGTTAGCCCAAAGTCCATTCTTTTGCTGCCATACTAGGTATCCCGCATAGATAAGCAGGCCACCTAGTAATGTGAACGCAATATTTAGCATAAATTACAACTGAGCGAAAACGCGTTCTGCCGCATCAAGCGTGTGAGCCAGTTCTTTATCACCATGAGCAGTTGATACAAAACCAGCCTCAAATGCAGAGGGCGCAAGATAGACTCCTTCGCCCAGCATCAAGTGGAAGAAGCGGCTAAACTTTTCGGCATCACAAGCCATCGTCTCTGAAAAACAAGTCACTTCTGGCTGATCGGTAAAGAAGATACCAAACATGCCACCTGCTTGGCTGGTTAGAAAAGGCACGTTAGCAGCGTCAGCCCGCTCTTTAAGACCTGCTAAAAGCTTGCTGGTAAAGTCTGTCAGCTGTTCGTAGAAGCCTGGTTGGCTAATTTCGTCTAACATGACCAAGCCTGCGCTCATGGCTACTGGGTTGCCAGACAGGGTGCCTGCCTGATAAACAGGACCTAGTGGTGCCAGTGAATGCATCACATCACTACGGCCACCAAACGCTGCAACGGGCATGCCGCCGCCAATCACTTTACCAAGCGTTGTAAGATCTGGCGCGATGCCATATCGACCTTGGGCGCATTGTGGTCCAACACGAAAACCTGTCATGACCTCATCAAAAATCAGTAAAGCCCCACTCTCATCACAAACTTCTCTTAAGCATTCCAAGAACCCAGGTTGTGGTGGAATGCAGTTCATGTTGCCAGCTACAGGCTCTACAATAATGCAGGCCACTTCATGGCCTATTTCTGAAAATGCTTGTTTTACGCAATCAATGTCATTGTAGTTAAGCGTAATTGTATGTTCGGCAATGCTATCAGGGACGCCAGGTGAGCTTGGTACGCCTAAAGTGAGTGCACCAGAACCTGCTTTTACAAGCAAAGAGTCAGAGTGCCCATGGTAGCAACCTTCAAATTTAACAATTTTGTCTCTGCCGGTGTGGCCACGCGCTAGGCGAATAGCGCTCATAGTGGCTTCCGTGCCAGAACTGACCATTCGCACCATTTCCATGTGAGGTAGTAGGCTACATAACTTGTCCGCCATTGCTGTTTCTACGCGAGTGGGTGCACCAAAACCTAAGCCATTTTCAATGCTTTTCGCGACTGCCGATAGCACTCTAGGGTGTGCGTGGCCAAGAATCATTGGGCCCCATGAGCCTACATAATCAACATACTCTCGATTATCTTCATCGGTAAGCCAAGCCCCAATACCATGCTTTATAAACAAAGGGTTTCCGCCAACCCCCTTAAACGCTCTAACTGGAGAGTTGACTCCGCCTGGAATGTGCCTTTGTGCCGCGTCAAAAAGTTGTTCAGATACAGGTGTCATGTTAGAGGTCATAATCTACTCTTGAAATTAAACTTAAAAATGCCGATGTATTATCCATTTTAATCCGCCTCGCCGCTAATCTTTTTGTGTAAATTCAAGTATATCTTTTGTCGCTAATGCACCGATCACCTTGCCGTTTGTGTCTGTAATAAGAAGATGGTCACAGTCTGACTCTTTTGCAAGATTCAAAGCTTCTTTGAGGCTGGCATGGGATGAGCAAAGAGCAGATTTTATCGCAGCACTGTTGGCAAAATCTTGTATGGATACAGGTGCAGCAGTAATGGCTTTTGAAAACTGATCTATGTGAAACAATTGGCGTATTGGTGGTTTATCTTTGTCGGTGACGATGACCCAGCTTGAGCCCTTACTAAGCAAGCTTTCAAAGCCTTGTAGGTCAGTGTCGTGAAGTTCGACAATATGTTCATCCATTAAGGCTGTGACGCCTAGGTTGCTTAGCACTTGATCAAGCGGGTTAGCTTTGTAATTTAAACCCTGCTTTTTTAGCAGTTCAATGAATACCGAGTTTTGTTTGAAAATATGACTGCAGGTAATGTTGGCCACCACGACAATAGCCATGCCCGGCAAAATAATATTGGGATTATGAGTGAGCTCCAAAAGGGCAATCATCGCTGCTAAGGGCGCTTGTAACACCGCGCTCATCATAGCCCCCATGCCTAACAGGGCATAAAAGCCAGCATTGGAACTGCTTTCTTCCAACACCCAGGTGCTGATGTGCCCAAGTGCAGCGCCTGCACAAGCGCCGATGAGCAGCGTTGGCCCTATTACGCCTATGGGCATACCTAAACCTACGCTTATCGCAGTGGCAAATAGTTTTGCCAAGGCCAGTGCGACTAATAAGCCTATGGCGTATTCCCCTTGAATAGTCATCAAAATGCTATCGGTACCCATGCCCATGACTTGAGGAATAAAGTAAGCAATTACGCCTGTACACAGGCCTGCACTTAGCATGCGAAGCAATATAGGCTGATTTTGAAAGCGGTGCATGGCAGTGATGGTCTTTGTGAACAAAGCTGCAAGCGCCCCAAGTATGACTCCATAGACCAGGATAAGAGGAATCTCACTAAGGCTTGTAATGCTAATGCCTGGCGCCATAAAGGCCATTTCAGCACCATACAAAACATTATGTAGTAGTGTGGCAGTCACTGAAGCAATAATGATTGGTGTAAAACCAATGATGGTGTATTCCAGCATCACCACTTCCATGGCAAAAATAACCCCAGCCATGGGGGTGTTGAATGATGCTGCAATGGCGCCCGCGGTCCCACATCCAACCAACAGCCTTAGGCTGTTGTTAGGCAGGTGAAAGTGTTTGCCAATCTGTGATCCAGCGGCAGCCCCAAGGTGAACAGCGGGCCCTTCTCGCCCTCCAGATTGGCCCGTTAAGATCGCTAAGGCACCACCAAAAAATTGTGCTACAGAATTTCTAAAGGGCATTTTTCCGTGGTGATAAGCCATTCTGGTGATAACATGCGACACGCCCGTTTTCCTATGCTCTGGACTAAATAGCATCAGCCACAATCCAACAACAAGTCCTCCTAAAACAGGTAATGTGAAAAACCAAATGGGCGCTAAGCTTTCAAAGCTTTCTGGCGTGCCACCTGGTAAAAAGCTTCTTAATGGCAGCTCAAACAGGATCCTAAATCCAATAATAACAAGTGCCGCTGCGATCCCGGTGATGAAACCTAATAGGCTGTTTTGTAACAAGGCATCATTTTGTGCAAGCCGTCTTTTGAATCGGCTCGAGCCTTTAAAACTAGACTGAACGAAGGATGACAATGAGTTTTTTGGGTTGGTCATAGGTTATACGCAGTATTGCTAAACCAGAATGGTTTAATATGGTGATAGTTTATCCTACATTCTTTATGCTGACTAATAGCCTAATTTGGCTTATTTTCGTGTGGCTCTTTTGCTTTTAAGCACCGTCTATTATCATAGCGCCAGTAACCTCATAAGTGTAAGGATCCCATTGTGAAAAAAGTTGCCATTGTTGGCGGTACAGGATACACAGGCGTTGAATTATTGCGTTTGTTAGCTCGACATTCAGGAGTTGAGGTGTGTGCAATTACCTCGCGTTCAGAAGCCGGCAAAGGGGTGTCTGAAATGTATCCAAGTCTTCGCGGCGAATATGACTTAGCTTTTAGCGAGCCTACAACACAGGTTTTATCAGAAGCCGATCTAGTGTTTTTTGCAACTCCAAATGGCGTGGCGATGAAGCAGGTGCCAGATTTATTGGCTGCAGGGGCTAAGGTGATCGACTTAGCGGCCGATTTTCGCATCAAAGATGTTGATGTGTGGTCAAAGTGGTATGGCATGGAGCACGCATGTGCACAGCTTTTGCCAGAGGCCGTGTATGGTTTGCCAGAAGTGAATCGTGAAGCCGTTAAAGGTGCCAGTTTGGTTGCCAATCCTGGGTGTTATCCAACAGCCGTGCAATTGGGGTTGTTGCCTTTAATTGAAAACCGCCTCATTGACACCCAGCATATTGTTGCTGACTGTAAATCTGGGGTGAGTGGAGCAGGTCGCGGCGCTGCAGTGGGTAGCTTGCTGTGTGAGGCCGGTGACAGTTTTAAGGCTTACGGTGTGCAAGGGCATCGGCACTTGCCAGAAATTAAGGAGAGGCTTTCACTGGCTAATAAAGCGGCAGTGGGCTTAACCTTCGTGCCGCATTTGGTGCCTATGATCCGTGGCATACACGCTACTATGTATGCGCGCTTAACCAGCAAGCAGTATTCTCTTGAAGCGATTCAAGGCTTGTTTGAAGAGCGTTATAAAGATCATCCGTTTGTCGATGTAATGCCCTTGGGTAGTCATCCTGAAACGCGCAGCGTTCGGGGCTCAAATATCTGCCGAATTGCTTTGCATCAGCCTCAAGGTGAAGAGACTTTGGTTATTTTGTCGGCGATAGATAACTTGGTAAAGGGTGCGGCAGGCCAAGCGATTCACAACATGAACTTAATGCTTGGTTTAGATGAAGCTTTGGGTCTAGACATAGTGCCTTTAGCCCCTTAAATTGAACGTATAAATGGTTTAAAAACAGCGGTTTATTTGAGATTTTCTGTTGGTGCAGATTGGCCGCGTTAATACTTGACTAAATTACTAGGTTAAGGGCATAATTCTGGCCTGAAATTGACGACGAGTTCGGTATGAGTGCTACGCAAGAACAAGATTATTTTGACCCCTCAGCGCCAGCAATGGGGTTTACTGATTCAGCTGCAAAAAAAGTAACCCATCTGATGGAAGATGAGGACAACCCAAACCTGCGTCTTCGTGTTTATGTAACAGGGGGTGGTTGTTCGGGGTTTTCATACGGGTTCACCTTCGACGACAAAGTAGCCGATGATGACACGCAAATTGAAAATGATGGCGTCATCATGGTGGTTGACTCAATGTCCATTCAATATCTGATGGGTGCCACTGTGGATTACAAGGAGAGTCTACAAGGGTCTCAGTTCTCAGTGACCAACCCTAATGCAACGACAACCTGTGGTTGCGGGTCTAGCTTCTCTATTTAAAACGCCTTTAGTTCAAATCGTTTGGTGTGCCCAGTTGATAAGCCACAAGTTGGTCTACTAGCTCTGTGGCCATAGGTTTGAAGCTTGCCATTTGTTCTTTGTTAAGCGGTTCAACATTTGGAAACTTCACTTTGAGTGGGTTTTTATGGACGTCATTAATCCTGAATTCATAATGTAAATGTGGCCCAGTGGCTAAACCCGACGAGCCAATATAGCCAATCACTTGCCCCTGCTTCACCCGGCTGCCATTTTTCACTTTGCTGTTGTATTTAGACATGTGAGCGTACAGCGTTGTGTATATGCCAGCATGCTGAATAATGACGGTACGACCATAACCGCCTTTGGTTCCTCGCCAAATGACTTTGCCATCGCCGGAGGCTTTTATTGGGGTGCCTGTGGCCGCTGCGTAGTCTACGCCTCTGTGAGGCCGTACTGTTTTTAGCACCGGATGTTTGCGGTTAGGGTTGTACTTTGAACTAATTCGGAAAAAATCAACAGGACTTCTTAAAAATGCCTTGCGCATACTATAGCCCTCAGGTGAATAGTAATTGCCATCCGTGTGGCGTATAGCGTTAAATACTTTTCCCCGGTTGGTGAATTGAGCGGCGAGAATATTGCCCTCGCTAATCAGTTTCTCATCAAGATAGTTTTCTTCATAAATTAGCGCAAAATGATCATCTTCTCGAATGTCCAATGCAAAATCGATATCCCAGCCAAAAATGGTGGCAAGTTGCATCAGCTTTTTTTGGCTCAGGCCTGCTTTTTGACCATCAACAAATAACGAGCTTTTAATAGTGCCTTGCACAAATCGGGTTTCAATATCAGGGGTGCGAGTAATGGTAGTCACTTTAAATGCACTGTCTTCTTGGCGTTCAACAACCGTTTGCACAAGCGCAGTTTTAATCAGCCTTACTTTCTCTAAACGGCCCTTTTCAATTAAAAAGTCCAGTGTGTTGCCGGGAAACAAAGGGCTTAACGCATTTGTTTTTTTAGTGGCTTGAGTGACTTTGTAAACGTCTTGGGCAGATAGGCCAACGCGTTGGAATAAAGTGCTAAGGCTGTCGCCAGACTTTACAGTAACAGACTGCCAGTCTTCAGGCTGTATCTGAGGTTCAGGTTCAAGTGTTAATGGTGTGTCATCTGAGGGCGTAGCTAGCTCTAAGTTTAGAGTATCAGACAGATCAATAACTTGGGTTTTGGGTGCAGCATCTTTAGGTATGAGGCTTACGACGATCATCAGCACAAGAATCACAATTAATAAGTACACGTATGTCTTTGGGAAGTGCTTAAGAAGCTGAGTAAAGGATTTCATAGCGTGTGATTAGGGTATTTTTAAAGTTGATCGCTGCTGTGGGATGGCATCATAACATGCTTAACTCTTATGCACAGAGTGTTATCAATGAAATTCGAATGTATCAGATCTTCATGTCGCTTTTATATTGCACTCTATTTAAGCTAGAATACGCGGCTTCCAGTTTTAAAAACCGACTGGGTTAGCCTGTTTAGATTAAAGCTTAAAAGCGACTTATTATTATGACTGCCACCAACACCGATTTACTTGCAGATTTACAAATGCGCGGCTTAGTTAGCCAGATGACTTCGCCTGATGAACTAGCCCAGCATTTGCAAGAGTCTCGGGTGTTGTATTGTGGGTTTGATCCCACTGCAGACAGCCTTCACATTGGTAGTCTTGTGCCTTTGCTTGTGCTTCGAAGATTTCAGCAAGCAGGCCATAAGCCCTTAGCTTTAGTGGGCGGTGCGACCGGTATGATCGGTGATCCTAGTTTTAAGGCTCAAGAACGTAAGCTTAATACCCTAGATGTCATCACCAAATGGGTAGATCGTCTAAAATTTCAGGTTTCATCATTCATAGACTTTAATGACCAAAGCAATAGTGCCCAAGTGGTCAATAACTATGATTGGACCAAAGATGTCGATGTGCTTAGCTTTTTACGAGACGTAGGAAAGCATTTCTCGGTCAGCTCAATGATTCAAAAAGAGTCGGTTAAGCAGCGCTTGGAGCGAGATGGTGAAGGTATATCGTTCACTGAATTTGCCTACATGATTCTGCAGTCCTTCGATTTCTCAGAGCTGTATAAACAATACAACTGTACTTTGCAGATTGGTGGGAGTGATCAGTGGGGCAATATTACAGGCGGTATTGATTTAACACGCAGGCAGCATAGAGCCCAGGTATTTGGTTTAACTTTGCCTTTGGTCACTAAGTCCGATGGTACTAAATTTGGTAAAACAGAAAGCGGCACAATTTGGCTAGATGCCAAAAAGACCTCTCAGTATGCTTTTTATCAGTTTTGGATTAATACAGCCGACTCAGACGTCTACAAGTTCTTGCGTTACTTCACCTTTTTGAGTGAAGCGCGGATGATAGAAATCGAAGAGCAAGACAAGGTCGCTGAAGGTAAACCTCAAGCGCAAAGTATCTTGGCGACGGAGGTCACAAGGTTGGTGCATGGCGAAGAAGGCCTGCAAGCAGCTTTGAGGATTAGTGAGGCATTATTCTCAGGTCAGTTAGGCAGCCTAACCAAGGAAGATTTGCAGCAGCTATATTTGGATGGCATGCCGGCATCAAGCACACAATCACAAAGCATGAGCTTGGTTGAGGCTCTAGTTGAGTCAGGTTTGGCTAAATCCAACAAGATGGCCAGAGAATTTATTGGCAATAATGCGGTTAGTGTTAATGGCGAAAAGGTCAATGATCTTGATGCGATGCTTAATGCGTCATCGGGTTTGCATGACCAGTTTCACATCATCAAAAGAGGCAAGAAATTGTTCCATTTGTTGCAATGGAGCTAGAATTTTAAAGGCTCATAAGTGTTTGGTTTTCTAACAATTATTAATCACATCGAGTTAGATTAGATTAATTTCAAATATATTAAGTTTTTTTGAAAAAGCGTGTTGACAAATAAACTCAGATCTATAGAATACGCCACCTCGGTTGAGCACACTGCTTTGAGCACTGACTTAACCGACCGCTC